>NZ_JAHKRO010000119.1 GCF_019396325.1 Nonomuraea ceibae
CGTCGAGCAGGGCTACCTGCTCGACGCCGGATTCGAGGAGTTCACGCCAGTTCTCCCCGAGCCAGGACTCCGCGTCGGCCTGGCTCGGGAAAACCTCTCGCGGCAAAGGGCGATCCGTCACCTCACCGCCCTGCGCGTTCTCATAACGCCACCGCCATGTCATGCCATACGCTCCTTTTTCCGCGGGTTCGCCGGCGCAGCCTCTCGACGGCACTGGAACCCTACTCCGGCTCGCCGCCGCGCCCGGCACGGCCGTCCTCCTGTCCTCCCCCGTCCCACCGGCGCCACTCGTGCGGGGCGTGTGACGGCCGGCTCACGGGGGTTTGTACGCTCGGCCCGGTGGAGCTGCTTCTCACCGGGACCGCCGGCGACGCGGGCTGGCCCGAACCGGGCTGCCCCTGCGCGTCGTGCCTGACCCGCCCGTCGGGCCGGGCGCCGTTCGGGCTCGTGGTCGACGGGAGGGCGGCGTACCCGTGGACGGACGCGCCGCCCGGCTACCGCGCGCACGCGGGCGGCCTCGGGCTCACCGCTCCGGACGGCTCAGCCCTCCTGTACGCGCCCGCGGGGGCGCCGCCGCCCGCCGACGGCCCCGGACGCTACGACGCGGTGCTGATCGACCTCCTGGAGCGCCCTGAGCGGCTGGGGGAGATGCGCCGGGCCGGGCTGGTGGACGAGGGCACCCACGTCGTCGCCGTCGGCCTGGACCACCGCGTCCGGTCCGAGGACGAGCTGGCCAGGCGGCTGCGCCTGTGGGGCGCCCGCGCGGTGCCCGACGGCGCCGTCCTGGACACGCGCGTGCCGCCGTCGCCGCCCGCCCCCGCGCCCCGGCGGACGCTGCTGCTGGGCGGGTCGCGTTCGGGCAAGTCGGCCGAGGCCGAGCTGCGCCTGGCCGCCGAGCCGTACGTGACCTATGTCGCCACCGGGCCCGGCGGGGAGGGCGACGGCGAGTGGGCGGCGCGGGTGCGCGCCCACCGGGTGCGCAGGCCCGCGCACTGGGCGACGGCCGAGACGACGGACCTGACGGGCGCGATCGAGGCCGCCACGGGGCCGCTGCTGATCGACGGGCTCGGCACCTGGCTGGCGGCGGTGTTCGACGAGCACGCGGCCTGGGAGGGCGACCGCGCGCCGGTGGAGCGGCGCTGCGACGAGCTGGTGCGCGCCTGGCGGCACGCGCCGCGCCGGGTCGTGGCCGTGTCGGACGAGACCGGCATGGGCGTGGTGCCCGCGACGGCCGGCGTGCGCGCCTTCAGGGACGCGCTGGGCCGGCTGAACGAGCGCCTGGCCGCCGAGTCGGAGGACGTCGCCCTGGTCGTGGCGGGGCGCCCGCTGCCGCTGTGAGCCTCAGGGCCGGACCGAACGGGCGTACCAGCGGCCGTCGAGGCGGTCGACGTGCAGCGGCAGGCCGAAGCAGTCGGACAGGTTGGCCGGGGTGAGGACGTCGTCGACCGGCCCGGCAGCCAGCACGCGGGCGTCGCGCATGAGCAGCGCGTGCGTGGTCGTCGCCGGGACCTCCTCCAGGTGGTGGGTCACGGTGACGGTGGTGAGCACCGGCCGGGTCCCGGCCAGGTTCTCCACGGCGCTGATCAGGTCCTCGCGGGCGGGCAGGTCGAGACCGGCGAACGGCTCGTCCAGCAGCAGCACCGCCGGGTCCCCCATGAGCGCCCTGGCCACCCTGACCCGGGCCCGCTCGCCCTGGGAGCACACCCGGAAGGGCCGCTCGGCCAGGTCCTTGCAGCCGAGGTCGGCCAGCAGGCGCAGCGCCCGCTCCCGCTCCGCGTCGCCGTACTTGTCCCAGATCGGGGCGCTCGTGCCGGTGTGGCCGGTGAGTACCACGGTGTGGGCGGTCGCCCCCTCCTCCTCCATCAGGTCCTCGTCGATCAGCCGCTGGCTGGCCGCGACCAGGCCGATGTGGCGGCGCAGCTCCCGCAGGTCGACGCGGCCGAGCCGGTGGCCCAGGACGTTCACCGCGCCCGTCGTCGGATGCCGCACGGCCGCGGCCAGCGAGAGCAGCGTCGTCTTCCCGGCGCCGTTGGGACCCAGGATCACCCAGTGGTCGCCGTAGGCCACCTGCCAGTCGATCCCGTCCAGCAACGTCTTGCCGACGACCCGGACGCCTACGCCTTCGAGTTCAAGCACGTGCATCCGGCCACCCTAGTCGGCCCCATAGGATCGTCGGTTATGCAGCTCCCTGGGCGGATGTTCGATCTCTTCGGCGAGGACGCGATCTGGTCCGACGACCACGAGGGCCTCAGCGGCGAGACGCTGCGCGTCACCGGCCCCACCGGCGCCTTCTACGTCAAGCAGGGCCCGGGGGCGCGGGCCGAGCACGAGCGGCTGCTGTGGCTCAAGCGGTGGATGAGCGTGCCGGACGTGGTGGCCTTCGAGGGCGACGCGCTCGTGCTGGCCGACGCCGGGTGGCTCAGCCTGGAGCGCAGGCCGTCCGCGGACGCCGGGGCCGTCATGGGCGCGGCGCTGCGCGCGCTGCACGACGTGCCGGTCGCGGAGTGCCCGTTCGACGAGCGGCTCGACGTCAAGCTGGCGCGGGCGGCCGAGCGGGTGCGCGACGGGCTGGTCGACGACGGCGACTTCGACGACGACACCGCCGGGCTCACCCCCGCGCAGGTCTACGACCGGCTGGTGGCCGAACGGCCCGCGCGCGAGGACCTGGTGGTCACGCACGGCGACTACACCCCGGCCAACGTGCTGGCCTCGCCGTCGGGCGAAGCGGTCCTGATCGACGTGGGCGCGCTCGGGGTGGCCGACCGGCACGTGGACCTGGCGCTCGCGCTGCGCGAGCTCGACGGGCCCGCCGCCGGGGAGTTCCTGCGCGCGTACGGGGCGGCCGAGGTGGACGACGACAGGCTGCGCTACTACCGGCTGCTGGACGAGCTGTTCTGATGCGCGGGCTGCTCTGATGGACGGGCTGCGGTTCGCCGTCGGGACGCTGAGCGTGTTCCCCGTGCGGGTGGAGCGGGTCGACCGAGAGGTGGCGGGGCGGGCGATGGCGCTGGCCCCGCTGGTGGGGCTGGCGCTGGGCGTCGTGGCGTCGCTCGCGCTGCTGCTGCCGGGCCCGCCGCTGATGGGCGCGGCCCTGGCTCTCGGCCTGCTGGCGGTCCTGACGCGCGGCCTGCACCTGGACGGGCTGGCGGACCTGGCCGACGGGCTCGGCAGCGGCAGGCCGGCGTCTCAGGCACTCGACATCATGAAAAAGTCGGACATCGGGCCGTTCGGCGTGGTGACGCTGGTGTTCACGCTGCTGATCCAGGCGGCCGCGCTCTCCGCCGCCGGGGCCGGGACGGCGGGCGGCGGTCCGGCGCTGTTCCTGGCGGGCGCCCCCGCGCTGGTGACCGCCTGCGTGACCGGCCGGCTGGCGCTCACCTGGGCCTGCCGGGCGGGCGTCCCCGCCGCCCGCCCCGACGGCCTCGGCGTCCTGGTCGCGGGCACGGTACGCGCGCGCACCGCCTGGCTCGTCACCGGGGCCGCCCTGGCAGGCTGCGCGGCCCTCGGGACCGGGCGGGCCGGTGAGACGGGTGTCCCCGGGCCGGTCGCGCTCGTGGCGGGGGCGCTGGCCGGGCTGGGAGCGGCGCTGGCGCTGCTGCGGCACGCCCGGCGGCGGCTCGGCGGGGTCACCGGGGACGTGCTCGGCGCCCTGGTCGAGACGGCCACGGCGGTCACGCTCGTGGTGTGCGCCGCGCTCGGCTGATCACACCGCCGGCGTGCTCCGTACCGGGAGCTTCTTCAGCAGCACGGCCGCGCAGGCCGCGAGCAGGACCCAGCCGACGAGACCGGACGGCCCGGCGAGCACCAGGTCGGGCGGCGACGCGACGTCGCCGAGCAGGAAGACCGCGGGGCCGACCGCGTTGAGCGAGCCGTGCGCCACGACGGCGGGCCACACGCTGCCCGAGCGCAGCCGCAGCCACCCGAGCAGCACCCCGGCCAGCACGCAGAAGCCGACGAAGTAGACGGCGGCCCACGAGCCGAGCATCGGGTAGTTGTAGCCGAGCAGCGTCAGCGGCGCGTGCCACAGCCCCCAGACGACGCCCGACAGCGCCAGCCCGGACAGCACGCCGCGCCGCTCCGCCAGCAGCGGCGCCAGGTAGCCGCGCCATCCCCACTCCTCGCCCAGCGAGGGCAGCACGTTGAGCAGCGGCCCGGCCAGCGCGGCGACCACGACCTGGGTGACGGCGACGGGCGCCAGGTTCTCGGGGACCGGCACGCCGGTGGCCCGCAACTGCTCGCGGAACAGGCTCATCTCGTCGAGGTCCAGCGTGATCAGCCCGAGACCGGCGCTGATCGCGACCGCGGCGAGCACCAGCAGCGGCACGCCCAGCCAGGCGGCCAGCACGAGCAGGCCCGTGCGTCCCTTGCGCTCGCCCAGGGTGAGCCCGGTCTCGCGGGCCCACTGGCGCGGCGGCGTCCGGCTGACCAGCCAGGCCGCCAGCACGCCGATCGCGGGCGTGAACATCATCAGCAGCGCCAGCGGCCGGGCCAGCGGCGAGGCCAGCCCGCCGGCCAGCCACAGGGGCAGCGCGACCACCCAGGACAGGACGAACGCGACGGCGAGGAAGACGGGCAGCGGCTTCACGCGACGCTCCTTTCGGCGACGAGCGCGTTGATCAGAGCGGCGCCGCGGCCGGCGTCGACGACGCTGACGGCCAGCTCGCCGCCGGTCCGGTAGCGGATGACGAGGCAGTCGCCGCCGCGCAGCATGATGGTCGCGCCGCCGGGCAGCCCGCGCACGCCCCAGCCGCCGACCTGGCTCGGGTAGCGCTGCTCCGGCCAGGCGCTGTCGATCTTGGCGAGGGAGATGCGGCGCACCGGCCAACCCAGCGGGCCGAACCCGATCGCCACCCCGTCCGCCGTCACCCGCACGCGCGCCGACGAGGTGAACAGGCCGGCGATCAGCACCACGGTCAGCACGGGCACCAGCGCGTCGAGCGGTGCGCCGGAGGCGATGCCGGTCAGATGCAGCACCCCCGCCACGGCGAGCGCCGCGGCGGCGGCGCAGGTGGCGGCGAGCAGCCACGGGTTGCCCACCCGGCTCACCCACACCGCGCGCTGGCCGGGGCGCAGCTCCAGCGACGGCGGCTCCCCCTCGGGCGCCCGCTCCGCGCCGCCCCGGCCGAGCCAGGCGGCGGCCGCCATCGCGGCGAGCGGCACCACGGCGACGGCCAGGGGCGCCCAGGCGGGCAGGCGCGCGTCGGTCCAGCTCGCCGCGTCGAGGTTGGCCAGCACCGTGGAGACGGCCACGCCCAGCGCGAGCAGCCCGCCACCGGCGAGCAACGCCCACGCCCCCAGCGCCCGCACCCGCCCCGGCCCGGCAGCCGCCCGCCCCGGGCCCGCGCCCGGCCGGGCGGCGCCGCGGGCCACCGCCGCCAGGGCGAACAGCCACATCAGCGCCCAGGTGCCGAGCAGCGTGGTGACGAACACGGCGAGCGGCGCCGAGCCGTCGGGCACCGAGCCCGGTCCCCAGTGCACGGCCAGCGGCTCGGGCAGCCGGTCACGCACCGCCAGCGGCAGCAGGATCAGGACGGCGGTGACGGCCGCCCCCGTGAGGGCGGCGATCCGGATGTTCATGCGAGCTCCTCCAGCAGCGTGATGACGTCCTCCCGGCGGTATCCGTACCTCTTGGCCTCGTCCAGCAGGTCGCGCGCCCGCTCGCGGAGCAGGGCGCGTCCGTCGGCGTGGCGCGCGACGCTGACGCCGCGCCCCCGCCGGAACTCCAGCAGCCCCTCCTCCCGCAGCTCACGCAGGGCGCGCAGCACGGTGTTGGGGTTGATGCCGAGCGCGTCGGCGAGGTCGCGGGCCGGCGGCAGCCGGTCGCCCGGCGCGTAGGAGCCCTCGCCGATGGCGCGGCGGATCGCGCCCGCGACCTGCTCGTGCAGGGGACGGGCGTCGTTGAGGTCGAGCGTCAGCAACATGGTGCTAATGACAATAGCACCATGTCGCTGGTCATGATTCATGGGATGAACCCCTGTTTGTGGGGCCTGGAAACCCTGGATAGCATCGGTTTACGTGACCACTGTGCGGCTGAACTCAGCAGATCCCGTCTCGTTCGACACCGACGCGCTCATCGTCGGGTTCCTGTCCGGCCCCGGCGGTCCCAGCCCCGCCACAGGCGCCGAATCCCTCGACGCGGCCTTCGGTGGCAAGCTCGCCTCCTCGCTGACCTCCGTGGGCTTCTCCGGCAAGCCGGGCGAGCTGGCCAAACTGCCCACGTTCGGCTCCGTCACCGCTCCGGTGCTGGTGGCCGTCGGGCTCGGTGAGTCCCCTGACGCCGAAGGGCTGCGCCGCGCCGCCGGCGCCGCCGTGCGCTCGCTGGCCGGCACCGCCCGCGCCGCGCTCGCCCTCCCCGCCGGCTCCGCCGCCGAGGCCGAGGCCGTCGCGCTGGGCGGCTTGCTGGGCGCCTACGGCTTCTCGCGCTACCGCACCGGCGAGGGCCAGAAGGAGCCCGTGAGCGAGCTGACCGTCCTCTCGGGCGAGGACGCCGCCGCCGGCGAGCGCGCCGCGATCCTGGCCGACGCCGTCACGCTGGTGCGCGACCTGGTCAACACGCCGCCGTCCGACCTGTGGCCGGCCAAGTTCGCCGAGATCGCCGAGCGCACCGGCGCCGAGCACGGGCTGAGCGTCGAGGTGCTCGACGACAAGCAGCTGCGCGACGGCGGCTACGGCGGCCTCGTCGGCGTCGGCCAGGGCTCGGTCAACCCGCCGCGGCTCGTCCGGCTCTCCTACACCCACCCCGAGGCCACCAAGACGCTGGCGTACGTGGGCAAGGGCATCACGTTCGACTCCGGCGGCCTGTCGCTGAAGCCGTCGGCGTCCATGGACTGGATGAAGTCCGACATGGGAGGCGCGGGCGCCGTTTTCGGGGCGCTCGTCGGCATCGCCCGCCTGGGCCTGCCGGTCAACGCCATCGGCTACCTCTGCCTGGCGGAGAACCTGCCGAGCGGCACCGCCCAGCGCCCCTCCGACGTCATCCACAGCTACAGCGGCAAGACCGTCGAGGTGCTCGACACCGACGCCGAGGGCCGCCTCGTCCTCATGGACGGCATCGCCCGCGCCGCCGAGGACAACCCCGACCTGATCGTCGACGTCGCCACGCTGACCGGCGCGCAGATCGTCGCCCTCGGCTGGCGCACCGCCGGCGTCATGGCCAACGACGACGCCGTGCGCGAGCTCGTCGTCGAGGCCGCGACCGCCGCCGGCGAGGGCGCCTGGGGCATGCCGCTGCCCGAGGAGCTGCGCAAGGGCCTCGACTCCCCCGTCGCCGACATCGCCAACCTGCAGCCCGAGCGCTGGGGCAGCATGCTGGCCGCGGGCATCTTCCTCAAGGAGTTCGTGCCCGACGGCGTCCGCTGGGCGCACATCGACATGGCCGGCCCGGCCTTCAACAAGGGCGAGGCGCACGGCTACACCCCCAAGGGCGGCACCGGCGCCTTCGCCCGCACCCTTATCGCGCTCGCCGAACGGCACGCGAGCATCTGAGGGGACCGGCACCCGAGCGCCCGGAACAGATGAAAAGATGACGGCATCACGAACACCCCGACAAGGAGCCTTCCTGTGGCCTACGACATCGTCGTCCTAGGTGGCGGCAGCGGCGGTTACGCCTGCGCGCTGCGGGCAGCCGAGCTGGGCATGACGGTCGCCCTGATCGAGAAGGACAAGATCGGCGGCACCTGCCTGCACCGGGGATGCATCCCCACCAAGGCCCTGCTGCACTCCGCGGAGGTCGCCGACGAGACCCGCGAGAGCGCCTCGTTCGGCGTCAAGGCGCACTTCGAGGGCATCGACGTGGCCGCCGTGCACGCCTTCAAGGACAAGATCGTCAGTCGCGCCTGGAAGGGCGTGCAGGGCCTGCTCAAGGCCGCGGGCGTGACGGTGGTCGAGGGCGAGGGCCGCCTGCTCGCCGAGCGCCGCGTCCAGGTCGGCGACGAGGTGTACGAGGGCCGCAACGTGGTGCTCGCCACCGGTTCGGCGCCCCGCAGCCTGCCCGGCCTCGACATCGACGGCGAGCGGATCATCACCAGCGAGCACACGCTGAAGATGGACCGGGTGCCCGCCTCCGTGGTCGTCCTCGGCGGCGGCGTCATCGGCGTCGAGCTGGCCAGCGTCTACCGCTCCTTCGGCGCCGAGGTCACCATCGTCGAAGGGCTGCCGCACCTGCTGCCCACCGAGGAGGAGTCCAGCTCCAAGCTGCTGGAGCGGGCCTTCCGCCGGCGCGGCATCAAGTACGAGCTCGGCGTCTTCTTCGAGAGCGTCAAGACCACCGACACCGGCGTGCTCGTCACCCTGGCCAACGGCAAGACCCTCGACGCCGAGATCCTGCTCGTCGCGGTCGGCCGCGGCGCCGTCTCGGCCGGCATGGGCTTCGAGGAGGCCGGCGTCACGATCGAGCGCGGCGCCGTCACGGTCGACGAGCACTGCCGCACCACCGCGCCCGGCGTCTACGCCGTCGGCGACCTGATCCCCACGCTGCAGCTGGCCCACGCCGGGTTCGCCGAGGGCATCATGGTGGCCGAGCACATCGCGGGCCTCAACCCGCCGCCCATCGACTACGCGGGCGTGCCCCGGATCACCTACTCCGACCCCGAGGTCGCCTCGGTGGGCATCACGTCCGCGCAGGCCGCCGAGCGCGGCATCGAGATCGTCGAGCAGGTCTACGACCTCGCGGGCAACCCCAAGAGCCAGATCCTCGGCACGGGCGGCGCCGTCAAGGTCCTCGCCCGCAAGGACGGGCCGGTCGTCGGCGTCCACATGGTGGGCCGCCGCATCGGCGAGCTCGTCACCGAAGGCCAGCTCATCTACAACTGGGAGGCGCTGCCCGCAGAGGTCGCCCAGCTCATCCACGCACACCCGACCCAGTCCGAGGCGGTCGGTGAGGCGATGCTGGCCCTGGCCGGCAAGCCGCTGCACGTACACAACTAATCCGCCCTCGAGATCAGAACGCGAGAGAAGAATAACGATGCCGGTCTCCGTACAGATGCCCCAGCTCGGCGAGAGCGTCACCGAGGGCACCGTCACCCGTTGGCTGAAGAAGGAGGGCGAGCGCGTCGAGGCCGACGAGCCGCTCCTCGAAGTGTCGACCGACAAGGTCGACACCGAGATCCCGTCGCCTTCCGCGGGTGTCATCACCAAGATCGTCGTGGCTGAGGACGAGACCGTCGAGGTCGGCGCGGAGCTGGCCATCATCGACGAGAGCGGCCAGGCCGGCGCGGCCGCCCCCGCCGAGGAGGCCGCCCCCGCCGCCCAGCCCGAGCCGGAGCCCGAGCCTGAGCCTGAGCCCGCTCCGGCCCCCGCCTCCTCCATCCCGCAGCCCGCCCCGCAGGCGGCCCCGCAGCCCGCCCCGGCCCCGCAGCCGGAGCCCGCTCCGGCGCCGGCCCCCGCCCCGGCTCCCGCGCCCGCGCCCGCCCAGGCCGCCGCTCCCGCGCCGCTGCCCACCTCGGGCGACAGCCCGTACGTGACGCCGCTGGTGCGCAAGCTGGCCAACGAGCACGGCGTGGACCTCGACGCCATCACCGGCACCGGCGTCGGCGGCCGCATCCGCAAGCAGGACGTGCTCGAGGCCGCCAAGAGCCGCCGCGAGCAGGCCCCCGCCGCCCAGGCCGCCCCGGCCGCGGCTGCTCCCGCCGCTCCGGCCGCCGCTCCGGCGCAGGCCGCCGCCCCGGCCGCCGCGCCCGAGCCGGTCGAGGTCGACACCACGCTGCGCGGCCGCACCGAGAAGATGACCCGCCTGCGCCAGACGATCGCCAAGCGCATGGTCGAGTCGCTTCAGACGGCCGCCCAGCTCACCTCGGTCGTCGAGGTCGACGTCACCAAGATCGCGCGACTGCGGGCGCAGGCGAAGGACGAGTTCTTCCGCCGCGAGGGCGTCAAGCTGACGTTCACCCCGTTCTTCGCGATGGCCACCGTCGAGGCGCTCAAGCAGCACCCCAAGCTCAACGCGACCATCAACAACGAGACCAACGAGGTGACCTACTTCGACGTCGAGAACCTCGGCATCGCGGTCGACACCGACCGTGGCCTGCTCGCCGCCGTGGTCAAGGACGCCGGCGACCTCAACCTCGCCGGGCTCGCCCGCAAGGTCACCGACCTGGCCGAGCGCACCCGCGCCAACAAGGTGACCCCGGACGAGATCACCGGCGGCACGTTCACGCTGACCAACACCGGCAGCCGCGGTGCCCTGTTCGACACGCCGATCCTCAACCAGCCGCAGGTCGGCATGCTCGGCACCGGCGCCGTCGTCAAGCGTCCCGTCGTGGTCGACACGCCGGAGGGCGAGGTCATCGCGGTCCGGTCGATGGTCTACCTGGCGCTCACGTACGACCACCGCCTGGTCGACGGCGCCGACGCGGCCCGCTTCCTCACCACGATCAAGCGGCGCCTGGAGGAAGGGCGCTTCGAGGCCCAGCTCGGCCTCGCCTGACCACCGCACGCCCCTGGGGCCGGACGCGCACCCGCGCGCCCGGCCCCGCGCGTTTCCCGGGGCCTCCGCCCGGTCCGGAGCGGTCCCGTACGCGCCTCCAAGGCCCCCACAGGACCGGACCGGCGCTCGTTCCCCCACAGGACCGGACCGCCGCTAGGTTCCCCGCCTGACCGGACCGCCGCTAGGTTCCCCACCTGACCGGGCCCGCGCGGGGAGCCACCCCGAGCGCCCAGCGGTCCCCCGGCCCTACGATCCCCGGCCTCCCCGGTCCCCAGACCCGAGCCCGCGGGCACCGAACGGCGAGCCGCCCAGGCCAGCCCCAGGATGGCCCCACTGCCCCGAGGGGCCGCCTGGCCGCAGCCTCCTCCCAGCGCGACGAGCCTCCGCATGCGGTCACCCGTGAGGGCGGGGCAGGCGGGAAGGGACGCCTGCCGAAGCCCCGGAGGGCGGGGTTCTCGGAGGGCGGTGGTCCCTGGACGGCGGGGCCCCGTGGGGCGGGACGGGTGGGAGGGGACCGCCTCCCGAAGTCCCCGAGGGGCGGGGGTCTTGGGGGAGGTCCTCGGGAGGGCGCGGCCCTCGGAGGACGGGGAGCCCGAAAGGCGGGGACCCCAGAGGCGGGGACCCCGGAAGGCCCCCGGAAGGCCGCGTCCCCGGAAGGTGGGGTGGGGCGGCGTAGGGTTGGGGGATGGCGATCGTTGTGACCGGGGCGTCGGGGTTGCTCGGCGGGCCGCTGGTCGAGGCGTTGCGGGCAGGCGGGGAGCGGGTCGTGACGCTGGTGCGGCGGGAGCCGCGCGGGCCCGACGAGGCGCGGTGGGAGCCGCGTGCGGGGGTGCTGGATCCGGCGGTGCTCGACGGGGCGCGGGCGGTGGTGCATCTGGCCGGGGCGCCCATCGCGGACCGGCGGTGGAGCGCCGACTACAAGCGGGAGCTGGTGCGCAGCCGGGTGGACAGCACGCGGCTGCTGGTGGAGGCGATGCGGGGGCTGGAGCGTCCGCCGGCGACGCTGGTGACGGCGTCGGGCGTGGACTTCTACGGCGACACCGGCGACGAGGTGGTCGACGAGAGCCGGGGCAAGGGCGAGGGGTTCCTGGCGGAGCTGTGCGAGCGGTGGGAGCGTGAGGGCCGGGCCGCCGGGGAGTTCGGGGTGCGGGCGGCGCAGTTGCGGACGGGGCTGGTGCTGAGCCGTCGCGGCGGGGCGCTGGGCCGGATGCTGCCGATCTTCCGGGCGGGGCTGGGGGCGCCGCTGGGGTCGGGGAAGCAGTACTGGTCGTGGATCTCGGAGGACGACTGGGTCCAGGCGACCATCCATGTGGTGAAAAATCGGGATCTGGTGGGGCCGGTGAACCTCACCTCACCGACGCCGGTCACGAACGCCGAGTTCACCCGCACGCTCGGCCGGGCGGTGCGACGCGCCACGATGCCGATCCCGGTGCCGGGGTTCGCGCTGCGGCTCGGGCTGGGCGAGTTCGCGCAGGAAGGGCTGCTCCCGGGGCACCGGATCGTCCCTGACAAGCTGGTGAACAGCGGTTATGGCTTCGCGCATACGCGCCTCGGCGATGCGCTGCGCGCCGTACTCTAGTGTGCTGTTCGTCCTACGCATCGGGGAGATTCCGACATGACCAGGTCAGGGCAGTCCCACATTCTCGCCATCGGCGGCGGATCGTTCCGCGCCACCGAGCGCCACGGCTTCCTGGAGGCGAGCCCGCTGCTGCGCTACGGGCTCGATCTGACCGGGCAGGACCGGCCCAAGCTGGGCCTGCTCGCGACCGCGGTGGGTGACAGCGCCGATTGGGTGCTGAAGATGTACGGCGCGTTCGCGGGCTGGGACGTCGAGCTGAGCCATCTGACGGTGTTCCCGATGCCCAACGTGGCCGATCCGCGGGCGTGGATGCTGGAACAGGACATGATCTACGTCAGCGGCGGCAGCGTGGCCAATCTGATGGCGTTGTGGCGGCTGCACGGCCTGGACGAGGCGTTCGAGGAGGCGTGGCGGGCCGGGGTGGTGCTGTCGGGGCAGAGCGCGGGCGCCCTGTGCTGGCACGTGGGCGGCAACACCGACTCCTTCGGCCCCGAGCTGCGGGTGTGGGCCGACGGCCTGGGCTTCCTGCCCTACTCGTGCGGCGTGCACTACAACGCCGAGCCGCAGCGCCGCCCGCTGCTGCAGCAGTCGGTGGCCTCGGGCGAGCTGCCGGGCGGCTACGCGGCCGACGAGGGCGTGGCGCTGCACTACGTCGGCACCGAGTTCATCCAGGCGGTGACGACCGATCCTGACGGCTATGCGTACAAGCTGGAGCATGACGGCGCGGGCGGCGTGAAGGAGTTCAGGATCGAACCCCGCCTGCTGACTTCCTGAATTACCCTACAAGGGTGAGGGAACGGCACAATGGACACATGCGCCCCACCCATGGGGTCGATCCCCACGCACTCGCCGTCGTCCGCCTGGGCGTCGACGTCCCGTACGAGCAGGCCTGGTCGCTCCAGCGCTGGGTGCACGGCAAGCGGGCCGCCGGTGAGCTCACCGACACGCTGCTGATGCTGGAGCACGCGCCCGTCTACACGGCGGGCAAGCGGGCCAGGCCGGACGAGCGGCCGTCCGACGGCACTCCGGTGGTCGACGTCGACCGCGGCGGGCGGGTCACCTGGCACGGGCCGGGGCAGCTGGTCGGCTATCCGATCGTGGCCGTCTCCGACGTGACCGACTACGTCTGCCGGCTCGAGGAGACGATGATCCAGATCTGCGCCGACTTCGGGGTGACCGCCCGGCGGGTGCGCGGGCGGGCCGGGGTGTGGGCGGTGGGCGACGCCGGTCTGGGGCTGCCCGACCGGCAGCTCGGCGCGGTGGGCATCCGGGTGTCGCGCGGTGTCGCGATGCATGGTTTCGCGCTCAACTGCGCCAATGATCCGCGGTGGTTCAACCGGATCGTCCCGTGCGGGCTGCCCGACGTGGGCGTCTCCACGCTCTCCGCGGAGACGGGACGGCGGATCGTGGTCGAGGAGGTCATGCCGATCGCCGAGAAGCGCCTGGCCGAGGCGCTCGGGCGGGAGCCGTTCGACCTGCACGAAGAGGATCTTCTCCGCAGATAGTGGCCGATGGGCGACATGCCGCTCTACTATCGCGATGTGAAACGGGTCACAGCGTTCCTCCTCGCCCTGCTCGTGCACGCGCTCACCGTCGCCTTCGTGGTGCTCGGCGGCTGGACGATCGCGGTCAACGCGGAGTTCGCCGTCGCCTGGGTGCTGGGCGGCCTGCTGATCGGCATCGGCTGGATGCTGCGCCCGCGCCTGGGTCGGCTGCCCGACGACGCCGAAGTGCTCGACCGCGAGTCGGCCGGTGAGCTGTACGGCACGGCCGAGCGCGTGGCGGACCGGATGGGCGTCAGGCGCCCGGCGAGGATCGCGGTCAGGGACATCGCCCCGGCCGCCTCGTACGAGAAGCTGGGGCTTTTCCGGACGCCCGTGCTGGTCGTCGGGCTGCCGTTGTGGATGGCGCTGCCGGCCAGGCAGCGGGTGACGCTGCTGGCGACGGCGTACGCCGGGTCGGCGGACGGCGACGGCGTGGTGATCGGCGGCGCGCTGTCGACGCTGGCCGAGTGGCGCGGGGCGCTGCTGGGCGCCGCGCCGCTGCAGGCGCGCGAGGACGCCGAGGTCAAGATCACCGTCACGCTGGGCGCGCTCGACGCGCCCACCACCGGCTACCAGGCGGCGGGGCTGCTGGGCCGGTTGATCGGCCGGGTGTTCGGCGCGCCGGTGCTGCTGCTGGAGTACGGCCTGACGCGGCTGGCGCGGTCGGGCGACGGGCAGGCGGCCGAGCGCAGGCGGGCGCTGGCGCTGCGGGTGGCGACGGCCGAGGAGCTGGCCGAGCTGGAGGACCTGGTCGCCGGGCACCGCTACCTGGCGCCGATGCAGGCCGCGGTGCTGCGCGGCGAGAACGTGACGGCGATCCGGCAGGGCGCGCTGGCCCGCTTCGGCGCGCGGGCGAGCGAGGTGCCCGGCTCGTCCAACGCCGTCCTGCTGGGCGAGGCCGAGTCCGACCGGATCGACGCCGAGCTGCTGCGCCACTACACGCGGGCGATCCGCAGCTTCGGCCTCATCACCTGAGAGCGACCCTCGATCCGGCTCGGGCGGCCGGAGACGTAAGCTGTGAGGGTGACCGTTGCTCCTGAAGGCCGAAAGCTCCTCCGCCTGGAGGTGCGCAACGCCGAAACCCCTATCGAGCGCAAGCCCCCGTGGATCAAGACCAAGCTGAAGACGGGCCCCGAATACACCGAGCTCAAATCGCTCGTGCGCCGGGAGGGCCTGCACACGGTCTGTGAAGAGGCGGGCTGTCCCAACATCTACGAGTGCTGGGAGGACCGCGAGGCGACCTTCCTCATCGGCGGCGACCAGTGCACGCGCCGCTGCGACTTCTGCCTCATCGACACCGGCAAGCCCACGGAGTACGACCGTGACGAGCCGCGCCGGGTGGCCGAGTCGGTCCAGCAGATGGGCCTGCGCTACGCGACCGTGACGGGCGTGGCCCGCGACGACCTGCCCGACGGCGGCGCCTGGCTCTACGCCGAGACGGCCCGCCAGATCCACGCGCTGCTGCCGGGCTGCGGCGTCGAGCTGCTGGTGCCCGACTTCAACGGCAACCGCGAGCAGCTGGAGGAGGTCTTCTCCAGCAAGCCCGAGGTGTTCGCGCACAACGTCGAGACCGTGCCGCGCATCTTCAAGCGGATCCGTCCCGGGTTCCGTTACGAGCGTTCGCTGGAGGTGCTCACGATGGCCCGCGAGGCCGGGCTGGTCACCAAGTCCAACCTGATCCTCGGCATGGGCGAGACCCGTGAGGAGATCGTCGAGGCGATGCGCGGCCTGCACGAGGCCGGCACCGACCTGATCACGATCACCCAGTACCTGCGCCCGACCCCGCGCCACCACCCGGTGGACCGCTGGGTCAAGCCGGAGGAGTTCGTCGAGCTGCAGGCCGAGGCCGAGGCGATCGGCTTCGCGGGCGTGCTGTCCGGGCCGCTGGTCCGCTCCTCCTACCGCGCCGGCAAGCTCTACCAGCAGGCGATCGCGGCCCGCCAGACGGCCTGATCGAATCGCTACCATGGGGTGAGCATCCTGAGGGAGGCTCCCCCCATGGCCGTGTTGATCCGCGCCGCCGACGTGCCGGCGGCCGAGCGCCGCGAGGCGTGGCTGAGCGTCGTGTGCGACGCGCTCGGGCCGCTCGACGTGCGTGTCGACGCCGACGCGCCGCTGCGCGGGCAGATCGAGGCGGGGCAGCTCGGGCCGGTGGGCGTCGGCAAGGTGCAGACCTCGACGCCGCACAGCGTGCACCGCACGCCCGGCCTGATCCGCCGCGACAGCCCCGAGCTCTACCGGCTGGTGCTGCCCGTGTCGGGCACCCCGCTGCTGGGCCAGGACGGCAGGCAGGCGCGGCTGCGCCCGGGCGAGTTCGCCCTCTACGACTTCACCCGGCCCTACGAGCTGGTCTACGACTCCGCGGTGCGGCTGGCGGTGTTCAGCTTCCCGCGTGAGCTGCTGCGGTTACCGCCCGGCGCGGCGTCGGTCACGGCGGTGCCGATCGCCTCGGGCGAGGGCGCCGGGGCGCTGGCCGCGCCGCTGCTGCGCCGGGTGGCGCTCGACCTCGACTCCTACCGGCCCGCCAGCGCGGCCCGGCTGGCCGGCGTGGTGATGGACCTGGTCACCACGGCCGTGGCCGAGCGGGTCGAGGAGCTGGGCGCGGTGCCGCACGAGACACGGCAGGAGGCGCTGCTGGCCCGGGTGCACGCCTTCATCGAGAAGCACCTGGGTGACGCCGGGCTCGATCCGGCGGGCGTGGCGGCGGCGCACCACATCTCGCCGCGCTACCTGCACCGGCTGTTCGAGGCGCGGGAGACCACGGTGGCGGCGTGGATCCGGCACCGGCGGCTCGAACGCTGCCGCGCCGACCTGGCCGACCCGGCGCTGCGCGACACCCCGGTGAGCGTGCTCGCGGCGCGCTGGGGGCTGCCCGACCCGGCGCACTTCAGCCGCCTGTTCCGCAGCGCCTACGGGGTGCCGCCGGCCGCCTACCGGCGCGCCTGCGGGTAGTGCGCTGATCGTCAAGTCCCCGGCGCGCACGTGCAAGACCGGGGCCGGTCCCGGCGAGCATGCTTGAGGCACGAACTCACCGGAAGGACTGGAAGAAAATGCAGCTGTTCGTGAACCTCCCCGTCAAGGACCTCGCCCGGTCGAAGGCGTTCTTCACCGAGCTCGGCTTCACGCTGTTCGGCGCCGCCGACGACATGGCCTCCGTCGTCGTCAACGACGAGACGCAGGTGATGCTGCTGGCCGAGCCCACGTTCGCGTCCTACGCGCACCGCGAGGTCGGCGACGCCACCAAGGCCACCGAGGCGATCCTGGTGCTCGGCGTGGAGAACGAGGCGCGGGTGGACGAGCTGGCCGCCAAGGCCGTCGAGGCCGGCGGCACCGCGCTGGGCGGGGCCCGGCGTGACGCCTTCCGCTACCAGCGCGCCTTCGCCGACCTCGACGGCCACCACTGGGAGGTCCTGTGCCTCGTCCAGCCTTCGTGACCGGGACCTTCATCGTCACCTCGGCCGACGGCACCGCGATCGCCGTCGACCGGCACGGCTCCGGTCCGGCGCTCGTGCTGGTGCACGGGGCGTTCACCGGCCGCGGTCATCCGCTCATGGCCGCGGTGGCCTCGGGGCTGGCGCCGTGGTTCACGGTGTTCGACTACGACCGCCGGGGGCGCGGGGCCAGCGGCGACACGCCTCCCTACTCGGCCGAGCGTGAGATCGACGACCTGGCCGCCGTCGTGGCGGCGGCCGGCGGGCGGGCCATGGTGTTCGGCGGCTCCTCCGGCGCCGCCCTCGCCCTGGAGGCCGCCGTACGGATGCCGCAGATCTCCAAGCTGGCCCTGTGGGAGCCGCCCTACCACGTCGGCGCGGACGCGCCCGGGCTGCCCGCGGACTTCGCCGCCCGGCTCGCCGATCTGGTGGGGCGGGGCAGCCGGGGTGAGGCGGTGGAGCTGTTCATGACGGCCGCCGCCGAGACGCCCGCGGAGACGGTCGCCGCGATGCGGGCCGGCCCGCACTGGGCGGAGCTGGAGGCGCTGGCCCACACGCTGGCCTACGAGGCGGCCGTGATGGGGCCGGGCAACGCGCTTCCTGCGGCCCGCCTCGCCGGGCTCGACCGGCCCGCGCTCGTGCTCAACGGCGAGCTCAGCCCCTCCTGGATGGGTGCGGCGGGCCGTGCCGTGGCCGCGTGCGTGCCCGGCGCGGCGCACCGGGTCCTGGAGGGCCAGACGCACAACGTGGCGGCCGGGGCGCTGCTGCCCGAGCTGCTGGAGTTCTTCGTGGCGGCGTGACCCCTGCCGGGTTCCCGTACTTGTCCGGTTCGTTTGTATCCTTCCTTGCATGGCGAAGTCCGAGGACCCAGATAAGCCGGGGCGCATCAAGCAGCTCCGCATGATCGCGCAGATCATCAAGCAGGCCAATCCCAAGGGGATGCCGATCGTCTTCCTCTCGGCGGTGGGCACGCTGGCTGTGGTCGTCGTGATCGGCCTGGTCACGGACTACCTGTGGTATTCCGTGTTCCTGGGCATCCTGGCCGCCTTCACGGTCGGCCTGGTGGTGTTCGGGCAGCTCGCGCAGCGGGCCCAGTATTCGATCCTGCACGGCCAGACCGGCGCGGCCGCCGCGGTGCTGCAGGGCATGCGCGGCAACTGGCAGGTCACCCCCGCCATCGCGGTCAACCGTGACCAGGACCTGATCCACATGGTGGTCGGCTTTCCGGGCGTCGTGCTGGTGTCGGAGGGTCCCGGCAACCGGGTGGCCAAGATGCTGGCGGCGGAGAAGAAGCGGGTCGCCCGGGTGGTGCTGGGCGTCGAGATCTACGACGTGCAGTGCGGTGACGGCGAGGGCCAGGTGCCGCTCGGCAAGCTGCAGCGCCACCTGATGAAGCTGCCGCGCAACCTGAAGAAGCCGGCCGTCAACGAGGTCAAGGACCGACTGCGGTCGCTGCCGAAGAACATGCCGATGCCCAAGGGCCCGATGCCCAAGGGCGCCCGCATGCCGCGCGGCCCCAAGATGCGCTAGTGATCTCACCCTCGTCGCGGGCCAACCGGGGCTGGTGGGACGGCAACGCCGACGACTACCAGCTGGAGCACGGCGACTTCCTGCGCGACGACGGCTTCGTCTGGTGCCCCGAGGGCGTCGACGAGGCCGACGCGCGGCTGCTCGGCGACGTGCGCGGGCGGCGGGTGCTGGAGATCGGCTGCGGGGCGGCGCAGTGCGCCCGCTGGCTGCTGGGCCAGGGGGCGCGGGTGGCGGCGTTCGACCTGTCGCACCGCCAGTTGCGCCACGCCCAGCGCATCGACCTCGACGGCGCTCCCGGCGGCCGGGCGGTGCCGCTGGTGCAGGCCGACGCCGAGGCGCTGCCGTTCGCCGCGGAGAGCTTCGAGCTGGCGTGCTCGGCGTTCGGGGCGCTGCCGTTCGTCGCCGACCCGCTGGGGGTGCTGCGCGAGGTGCGCCGGGTGCTGGTGCCGGGCGGGCGGTTCGTGTTCTCGGTCAGCCATCCGATCCGGTGGGCGTTCCCGGACGATCCGGGCCCGCGCGGGCTGACGTCCGACCGCTCCTACTTCGACCGTTCGCCCTACACCGAGCACGACGAGAACGGCAAGCTCAGCTACGTCGAGCACCACCGGACCTTGGGCGACTGGGTGGGTCTCGTCGTCGCCTCGGGGCTGGCCCTCACGGGCCTGCTGGAGCCGGAGTGGCCGGAGGGCCACGAGCGGGTGTGGGGCGGCTGGAGCCCGCTGCGGGGCCGCCACCTGCCGGGCACCGCGATCTTCAGCTGCTCGCGTACCTAGCGGCCATGGCATGGAAGACCTGGCGGGGCCGCCAGCGGGTCTCGTCGAGCATGCTGACGACGCCGTAGGAGCCGAGGTCGGCGGCGCCGCCGATCCGCGTGTAGCCGGCGAACGTGAACCACATCGCGGCCTCGACGCCCTCCTGCTCGAACACGTCGAGCAGCTCCTCCAGGTAGCGGACCTGCTCGCCCTCGTCGGGCACGGCGTCGCCGGGGACCGCCCAGGCCGAGCCGCCCCGCTCGGCGGCGCCCCGGTAGGGGCAGGTGCCGAACTCGGTGACGACGACCGGTTTGCCGTGCCCGAAGTGGGCGCGTATCTCGTCGCGGAAGGCGTCCGCGTTGTAGGCGGCACGGTAGGCGTCGACGCCGACCAGGTCGAACGGCGTCCAGTCGACGAACTCCCACGGCCCGGCGGCGTAGGTGAGCCGCCCGCCGAACAGCGGCCTGACCGTCTCGGCGGCCTCGGCGAGGAACGCGTCGAGCCGCGCGACGATGGGCGGGACCGTGGTCGCCCACCATGCGGCGTCGGCCTCGCCCATGGCGGCCATGCGGGCGCCGTAGGTGGCGCCGGGCAGGTAGCCGTGGCCGAAGGCGCTGGTCTCGCAGCCGGTCACCAGGACCACCTCGGCGCCGGTGCGGCGCAGCGCCTCGGCCCGGCGGGCCGACTCGGCGTACAGCTCCAGCGTCTCGCCCGGGTGCAGGTCGACGGGGAAGGGCGCGTAGTAGACCGCCAGCCCGGCCGCGGCGGCCTCCTCGGCGGCGACGGTGAGCCGGGCGGGGTCGGCGCCGGAGACGCGGACCACTGTGCAGTGCAGCTCCTCGGCGATCACGCGCATCTCCCGGCGGGCGGTGTCGCGGTCGAAGCGGACGCGGCTGCGGCCGGGCTCGGGCAGGAAGCCGGTGTCGTAGTTGATGCCCTTCTTCACTGCTTGATCCCGTTCTCGAGGAGGTCGAAGGCGAGCTCGACGTCGGCGGCCAGCAGCCGCCGCGCTTCCTCCAGCGGCGTCCCGGCGGCCAGGCGCTGGAAGAACGACTCCTGGAGGGTGGTGAGCGCGGCGGTGATCTGCCCGGCCAGCAGCGGCGCGAGCGCCTCCCCCACGTCGGCGGCCAGCGCGGCGGCCAGCTCGTAACGGCGGCCCAGGTGAGCCTGGTAGACGCCGGCCATGAGCGCGGGGGTCGCGGCGATCACCCGCACCTGGGTGAGCAGGTGGCCGACGTCGATCTCGTCCACCGCGCCGGCCGCCGCCCGCCGGTAGTGCTCGCGCAGCGCGGCCAGCGGCGGCTGCCCCTCCGGCCGCCCGGCGACGACGGCCGCCGTGTCGTCGGCCACGCCGTCGAGGACCAGGCAGTCCTTGGACGGGAAGTAGTTGAACAGCGTCACCTTGGCGACGCCGGCCGCCTCGGCGATCTCGTTGACCGTCACCGCGTCGTAGCCGCGCTCGTCGAACAGCCGCAGCGCCACCTCGGCGAGGTGCCGCCGGGTGCGTTCCTTCTTGAGCTCCCTGAGCCCTGCCATCATCACGAGGGCAGCGTAAACTGTACCGGGTACAAATTCAAACCCGGTACAGTTTTCGTCGTCACATGCGGACGACCATCGTGTTGGACGCCCGGTCGTGCAGGCCGCGATGGTCGCGGTCGAAGATCAACGCCGGGATCGCCAGCGCGAGCAGCGCCGTGCGCGCCAGCACCGGCACCCAGCGCGGGTCGCCGCCGTCCATCGCCGCCACGCGGATGCCCGCCAGCCGGTGGCCGAACGTCTGGCCCATGGCGCCCACCAGCACCAGATACTGCGCGGCGAACACCACGGCGGGCAGCCACGGCGCCTGGGCCGGGTCGGTGCGCAGCAGCAACTGCGTGATCACCCAGGTGCAGATCATCCAATCGATCACCAGGGCGGCGATCCTGCGGCCCCACCCGGCGATCGCGCCGCTGCCCTCCTCCGGCAGCCCCAGCCGCTCCCCCGGGTAGCCGAGGTCGACTCCGGCGGCGCGCACGCCGCCCAGCCAGGTCTGCGTCCAGCGCGGCTCGTTCCTGCTCATGACTCAAAGGTATCCGGCGGGGCGGGCGCCCTGGATCGTGACCTGCCCGCGCTTCACCGCGCCGCCGTTCACGGCCATCATGTACGCCATGCCGTACGGGGACGACCTAGACGCGCGTTTCAACGAGCTGGTCGCGCAGATCGGCGCGGACGAGCGGCGCCGGATGAGGGCGGCGGCGAGCAAGGCGGCCGGGGAGCCGCACCCGGGCCGCCGCCTGTGGCTGGCCGCCGCGGCCGTGCTCGCGGTGATCGCCGCCGCCGGCCTGGTCGTGGCCTTCCGGCCCGACCTGCTCACCTCCGCTCCCCCGCCCCCGCCGCGCGGCAGCGCCCCCGCGTTCACCGTCCCGCCGTCCGTGAACGGGGCCTCCGACCCCGCGTAACACATGCGAAACAATCGAGACACCGTACGGAAACGGCCTCGTCCTACGGTCGGGCTCATAGCCCGTCCCCAGGGAGGTTCGAGAGTGTTCAACTCCGCCGACGACGTCCTGAAGTTCATCAGGGACGAAGGGGTGCAGTTCGTCGATGTCAGGTTCACCGACCTGCCGGGGACGACGCACCACTTCACCTTCCCGGTCGAGAACTTCGGCGCCAGCGTGTTCACCGACGGCCTGATGTTCGACGGCTCGTCGATCCGGGGCTTCCAGGCCATCCACGAGTCCGACATGCTGCTCCTGCCGGACCCGTCCAGCGCCGTGGTCGACCCGTTCCGCCAGCACAAGACGCTCAACATCAACTTCTTCGTGCACGACCCGCTGACCGGCGAGGCCTACAGCCGCGACCCGCGCAACGTCGCCCGCAAGGCGGAGGAATACCTCAAGGGCACCGGCATCGCCGACACCGTCTACTTCGGGCCGGAGGCGGAGTTCTACATCTTCGACGACGTCCGCTTCGAGACGAAGGCCAACGCCGGCTACTACTACATCGACTCCATCGAAGGCGCCTGGAACACCGGCAAGGCCACCGAGGGCGGCAACCTCGGCTACAAGCCGCGCTACAAGGGCGGCTACTTCCCCGTGCCCCCGATGGACCACTTCACCGACCTGCGCTCGGAGATGGTCCGCAACCTCATCGAATGCGGCATCGACGTCGAGATGCAGCACCACGAGGTCGGCACGGCGGGCCAGGCGGAGATCGACTTCAAGTTCGGCACGCTGCTGCGGACCGCCGACAACCTGATGCTCTACAAGTACATCATCAAGAGCACCGCCCAGGAGTACGGCCACACCGTCACGTTCATGCCCAAGCCGATCTTCGGCGACAACGGGTCCGGCATGCACTGCCACCAGTCGCTGTGGAAGGACGGCTCGCCGCTGTTCTACGACGAGGTCGGCTACGCCGGGCTCTCCGACACCGCCCGCTACTACATCGGCGGCCTGCTCAAGCACGCGCCGTCGCTGCTGGCGTTCACCAACCCGACGGTCAACTCCTACCACCGCCTGGTCCCCGGCTACGAGGCGCCGGTCAACCTGGTCTACTCGCAGCGCAACCGGTCGGCCTGCGTCCGCATCCCGATCACCGGCTCCAACCCGAAGGCCAAGCGCATCGAGTTCCGGGTGCCCGACCCGTCATGCAACCCGTACTTCGCGTTCGCCGCCATGCTGATGGCGGGCATCGACGGCATCCGCAACAAGATCGAGCCGCCGGAGCCGGTCGACAAGGACCTGTACGAGCTGCCGCCGGAGGAGGCCCGCCAGGTGCCCCAGGTGCCCGGCTCGCTGACCGACGTGCTCAACGCCCTCGAGGCCGACCACGACTACCTGCTCGAAGGCGGCGTCTTCACGCCGGACCTGATCGAGACGTGGGTGGCCTACAAGCGCGAGAACGAGGTCGACCCGATCCGCCTGCGCCCGCACCCGCACGAGTTCGAGCTCTACTACGACTGCTAGAACGCGCAACAGGACGACCCGGCATCGCATCGCGGCGCCGGGTCGTTCGCGTGTCCGCGCCCCGCATAGCACGAGGCGCCGCTCCTCAGGAGTGGGTTATAGGTGGCGCATGAGGCATGGAACTGTGCATAGACACCCAGAGTAATCAATTGAACACTCTTGGTGACAGCACTCCCCATCGGGAAAGGACCCTCCATGCCGACTGCACGCATCGCCGCCGGGCAGACCAGCTCCGGCCAGGGCTGGAAAGCGTACGGCGCCAACGGCATCTTCATCGACGTCGACACCACCTCCGCCCGCTTCTCCGGCCGCCCCCACTACGTCACCTCCATCTCCGGCCCCGGCGGCAGCCAGTGGAACCTGGTCGGTCCCAGCGCCGTCTACTCCCCCACCGCCACCTCGTTCCGCGTCTACGTCCAGTGGAAGGACGGCAGCGCGATCACGCCGGCCACCGCCCAGCAGTACGGCTGGTACATCACCTGGATCGGCTACGACAACCCCTGACACCCGGACCCCCCGAGAACGGCCCCCGCACCCCCTGCGGGGGCCGTCCCTTTGGACCCTGCCGAAGACGCGGCGCGCGGGCCGGCGCGGCGGCGACCAGGCCCGGGACTGACACGCGGACGGCGGGTTCACCCCCGGGGCCCGGATGGCGCCTCAGGTCAGGGTCGCTGGGTTCACGACCAGGTGCACTGACCGCGCCTGGCCGAGTGGACGTCGAAGCCGAAGTCCTCGACGAGCTCCCACGGGGAGACTTCGCGGCGCTCGCCGTTGTAGTCCGGCTCCGCGTAGAAGCACCACGGCTCGTGGTCCTGGCTCACCGCCCGGACGACGGGCGGGACGATGGAGGGCTGATCCGCCGTGAAGAATCTCAGCTCGCCCTCCGCGGTCTGGGCGCAGACCACCCCGATGATCTTCGGGCAGGGAATCGGCGCGGCGGCCTGGGCCGCGGCGGCGGGCAGGGCCAGACCGGCGGCGGCGGTCGCCGTGGCCAGCAGCAGCCCGGCGGCTTTGCGGAGGCGGGTCGTCATGGGGGGACTCCTTTGCTGTGTCGGCATGCCTGCGGAGGCAGACACCCCACTCAACAGCGGAGCGTAGCTATCTGACAACAGAGAGTTACACGACTCTGGCGTTCTCGCTCACCGGGCCCCGATCAGGCGACTTTCCGGAAGACGACGACGGCGCGGTAGCGGTTGTGGTGCTCTCCGTCGGGCTCGGCTTCGGCGCTGATGACGTCCAGTTCCGCCCCTGACCCGAAGAACTCGAGCGCCTGCGCCACGGCGCCCTCCCTTATCTCGTCCGGGGTCGCGCCGTTCACCGTGACGCGCAGGGTAAGCGGAAACGATCGCACACCCATACGATGACCTCCTCCACCCATAGGCGATCTTCTTTGAGCGTAACACCGCAAATAAGCACAAAGGGGTTCCGCCGTCGACGCGGCGGAACCCCCTGACGCCGCCGTTACGGCGCGGAGATCTCGTTCACCAGGCGGGAGCTCCACGGGCACCAGACGAGGCCGGGCAGGAACGCGCCGCCCGCCTCGTCCAGGTGGTTCTCAACGTACGGGATGCTGGCGTCGCACACCTCGATGGCCACGTCGAAGAAGTCGACGGTGTCGGGGCGGAAGTGGTAGCTCCAGCGGGGGTTGTAGGAGGCGGTGCGCTTGTCGATCCGGCCGTAGAGGTGCGGCCGCTCGTCGGTCGCGCCGCTCAGCAGGTCGCGGGCGTGCTGGATGTCGGCGGGGTCGGTGAGCTGGACGACGAACTGTTCACGGGTGATGTCGGTCATCGTGAAGTACGCCGGCGTGGCCTGGAGCGCGGTGGCCGGAGCCGCCGCGGTGAGGACGGCGAGCGCGGCGGCGGCGGACATGACGCCGATCTTGCGGGTGATGCTGGGCATGGGTGCCTCCCGGTAGTCGTTGCGTCACTTAACGTAGTTATACGAATGCGTAGAGTGACAGTCACCGGATGGTCAGTTCTGCCATGCCTGCCGGCGGGCTCGTACGTGGCCTGCCAGGGCGTAGCAGGCGGCGGTGGCGGCCGTCAGGAGGGCGGCGGCGAGCAGGGGGCGGGCCAGGCCGGCCAGGACCGCGACGCCGAGGGTGGCGCCGGCCTGGCGGGCGGCGTTGAGGACGCCGCCGGCGGTGCCCGCCGTGCCGGGCGGGGCGCCCGCGATCACGCCCGCGACCAGGGCGGGCAGGCACAGCGACAACCCCGTGCCGGTCACCAGGAGCCAGGGTACGAGCGCGTCCGTCAGCGCCAGGCCCGCCAGGCCCGCCGTGAGGAGCGCCAGCCCGGCCAGGATCGGCGGGCGGGCCCCGTAGCGGGCGACGATCCGGCCGGTGAGCAGCGGGTTGACGGTCATGGGCAGCGTCAGCGGCAGGAACGCCAGCCCGGCGGCCATCGGCGTCAGGTGGCGCACGTCCTGAAGGAACAGGGTGAGGACGAACAGGGCGCCCGCGAACGCGAAGTTCGCCGCCGCCCCGGCCACGAGCTCCGGCCACACCGCCCTGACCAGCCCCGGAGGCGCCGCACCGGCCGCCGACCCGGCATCCCGCCGCCCGGTCCGCGCCGACGCGACGCGACTCCGCCCGGCCCGCGCCGATACGACGCCCCGCCGTACCAGCAGGGTCGCCGCCGGGAGGGCCGCGGCGGCGGCGAGGGCGGCTGCGGAGCGGGTGGTGGCGGCGTGGGCGAGGAGGGCGAGCGTCAGGCAGGCCAGCGCCTGGGCCGCCCAGGCGACCGGCCGCCGTCCCGCCGGGGACCGGACGCCGCGGAGGGCGAGCAGGCCGAGGGCGGCGAGCGGGGCGTTCACCAGGAACACCGCCCGCCACCCGGCCAGCTCCACGAGCAGGCCGCCGAGGAGCGGCCCGGCGGCGAGGGCGGTGCCGGTGGCGGCGGCCCACACCCC
>NZ_JAHKRO010000012.1 GCF_019396325.1 Nonomuraea ceibae
CCCCGGCCGGGGGGCCGCCGTCGCGTGGATGACCAGCCGCGACGTCACCCGCCGCTGGGCCGACGCCCTCGACGTCGCCGGCGTGTGCCGGGTTGCGGCCTGCCGCCCCGCGCCGTGGCGGAGCGAGGTCGCGGTCCGGCTGGCCCAGCGGATCCGCCGCCCCGCCGACCGCATCGCGCCGCTGGCCGTGGCGCTGCTGCGCGACTCCGGTGCCGCGCCGCCCGGCCACGACCCGCTGGTGGCCGCCTGGCTGACCGCGCCGGGCGTGACCGGCGACCCACTGACCCCCGCGCTGCTGCCCCGCATCTTCACCGCCGAGGGCGCGGGCCGTGCCCTGCGGGAGGAACGGCTGGAGCCCCGGCCGACCCGCTGGCTGGCCGCCGCCGCCCGCGAACTGCCCCGGGACCAGGCGCTCGACGGTTGCGTGAGCCGCTTCCTGCGCGGCGGCGATGCGCAGGACCTGCGGTTCTTCGTCCGGCTGCACACGCTTCTCGACCCCACGCCCGCCGAGACCGCGCCCCGCCTGCGCGACTACCTGCGCTTGCTGCCGTCGGCCCCGGGCACGGTTGCCGAGCTGGCCGTGGTTCAGGTGCGGCGGGCGATGCCGCTCGACCGCGCCGACCTGGCGGAGGCGGTCGACGCGCTCACGTTCCGGGCCGAGTCCAAGCTCGCCACCACCGGCCTGCGCTGGCTCGACCAGGCGCTCCTGGCCGAGCCCGAGTCCGCCGCCGGGTTCGTCATCGCGCTGACCACGGCCTACGCGCACGCCTCGTTCGACGTGCGCAACCGCGCGGCCGAGCTGACGCTGAAGCACGCCGGCCTGTTCGCCGCCCATGCCGAGACGATCCTCGACGCCGTCCGCCACCTGCCCGCCGACGTGCCCGCCGATCTGGCCGTGAGGGTGGCCGAGCGGTTCGGCGGGGAGATCCCGGCCGAGGAGCCGCAGACGCGCAAGGAGTTCCCGCCGCTGCCCGAGCCGCCGGAGGCGCGGCCGTTCCCCGAGCCGTCGATCTTTCCCGGTCGGCACGAGGGGTGGATCGACGAGGAGCGCTGGCTGGCGGCCTTCGTCGCGGGCGCCGCCGCGGACCGGGCGAAACTGCGCCGTGAGCTCCAGCCCTATGTCGTGAGGCACCAGGGCCACGCCCGGACTGTGACGAATCCACGCGCACTGGTGACGGATGCCCCTGGGCGCGCCGCTCCCGGCTGACTACCGTTCCTGGCGGAACAGGAATGGCGGACAGGGAAAGGAGCACCACCATGCGATCAGCCAGCCTGGCGGCCGCCCTGGGCGCGGCGGCCCTCGCCGTGGCGCTGGGGGCCGTCCCCGGCCACGCGGCGGCCGCTGACGCCGTCTGCTTCTCGGGGGGCCGCACGCCGACCGGCGCCGGATACTACGAAGTGTCGGGATACGGGTGCGACGGCCACAGCGGCACGAGCGTCACGATCCGCTTCGGTGAGGCGGCCGGGACGTACGACTGCGGGTGGACGTTCCTGTGGAACAGCCAGCTCGGCGCCGACAACTGCACCCTGACGTCCTGACGTCCCGGCGCCTTCCGGCACGGCGCTTCAGTCCGGCGCGGTACGGGGCCGGAGGAGGAGAGCGGCGGTGAGGATGGCGGCCAGGTAGAAGCCGCCCGCGCCGAGCATCCCGGCCGTGTAGCCGCTGGTCAGCGCGTCGTGCAGGGGAGTGCCCGCCGGCCGGCTCGCGGTCGCGGCGACGGCGACGCCGGCCAGGACGGCCAGGCCGAGGGCGCCGCCGATCTGCTGGCTGGTGTTGACCAGGCCGGAGGCGATGCCCGAATGGCTCGCGGTGACGCCGTGGACGCCGCCGATGGTGGCGGCGACGAAGCCGATGCCCAGGCCGATCCCGGCGACGAGCTGGGCGGGCAGGAGCACCAGGAGCGGGTTCTGGCCAGGGGTCAGCAGGCTGAACCAGCCCATCGCCACGGCGGCCACCGCCATCCCGATGATCAGGACCGTCCGCGTGGACGCACGGGCCTGCAACCGGGGCCCGGCGACGCCGGAGCCGAGACCGATGCCGATCGCGAACGGCAGGTAAGCCAGCCCGGTGATCATGGGCGAGTACTGGTTGATCGCCTGCATGTAGAGGGTGAGGAAGTAGAACGTGGCCAGCTGCCCGGCGCCCATGAGCAGCATGACCAGGTTGGCGCCGAGCCTGCCCCGGTCGGCGAGCACGCCCGGGGGCAGCATCGGGGCGCGGGCCTTGCGCTGGATGAGCACGAACGCGGCCAGCAGCGCGGCGGTGGCCGCGGCGAAGGCGAGGGTGAGCCCGTCGCCGACGCCGTGGGAGCCGGCCCGGTTGATCGCGTACACCAGGGAGCCGAGGGCGAGCGTCACGGTGGCCGCGCCGGGCAGGTCGAGGCCGCCGCGCTCGCGGGTGCCCGGCATCAGGGCGAACGTGCCGGCCAGGACCAGCAGCGCGATGGGCACGTTGACGAACATGATCCAGCGCCAGCCCAGATACTCCGTCAGTGCGCCGCCGAGCAGCAGGCCGGCGACGGAGCCCAGGCCGCCCATCGCGCCGTAGACGCCGAGCGCCTTGTTGCGCTCCGGCCCGGCGGGGAAGGTGTCGGTGAGCAGGGACAGCGCCGCCGGGGCGACGATCGCGGCGCCGACGCCCTGCAGCACCCGGGCGGCGATCAGCACGGCGGCGTTGCCGGCCAGGCCGCCCAGCAGGGAGGCGGCCAGGAACACGACCAGTCCGGCGCGGAACAGCCTGCGCCGCCCGAACAGGTCACCGGCGCGCCCGCCGGCCAGCAGCAGGCCGCCGAAGGCCAGGGCGTAGGAGGTGAGCACCCAGTCGAGGTCCGTCTCGGCGATGCCGAGCCCGGCCCCGATGACGGGCAGGCCCACGGTCACGATGGTGCCGTCCATCACCATCAGCAGTTGCGCGGCGGCGATGACCAGCAGGGCCAGGCCGCGCGTCTCGGTCCGGGGGGCGGTTCGCGTAGTCATTTCTCGGGACCTCAGGCGGTGACGGCGCGGTGAAGCGCGGCGGCGAGCAGATCATGTTCGGGGTAGGACCAGCCGAAGCCGAAGCGGCGGCGCGTGTAGCCGAAGGCGATGCCGTTCATCGGGTCGGCGAAGGACTCCGAGCCCGCCGAGCCGTCGTGGCCGAACGCGTTCGCGCTGAGGAACCCGTACCGCAGGCCCTTGGCCTGGAAGCCGACCGCGTAGTTGCCCTGGTCGCCGCGGACCAGGTCGGCGCCGACGGAGTGGAGCTGGGCGAACGCGCCGATCGTGTCCGGCTTGAGCAGCGGCGGCCGGCCGTTCAGCCCCCACATCGCCGCCGCGTACAGCCCGGCCAGGCCGCGGGCGCTGCCCACCCCGCCGGCCGACGCCTGGCCGTTCGCGCGCACCGCGCGGGTGTTGACGAAGGCGGCCTGGTCCAGCGGCGGCGTGCTGTTGAGCCCGTACCCGATGCCGAGGATGCTGTGCGGCCCCGGCACGTTCGACCAGAACGCGGCCTCCTGCTCGGGCGTGGCGGTCCACCACTCGATCGGCCGGAACCGGCTCTCCTGCTCCTCGGGCAGCCCCAGGTAGAGGTCCAGCCCGTACGGGGCCCGCACGCGCTCCTCGTAGACCTGCTGCAACGACCGGCCGGTCGCCCGCCGGATCACCTCGTTCACCAGCGCGAACGTGACGAACCCGCCGTAGCCGTAGGCCGAGCCCGGCCGCCAGTACGGGCGCTGCCCGGCCAGGCGTTGCGCGATCACCGCGTCGTCGGCCAGCTCGGCCGCCGACAGCCCGCCGTCCACGCCGATCACGCCGGAACGGTGCGTCAGCACGTCCCGCAGCGTGATCCCGCCCTTCCCGGCGGCGGCGAACTCCGGCCACCGCGCGGCCACCGGCTCGTCCAGGTCCAGGACCCCCTCCTGCACCAGCAGCGCCGCCACCAGCGACGCGGCTCCCTTGGTGGAGGAGTAGACCGCGGTCAGCGCGTCGCCACCCGCCTCGTCGTCCCCGGCCCACAGATCCACCACCTGCCGGCCGTGCGCGTAAGCGGCGAGCTGCGCGGGGATGTCATGCTCGGCCACGACCCGGGCGAACGTCTCCCGCACCTGCTCGAAGCCGTCCGCGACCGTTCCGTGAACGTCCGTGTTGCTCATGCCAGAACCTTTCGTAGGTGTTCAGTCCCCGGCATGACGGACGGCGCGCGGCAAAGGTGACCGAGCCGCCCCGGCTCGCGGCGCGCTATCGCAGGTGATTGGCTCCGAAATTGTTAAACCAAACAAGACTCAATTTCGTCCGAACGCCATTGTTATTTCGTAGTGATAAACCTCTGTCAGGATTCTCCAGTCATGATCAATGAGAGGAATCCTGTGAAACTCTTAACCAGAGCCGGACGCCGGATCGGCGCGGTCGCGGCCGTGGTCACCCTGGCTTCCGGAGTGTTCGCCACCAGTGCGCCGGCCGCGCCGAAATCGATAGTGTTCGGGCCCGTTTCCGCGACGCCGAAAACGCAGACGGGCGCCTGCCCGGTGACCGTGACGATGTCCACCACGGTGAAAGTGAAGGCCCCCGTCGCGCTGAAGTATCAGTGGACCTTCAGCGACGGCGACAGGAGCAAGGTCAGGACGTACCGGGTCGGCGGCAAGGGGATCAAGACCGTCCGGCTGTCCACGTCGCTCAAGGTCAGCGGCGACGCCTCCGGCTGGGGCGCCGTCCGGGTGCTCGGCCCGGCGAGGAAGACCTCCGGGAGGGCGCCGTTCGCCGTCACCTGCACCGGCGGCGACACCTACACCGGCGACGTCTGGCACAGCGTGAAGACCTCCGCCGAGTACGAGACGGCCACGCCGGCGCCGACCCCCACGGCCACCCCCACGCCCACGTCGAGCCCTGCCCCGAGCCCGGCCCCCACCCCGACCGGCACCGAGAGCCCGCTCCCGAACCTGGTGGGCAAGGCCCGCATCGCCTTCGAGCGCACCACCGCGTCCAAGTGCCCCCTGACCTTCAAGCTCCACGGGCGGCTCGAAGGCATTCCCGCGGGCGCGCAGTCGATCCAGTACCGCCTCGTCGGCGCCAAGGAGTGGAAGAAGCTCGACGTCCCGGCCGACCACGGCCCGGTCCACAACGCCGTGCTGGAGACGCTGAGCCTGGACCAGGAGTCGACCACGTACTCGCTGCAGATCGAGTTCAACCAGGCCGACCGGCTCAGGACGAACATCATCTACTACTTCGAGTGCGCCGGGCCGAAGGGCAGCAAGCAGATCGGCGTCGCCGCCGACGACATCAAGCGCGACAGCTGGGGCGGCGGCCCGGTGGCCGAGCTGGTGGCCGACGCCATGCTCGAAGCGGTCCAGCCCGTGTCCGGCGCGCAGATCGCCCTGGTCAGCAAGTACGCGGTCCGCTCGCCCGGCGCCGAGATCAAGAAGGGGCCCGTCACGTACGAGCAGCTGTACGCCACGCAGCCGAACGGCCTCCACGTCGACACCTGGTCCATGAACGGCTCCCAGCTCAAGTGGCTCCTGGGCCACGCGAACAAGGAGCGTGGCGTGCTGACCCCGTCCGCCGGGCTGCGCTACACGCTGGCGAACGGGGAGGTCACGGCGCTCACGCTGAACGGCGCGCCGGTGACCGACACGCAGGTGATCAAGGTCGCCGCCAACTACATCCTGGCCGGCGGCTGGGAGGGCTTCCCGCAGTGGAGGTGGCCCGACAACAGCGTCGCCCACAACGGCCCCGACGACCGGGGCGCGCTGGCGTCGTACTTCGCCGACCACTCACCGGTCCGCGCCCCCAAGGGCGACCGCGTCACCATCCGCGGCTAACCCGCCTCACCGGAGACCGTCAGAGGGACAGGAGAGACCATGGCCGCGGAGCTCATCGCCCTTTACACCGAGATCGCCCAAACCGTCCTGCCCGACGACGTCTGCTGGATCGTGGTCCAGCCCCTGACCGGAACGCTCACCGTGGAGGAGGCGGTCACCAGGCTCGGTGGCCGCCCCGAGGAGCTGCGCCGGATGCCTGCGCTGGACGCGGCCGACGAGGCCCTGTCGCTCGGCCAGGCGGCGGACTGTGTCGCGATCCTCCAGATCGGAGGCTTCGCCGGCCTGCTGCCTGAGCTGATGGAGCCGCTCAGCGCCGGTGCCCGCGTCTGGGTGGCCAGCTGGGACGTCAACGCCGACTTCACGATGCTCCTCTGGGCCGACGGCGAGGTGGTCGGCGGCTGGGACCCGTACGAGTCCAGGGAGGGCTGGACCGCCGGGCTGGGGCCGATGGCCCCGTACGCCGGGCTGTTCCACGCCTACGACCTCGACGACGACGCCCAGGATGCCCGGTACCGCCACGCGGTCTGCCTGGCGGTCATCGAGTCGGAGAGCGGGGTGCGACTGGATCAGGAGTGGATCCGCCAGGAGCGTCCCACTCTGCCCGGCCGCTGAAAGTTTCTCCGGCTGCGGCCTCGTCACCAGGGCCGTTGCCCGGGGCGGTCGTGGGGCGCCCGCTTCGGGGCGCCGGATGGCGTACTTTACTCCCGCTCGCCCCACATCCGCGTCAAAGGGAGTCCTCGTGCGTAGCTGGCCGGCCCGCGCCGTTGTGTCCTTGTCGATGGTGCCGCTGACGGCCGCCCTGGTGGCCTCCTCCGCCTCGGCCCACCCGGACGCGCGGACGTGCGCGAGGGCGGACCTGCTGTTCTGCGAGGACTTCCAGGCCATGCCCGTCGGCGGCGCGAGCAGTCTCCGCTGGGGGATCGACACCAGGCACGGCACGCTCACCGTCGAGCGCGCCGGGCGGCGGGGGCAGAAGGTGCTGCGGGTGCACACCGAGGGCAACGGCCGCGCGTTCCTGAAGGTGGACGACTTCGCCGCGCCGGGCAACAGCTTCTACGGGCGCGTGCGGCTGCGGGTCGCCGCGTTCCCGGCCGCGCCCGACTGGGCGCACTACACGCTGGTCGAGGCGACCGGCGACGGGCCGGAGATCGTCCGCCCGCTCGGCGGCCAGTACGCGCCGCCGCCCCACGGAGGAGCCGCGTACTGGGGCGTCGGCGCGGACGGCGGCCCCACCGGGGACTGGACGAACTGGCGGACCACCGCGCCCTCCGTCGCCGGGAGATGGACGTGCGTCGAGTGGCACCTGGACGCCGGCGACAACCGCGTCTCGCTCTGGTTCGACGGGGTGGCCAAGCCGGAGCTCACCGTGTCCACCCGGGAGCACGGCGGCAACCCGGTGGACTTCGTCTTCCCCCGCTTCGACACGGTCAAGCTGGGCTGGCAGCTCTACCAGGCGGACCCGGGCCCCTCCGGCTACGACGTGTGGCTCGACGACATCGCGCTGAGCAGCCGGAGGGTGGGCTGCTGACCTGACGGCACGGGCGGTGGGCCTACACGGGGGCGAGCTGGCGGGTGATGCTCGGATCGCTGATCGCGGTGTCGTCCGCCAGCGGGAACGCCTAGGACGACAGCGTGTCGGCGATGTCCCACAGGGCGCGCGTGTCCTCGACCGTCCAGGGGATGTCCCCGCCGGCCACCTCGCGCACGACCCGGCGCACCTCTTCCGGGTGCGCGTGGCCGCCCGTGTCGCCCAGGCTGAGGCGCAGCTGCGCCCAGATCCCGTACGCCCTGCGCCCGGCCTCGTCGGCGCCGGGCCGCCCGCCCGCGTCGTAGCGGGCGAACAGGTCACGCGGCATCCTGAGGTGGTGGTCGATCATGTAGTTGTGGGACCGGGGGAAGTCGTCGAGGACGCCCATGTCAGGCGCTCGCGTCTGTGGAGAGGGTCATGGGGGGCTCCGTCGTGGGTCGGCCGTCGTGGGTCGGTCAGCGTGACGAGCCATAGCTATCAACGGGCACCGACATTTACGGCCGGCCCGTCTCGATGATCGCCGCCACCTCGTCCGCGGTGCTGACCGCCGGCGCCTGGACCAGCCACCACGTGGCCCCGGCCCGCCGATACGGGTCAGGATCGGCGCCCGGCGGCGCGCTCACCGCCACCTCGAACCCCTCCAGGCTCTGCCGATGCTCCCGGACGACGCCGAGCATCTCCACCAGCCCGTCCGGACCGGTCTCCGGGCACAACCCGTCGAACCGCGCCGCCCTTCGCAGCGGCCCGCGCCGTACCGACTGGGCGGCCACCCAGATCGGCACCCGCGGCCGAGGCGCCGGCCGGAACGTCAGGCCGTCGACCTTGTAGTGCCTTCCCTCGTACGAGACCGGCTCCCCGGACCAGCACCTGCGGATCACCTCCAGGCCCTCGTCCAGCATCGCGGCCCGTACCCGGGGATCGGTCTCCTCCCCGAGCCTGGACAGCTCGCCCGAACGGTCCGACCCGAGGCCCGCCCCCAGCACGAACCGCCCGCCGCTGAGCTGGTCGAGCGCCACCCCCTGCCGCGCCACGACCTGGGGCCTGCGCCGCGACAGCGGCGTGATCCTGGTCCCGATGATCACCCGGCGGGTCGCCGCCGCGATCGCCGCCAGCCCGATCCACGCGTCGCCCACCTCCAGCCCGGGACGCTCGGGCCGCACCACGTGATCCCAGAGGAACACCCCGTCGAACCCGGCCGCCTCCGCCTGGGCCCCCAGCTCGGCCAGCACCCGCGGATCGGCCAGTTCCCCGAAGGGCGGTAGGTACAGCCCCCAGCGCATCGGACGGCCCGCCTTCCGCGGCGACGGATGATCTCAGCCGGGATCCTAGCCCCGCCCTGCGCCCGCTTCGCGGAGGACGCGCGGCCGGGGAGCCGGTCAGGGAGCAGGTCAGGCCGCCGTGGCCGGTGCGCGCAGGGTCCTGAGCGCTCCGGACCAGGCGATGACCTCGTCCAGCAGCTCCATCAGCGTGGACTCCTGGTGCGGGCCGGGGGTGATCACGCCGGGGTCGGTAGGGGCGGTGGTCTCGAAGTCGGTGAACGCCGACAGCGCCACCTGGGTGCGCACGTTGGCCGCGCCGAGCTCGGTCATGACCTGCCGCAGGTGCTCGACCGCGCGTACGCCGCCGTGGACGCCGTGGCTGACGAAGCCGGCCGCCTTGTCGGCCCATTCGGCGTACAGGAAGTCGATGGCGTTCTTCAGCGCGGCGGGGGCGGAGTGGTTGTACTCCGGGGTGACGAACACGAACCCGTCGAAGGAGGCGACGGTCTCGGCCCAGCGGTGCGTGTGCGCGTGCCGGTAGTCGCCGAACAGGGCGGGCGCCGGCTCGTCCAGCACCGGCAGGTCGTACTCGGCGAGGTCCACGACCTCGAAGGCGGCCTCGCCCGCCGCGACGGCGGGGTGGCGGGCGGCGGCCTCGGCGACCCAGCGGGCGGCGACGGCGGTGCGGCGGTGGGGGCGGGTGCTGCCGACGACGACGGCGATCCTGATCACGTCTGTCTCCTCATGCTCCGGTGCGGCGGCCCGGTGGCCGGACCTCCGGTAAAGTACAACGGGCATGGCAAAAAGTAAAACGTCTATTGCATTTTGGGAAGGGTTCCGGATGAGCCGGGAAGACAAGCGCAGGGCGATCCTGGCCGGTGCGCTGACAGTGTTCGCCCGCGACGGCTACACCCGTGCCGGCATCGACACGATCGCCCGCGCGGCCGGGGTGTCCACGCGCACGATCTACAACCACTTCACCGACAAGGCCGAACTGTTCCAGGCCGTCATCCAGGACAGCGCCGCCCGGGCGGCCGACGCCCAGATCGCCGTCATCGACCGCCACCTGCGCAAGATCACCGACCTGGAGGCCGACCTCGTCGACTTCGGCCGCGAGCTCACCGCGCCCACCGGCGACGGGCAGGCCGGGCACTTCGCCCTGGTCCGGCAGATCAACGCCGAAGCCGGGCACATCCCCCAGGCCGCGATCGACGCCTGGCAGGAAACCGGGCCGCTACGGGTGCGCCGGGCGCTGGCCGCCCACCTGCGGCGCTGGAGCGAGCAGGGGCTCCTGCACGCCGAGGACCCCGACCGGGCAGCCGTCCACCTGCTGCTCCTGATCTCCGTCCACGATCCGTCCTACCGGGGCGCCGAGCCCACCGACGCCGAGATCACCCGGACCGTCACCGCCGGCGTCCGCGCCTTCCTGTACGGCCACCTGCGCGCCCGCCCCGAATGAGCGGGCGCGGCTAGACCCCGAGCAGGTCCGTGAGGTCGTCGGCGTGCTCCTCCTCCTCTTCCAGGATCGACTCCATGAGCCGGCGGGTGGTCGGGTCGCCGTCGCCGAGCCAGCGGATGATCTCCTGGTAGGTGGAGATGACGATGCGTTCGGCCCAGAGATTGGCCTGCAGCAGGGCCCGCAGGTCGGTGTCCTCAGGGACCTGGTAGTCGGTGTGCGAGCGCTGGACCAGCTTGGCCGGGTCGAGATCGGGCTCGCCGCCGAGCTGGCTCACGCGCTCGGCCGCGCGCAGGGCGTGGTTGAGCTCCTCCTTGGCGTGCTCGGTGAACTCCTCCGCCACCTGCGCGCGGTCGATGCCCTTGGCGGAGATGGCATGCCTGGTGTAGCGGAGCCAGCACACCACCTCGGTGGCGATCACGTCGTTGAGGACCTCGACGACCTTGCTCGGGTCATGGCCGAACGTCTGCGTGATCGGCCCCTCGTCCATCTTCTGGCGTACCTGGTCACGAATTCTGGTGACATCCAGTACGAAGTCATCCGTCTGCGTCATGTGCTTCCCCGTTTCCCCCGGTGCCTTCTCGGTTCGAAGGTAACTTCGCCGGGGCCTCCACCTGGGTTGCGACACGTGCCGGCCGGGATTCAGCCCGGCGTGCGCAGGGCCAGCATGGCGACGTCGTCCTCGTTGTTGGCGGGGCGCACGGCGGCCAGGAGCAGGTCGCACAGGCCGGGCAGCGGGTGGTGGGAGAGGGAGACGGCGTGCTGCCGCAGGCGGTCCATGCCCTCGTCGAGGCTGTGGCCGGGCGACTCGATCAGGCCGTCGGTGTAGAACAGCAGGGTGGCGCGGGGCGGCAGGTCGAGGACGGCGTCCTGGCGCTCGGTGCCGATGCCGGTGCCGAGCAGCAGGCCGCCCGCCTCCTCCAGATAGCGGGAGCGGCCGTCGGACTCGATCAGCAGGGGCGGCGGGTGCCCCGCGCTGGACCAGCGCAGGCGCCAGCCGCCGTCCAGGGGCTCGACCCGGGCGAAGACGACGGTGGCCATCGTGGTCTCGGCGATGCGACTCACCGCCTGGTCGAGCCGGTTCAGGATCTTGCTGGGACTCTCCTCCAGGTCGGCGGCGTAGGCGCGCAGCATGTTGCAGACCTGCGCCATGCCCGCCGCGGCGTCCAGGTCGTGGCCGACCACGTCGCCGATCACCAGGCCGATCGCCCCGTCGGGCAGGGCGAACGCGTCGTACCAGTCGCCGCCCACGTCGGAGGCGTGCGGGGCGGGCAGGTAGCAGGCGTCCAGCTCCAGGCCGGGCACCCGGGGGAGCTGCGGCAGCAGGTGGCGCTGCATGGTCTCGGCGACGCGGCGCTGCCGCTCGTACAGGCGGGCGTTGTCCAGAGCGATGCCGGCGCGGCGCGCGATGTCCTCCAGCAGGACCAGGTCGGCGCCGGTGAACGGGGCGGGCCGCTCGGAGCGGCCCAGGGTCATGGCGCCGACGACCTCACGTACGGTGCGCATCGGGGCGATGCACGCCGAGTGCATGCCCGTGGCCTGGAAGAGCTTCCGCTGCATGACCGCGACGTCGGAGTCGGGCTCCCCCTGGTAGGTGCTCGGACCGATGAGCGCGGCCGTTACCCCGCGCAGCGCCCGCGACAGCGGCATGGACGACTCCTGCGGCACCGGCGGCATCGGGACTTCGAGGTTCCTGCGGTGCCGCAGCACGCCGTTCTCGTGGTGGACGACGGCGGCGCGGGTCACGCCGCCCTCCTCGGTGAGCAGGTCGATCACCACCCAGTCGGCCAGCAGCGGCACCACCAGGCGGATCAGCTGGCGCAGCGTCTCGTCGGCGTCCAGCGTGGAGGTGAGCCTCGTGGTGGTCTCGGCCAGCAGGGCCAGGCGGTCCAGCTCCGACATGGCCGGGGACGGGTGCGCGGGCTCGGTGGACGGGGACGCGGTGACCTCGTGGAAGAGCACCAGCGCGCCCCGCTGTTCGGTGCCGGTCCGGCAGGCGGTCACCACCCAGGAGATCGGCATCAGCGAGCCGTCCCCGCGTTCGAACCACTCCTCCTCGCCCTGCGCGGTGCGGCCCGCGACGAACGGCTCCCGCATCACGCACACGCTCGGGGGCAGCGTCTCGCCGCTCCTCCCTCGGTGCAGCAGGTCGTGGGCGTCACGGCCGAGCAGCTCCTCGGCGGGGCGGCGCAGCAGGTTCGCGGCCCGCCGGTTGACCTCGACGATCCGGCCCTGGGCGTCGACCACGAGCGCGCCCGCGTCGGACAGATCGCCCAGGTGGCGGCGGCGCGCGCCGTCCACCGTCACGGACGGCCCGCCGTCTCCGGCGGCCGCGTGACCGGCACTCCTGCCCTCGTTCATGCACCGGCCACTACCCAGAAGAGCCGGGGGTTGACAAACACGTTGTGCGCAAGCCGGGGGAGCGCCGCCGTGGTTGGCGGGCGGGGGGCGTGTGTCGATAATGGCGGGTGCCCTTCACGTTGAGCCATATGGTGGCGATCCTGCCGGTGCGGCGGTGGTTACCCGCGTCGGCGCTGGCGATCGGGGCGGTGGTGCCTGATGCGCCCTACTACCTGCCTCTGCCCTTCTCGTCGGCGAACACGCATACGTGGTGGGGGGCGCTGCTGCTGGGCGTGCCGGTGGGGGTGGCGCTGCTCCTGCTGTTCCACCTGGGGCTGCGCAAGCCGCTGACCGCGCTGGCGCCCGCCGCGCTGCGGGCCCGGCTGCCCGGCGTGGTGCGGCCGGCGCCGGTGGCCGTGGTGGCCGCGTTGCTCGCCGGGATGGCCACGCACCTGGTCTGGGACGCGTTCACGCAGGCCGGCGGCTACGCCGTGGCGCACTGGCAGGCGTTGCGGCAGCCGGTCGCGGGCGCGCACCGGGTGTTCAACGTGCTGATGTACGTCAGCTCGGCGGGCGGCCTGCTCGTCCTGGGCGGCTGGCTCCTGCGGTGGTACCGGCGGGCGCCGGTCGCCCAGGACGAGCACGCCGACCGGGGGCCGCGGGTCACGGGCCGGGCGCGCGGCGCGGTGCTGGCCGCGGCCGTTCTCGCCACGGCCGTCGGCGCCGTGGCCGGCGCGACGTCGGAGCGTGCCGCGGTGAGCGACTACGACCTGGTACGGAGCACGATCCTGGGCGGCGCCGACGGCGTGGCGCTGGCCCTCGCCTGTTACGTGCTCGCCTGGCACGGCTGGACCGCGTTCAGCCGCCGGTGACACCGGCGCCCCGGCCGCTGATTTCACGGCCCGGCCGGGCGCACCGCCTGGAGCGGTTCGGAGCCGCCGGGAACGGCGGCGCGACGGCGGAACCGATCCGGTGTTTGAGTACTGTGGCTGCGCATGACGGAAACGGAGATCGAGATCACCGCGGACCTGGTCCGCGACCTGCTGCGGGAGCAGCATCCGGAACTGGCGGGGCTGGCCGTGCGCGAGGTGGCGGGCGGCTGGGGCAACCAGATGTGGCGTCTCGGGGACGAGCTGGCCGTGCGCATGCAGCGGATGGACCCCACTCCGGAGCTCCAGCTCAAGGAGCGGCGGTGGCTGCCCGTGCTGGCCCCGCGCCTGCCGCTCCCGGTGCCGGCCCCGGTGCGGTCCGGCGAGCCGTCCGAGCGTTTCCCCAAGCACTGGACCGTGATGACGTGGGTTCCCGGCGAGCCGCTGGACCACGGCACGATCAGCCGCGGCGCCCACGCGGCCGACGCGCTGGCGGGCTTCCTGCGGGCGCTCCACGTGGAGGCGCCCGCCGACGCGCCGATGGCCACGGACCGCCGCGCCCATCCCCGGGACCGCACGGCCGGCTTCGAGGAGTTCCTGCAGGCCCTCGACCCCGATGCCGTCGGTGACGCGAGCGCCGTGCGGGACGTGTGGGCCGACGCCGTCGCGGCCCCGGAGTGGGCGGGCCCGCCGGTGTGGGTGCACGGCGACCTGCATCCCGCGAACGTCGTCGTCACGGACGGCACGCTCTCGGGCGTCATCGACTTCGGTGACCTGTTCGCCGGCGATCCGGCCTGGGACCTCGCCGCCGCGTGGGTGCTGCTGCCCTCCGGCGCCGCCGCACGCTTCTTCGACAGCTACGGGCGTGCCGACGAGGCGGCGATCCGGCGCGCCCGCGGGCTGGCCGCCGCGAAGAGCCTCTTCCTGATGCTCATGGGGCAGAACGGGGACCGGGGCCTGCCCGGCGGCAAGCCGCACTGGGGACCCGCGGGCCGGGCGGCGCTCGACCGCGTCCTGAAGGGCGTCTGACGCACGTCGGCCCGGCTCAGCGGCTCACGATCGTCTGCCGCTCGATCCGGGACAGCTTCTCCGGGTTGCGCACGTGGTAGGCGCCGGTGACGTAGCCGTTCTCCAGCCGCACCGCCACCACGCCGTCGATCTCGCCGTTGAGCCGGATGAGCAGCCCCGGGCCGCCGTTGATCTGCACCAGCTCGGCCGTCCTGTCCGCGTCGCGCCGCCACCAGCCGCCGGCCAGCAGGCGGGCCACCTTGCCGGCCCCCACGACGGGGCGCAGCAGGGCGTGCCTGACGCCGCCGCCGTCGCTCAGCGCGACGACGTCCGGCGCGAGGATGTCGAGCAGGCTCTGCAGCTCGCCGGTCTCGACCGCCCGCTGGAAGGCCCGGAGCGCGGCCCGGTGCTCGGCGGGGGAGCCGGTGCCCCGGGGTCGCCGCGCGGCGACGTGCGCCCGCGCCCGGTAGGCGAGCTGCCGGACCGCGGCCGGGCTCTTGCCGACGGCCTCGGCGATCTCGTCGTAGTCCAGGTCGAACACCTCGCGCAGCACGAACACCGCCCGTTCGACCGGCTGCAGCGTCTCCAGCACCAGCAGCATCGCCATCGAGACGCTGTCGGCCAGCTCGACGTCCTCGGCCACGTCGGGCGCGGTCAGCAACGGCTCGGGCAGCCACGGCCCGACGTAGGACTCCTTGCGCCGCCCGAGCGCGCGCAGCCGGTCCAGCGCCTGCCGGGTGACGATCCGCACCAGGTAGGCGCGCTGCTCCCGCACGCTGTCAAGGTCGACGTCCACCCAGCGCAGCCAGGTCTCCTGGAGGACGTCCTCGGCGTCGGCGGCCGAGCCCAGCATCTCGTACGCGACCGTGAACAGCAGGTTGCGGTGGGCGACGAACACCTCGGTGGCGGGCTCCACCCGGTCGGGCCCGCCGGGCTGCCCTGCTGCCGTCCGTCCGCTCATGCCTGGCCCCTGCCTGTCCGCACTCAGCTCTACCACACGCACAGGACGCCGCCGAGGGCCGTTCCGTAACACCCTCGGGCGGTGGTCCAGGTCACAGGCCGGCGCTGTTACGGAGCCCGGGCGGCCGGCGTCTCGTGGTCGTCAGGACGCCGTACGGACGAGCCGTGCGGCACGCGAGCCGAGTCCGCGAAGGGAAAGCCTCACCATGTCCGGACCCACGACGACCGATCTCCGGTCGCGCATGCCCAACCCGCTGCCGTTCGTCCCCGAGCTGGCGGAGGTCGGCGGAGCCCTGCACAAGGTCATCAAGAACGGGTCGATCCCGCAGGTCACCGTCCACCTGCTGCAACTGCGCGCCGGGCAGCTGCTCGGCAGCACGTACTTCACGATCAGGGAGACCGGGAACCTGCGCCGGGAGGGGGAGCCGGAGGAGCGCATCACCGCCGTGGCCACCTGGCGGGACGCCACCTGCTTCACCGACGCCGAGCGGGTCGCGCTGGAGCTGGTCGAGGCCGTGCTCACGCCGAACCCGTCGGGCGAGCGCGTCCCCGACGAGCTGTACGCCAGGGCGGCGGCCCTCTATGACGACAAGGCGCTGTGGACGCTCGTCATGGCGATCGCCCACATCGGCTTCTTCACCCCCGCCGCCCTGATCGCCAAGCCGATCCCCGGCATGCCCCCCGGCCAGAACTACCACGTGTGAGAGAGGCGTACAGCATGAGCATCACCAGGATCGCGGTGGCGGGGGCGACCGGGCGGCTGGGCCGCCACGTCGTCGGCGTGCTCACCGAACGGGGGCACGAGGTCGTGCCGATGTCCCGGGCCACCGGCGTCGACGTGATCACCGGCGCCGGTCTGCCCGACGCGCTCACCGGGGTGGAGGTCGTCGTCGACGTCGCCTCGTGGCACGCCTCCGACGAGGAGGCGGCGACGGAGTTCTTCCGCGCCTCGGCCCGCAACCTGCACGAGTACGGGCGGCAGGCGGGGGTCGCCCGGATCGCCGTGGCGTCCATCATCGGCGTCGACAGGGTCACCGCCGGATTCCTCGCCGCCAAGAAGACGCACGAGGAGCTGCTGCTGTCCGGCCCGCTCCCCGTCCGGATCCTGCGCGCGGCGCAGTTCCACGAGTTCGTCGGCCAGCTCCTGGACTGGCAGCAGGGCGACGTCGCCTACGTCCCGGCCCTGCCCAGCCAGCTCGTGGCCTGCCGCGCCGTGGCCGAGGAGCTGGCCGGCCTCGCCCTCGGCCCCGAGCCGGACCCGGGCGCGCCGATCCCCGAGATCGCCGGGCCCCGCAAGGAGATCCTGGCGGAGGCGGCCGCGCTCCTCGGCGCCCGCCGGGGCGTCAAGGTCGTCGGCGTCGACGGCGCGGGCATGCCCGACGCGGAGCTCGCCGCCGAGGGCGCGTTCCTGCCCGGCCCGCACGCCAAGCTCGCCGGGCCCACCTTCCAGGAATGGCTCGGCGCCCAGCCCTGAGCCGCCAGGCGATCATCCGAAGAAGGGACACACGATGACGCAAGCACCACAACTGCCGCCGCACATGCGGCGGAACGGGTTCGACCCGGCCGAGGAGCTGGCCAAGGCCCGCGACGAGGGCGTGACGCTGGTCGAGACGCCGTTCGGCCCGCCCGCGTACCTGGTCTGCCGTTACGACGACGTCCGCCGGGTGCTGTCGGACCCGGCCCGGTTCAGCAGCGCCCTGACGCCGTTCCCGGGAGCCGGGCAGCTGGACGCCGACGAGCTGGCCAGGATGCGGGCCGGGCAGCTCATCGGGTTCGACCCGCCGGAGCACACGCGGCTGCGGCGGATGCTCACCCCGGAGTTCACGGTGCGCCGCATGCGCAGGCTGGAGCCGCGGATCACCGAGATCGTCCAGGCGGCCCTGGACGACCTGGAGAACGCCGGCAAACCGGCCGACCTGGTGGCGCACTTCGCGCTGCCGGTGCCGTCGCTGGTGATCTGCGAGCTGCTGGGCGTGCCGTACGCCGACCGCGCCGGCTTCCAGGAGCGGTCCGTGCGCATGCTGGACACCTCCCTGCCGATGGCGGAGCGCGTCGCGGCGCAGCGCGAGGACCGCGCGTACATGGCCTCCCTCGTCGCCCGCGCGCAGGCGGACCCGGGCGAGGACCTGCTCGGCATGCTGGTGCGCGAGCACGGCGGCGACCTCGGCACCGACGAGCTGGTCGGCATCGCCTCGCTGCTGCTGGTCGCCGGGCACGAGACGACCTCGAACATGCTCGCCCTGGGCACCCTCGCCCTGCTGCGGCACCCGGACCAGCTCGCCCTGGTCCGCGACGATCCCGCGCACGCCGAGCCCGCCGTCGAGGAGCTGCTGCGCTGGCTGTCCATCGTGCAGGCGCTGCCGCCGCGCACGACCACGACGGACGTGGAGATCGCCGGGCAGGTCGTCCCGGCGGGCTCGCTGGTGATCTGCTCGCTGCCCGCCGCCAATCGCGACCCCGCCTTCGCCGGCGACCCCGGCGTCCTCGACGTCACCCGGGGGGCCGCCGGGCACGTCGCCTTCGGGCACGGCGTGCACCACTGCCTCGGGGCGCCGCTGGCGCGGATGGAGATGCGCATCGCCTTCCCGGCCCTGCTGCGCCGCTTCCCCGGTCTCGCCCTGGCCGGGCCGTACGACGGGGTGTCCTTCCGGGCGTTCAGCATCGTGTACGGGCTGAACGCGCTGCCGGTGACCTGGTGAACGGGCGGCGCGGGCCGTCCGGGTGAGTCAGGCGGGGACCGGGATCCACTCCGAGGCCGTGGTGGCGGCGCCGAGGTCGTCCGGGTCGGGCGTGACGCCCAGGCCGGGGCCGGTCGGCACCGCCATCGTCCCGTCGTCGCCGAGCGTGAACGGCGCGGTGATGTCGCGCCGGTAGTAGCGCTCGGTCGCCGAGATGTCGCCCGGCAGCGTGAACCCCGGCAGGCAGGCCAGCGCCAGGTTCCCCGCCCGGCCCAGCCCCGTCTCCAGCATGCCGCCGCACCACACGGGCACCCCGCTCGCGCGGGCCACGTCGTGGACCCGCCGCGCCTCCAGGTAGCCGCCGACCCGGCCGGGCTTGATGTTGATGATCGAGCAGGCGCCCTGCCGGATGGCCTCGGCCGCCTCGGCGGCGCTGGTGATGCTCTCGTCCAGGCAGATCGGGGTGTCCACGCGGGCGGCGAGCGCGGCGTGGCTGCGCAGGTCGCCGGGCGCGAACGGCTGCTCGATGAGCGCGAGCCCGAAGGCGTCCAGCCGGGCCAGGTGCCGCAGGTCGGCGGGGGAGTAGGCGGTGTTGGCGTCGACCGTGAGCATGGTGGCCGGGCCGAACGTCTCGCGGACCGCGCGGACCGGCTCCAGGTCCCAGCCGGGCTCGATCTTCAGCTTGATCCGGGCGTAGCCGCTGGTCAGGTGCTTGTCCACGGTTTCGAGCAGGGTGTCGAGGCCGTCCACGATGCCCACGGAGACGCCGACGGCGACCCGGGAGCGCACCCCGCCCAGGTGGTCGGCGAGCGCGGTGTTGCGGGCGCGCAGCCAGCAGTCGAGCACCGCCATCTCCACGGCGGACTTGGCCATCGGGTGGCCGCGCAGGTGGGCGAGCGCCTCGGCCACGTCCGGGGGCCGCAGGTCGCCCCCGGCCAGGGCGGGGACGACGAAGCGCCGGACGAAGTCGGCCGCGCCGTGCAGGTGTTCGGCGGAGTAGGTGGGGTCGTCCTCGGCCACGCACTCGCCCCAGCCCTCGCCCTCGTCGCTCACCACCCGCAGCACCAGCGCGTTGCGGGTGGTCTGCGTGCCGAGCGAGGTGCGGAACGGGGTGACGAGCGGCAGCGCGACCTGGCGCAGTTCGATGCCGTCGAGCCTCATCGCGTCTCCCCCTCCGCCAGCAGGTACCAGCCGGTGCGGGTGAAGCCGGTGACCCGGTAGCCCAGGTCGAGGGCGCCGCCGAGGCCCGCGTGCAGGGCCTCGCGCCAGCGCCGCGCCCCGGCCGGGTCGTCGGCGCGCAGCCGTTCGACGTCGGGCGGCGTCGCGCAGCGCAGCAGCGGCGCCCCGGCGGGCTCGCGCACGACGCCCGTCTCGTCGACGATCGTCCGGAACGTCGCGCCGGACGGCTCGTGCGGCGCGCCCCCGCTGACGGGCCAGGTGACGAACAGCCGGTGGGACGGGCCGCCGTCGTTGAGCCCGTCGCTCATCGGGCCGTAGAAGTCGGGCAGGTACGCGGTCACGCGGGCGCCGAGCCGGGCCAGGTTGAAGAAGGCGTTGCGGCGCACGAGCGGGTCGAAGGTCCACGAGACGGTGGTCAGGCCGCGGTCGGCGGCCCAGGCGCGCTGGTGCTCCTTGAGCGCCCGGCCGACGCCGTGCCCGCGCGCCGGGGCCGCCACTCCGGCGACGTGGGAGTGCAGGCTGCTCCCGGCGGCCAGGAACCCGGCCGCCACCCCCACGAGCTCGCCGTCGAGGTAGGCGCCGCCCACGTAGCAGCCGGCGTGGGAGAAGGCGCACAGCAGGTCGAGGGCGATCGGCGGGTCGTCGCCGGGCCGGGTCTCCCAGACGCCGCGCAGCAGGCTGGCGGCGCGCTGGAGCTCGGGGGTGCCGTGCAGGGTGCGGACCCGCACCCCGGTGGGGGCGGTGGTCAGAAGTTCGGCCATGACCCACAGCATCGCGCCCGCCGGGGCGGGCGGCGTTGGCGCTGACGCCGAACTTCACGGCACCGGTTTTGTGTCGCCGTTCAGCCGCAGTTGGAGGGCCAGGACCAGGCGGGTGTCGGGCTCGTCGAGCGGGACCAGCTCGCCGATGCGGCGCAGCCGGTACCGCAGCGTGTTGGGGTGCACCGACAGCAGTTCGGCCGCGCGGGGCACGTCGTAGTGGGCGGCGATCCACACCGACAGGCTGTGCACGAACCGGGTGCCGTGCCGGGCGTCGTGCGCGGCGATCAGCGCCAGAGGCTCGCCGCGCAGGCTGCCGTTGGCCCGCAGCGCGCCGTCGAGGTCGGTGAGGAACAGCGCCGCCGACAGCTCCTCGTGGGTGCCGACCGGCTCGTCGGCGAAGCGCCCGCACAGCGCGCGCAGCGCCTCCTCGGCCTGGCGGGCGCTGGTCCGCAGCGTGGCGACGCCGTCGGAGGTGCGGCCGATGCCGGCCTTCCAGCCGCCGCCCAGCCGCTCGCCGACGCGAGCCAGCGTGTCGGCGGTGATCCGGCGCAGCAGCGGCGTGCACGCCTCCGCGGCCACCACCGCGTGCGCCCGCCCGTCCACGACGCCGGTGACGGCCCGGATCCGGTACGCCAGGTACGTGGTGCGCAGCAGGTCGGCGGCGTGCGAGGCGGCGAACACGTCGGCGGTGCCGTTGGCCGGGCCGAGCGACACCACGGTCAGCGGCTCGCCCGGCGACAGCCCGAAGGAGGCGGCCAGCTCGTCCACCGCGCCCATGCCGCGCAGCAGCCAGCCCAGGCACTCGTCGCGCCGCCGCCGCGCCTCGTCGGCGGCCAGGTTGATGCGCGCCAGGTGGGGGGCCGCGGCGGCGGCGGCCTCGGCCAGCACCACCGCCGCGTCGGAGGTCAGCGGCTCCTCCGCCTGGACGGCCCAGATCGTGCCGAGCGCCTCGCCGTGGGCGCGGACCGCGATGGCCAGGCGGGGGTAGAACTCGCGCGGCTCGTAACTCCAGACGGCGCCGTCGGCGCGCATGACGGCGGCGTACTCCTCGGTGTTGGTGGGGTGCTCGGGCACCCGGCGGCCGAGGATGCCCTCGCGGCGCAGCTCGTCGATCGGCTGGCCCTCGACGGCGGAGTAGGCGAGCACGCGCATGGCCACGTCCTCGATGGCGACCGCGCCGCCGACCCGGATCGCCACCTCGTTGGCCAGCGCGAACAGGTCACCGGCCCGCGCGCCGCCGGGGTCGCCGGCCGGGGCGACGACGGCCAGCAGCGCGTCGACCAGCGTGTAGAGCTGCCCCCACGACAGCTCGGGCGGCGCGGCCAGCAGCGCGGCCCCCGAGGCGGAGGCGGCGGCGGTCAGCGCCTCCAGGTCGGCGCCGCCGGGCTTGACGACGACGGCGACCACGCGGCTCTCGCCCGCGCGGGCCACCGTCTCGGCCGTCGGGCGGCCCGTCACCAGCAGGACGGCCCCGTCCAGGCCGGCCATCTGCTCCTCCGGCTCGTAGATGACCGGGGCCCCGGCCAGGGGCCGCCGCCCGTTCGGCAGGACGAGCGGCCGGATCACGTCCGGGCCGAGGCTGTCGATCAGCACGCCGAGGGTGACCCGGCCGCGGGCGGTCACGGCCGGCCCCGCCGCAGCACGCGGCCGAGCCGGCCGCCGGTCGGCTCGCCGTCGGCGACGGCCTGGCGCCCGGCCAGGAACACGTGGACGACGCCGGTGGGGCGCACGTCCGGCTGCTCGTACGTGCCGGCGTGGCCGATCGTCTCCGGGTCGAACACGCACACGTCGGCGACGGCGCCGGGGCCCAGCCAGCCGCGTCCCACCAGGCCGAACTGCGCCGCCGCGGCGGAGGTCACCTTGCGCACGGCGGTCTCCAGGGGGACGACCTTCTCCTCGCGGACGTAGCGGCCGAGGAAGGTGGGGAACGTGCCGAACGTGCGCGGATGGTTCGGGCCGACGGGCGGCCCGCCGTCGGAGCCGATCGACACCAGCGGGTCGGCCAGGAAGGCGCGCAGGTCACCCTCGTGCATCGTGTGGAAGACCCCGGCCGCCGCCGGGTCGGCCGCCAGCAGGTCGCACAGCGCGTTCCACGGATCGCCGCCGAGGTCGGCCAGCCGCTTCCCGGCCACGCGCGGGTCGCGGTGGGTGAGGATCTGCACGTCGGCCGGGTGCAGCTCGCGCCAGAGGCCGACGCCGATCCCGGTGCCGGGGCTCTCGGCCAGCGCGCGCAGCCTGACCCGCTCGCCCGGGTCGGCCAGCCGCGCCAGCAGCGCGTCCTCGCCGCCCTCGCAGGCGACCGGCGGCAGCACGGCCACCAGCCCGGTGCCGAACGCCAGGTACGGGTAGACGTCGGCGCGCACGTCCACCCCGGCGGCGCGGGCCCGGGTGAGCTTCTCCAGCACCAGCGCGGACGCGCCGTGCACGGCCCGGCCCGACGCCTTGCAGTGCGAGACGTGCAGCCGGATGCGCGCCCCGGCGGCCACGGCGATCGCCTCGTCTAGCGCGTCGGCCAGCCCCTCGCTCTCGCTGCGCATGTGCGTGGCGTAGGTCAGCTCCCACCGCTTGGCCACCAGCGCGAGCGCGACCAGCTCGTCCACCCCGGCGTAGGCCCCGGGCACGTACTCCAGGCCGCTCGACAGGCCGTACGCGCCCGCCTCGAACGCCTCGGCCGCCATCGCGCGCATCCGGTCGAGCTGCGTCGCGGTGATCTCGGCGGACATGCCGGCGGCGGCCAGCCGCAGCGTGTTGTGGCCGGTCAGCACGGCGAGGTTGTTGGCCGTCCCGGCGGCCTCGGCGGCGTCCAGGTACTCGCGCATGGTGGAGAACGCCGCGCCGGTCAGCACGGACGGGGTGAAGCCGCTCGCGTCGCCGCGCACCGGGGCGCAGGAGAACCCGCAGTTGCCGATGATCTCCGTGGTGACCCCTTGGAGCAGCTTGAACGGCTGCGGCTCGGACAGGAAGGGGACCGTGTCGGAGTGGCTGTGCGGGTCGACGAAGCCGGGGGCCACGACGAGCCCGGTCACGTCGAGCTCCCGCCGGGCGGGCCCGAGGCCGGTGCCGACGGCGACGACCCGGCCGTCGTGGATGGCGACGTCCGCCGTCCTGGCGCGGCCACCGAGCCCGTCGTGGACCGTTCCGTGGCGAAGCAGCAGGTCATGCATGATCGAAGGCTCCCTTATCCACCATCGCTGGCGCTAGCTACCGAAGTATGAGAATCCGTAAGAACGGGCACCGATCGCAGAAGCCGGCGCGTGTAGTCGTGCGCGGGCGCGTCCAGCACCGCGTCCGCCTCCCCGGCCTCCACCACCTCGCCCCGCGAGAGCACCACCAGCCGGTCGGCCATCTGCCGCACCACGGCCAGGTCGTGGGTGATGAACAGCATGGCCGTGCCGATCCGGCGCAGCAGCTCCAGCACGTGCGCCTGCACCGACACGTCCAGCGACGCCACGGGCTCGTCGCAGATCAGCAGCGACGGGCGCACGGCCAGCGCGCGGGCGATGGCCACCCGCTGCCGCTCGCCGCCCGACAGCGCCGCCGGCCGGCGCCCGGCGTAGGAGGCGGGCAGCCCGACCTCCTCCAGCAACTCGGCCACGGTCGGCCGGGTCTCCGGCGCGCCCTGCCCCGCCGCCTCGGCCAGCGCCGCGCCCACGGTCATCGCCGGGTTCAGCGACGTGGACGGGTCCTGGAACACGCACTGCACCAGCCGGTGGCGCGGCCCGTCCCCGGCCAGCTCGACCGTGCCGGAGTCGGGCGTGACCAACCCCAGCACGCAGCGCGCCAGCGTGGTCTTGCCCGACCCCGAACCGCCCACGACGCCGACCGTCTCGCCCTGGCGCACCTCCAGGCTCACGCCGCCGAGCGCCACGTGGGAGCCGTACGCCTTGCGCAGGCCGGACACCCGCAGCACCGGCGGGCCGGCCGCCTCGCGGCGGGCGCCCGTACCGGACGGGGCCGGCCGGGGGCGCACCTGCGTGACGCAGGCGGTCAGCCGCCCCGACGGCAGCGCGCGCAGCGGCGGCCTGGCCTCCACGCAGGCGGCCTCCGCCTGGTCGCACCGGGCGGCGAACGCGCACGCCCCGCTCACCTCCCCGGCCGGGGGCACGCCGCCGGGGATGCCCTCCAGCCGGGCCAGCCGCCGCTCCACCGTCGGCACCGTCGCCAGCAGCCGCGCCGTGTACGGGTGCGCCGCGGCCCGGCCCAGCTCGGCGGCCGGGCCGTGCTCGACGATGCGACCGGCGTACATGACGGCCACCCGGTCGCACAGCTCGAACGCCACCCGCAGGTCGTGGGTGATGAGCAGCACGCCCATGTCACGCGCCCGCTGCACCCGCCGGACGAGCTGCAGGATCTCGTGCTGGGTGGTGGCGTCGAGCGCGGTCGTCGGCTCGTCGGCGATCAGCAGCTCCGGGTCGCCGGCCAGCGCGGCGGCCAGCGCCACCCGCTGCCGCATGCCGCCCGACAGCTGGAACGGATGCCGCCGCGCCACCGACGGGTCGTCGATGCCGACCTCGGCCAGCCGTTCGGCGATCGGCACGCGCGAGCGCGACGACTCGGCGATGTGCGCGCCCGCCGTCAGCAGCGGGTTGAGCATGGCGAACGGGTCCTGCATGAGCAGCGACAGCCGCCGCCCGCGCACGGTGCGCCACACCCGCTCGGGCGCGCCGATCAGCTCCCTGCCGTCGAGCGTGATGGAGCCCGTCGCCCGCAGCCCCCGGGGCAGCAGCCCGGCCATCGCGCGGGCGGTCAGCGACTTGCCGCTCCCGGACTCGCCGACCAGGCCCACGGTCTCGCCCGGCGAGACCTCCAGGTCCACCCCGTCGACGATCAGCCCGGTCCCGGAGACGCGCAGGCCGGTCACCTTCATCGGCCGGCTCCTTTCGACATCGACTCGAACGCCCGGTCGCCCAGCAGCGTCGCCGCGCAGGCGACCACGGTGATGAGCGCGGCCGGGGCGATCGAGGCCCACGGGTTGAGGTCCAGGAGCTGCCGGTTCTCCTCGACCATGAGTCCCCAGTCCGGGGTGCCGGCCGGCAGGCCGATGCCCAGGAACGACAGCCCGGCCAGCGCGACCAGCGCCCCGGTGAAGCTGAGCAGCGCGTTGGCCACCACGGTCGGCGCCAGGTTGGGCAGCAGGTGGCGGAACATGATCCGGCCCGGCCGCAGCCCGAGCGTGCGCGCCGCCTCGGCGTAGGCCAGCTCCCGCTGGGCCAGCGTCAGGCTGCGCACCACCCGGATGTCGCCCGGCGTGAACAGCACGGCCATGGCCAGCACCGCCCACCCGTAGCCGCCGCCGAGCACGCCCACGAGCACGATCAGCACGAGCAGGCCCGGCATGGCGATCGCCAGGTCCACGACCCGCATGAGCACCGCGTCCACCCAGCCCCGGTGGTAGCCGCTCACCAGCCCGAGCGCGGTGCCGAGCACGGTGGTGAACAGCGCGACCAGCACCGGCCAGAACAGCGCCGAGCGGGCCCCGGTCAGCAGCCGCGACAGCACGTCACGGCCCAGGTCGTCGGTGCCCAGCCAGTGGGCGGCGCTCGGCCCGGCCGCGCTCAGCGCCAGGTCCTGCGCGGCCGGGTCGTACGGCGCCAGCCAGGGCCCGGTCAGCGCGGCCACCGCCGCCAGGCCGAGAATCGTCACCAGCACGGCCCTCATGACGCAGCCCCCTGCCGCACGCGCGGGTCGACCACCAGGTAGGCCAGGTCGATCAGCAGGTTGACGACGACCACGATGACGCCGCCGAGCAGCACCAGCGCCTGCACCACCGGGATGTCCTTCTGGCCGACGGCGCCGATCAGCAGCGACCCCAGCCCGTGCAGGCCGAACGCCTGCTCCACGAAGACCGACCCGGTCAGGTTGGCCGCCAGCAGCAGCCCGCCCACGGTCAGCACCGGCAGGGCGGCGTTGCGCAGCGCGTAACTCGTCCATACGCGCCGCCTGGGCAGGCCGCGGGCGCGGGCGAAGGTGAGGAAGTCGGAGGCGGCCAGGTCCAGCGCCGCCGCCCGCATCTGCCGGACCACCAGCGCGGCCTGCGCCGCCGCCAGCGCGATCGCGGGCAGCGTGAGATGCGTGATCCGCTCGGCGAACGTGTCGCCCACGCCGAACACCGGGAACCAGCCGAGCTGGACGGCGAACCCGTACAGCAGCAGGATGCTCAGCGCGAACGACGGGATCGACAGCGCGGCCAGCGCGCCGAGCGTGATGCCCTGGTCGAGCCGCCCGCCGCGGCGCATCGCGGCCAGCAGCCCGGCCGGGACGCCGACGGCGACGGTGAGCGCCAGCGCGTAGGCGGCCAGGCTCGCGGTGACCGGCAGCCGGTCGGCGATGACGCTCACCACCGGCTCCCGGGAGTAGATCGACGTGCCGAAGTCGCCCTGGAGGGCGTCGCCGAGCCAGCGCGCGTACCGGACCGGGAACGGGTCGTCCAGGTGATACTGCTCGCGGATGGCCGCCCGGGTCTCCGGCGTGGACGGCCGCCCGCCGAGCAGCACCTGTTCCGGCCCGCCCGGCGAGGCCAGCAGCAGCCCGTACGTGAGCGTCGACAGCACGCCCAGCAGCAGGACGGCGGCGCCGAGCCGGCGGCCGAGGAGCTTGAGCAGCGCCATGTCAACGGCCCGCCGGGCGGATCGCCGCGAACAGGTTCATGGTCCACGTGTGGAGCGAGGCGGTGTACTTCTCGTTCAGCGCCGCGGCGTTGTCGGTGTGGAACAGCGGCACGTACGGCACCTGGTCGGCGATCTCCTTCAGCAGGTCGGTGACCTGGTCCGTGCGGGCCTCGCCGGTGGCCGAGACGAGCGCGTCGAGCTTCTCGTCGGTGGCGGCCGAGCCGTAGCCGGAGAAGTTGAAGCCCTGCGGCTCGGCGGAGGCCCGGCTGACCATGTCGGGCAGCACCTCGATCGGCTCAGGCGTGCCGTAGGCCAGGGCCACGTAGTGGACACCGAGCCGGTCGTGCTCCATCATCCGGGCCGCGTACTGGTCGGACGGGGCGGGCTCCAGCTTGAGCGTGATGCCGATCTTGGCGAGGTCGGCGGCGACGGCCTGCATGACGGTGCCCGTGTCGCCGCCGCTGGCGTAGGGCGCGGCGAGCGTGAATCCGTCCGGATGGCCCGACTTGGCCAGCTCCTCCTTGGCCTTGGCCGGGTCGTAGGCGTGGACGGGCACCGGGGGAGGGGCGTCGCCGTAGACGGCGGTGAGGATCGGCTCGGGCAGCAGCGCGTCGGCTGGGCCGCCGTGCCCGGCCGTCATCAGGTCGGAGATCGCCTTGCGGTTGACCGCGTGCGCGATGGCCCGCCGGACGTGCACGTCGGCCAGCGGCCCGTTCTTGACCGCGAGCGACAGGTAGCTGATGTTGTTGCCCGGGTAGAAGATCGTCTTGACGCCGGGGAGCCCGGTCCACTTGCGCGCGTCGCGGGTGTTGAGGTCGGCGGTGCCGTCGATCTCGCCCGACCGCACGGCCAGCCGCAGCGTCTCGGGGTCGCCGATGCTCTTGACCTCGACCCGGCGCAGCGCGGGCTTCGGCCCCCAGTAGTCCTCGTTGCGCTCCAGCAGCACGCCGGAGGTGAGGGAGAACCGGCTCACCTTGTACGGGCCGGTGCCGAGCGTGCCGACCTCGGGGCTGCCCAGGTCCTTGGGATGCGGTTCGGCCAGCTTGCGGGGGACGATCTGCCAGGCGATGGCCGAGACGGCCAGGAACGCCGGGGCCGGGCGGCTCAGCGTCACCTTCACCTGGTCGTCGCCGACCGGCTCGACCTTCTTGACCATGGTGAAGTAGGAGGCCGCCTGGGAGGCCACCTTCGGGTCGAGGTGGCGGCGCAGTGAGAACGCGGCGTCGTCGGCGGTCAGCGGGCTGCCGTTGGTGAAGCGCACCCCCTTGCGCAGCGTGAACAGGTAGCTCGCCGGGTCGGGCTGGGTCCACCCGGTCGCCAGGTGGGGCGCCGGCCGCCCTCGTTCGTCGAGGGTGACCATGGTGTCGAGGACGGCTGTCTGGACCAGGGTCGACGGGCTGTTGAAGCCGTGCGCGATGTCGAGGCTGCTGGGCGGCGAGGCCGTGGCCCAGACCAGCGTGTCGGCAGGCGGCGGGGTGGCGCCGCCTGCCGAGCAGGCGGTGAGGAGCAGCAGCACGGCTGTCGCGGCGGCGGTCTTCGCAGGAGTCATGTGACCACCTCGGAAGCTGAGTGGCGGGGACAGTCGGACGCTAGAAGCCGGACCGTCCCCGTTCACTGACCGGGCCGCCAAAACCCGCGACCCCCGCCTGGTTGCGCAGGCCAACGAGTGCGCTCAGGCGAACCGGAACCCGCGCAGGCCGCCGCCGCTGATCAGCAGGGCCCCGTCGGCCTCCCGGAGCGTGAACGGCCCGGCCTGCCACAGCCCCGCGGGGGCGGGCTCGACCGGCAGTTCGAGCGTGCGGCCGACGCGCAGCACGCCGTCGCGCACGCTCGCCCGCGCCTCCAGCTCGCCGCTCCACCACTCGCCCTCGGGCGCCGCCTCGCCGGTCGGCGCGGCGGCGGGCCGGAACGTGGTCGGCGGCCGGGCCGCCAGCATCGAGCCCAGGACGAGCGTGTCGCCGGAGCACTCCAGCCACTCCCGGTCCTCCTCGCCCTGCCCGTGCCAGCGGCCGTCGGCGCCCGGGACGAACGTGCCCACGCCGGACACCTCCACCCCGTCGTCGCCGTGCTTGAGCGTCAGCGTCAGGCCGGTGACCGGGTCGTGCCAGTGCTCGTGCGCGGGCGGCGGCAGCGTGCCCGGCTCCCGCCCCGGGTCCGCGAGAGGCTCGCCGAGCAGCAGCTTGGCCAGGCGCTCGGTCAGCGCGAGCGGGTTGATCGCGCGCTGGTTCGACAGCACCGCCACGCCCACGCCCTCGTCCGGCAGCACGAGCAGGTCCGACAGGTAGCCGTGCATGCCGCCCGCGTGCCCGAACGCCGGCCGCCCGGCGACCTCGTAGTGGTAGACGCCGAACGCGTACGGCAGCGTGGTGCCGTCGGCCAGCACGGCACGCTCCAGCAGCGCGTCGCGCAGGTCCGCGCCGAGCACCCGGCCGTCGGTCAGGAAGCCGAACCACGGGGCGAGGTCGCGCACGCTGGTGACCATGCCGCCGTCGCCGACCGCGCTCTCCTGCGTGTCGGCCCGGCGCGTCGGCCCGTCGACGTTGGCGTAGCCGTACGCCATCCGCTCCACGGGCAGCGTCGCGTCGTCGCGGAAGATCGAGTCGTCCATGCCGAGCGGCCCGAACAGCCGCTCCCGGGCGAACTCCGCCAGCGACCTGCCGCTGACCCGGCGCACGACGACCGAGGCCAGCACGTACCCGGTGTTGGAGTAGGTGAAGTCCGTGCCGGGCTCGAACGTCGTCCCGCGGAACCGGGCGATGACCTCCAGCAGGCGCTCCTCGGTCATCTCGGCGAGCGGGTGCCCGGTCAGCGCCATGACCGTGTACCACTCCGGCAGGCCGCCCGTGTGCTGAAGGCACTGCCGCAGCGTGACGGGAACCTCCAGGCTCAGCTCCGGCACGTGCCGCCGCACGTCGTCGTCCAGGCCGAGCGCGCCGTCACGGGCCAGCAGCAGCACGCACGCGGCGGTGAACTGCTTGCTCGCGCTCGCGATGTCGAAGCGGGTGTCGGCGTCGATCGGCACGCCGAACTCGACGCACGCCGTGCCCGCCGCGGCCGTGGCGACCGCCTCGCCGCCGGAGTAGACGGCGACGGCCAGTCCCGGGGTGCCGGGGGTGACGAGCGAGGACACCTCTTTCTTGACCAGTTCGAGATTCATGCCCGACAGTATGGCCAGCGGAGCACGGCCGCCCGTTGGCGTGCGCGACCACGCGCGCGGGCGGATGTTTGGCCAGAAGTCCGACGACCGCGCGGGGCTCGCCGCCTAGTTTTCACCGCATGATCCGAGCCCTGCTCATCACCCTGCTGGCGGCCACGCTGCAGGTCCCCACCGCGGCGTCCGCGTCCGTCCCCCAGCCCGGGTTCACGGCCGTCCCGGTGCTGCCCGCGCCGACCGGGACGCACCCCGTCGGCACCGTCTCCCGGGACCTGCTCGACGCCTCCCGCCCCGACCCCTGGGTGGCCGCCGAACGCCGCCGCCTCATGGTCACCGTGTGGTACCCGGCCACCCGCGCCTCCGGCGCCCGCGCCCGGTACGTCACCCCCGAGGAGTCCGCGCTGCTCCTGGCCGCCCAGGGGCTGCCGCCCGGCGACCTGCTGAGCCGGATCCGCGGCCACGCCCGCACCGGCGCCCCGCCCGTGCCCGGCAAGCGCCCGCTCGTCGTCCTCTCGCCCGGCTTCGGCCTGCCCCGCTCGTCGCTGACCGTCCTCGCCGAGGACCTGGCCAGCCATGGGTACGCCGTCGCCGCCGTCGACCACACCTACGAGTCGGCCGCCACCACCTTCCCCGGCGGGCGCACCACCACCTGCCTGGCCTGCGGGATCGAGGACGCGCCCGGACTCGTCCCGGACATCCGCGCCGCCGACGTGTCGTTCGTCCTCGACCGCCTGATCCGGGACCGGCGCCTGCCCGTCGACCCGCGCCGGATCGGCATGGCCGGGCACTCCATCGGCGGCAACAGCGCCGCCCACGCCATGACCGCCGACCCCCGCATCGACGCGGGCGCCGTCCTCGACGGGGCGTTCGTCGTCCCGCCGCCGCCCGGCGGCCTCGCCCGGCCGCTCCTGCTGTTCGGCACCCCGGACGTGCCCACCTGGGCGGAGAACTGGCCGCTGCTGACCGGCTGGAAGCGGTGGGCCGAGGTGGCCGGGTCCGAGCACGACTCCTTCACCGACTTCCCGGTGCTCGCCGAGCAGCTCGGCCTGCCCGCCGGCAGGCTGACCGGGGCGCGGGCCGCCGCGATCACCCGGGCGTACGTGCGCGACTTCTTCGACGTCCACCTGCGCGAGCGCCCCGCCACCCTGCTGAACGGCCCGTCCGCGGCCTACCCGGAAGTGACCTTCCGCACCGGCTGAAGCGGCTCGTCAACGCGGAGGATCAGCGCGCCGGTGCTGCCGTCCGATCTGGACCGCGGCCCCGTCGAGCAGGAGCTGGAGCCCGGCCTCGAAGAACGAGGTCAGGTCGAAGCCCAGCCGGTCGTCGATCGGCGCCGTGCCGGTAGGGAGCGCGGCGCGCAGGGACGGCAGGTGGGCGACGTACCACTGGTCGGGTGACAGCCCGGTGTGCCGCTCCGCGTCGCGTTGCGCCTCGAGGTTCGTGGCCGTCCCCCGGACGTGGTTGGCCACGGCCCACCACACGAGGCGGGCCGCCTCAGGGTCGAGCCCGAGCTTCAGCACGGCGCTCATGCCCCAGGCGCCGAACCTGAGCAGGTGGGGCAGTGGCTGCGGATGGGTGAGCGACATGAGCCGGGGCAGCCAGGGATGCCGCAGGTAGAGACGCCACTGCAGCCGCGCCGCGAGCTCCAGGTGGGCACGCCAGCCCGGGGGCGGCTCCTCGGGCAGCTCCAGCTCGCCGAACGCGGTGTCGGCCATGAGCGCGGCCAGCTCCTCCTTGCCGCGCAGCAGTCCGTACAGCGACATGGTGGGCATGCCGAGCTTCGCCGCGATGGCGCGCATCGACACCGACTCGAAGCCCTCCGCGTCGGCGAGGGCGATCGCGGCGCGTACGACCCGGTCGCGCTCCCCGTCGGGGCCGGTCGCCGCAGGTCGCGACCGGCGCGTCCGGCCCTCCCCGGACCGGGGCGCGCCCGGCGCGGGGTCGGCCACGACGGTGCCGACGCGGGGGACGGCCACCACCCGGCCCTGCCGGCGCAGGGTGTCGAGCGCCTTGGTGGCGGTCGCGGTGGCCACGCCCCACTCCGCGGCGGCCTGCCTGATGGACGGGACGCGGTCGCCCGGCCGCAGTGCGCCCGTGTCGATGCGCCGCTGGATCTCCCGCACGATCCGCAGGTAGGGCGGCGCGGAGCCGCTCCCCGTTCGCCGCATGCCGATCGCCTCCTGTACTAGGGCAGTTGTGCGCCTGCCGCAGCAGCCGGATTCCGCCTGGTGAACCGCTCGCTCCCTGGCCTAGCGCATTACCGCGGCCTCGGTCGCCGCGCTCCACCCGGCTGTACCGTCTCGCTTCGTACACCGTACAGCCGATCGACCGAGGTGAGCATGGACCGCTACGACCGTTACCTTCACGGGCCCTTCGCCCCCGTCAAGGAGGAGGTCACCGCTTACGACCTGCCCGTGACCGGGCGGCTGCCCGCCGAGCTGAACGGCCGCTACCTGCGGCTGGGCCCGAACCCGCTCGGCGTGGAGGACCCCGTCACGCACTTCTGGGCCTTCGGCGCGGGCATGGTGCACGGCGTGCGGATCCGCGACGGCCGGGCCGAGTGGTACCGCAACCGCTGGGTGCGCTCGGCGGAGATCGCCGACGCGCTCGACCGGATGGAACGCGGCCTGGAACCGCCCGCCTTCCTGCCGCCCTCCCCGAACATCCACGTGCTCCGCCACGCCGGACGCACCCTCGCCCTGTCGGAGGCGGGCGGGCCGCCCCACGAACTCGGCTACGACCTCGACACCGTCGGCGAGTGCCCCCTGGCCGCCACCCGCGAGGGCTCCAGCGCCAACGCGCACTCCAAGGTCGACCCGCGCACCGGCGACCTGCACTCGCTCGCATACCTGCTGGGCCGCCCGTTCGCCCAGCACGTCGTCACCGACCCGGCCGGGACGGTCACCCACGTCGCCGACCTCCCGCTGCCCGGCGACCTGCCGTTCCTCCACGACTTCGCGCTGTCGGAGAACTTCGTGGTCGTCTTCGACATCCCGCTGACCTTCGACATGGACGCGATGCGCTTCCGCTGGAACCCCGCGCACCAGGCCCACGTCGGCGTCCTGCCCCGGACCGGCGGCCAGGTCCGCTGGCTGCCCGCCGAGCCCTTCTACGTCAGCCACGTCCTCAACGCCTACGACGACGGCTCGACGATCACCGTCGACCTGATCGCCGCCGACGGTCCCGTGGACGTCGCCGACCCCGGCGGCATCAGCCCCAGGCTCGACCGCTGGCGCATCGACCTGCGCACCGGACGGCTGGAACAGCGGTGCGTGGACGACCGGCCCCAGGACTTCCCGCGCGTGAACGACGCCTACGCCTCCCGGCAGCACCGCTACGGCTACTCCGCCGTCACCCCCGTGTACGGTATGCAGTTCACGCCCAGCGGCCCCCACCACGACGACGCGTTCACCAACGCGCTGGTCAAGCACGACCTGGTACGGGGCACGACGGAGGTGCACGGGTTCGCGCGGGACGCCGCCGTCGGCGAGGCCGCCTTCGCCCCGGACCCGGGCGACACCCAGGGCGCCGAGGACGCCGGATACCTGATGGCCTACGTCGCCGACCCCGAGCGCGGCGCCTCCGACCTGGTGATCCTGTCCGCGCAGGACTTCACCGGACCGCCCGTGGCCCGCGTCCACCTGCCCGTACGCGTGCCGCTCGGCTTCCACGGCAACTGGATCCCGGACGCCTGACCACCCGGCCGGCGCCGTCAGGGGCGTAGCCGGTGGAACAGCTCCACCCGCGCGCGGGCGTACGCGATGTCCTCCTCGTCGTGCTTCACCCCCGAGCGCACGGCCTTGGCGAAGTAGGCGTGCTCCCTGCGGAGCTTGTGCCTGACGAGCTGGGCGAGCGACTCCTCGTCCAGGTGGCCCGCCGTGCCGCCCGCCTCGTGGTAGGCGGCCACGAACACCTTGCTCGGCCCGGTCAGGTCGTCACCCCATTCCAGCGCGGCGGCGGCCAGCTCCAGCTCGGGGGCGCCGACGAAGGACTCGTCCCAGTCGTAGACCGCCACGATCCGGCCGTCCCTGACGAGCGTGTTGCCGGTGTAGTAGTCGCCGTGCAGGGGGTGGCGCACGGGGTGCGCGGCATGGAAGGCGACCAGCCACCGGTCCAGCTCGGGATCCTGGAGGTCGGGGTCCCCTGACGGGGGCTCCAGGCCGGGGTTCTTCGGCTCGGGGTCCTTTGACTGGCGCTCCAGGCCGGGCTCTTTCGGCTCGGCTTCGGGCCGGGGCGGGGGGCCGTACAGGCCGGACTCCTGGAAGGCGGGCACCGGGCGGGGGCCGGGGCGGAAGCCGGCGAGTGACTGGTGAAGCCGGGCCAGCAGCCGCGCGCCCGCCTCGCGCTGGGCCGGGACGTCGGAATCCGCCCAGGAGCCCTCGACATACGGCCAGCAGGAGATCGGCCGGCCGGCCACGACGACGACCGTCGCCGTCCCGTCGGCGGTCGGCAGCGGGGCGACGGCCTCGGGGAGGCCGGCGGCGGCGTGCCGGGCGATCGCGTGGCACCATTCCGACTCGGCGGCGGAGCGCCCTGCGGGGCCGACGCGGATGACGTGGCCGTCGAGGCGGTACGCGGCGGACTCCTCACCGCCGTGCAACCGCTCACCCTCTCCCGTGACCCCCCAGGCCAGGGCCACGGTTTCGCGGATCTCGCGGGTCAGCGGCGTCTTGGCGTAGATCATCCCGCCAACCTATATGCTTCAATCTCGCAAGTGCGTCCATGTCGCGAGAGGGCGAGGAGCCCGTGGACAGCCGGTGACGGAAAGGACAGCCCGCGTTCTCATGCAGCTCCCGCCGTCGCATCGCGCTCTGCTGAGCCGCCTGCTGCCGGGCGTCACGCCGGAGGACCTCACCGTCCGTCAAGGACAGTTCCACCAGGTGGTGATCGGCGCGGACCGTGTCGTGTGCCTGCCGCGCACCGACGCCGCGGCCACCCGGCTGCCGCACCGGGCCGCCATTCTGCGCCTGCTCGCCGCGCTCGATCTCGGCTTCGCCACGCCTCGGCCGCTGGAGGAAGGCAGCGCAGACGGGCTGCCCTACCTCGTGCTCAGCCGCGTTCCCGGGGCCCCGCTGGAGGCCGAGGCGCTCGAAGATCCCCAGGTGGCCGAGGCCGTGGCGACGCAGTACGTCACGCTGCTGACAGCACTGGCCAGGAACGGCGCCTCGGACCAGGCACGAGCGGCTCTGCCGGCGCCACGAGACCGATGGCGGCGGTTCGCGGCGGACGTCCGCGCCGAGCTGTTCGGGCTCATGTCCGACGGCGGGCGTCAGCGGGCCGAGCGGGAGCTCGCCGCGCTCGACGGCCTTCCCCATCTCACTGACGCGGTCGTGCACGGCGATCTCGGCGCCGAGAACGTGCTGTGGGAGCGCAAGGACGGGCTGCCGGTGCTCAGCGGCGTGATCGACTGGGACGAGGTCACGATCGGCGACCCCGCCGAGGACCTGGCGGCCGTCGCGGCCAGTTACGGCGCGAGCTTCCTGAACCGGGTTCTCACCCTGGACGCCCGGCCGGACAGCACGATGACCGCCCGCATCGCCGTCATCCGTGCCACCTTCGCCCTGCAGCAGGCCCTGTCCGCCCACCGGGACGGCGACGAGGAAGAGCTGGCGGACGGCCTGGCCGGCTACTGCTGATCGGCGGGCGGGCCGGGGTCGGCGGGGGTGTCGCCGTGAGACTCCAGCAGCCCGGCGAGCGTGGCCTCCAGGCGCCGGCGTTCGCCAGCGTCGAGGCTCTCCACGAGGCGGGCCTCGTTGGCGAGGTGGAGGGGGAGGACCCGGTCGATCAGCTCAAGACCGTGCGGCGTGAGGCGGATCCTGACCGAGCGCCGGTCGTTGGCGTCTGGCGTCCGGGTGACCAGGCCCTTGGCGGCCATCCGGTCGACCCGCAGCGTGATCGCCCCGGTGGTGACGAGGGACGCCTTGAGGAAGGCCTTCGCGGTCAGCTCGTACGGCTCTCCTGAGCGTCGCAGCGTGGACAGGACGTCGAATTCGCCGGGCTCCAGGCCGTGCTCGCCCAGGAAGTCCTTGATCTCCTTGTCCCAGAGCCGCGACAGCCGCATGAGCCGCCCCACGATGCCGATCGGCGAGACGTCGAGGTCCGGCCGTTCGCGCCTCCACTGCTCCAGCACTGACTCCACCGCGTCCGCCATGCATCCTCCACCCGCATATAGCTGAGCGCTCATTTAATTGACGCTCACGTAAGTGCTGGTTATCTTAGCACTCACCTAATCTGCCCTCGTGCAAGGAGTGCGCATGTCCTACCCCGATCCTCGCTACTTCGGCGAACACGGCGAGATCAACGCCACCTTCCGTCCCGCGACCAGCGCGCCCGACTTCATCTCCCCGCCGGTCGCCACCGACGGCCCCACCGTCGCGCAGGGCACCGCCTACCACTACCTGTCCACCACCGTCTCCACCAGCGGTGAGTACGGCCTGTACCGGGTGGACATGGGCCCCGAAGTCAGCGGACCCAGCACCCACTTCCACAAGGCGATGTCGGAGTCGTTCTTCATCCTGTCCGGCACCATGCGGCTGTTCGACGGCCGGCAGTGGATCGACGCCACCTCCGGCGACTACCTGTACGTGCCGGTGGGCGGGCTGCACGCCTTCCGCAACGAATCCGGCGAACCCGCCTCCATGCTCATGCTCTTCGCCCCCGGCGCACCGCGCGAGGGATACTTCGAAGGCGTCACCGAGCTGGGCGGCCTCAGCGAAGAAGAACGCGCGGAGTTCTTCGTCCGCCATGACAGCTTCTTCGTCTGAAGCCACCGCCTGCTTTCCTTCACCGGCGCCACCCCCGCCCCGGCGAAGGCTGTTCGGGGCCTTGAGAGGCCGCGAGCACCACGGCCGCCTTCCTCAGCAACCCTCCACGCCGCAGCAGGTCTTCCCAGGAGCCTCGACCGCTTTGATCGCTTCGAGTCTGTCCAGGAGCTCGCGGAGCGCGTCAGGCCGGGGAACCCCCTCGATCCGGTACGTGCCGTCGACGATGATCGTCGGGACCGAGCGGATCTGCAGATCCTGCGCCTGCTGGAGCGCGGCCCGATGAGCCTCGCCGTACCGGCCGTCGAGGAGCGCGGCACGGAACTCCGCCGCGTCGAGGCCCAGCCCCGCGGCCAGGTCCGCCAGCACGTCCAGGTCGCCGATGTCGAGGCCGTCCTCGAAGAACGCCCGCAGCAGCCGGTCGTTGTACGCCTCGGCGTCGCCGTGCTCCCTGGCGTACTGGTAGCCCTCGAAGGCCAGTCGCGTGTACGGCTGAGGCGAGACGTCGGGCAGGTGGATGCCGACACCCATCCGTTCGGCCATCGGGTAGATCGTCTGCTTCCAGATGTTCTGGAGGTAGTCGCCCTCGGGCTCCAGCGTCGGAACGGGCTCGGGACGCAGCTCGAACGGCATCCACTCGATCTCGACGTCACGCCCGGCGACGGCCTCCTGGATCGGCCCCTTGGCCAGCAGGCAGAACGGGCAGACGTAGTCGGACCAGATCTGGATCTTCATGACCGTGCCACGGCGGTCGCGTCGACCTCGATCTGCCAGTCGGCCTGGGCGAGGCGGGAGATCTGGATCAGGGTGTCGGCGGGGTAGGGCTCGGTGAAGAACTCTTTGCGCAGCTTGATGATGGTGTCGAGGTTGGGTTCGAGGTCGGTGACGAGGATGGTGACCTTGACGGCGTCGGCGAGGCTGGATCCGGCTTCTTTGAGGACGCGGTCGAGGTTGGTGAAGGCTTGGCGGGCCTGGGTTTCGAAGTCGTGGCTGACGGTGACGCCGTTGTCGTCGAAGCCGGCCTGGCCGGAGGCGAAGACGAGGTCGCCGACTTTGATGGCTTGTGAGATGGCGTAGGGCTCGTACCAGTCGGGGGTGGTGCTGATGCGTTCGCGCTTCATGACTTCTCCTTGCATGTACGTACATGTTTTGTCCGTGCAAGAAGATGTTGCATGTACATGTATGCACTTGTCAACCCGGATCGCCCGGGTGATCGCTGGGAAGCCGGAGTTGCTGAACCCTCGCGCCTACGCCCCGCGTGGACCGGTCAACTGGGCGAAAGCGCCGGGCACGGCCGACGTCCCCTGCACTGCTCCTCCGCGCACCCGGGAACCTTCTCCAGCTCATAACCCTGCTCCGGAGTGCCGATCGCAGTGAACACGATCTTGTAGCATCGCTCGTACAACTCCGTGCCGAGCATCATCCCCGCCTCAACCGGAACAGACGTCGAGATCACCAGGGTCCGCCCGTCGGGGCGCGCCGCCTTGGACGCCCACCCGCTGGCCGCGGCCTGCCACGAACTCCCCGCCGGATCCCGCCGGAGCGCCTGGCTGACCAGCTCTGCCCGGCTGCTGAGAGCCCGTTCGGCGCGATCCTCGATCTGGGACTCGAGCATCGCGCTGAACACCATCAACGGGGCGATCACGATCAAGAGCGCCGCAACGATCACCCCCAGGCCGACCACATGGCGCCGTACGGGATCCTCGGAACTCATGCCGCCTCGCCAGGGAAAGGGGAGTGGGTGCGCGCCATGAGGCGAGCGCACCCACGTTCTCTGCTACCAGCCAGTGTAATTCACAGGTGTGCTCGCGAGATGTCCTTGAAGGACTTGGGCGTAGGCGACGGCCCCCTTGTTGTTCGGGTGGACGGAGGTTCGGCTCGCGCATCTGAGTCCGTCTGTCAGACACCCGTCGAAAACGTCGCCGAAGTCGCCCTCTCCCGTTCTGGCGAAGCTTACGGGAATGACCCACTGGTCATCGTCGCAGGCCCCATGGGCCCCGAACTGCGCTATCGGGTTGGCGTACGACACTTCTTTTCCGGAAGCCTTCAGCGCCGCAGCGAGGGTCGACTGCTCGGCCGCCATATGGTCGGCGAGTCTGTTGAGCATCTCCACCTCCCACCAGCTGAACTGCGACATCGTGGAGCATTGATTTCCTTCGTGGTTGGGATCCCCGTCGAAAACTCGTGGATAGCCCATGAGGACGACCTTGGCCTTCTTGGCGCGTGCGGGCAAGTAGTTCTTGACCTTCAGGTCGATCTTCTCGAGCACGTCCTTGACGTTGCAGGGGGTCTCGAAGACCCCGTCCTCGTCGAGGTCGCACACGAAGGCGCTCACGGCTCCCGATATGTCGGCCTTCTTGTCCGCCTCGATTTCCTGCGTGTTGCAGGCCACTACCCAGCAGTTCGTCACCATCGAGGGGAACCCGGCGTCATTGCCGCCTATCGAGACGGTCGCCAGCGTGGTGTTCTCGTCGAGATATCCGGCGTCCAGCTGCGCGATCTCACGGAATCTGCCCTCGGCCTTGTCCCGGTAATCGCTCCATCCCAGACCGGTTGTCTGGTGCCGCACATCGGACTTCGTCATGGAGTGAGTCCTGGCGCCGGAGCAGGCGACGAAGTGGAAGTCCATGTTCGGGTCGAGGGAGTCCGCCATCTGACCGATGGTCCTGGTCTCACCCGGCAGAACGGCTTTCCGGATCCAGCTGTCCTTGCTGCGGCGGCAGGCGTTCCAGCGCATGGTCTTGTAGGAGACGTCGGTCGCGTTCTCGTAGTTTCCGATCCCCTCTCCCGAGGAGTACGAGTCTCCCATCGCGACCACGAAGTGCTTGGGTCGTGCCGCCAACGGTTGGAACGCGATCGCGTCCCAGGCGATCGCGGTCGTGCCGTCACCTTCCTGGTTCAGGGTGGTCAGGCTGACCGACGGAGTGCCCGCGAACTGGAAGACGCCCAGGCTGCGCCACTCGTTCTTTCCTGCCAGCTGCGGCAGGTATCTCGTCTGCGAAGCGCCGTTCCCGAGGTTGACGGTGTAGGGAGCCTGCTGGGTCTGGGCGCGGCGCTCCGGGACGTGGACGAGTACGCGCGCCCAGCCGTTGAGCGCCTGGTTCAACGTCCAGGTGCCCGTCACCCGCATGACCGAGCCGTTCTGGTTCGACCTGCGGGTGAAGGCGAACCATTCGTGGCCGCCATAGCCGTTCCCGAGCTGATGGAAATCGATTTTCGCGGGGATCTTGCCGCCGGCGTCCCTGCCGAAGGTGAATTCGAGTTTGCCCTTGGATCCCGTCGAGACACCCGCGCACGATCCGATGACCGGCTCGACGGCCGGAAGGACGTCGTCGACGACCAGCGACCCCGACGGCAGGCCCGAGGTGAGACATGTCCTCCAGTAGTCGGTCGGCGCCACCCGCTCGGTGTACGCGTAGATGGGATCCGAGTAGCGAATCTCGCCCTCGTTGCCGCACTGGGCCGGACAGTCCGTCTTCCAGACCTTGGGCGAGTGCCACCAGCACTTGAAGTCCGCGCGCTGGCAGGTGCCTCGCAGTTCGATGCTGCTTGACGGCGTGCAGGAATTGTCAGGCGAGCAGAATGCGCTCACGTCGACGTAGGCGTCCGTCATGCTCGGATTGGTGGTCGGCACGATGGCGGAGCGTTGCGCTTCCGTGTTCCACCACGCGGGATTGTAGCCGGCCTGCTCGGTCCATTTCTGGGTTGCCGTGTCGAAGTAGGTCTTCATGATGGGCCAGGCCGCCCAGCCCAGAACCTTCTCCTGATAAGGCCAGTGCTGTGGTGTTGCCGCGTCCGTATAACTGTTCCGATCGAGGAAGGGACGGCGGCCTGGCCTCCAGAGGCCGCTGGAGGGGTTGTTGGTCCATCCGAGCCCCCACGCACCCCCGTTCGTGTTGCTCGCGCTCTTGGGGTGCCAGCCGGAATTGTATGCCCAGACGGCGAAATACCAGTTCTCCAGCTTCGACGGAGCCCCGTTGTTGGCCAGCATGGTCCCGTTGGTGTCGTCCCAGATCTGGTTCCATTTCTTGGTGAGGGTCTGGAGACCTGCTGCTATGTTCGTGACATAGTCGACGGCCACGGCCTTTTGGGTGGTCGCCGGCCATACGACGGCCCCGGTCTTGCGCATTCCGTCGGTCTGCTGCGAGATGCCGTAGCCACAGTCGGCATTCGCAAAGTCGATATCCCAGTCGTTGGCCGGGTTGTCGTCGTAGACGGAAATGCCGTAGTAGTTGCCGATCAGAGGGTTCCCCGTCTCACCCTCCATGACGTGGCTTGAGGACTGCCACAGGTTCGACTCCTGGGCCAGGATGCCCAGCATGATGTTCGTCGGGACGCGGCCACCGCCTCTGAGGTCCTCAGGTGTAAACAGTGCCTGAGGCGACCAGGCGGACAGTCCTGACCCCTTCCAGTCGTCCGGGCGCGTGAGGGTCAGGCGCTTCATGACGAGCTGGTCGACTGCCCACTCCACCTGCCTCCAGTGCGGCTGGTAGACCTGGATCGTGGGATCGTTGCGCGGCACCGAGCAGGTGGCGTTGACGTCCTCTGTGGGGTCAGCCGCGGCAGTGGTCGGCTGAGACGAAGGCGCCTTCCGTCCGAGTGCCTTGAGCAAGGACTGGTTCGGCTTGGAGCCGTCGGCCAGTCGAGGCGCGACCAGGGCGTCCGGTAGGACCTCGAAGGTCACCGCCTGACGCGAGGCGGGGACGACCACAGCGATGTCGACCTCTTCCGCACTGAGCCGTTCGGCGCGAGCTCCCTGGATGCCGGTGTCCTTCGGATCTCCCGCTGGTGCCGGGCGCAACCCTCGGCGACTGGCACTTCGGACGAGCAGTTCTCCATGGGACGAGATCTGACCGGTGGCCGGGCCCTGCACGAACTCCATCGTCTGCGGGAGCCCGGAGGCCGGCGCGGCCGCGTCGCCGACCAGGAACAGCTTGCCGGCAACCCCTCGCTTGACGGACAGACGACCGAGGGCACCCTTGGCCAAGGTCCGGGGTGCGCCGGCGCCCTTGCCGAGGTATTTGACGGTGACTTCGCCACCCTGGTGTTCCGCATAAGCGATTCCGCCGTCGGCGTCCACCTGGATGTCGAAGGGCGTGGACGTCGCGAGCGCGAGGGTCCGGCGCTTGCCTCTCGCGGAAAAGGCCACGAGGGCGTTCCCGTCCGCCGCGACGACCTCGTCGCCATGCGGCACGGCAGAGGTGATCTGTCCCTGGAGAACGGATGCCCGGCTGAGCTTCTTCGTCTTCGTGTCGAGAAGCAGGAGCCTGGTGGTCGGATGCTCCTCGACCGCACTCTGCGAAAGAACTGACCGGCTGTCGGCGCCGCAGCCGGGATTGAAGTAGGCGAGGCTCACCTGCTCCTCAAGCTTGACCACTTCCCCCGTCTTGGCATTGATGACCGCGGCGAACGCTCCGCGCGCGAACAGCGTCGCCCGGTTGGTGAAATGCCGTGGCGCGTAGACGGCCAGGATGCTGGCGCCATCTCCGGTGAGGCACGCGTTCCCGATCCATTGGTCGGTGTCCATGCCCGGCTCGGCCAGCGTGGCGACGGTCTTCCACTGGTAGCCGTCCTTCGCGCGCGCGGTGAGAACGTGAAACCCGGTCTCGTCTCCTGAGGTGGCGAGCGCGGTGTCCGGCGACTGCTGCCAGCCCTCGGCCAATATGCGCTTTCGCTCTGCTGGGGCGATGGATGAACGAGGTGACGGTCCGGGAGGCTGCCCGCCTGGCTCCTCGGCCGTCGTCCGGTCCGTTTTCTCGGCAGCGGAGGCGGCGAATGCCTTCTCACCAGGTCCGGGTTGCGTTGCGAAGAGCCCGGTAGACAGGAGAACAACTACGGAAAGTAACGCTCGTCTCGTCCGGCGAGGCATGGGACTCCGATTCAATGAGGGGTCTTGCCGTAGCTTCTTGACTGAATGTCGCAGGGGCAGGCTCGGGTTCTGCAGCCCAGGGCGGTAAAACCTCCATTCGTCGAACCGCAAGTGCCGGCTTGCCTCATTGGACATGCGCCCTCCAATGGCCGGGAGGGCACCGAGGGGCATGGACAGCAGCAATAGGAGCACATCAGGCACAGGTGAATCAAGCACGCGAGATTCTCAGATAGACCTCTTGCAAAACGCCTTGGCCGTGGGTGATGATCCAGTTCGGTCCGGCCTCGACACAAGAGGTAACTGACCTCACATGTCACAGTTATCTGTCTTGCCCGTAAGGAGTGTCGGCGTCCGAATGCCGTGCCTCGTCGCCGGGGCCAGAGCGAGCATCGCAACCAACGCCAGGAGAGTCAATGAGCCTTGCTGTCAAAAGCAAGAAATTCGCCGCCGTCCTTTGCGCTGCGGCAGCTGCCTTCGCATTAGCCTCCGCACCCGCCGTCGCCGGCCACGACGGTTCGTGTGACTACGCCTTCGAGGACGGCAACCTCTGCACGTATCGTCACTCGAGCTATCAGGGCGGAATGCTCGACTTCACTCGGACCGACCGCAACTACACGTCCGCCGCCGACGTCTTCTACGCGGCCCACCTGGAGCCGACCGGCATCAACATCAACGACCAGGTCAGCTCCATAGTGAACAACGAGGGGTACTGCGAGTGGTGGCTGTACGAGAACGCCGAGTTCGGCGGATCCGGCTTCACCATGCTCAACATCAACCCTGCCTATAGCGATCTGGGCAACTACAACGACAGGCTGAGCTCGCATTACAAATGGACGGGATCCAAAGAGTGCACCAACGGATCAACCGGCTGACTATCCTTCGGGCAGATGGCAGGAGAAGGGCATGAGCGCAATGTTCAAAAGGATGGCCTCGTCCGTCCTGGCGATCGCGGGCGCCGCACTGGCCGCTCAGATCGTTTCCACCTCACCGGCGCTGGCCAACCCGGGCGCTGACGGCTACTGCACACCGCCGCACGAGTTGTGCGTCTATCGCCTCTTCAACTACGTCGACATGCAAGCCGACTATATCGGCACCGACAACGACTTCCGGGACGACTCCCTGTGGTACTGGGACGGCGACGAGATGCTGCCCGGCGCCGAGACGGTCGAGAACCGTACAAGCTCCGCCCGGAATCTCGACACATCGTGCACAGCCGTCCTGTGGCAGTTCAAGGATTTCGGCGGGGAATACCTGGTGATGTACCCGCAGACAGCCTACGGCGACTTGAGGCAGCAAGCGTTCGACAACAAGGCGAGCTCCGTCTCCTGGGGTTGCCCGTAACTATCTCGACCTCCCGTATCGGAAGCGAATATTGGATTAAGGTGGGCACCATGGACAACCGGAAGCAGCGCAAGGGGAACACTTTGGCCCTGGCGCTGGTCTCCCTGGCCACGCTGTCGGCATGCGGCACCTTCGCATACGCCAACACGACCGCATCGGAAGTTCCGGCAGGTAATCAGCCGCCACACCTTCAGTCGATCCAGGATGTGGTCTTCCCGCTGGACGCCTACGAGCCGACCCCCGAGCAGGTGGGGGACCTCACGAGCGCCATGCGCTACGCGCTGTCCGACTGCATGGGTCGCTTCGGCTTCACCGATTATCCGAAGCACCGCCTTAAGGCTTCGGTCAGCCCCTTCCCGGAAGATCGACGGTATCTCTTCATCGAGCCGGCGAAAGCGGCTCAGTACGGATACGCGGGCGCCCCCGCATCCGAGCTTTCTGACAAGCCCCTCAAAGCCGATACCGCTGTGAAATCCTCGGCGCCATCCGCGGAAGAGCAGGCGGTATACCTGGGCAAGGGGCAGCACACCTACCGCAGCTCGCAGATCCCGCAGGGCGGCTGCCTCGGCGAGGCCAGGCGCAGCGTTCTGGCCGGCACCAACGCCGAGAACGAATGGCTGGTGACGCAGCTACGTGGCCAGGCGTCGGACGAGGCGCAGGCCGACGCGCGGACCGTCGAAGCGACTCAGCAGTGGAGCGCGTGCATGGCACGCTCCGGTCATGCGTACAGCGATCCCGCTGCCGCTTGGGAGGACCCGCGCTGGGCTGCGAGGCGCGACGGCGGGCCACTGTCCCCTGAGGAGCAGAAGGTCGCTCAGGCCGACATGCAGTGCAAGCTGGAAGTGAACTACCTGGGGATCAGGTCCACCGTGGAGAAGGAGGTCCAGACGCGCCTGATCGCCAGCAGCGCGGAGCGCCTGGACAAGTATCGGGCCGACCTCCGGGTCAAGCTGAGCAACGCCGCGAAGATTCTCGCCGAGTAAGGCCGAGGCCGGGCACCGTTCCCCGGCGCGTCGATTCAGCTGCAGCATCTTGAGCTCGCCGGACTGTCTACCGTCCGGCGAGCTCTTCTGTTTCGAGCAGCACTGGCTCGTGTCCCGCAGAGTGGAGTGGTCCAGGTCCTCGCGCGCGGCCCTGAGTCTCCTGGCATGCGCTTCCGCAGGCCGTAGCCGTGATCAAAGCGCGCCCTGCAGGATTCGAACCTGCGACCGTCGGATTAGAAGTCCGGTGCTCTATCCAGCTGAGCTAAGGGCGCTCCTGCCTTATTGTGCATGATCCGGCGACTTGTCATGCACACGTTTTCTCCGTGTCAGCTCCCGCCGCCCCCCGGCGCCTCCAGGACCACCCTGCCGCGGGCTCGGCCGTCCTCCAGTATGCGGTGGGCCTCGGCCGCCTGTGACAAGGGCAGACGGGCGGTGATGCGGGGGCGCCAGGCGGTGGTGCGGAGGAGGTGGATGACGCCGGCGGCCGCGTCGGCGAGTTCGGGGACGGTGGCGTTGCTGATGGCGAAGCCGGTGACGGTGGCGTCCTTGGTGTAGAGGCGGCCGAGGGGGAGGGCGGGGGCCTGGCGGAGGCCGGACATGATGACGAGGCGGCCGCGGTGGGCGAGGCGGTCGATGGCCGTGGCGGGGTCGCCCTGGCCGGAGGCGTCCACGTACAGGTCGATGGAGTCGCGGATGTCCGGCTGGTCGGGTGTCTGGTCGCCGGAGTCATCGGGGTCGCCGGGGCCGCCGGGGCCGCCGGGGTCGCCGGCTGGGTGGGCGGCTGGGGGGTCGGTGCGGTAGTCGCGGACGTCGGCGGCGCCGAGGGCGCGGACGTGGGCGTGGTCGCGCGGGTGGGCCGTGGCGATGACGGTGGCGCCTGAGGAGGCGGCGAGGGCGACGGCGGCGGAGCCGACGTTCCCGGCCGCGCCGCCGATGAAGACGCGGTGGCCGGGGCGCAGGTGGCCGTGGCGGACGAGGGCGAGCCAGGCGGTGGCGGCGGGGTGCGCGGCGGCGACCAGGTCGAGCGGGTCGAGGTCGTCGGGGGCGGGGTAGAGGCGGTCGGCGGGGACCGTGACGTACTCGGCGAAGGAGCCCTGCCTGCCGCCGTGGCCGAGGCTGTTGCACCAGACGGGCAGGCCGGGCGGGAAGGCGGTGGTTTCGGACGCTTCGACGTGGCCGACGAGGTCGCGGCCGATGACGAAGGGGAGGGGCATGGGGACGGGGTAGGCGCCGGAGCGTACGAACGTGTCCACCGGGTCGGCCGCCACGGCGCGCACCCGTACCAGCACGTCCGTGGGGCCGCGGCCGGGGACGGGGAGTTCGCCCCAGGTGATGGCCTCCGGCGGGCCGGGGGCGGTGATGTAGGCGGCGTGCATGATTTTCTCCATCGGAACGGCGGTTTCGGTCTAGGATCTCTTGGCATGTTCGCGACGCTCCTGCATGAAATACCCCTGCAGGGCGGGGATGTGACCGACGGGGTGGTGCGCGTCGGTGACACCGTGCGCAGGCCCGTCAGTCCGGCCACGCCCGCTGTGCACGCCCTGCTCAGGCACCTGGAGGCGGCCGGGTTCGAGGGGGCGCCGAGGGTGCTGGGGGTCGACGGGCTCGGGCGTGAGGTGCTCAGTTTTCTGCCGGGCGCGAGCGGGCTGAGCGCGGCGAGCGCCGGTGAGGAGGCGCTCGCGGGGGTGGCGGGGCTGCTGCGCGAGTTCCATGACGCGACGGCCGGGTTCCCGTTGAGCGGGCACCGGTGGGAGGGCGGGTCGAACGACGACGCGCCACCGCAGATCATCGGGCATTGCGACTTACGACCGGACAACGTGATTTTTCGTGATCAGGTGCCGGTGGGGATGATCGACTTCGACCTGGCCCGGCCGACCACGCGGCTGTTCGACGTCGTGACCACGCTGCGGCACTGGGCGCCCATCGCCGACCCCGTCGACCGGCATCCGCTGCTGCGCGGCGTCGAGGTGGGGGAGCGGTTGCGGGTGTTCTGCGACGTGTACGGGGTTCCGCCCCGGGATCGGCGCCGGCTGCTGGAGCTGGCCAGACTGCGTTTCCACCGGTCGTACGAGGTCATGCGCACCCGCGCGGACGGCGGCGGGAACTGGGCGCGGATGTGGGCGGACGGCGCGGGGGAGCGGATCCGCCGGGCGTCGGCCTGGCTGGACTCCCACGAGGATGAGCTGTACGCGCATCTGATCTGATGTGCTTCATGCGTATTCAGGGTGATCGTGCCGCCGGGCTCGCGCTGGGAGTGGTGCTCGACGCGGTCGTCGGCGACCCGCGCCGGGGGCATCCCGTCGCGCTGTTCGGCAGCGCCGCCGCCAAGCTGGAGTCCAGGCTGTACGCGGACGCGAAGACCAACGGCGTGCTCCACGTGGCCATCTGCGTGGGGAGCGCGGCGGCGCTCGGCGTGCTGGCCGAGCGGGTGCCGAACCGTCCGGCCCGCGTCGCGCTGACCGCGGCGGCGACGTGGGCCGTGCTCGGCGGCACCACGCTGGCCCGCGAGGGCGCCCACATGGCGGCGGCGCTGGAGGCCGGCGACCTGGCGGCGGCCCGGGCCCGGCTGCCGCACCTGTGCGGGCGCGACCCGTCCGGGCTGGAGGCGCCCGAGCTGGCCAGGGCCACGGTGGAGTCGCTGGCCGAGAACGCCTCGGACGCGGCGGTGGCGCCGCTGTTCTGGGGGGCGGTGGCGGGGATTCCGGGGCTGCTGGCCTACCGGGCGATCAACACGCTGGACGCGATGGTCGGGCACCGTTCGCCGCGCTACCGGCGCTTCGGGTGGGCGGCGGCGCGGCTGGACGACGTGGCCAACTACGCGCCGGCCCGGCTGACCGGGCTGATCACCGTACTGGCCGGGCCCGCGCCGGCGCGGACGCTCGCCGTGCTGCTGCGCGACGGCGGGCGGCACCCCAGCCCCAACTCCGGGCGGTGCGAGGCGGCGTTCGCGGGGGCGCTGGACGTGACGCTGGGCGGGGCCAACGTGTACGGGGGGCGTACGGAGCACCGGCCCACGATGGGCGACGGGCGCAAGCCGGAGGTGGCCGACATCCGGCGGGCCGTGCGGCTGACGCGGGCCGTGTGCTGGGCTGCCGCCGGCGCCGCCGTGCTGGCCGCCGCCGGGCGCGTGGCCCGGCGGCGGGCCTGAGCGCGCCCGGCGGCGAGGCTCACATGATGCGATTGAGGTTGGCGACCAGCCAGAAGACGAACAGGGTCACGACGCCCACCCACAGCATGGACCTGGCGGCGTTGGACGCGACGAGCTTGCGCGCCGAGGCCGCCTTCATGGTGTCGCGCCACACCTGACGTGACGAGATCAGCGACTGGTAGCGGCGCCCGGCGACGAACACGGTGACGGCGATGATCAGGAACAGGATGACGCGGCCATCTGAAGAATTCACGAAAGCCTCCTCTGACACCCAGAAGGAGTACGGGCCGTGCACCTTGATACACCATAACTTCAGATCAAATCTCCTGAAATATCAGTCACTGCTGCCCGCCTGGTCGCGCTGTGTTGCACCAGCCTCAGACCCGCCTCGATCATGGCCCAGCCGAGCGCGCCCGCCCAGGCGGTGCGGGCAGGCCGGTGATGGCGGGCCCGCCGCCACCGCCGGGCGTCCGCACGCAGCTCGGCGGCGCGGATGCGGTCGAGGCGCAAGTGGATGTCGGGGTGCATGGGGATGACCTCCTTGCGCCGGTCAGGGGCGCGTGGGGAATCCGTAGAGGTGCAGGACGACGTTCTCGCGGCCTTCGACGTCGCCCGCCTCGGCGGCTGACGTGGCGTGCGCCTCCCAGCGCCGCAGCACCTCGGCGAGCTCGTCGTTGAGCCGGGTCAGCTCGTCGGCGGTGAGCCGGGGCAGATACTGGGAGCTGAAGGCGGCGGCGCGCCACTCCGGGTCCCAGGCGGACTGCTCGTCGAGGTAGCGCTCGTAGAGCTCGTTGTGCTCGCGGAAGGCCAGCCGGGTGAAGGACGCGTAGGCGGCTGCCCGTTCGGGGGCGTCGCGGAAGTCGCGGTCCTGGATCTGCAGGCCGCGGTCGATCTGCCACCAGCGCTCGCGGCCGTCGGCGCTCTGCGGCTCGGCCTCCAGGATGAGGCCGTGGGCGGCGAGCTTGCGCAGGTGGTAGCTCACGAGGGAGACCGCCTCGTCGACCTGGTCGGCCAGGTGGGAGGCGGTGGCCGTGCCCGCGTGGGACAGCGCCCGGTAGAGCTTCAGGCGCAGCGGGTGGGCCAGTGCCTTGAGCGTGTCGAGATCGGTGATGCGGCGGTTCTCATCCCGTGCCATGCCCCGAGCGTAGATGCGAAGCGGAAATTGCGCAACTTTTCTTTCGCATCTCAGCACCCTGAGGCCCGGCCCCCGGGGTGTGCGGGGGCCGGGGGCGGGTCAGGAGTGGCGGGCGGCGTCGAGGACCTTCGCGGCGTCGCGCTCGAAGGAGGCGCGGGCGCCGAGCGTGAGCAGGCCGCCGATCACCATCGGGACGATCAGGATGTACATGCCGCCGACCAGCGAGCCGAGCTGGTCCGAGGCGATGCCGACGATGAGCGAGCCGAACGCTCCGCAGCCGGTGATGAGGAGCTGGAGCGCGGCGAAGCCGAGCCCCCGGGCGCTGGCCGGCACCACGTCCGCCAGGCAGGCGGTCATGTTGGGGATGGCGACCGACATGGACGTGCAGGCGACGAGGGTGAGGATCGCCATCGGCCACAGCGAGTCCATCGACAGCGCGACGGCCAGGACGAGCGCGCCGATCGTGATGCCGCCGCCTCCGGCCAGCAGCCGGCCGCCCTTGCGGGTGCCGTGCCAGGTGCGGCCCAGCCAGGAGCCGATCAGCGTGCCGGTCAGCGTGCCCGCGATGGTGATCAGGCCGGACACCGAGCCCGCGGTGCCGGCCGCGACGCCGAAGGTGCGGACCATGAGCGTCGGCAGCCAGAAGAACACCCCGGCCAGGCCCAGCGTGAGCAGCCCGAGCCCCACGCAGACGAACACCAGCGACGGGATGGTGAGCACCTGCCGCATCTGCCTGCCGAACGGCACCTTCTCCGTGGTCGGGACGGTGTCGGGCGTCGGGGCGGGCACCGGCTCGGCGGCGACGGTGCCGGTGGTGCCGGTGGCGGCGGCCGAGCGGGCGACGATCCGGTCCAGCTCGCCCCGGCGGGGCTCCTTGAGCATCCAGACGAGCACGGCGGTGAGCAGGCCCGGGATCACCATGATCATGAACGCGTTCCGCCACCCGTACGCCTCGCCGAGCACCCCGCCGAGCAGGGTGCCGACGCCGCCCAGGTAGGTCGTCACGCGGGTCAGGCCGTACGCCTTGGCCCGGGTGACAGGCGGGTAGTAGTCGGCGAGCAGGCTGCCGGAGGCGGGGTTGTCGATGTTCTCGGCGGCGGCGAGCAGCACCCGCATCAGGTAGAACATGACGAATCCGGTCGCCAGGCCGGTGCCGAGCGTGGCGACGGCCCAGATGAAGACCACGACGGCGATGATCCGCGTGCGGTTGTACCGGTCGGCGAAGTAGCCGGCCGGGATGGCCACGATCGCCCCCGCCAGCGCCGCCGCCGTGGGGATGGAGCCGGCCGCGGTGTCGCTGAAGCCCCATTCCCGCTGCACCAGGGGGAGCACGCCCGACAGCAGGTTGGCTTCCATGCGGTCGACGAGTCCGACGATGAAGAGCACCACCAGCGGCGCCCAGCCGAACGGCGCCCGGGCGGCCGCGTCGATCCTGCCGGTCCGGGGCGAACCCAGCGTTCCGACCATGCCTCACCTTCCAGGAGGAAAATCTAGAATTCTGTTCTAGGCGAACGTTCTAGTTAGAGTGGCAGAAGTCACAGGATTCGTAAATGGGTGGTTCCTCACGATTTCCCACTAACCTGCTCCAGGTGAAGGGCGCACTCCTGGTCGCGGGCACCACCTCCGACGCCGGCAAGAGCGTGGTCACCGCGGGCATCTGCCGCTGGCTGGCCCGCCAGGGCGTGCGCGTCGCGCCGTACAAGGCGCAGAACATGTCGCTCAACTCGTACGTCACCGCCGACGGCGCGGAGATCGGCCGGGCGCAGGCGATGCAGGCGCAGGCCGCGGGCCTGGAGCCGGTCGCCGACATGAACCCGATCCTGCTCAAGCCCGGTAGCGACCGGCGCAGCCAGGTCGTGCTCATGGGCCGCCCCGTCGCCGACGTCGACGCGATGGAGTACGGCGAGCTGCGCGACCTGCTGCGCGCCACCGCGCTGGAGTCGCTGGCGCGGCTGCGTGACAGCTACGACGTGGTCGTCTGCGAGGGCGCGGGCAGCCCCGCCGAGATCAACCTGCGCCCCGGCGACATCGCCAACATGGGCCTGGCCAGGGCCGCGAACCTGCCGGTGATCGTGGTCGGCGACATCGACAGGGGTGGGGTGTTCGCCGCCTTCTACGGCACCGTCGGCCTGCTGGAGGCCGCCGACCAGGCGCTCGTCGCCGGGTTCGTGGTCAACAAGTTCCGCGGCGCCCGTGAGCTGCTCGAACCGGGCCTCGACCAGCTCAGGGAGCTGACCGGGCGGCGCGTGTACGGGGTGCTGCCCTGGCTCGACGGGCTGTGGATGGACGTGGAGGACTCGCTGGCCCTGGACGGCCGCACGGTCGCGGCGCGCCCCCCGTACGGCAGGCGGACGCTGCGCGTGGCGGTCGTGCGGCTGCCCCGCATCTCCAACTTCACCGACGTGGACGCCCTGGCCGCCGAGCCGGGCGTGGTGGTGCGCTTCGTCACCGACCCCGCCGGGCTGGAGGACGCCGACCTCGTGGTGCTGCCCGGCAGCCGCGCCACCGTGTCCGACCTGGCCTGGCTGCGCCGCACCGGCCTGGCCGACGCGCTCGTGTCACGTACCGGGCCGATCCTCGGCATCTGCGGCGGCTTCCAGATGCTCGGGCGCGAGATCGTCGACGAGGTGGAGTCGGGCGCGGGCCGCGTCGACGGCCTCGGGCTGCTGCCCGTGCGCGTCGAGTTCGCCGCCGGCAAGATCCTGGGCAGGCCGTACGGCGAGGCGTACGGGCAGCCGGTGCGCGGCTACGAGATCCACCACGGCCGGGCCACGGTCGAGGGCGGCGAGCCGTTCCTGGACGGCTGCCGGGTGGGCGCCGTGCAGGGCACCACCTGGCACGGCGCGCTGGAGAACGACGGGTTCAGGCGCGCGTTCCTGGCCGACGTGGCGGCCCGCGCCGGGCGCGACTTCGTCCCCGACCCCGCCACCGACTTCGCCCGGCTGCGCGAGGAGCGCCTGGACGCGCTCGGCGACCTCGTCGAGCGGCACTTCGACACCGGCGCGCTGCTCGACCTCATCACGGACGGCCCGCCCGGGGCGCCGACGCTGCCGCCCGGCGCTCCGCGACCCAGGCGCCGATGACCTCCAGCGCGGTCTCCGCCCCGCTCACTCCCGGCCGGCGACGTCCGTGGCCGCGGCCGCCAGGGCCAGCACCGGGAACACGGCCTGCGGCGGCACCCGGTAGACGCCGCGCTCGGGCTGCTCGACCAGGCCGGCCGAGGCGAGCGTCTTGAGATGGTGGTAGAGCTGCCCCTGCGAGGCCAGCGCCAGCTCGCTCTGGAGGTCGGCGATCGGGCGCGGGCCGCTGAGCAGCAGTTGCAGGATGCGCAGCCTGGCGGGGTGGCCGGCCGCGGCGAGCACGGCGGCCATCGGCGCGGCCGGGCGCTCGACGAGCCAGCCGGGGGAGCGGGCCGACTCCCACCGCCACCGGTAGCCGCCCAGCCTGGCCTCGCCGCCGTAGACGACGCGGCCGGTGTCGTCGTCGGCGGGGGCCGCGACGGCCTGCCCGCCTTCCAGGGCGGCGACGCGGGCCTCCAGGGCGCGCACCCGTTCCTCGATGTCCACGCCAGCACTGTACTCAGGAATTCCGGATAAACGGTGTTGCCGGGTGCCGGAAGCGAACCGCCTCCCTCGCTGCCGGATCCGGCCGGTGACGCGGACCGGCGCCGGGCGGGATCATTCCGGCATGACAGCGGTGGTGCGGGCCGAAGGGCTGACGAAGTACTACGGCAGGCGCCGGGGCCTGGAGGATCTCACGCTGGAGATCCGGCCGGGAGAGGTCTTCGGCTACCTGGGACCGAACGGCGCGGGCAAGACCACCACGATCCGGCTGCTCCTCGACGTGATCAGGCCCACCCGCGGCCACGTCACCGTCCTCGGCGCCGGCTCACGGGAGGCCGCCGTGCGCGCCAGGATCGGCTACCTGCCGGGCGAGCTGGCGCTGGAGGGCAGGGAACGGGCCCGGGACTACCTGGCCTTCCTCGCCCGGGTGCGCGGCGGCGTGCCGCCCGCCCGGATCCGGGCGCTGGCCGAACGGCTGGACGCGGACCTGTCCGTGCCGATGCGCAAGCTCTCCAAGGGCAACAAGCAGAAGGTCGGGCTCATCCAGGCGTTCATGCACGAGCCGGAGCTGCTCGTCCTCGACGAGCCGACCGGCGGGCTCGACCCGCTGGTGCAGCAGGAGTTCCTGGCCATGGTGCGCGAGGTGCGCGCCTCCGGCCGGACCGTGCTCATGTCCTCGCACGTGCTGGCCGAGGTGGAGCACGTCTCCGACCGGGTCGGCATCGTACGGGCCGGACGGCTGGTCGCGGTCGAGAACGTGGCGGCGCTGCGGGAGAAGGCGGTGCGCCGGGTGGAGCTGCACTTCGACGCGCCGGTCCCGGCCGAGGCGTTCGCCGGGCTGCCCGGGGTGCGGGAGCTGCGCGTGGAGGGGGCGGCGCTGAGCTGCACGATCGACGGGCGGCCGGACGCGCTGGTCAAGGCGGCGGCCCGGTTCACCGTGGTGCACCTGGTCAGCGAGGAGCCCGATCTGGAGGAGATCTTCCTCACCTACTACAGCGAGGAGGGGCGAGACGATGATCGCCAAGAGCCTGCGTGACTTCAGGCGGTCGCTGATCTGGTGGGCGATCGGGATCAGCGCCTTCATGACCATGTATTTAGGGATTTATCCCAGCATTCGGGAGAATCCCGATCTTTATGGGGCGCAGGCGTTGGCCAAGTTCCCCGGCGCGCTGCGTGACCTCATGGGCGGGCTGCAGGACATGACCAGCGGCGCCGGCTACCTGCAGTCGGTCGTCTACCAGCTGTTCGTGCCCATGCTGTTCGCGGTGTGCGCGATGCTCGTCGCCAACCGCGCCCTGGCCCAGCCCGAGGAGGCCGGCACGCTGGAGCTCGTCGTCACGCTGCCGGTGGCCCGGCGGCGGCTGCTCCTGGAGCGCTTCGCCGCCTTCGCGCTCGGCCTGCTGGCCGTGGCCGTCGTCACGCTGCTGGTCACCTGGGCGCTGGCCGAGGGCGTCGCGCTCGGCGTCGGCGCCGACCGGCTGATCGCCGCCCACATCGGCGTCTACCTGGTCGGGCTCTTCTTCGGCAGCCTCACGCTCGCCGCCGGCGCCGCCTCCGGCCGCCGGGCCCCCTCGCTGGCCCTGGCCGGCGTGTGGGCCGTGCTCGGCTACGTGGTCGTCACCGTCGGCCAGAACGTCGAGGCGGTCGCCTGGCTCAAGTGGATCTCGCCGTTCCACTACTACGCCGCCGGACGCCCCCTCTACCAGGGGCTTCCCGTGGGGGACTACCTTGTGCTGGCGGGCGCGAGCGCCGTGCTCGTGCTCACCGCCGTGCTCGCCTTCGACAGACGCGACGTAGGAGTCTGACCGTGACCCCCGAGGTGCCCGCTGAGCTGCTCGGCGGGCACCTTCACGCGCTCCGGCTGGCCGCCCGCAGCGGCCGGCTGCCCGACCGGGCCGCGCTCGACGCCAACCGCGCCGCCGGAGCCCGCGCCGCCGAGCTGGGCGTCCCGCTCCCGGCGCTGGTCGACGCCGCGCTCGCCGCCGCCGACGGGCTCCCCGGCGTGCTGCCCGCCCTGCGCAGGGCCATCGCCGCGCTCCTCGCCGGGTACGAGCAGGCCCAGCTCGACGCCCTGCGCGGCGCCTCGGCCGAGCGCCGGCAGTTCGTCGACGACCTGCTGCTGGGCCGCGCCGAACGCCTCGCCGAACGCGCCGAGCACTTCGGCCTGCGCCTGGCCGAGTCGTACGTCGTGGCCGCCGCCCGCGGCCTCGCCGACCCGTCGGACGCCGCCCAGCCCGAACGCATCGAACGCGACCTCATCGCCCGCTTCGGCTCCCACAACATCCTGCTCGCCGTCCGCGACGGCCTGCTCGTGTGCGTCGCCCCCGCCACGCTGCCCGCCGCCGTCGGCGAGTTCACCCATCACGTACGCGCCCGCTTCCCGGCAGGCTGGCGCGTCGGCGTCGGACGTCCGCAGCGCGGCCCCGGCGGCATCGTCGCCTCCTACCGCGAGGCCGCCGGAGCCCTGGACCTGGCCGACCGCCTCGGGCTCAAGCACGACGTCGTCAGGGCCGCCGACCTGCTCGTCTTCCCCGTGCTGCTGCGCGACAGGAGCGCCATGGAGGACCTGGTGACCAGCGTGCTGAGCCCGCTTCTGGAGGCGCGCGGCGGTCACGCGCCGCTCCTGGAGACCCTGGAGGCCGTCTTCGCCGCCCAGGGCAACCAGACGGCCGCCGCCCGCAGGCTCGGGCTCAGCGCCCGCGCCGTCACCTACCGGCTGCAGCGCATCCGCCGCCTGACCGGCTTCTCGCCCGACGACCCCACCCAGCGCTTCACGCTGGAGACCGCCGTTCTCGGCGCCCGCCTGCTGGACTGGCCGTGGGAGTGACGAGCCTGGTCTGCAGGCCGTCGAGGAAGCGAGCAGCCGCTCCGACTGCCGCAGCAGGTTCGGCCCCAGCTCGATCAGCTCGTCCTTGCCCGCCACGTGCCGGTCGAGCGAGGTGGCCCCGGCGCCCAGCCGGGTGCCGAGCGCGCATGCTCAGCGCCATCGATGCCTCCGCGTCCGGCAGCCGGACGGCCTCGGCGCCCCGCCTATGCCGACCTCGCAGAAGGGCTCGTCGGCATCCTGCTCACCCAGGCCGCGATGGACTCCGCCACGACGCCCCGGTTGCACCGCGACTTCTGGACCACCGCGTACCAGATGTGATCACTCCACCGCGAGCCGTACGCCGAACCCCACGATGACCACCCCCGTGACGCGGTCCAGCAGCCGGCGCACGGCCGGGGCGCGCAGCAGCCCGCCCATCACGGCCGCGAACGCGATCAGCACCCCGCTCCACACCAGCCCCTCCGCCACGTGCACCCCCGCCAGCAGCAGGCCCGACGCCGCGTCCGCCTGGTCCGACGGCAGGAACTGCGGCAGCATCGCCACGTAGAAGGCGCCCACCTTGGGATTGAGCAGGTTCGTGACCAGCCCGCGCCGGAACCCGGTGCGGAACCTCACCTCCCGCTCGGCCGGCGCCTCCACGTGCGCGTCCTTCCTGACGAACAGCAGGCGCAGCCCCATCCACACCAGGTACGCCGCCCCCGCCCAGCGCAGCACGTCGTAGGCGAACTGCGAGGCCGCCAGCAGCGTGGACAGCCCGGCGACCGACACCAGCCCCCACACCAGCACCCCGAGCTGGACTCCCAGCGCCACCCCCCACGCCGGACGCCGCCCGGCCAGCAGCGACGTCCGCAGGATGAGCGCCGTGTCCAGCCCCGGCGTGACGGTCAACAGCGCGACAACTAAGGCGAATCCCGCTATGTCCATGCGGGTCACAGTAAGGGATTTCGTGTGGGGAGACTCCCCCTGAAGAGATGAGGGCGAGGGCCGGTCGCGTCAGGGGATGAGGAGCAGCTTCCCCGTGGTGCGGCGGGCCGCCAGATCCTCCTGCGCCCGCCCCGCCTCCGCCAGCGGATAACGCCCCGACACCGTCACCTTCAGCTCGCCCGAGGCGATCCAGCCGAACAGGTCACGCGCCCGCCACAGCAGCTCCTCCCGCTCCGCCACGTAATCCACCATCGTCGGCCGCGTCAGGAACACCGAACCCGCCCGGTTGAGCCGCTGCGGATCCACCGGCGGCACCGGCCCGCTCGCCGCCCCGTACAGCACCATCAGCCCGCGCCTCCGCAGCACCTCCAGCCCCGCGTCGAACGTCGCGGCGCCCACCCCGTCGTAGACCACGTCGACCTCGCCGCGCCACGCCTGCGCGAAGTCGTCGTACTGCCGGACCTCGTCCGCCCCCGCCTCGCGGGCCAGCTTCGCCTTCGCCTCCGTCGACGCCGTCGCCAGCACCCGCGCCCCCCGCAGCTTCGCCAGCTGCGTCAGCAGCAGCCCCACCCCGCCGGCCGCCGCGTGCACCAGCACCGTGTCGCCCGGCTTCACCTCGTGCGTCGAGTGCGTCAGGTAATGAGCCGTCATGCCCTGGAGCATCACGGCCGCCGCCAGCTCGGCCGGCACCCCGTCCGGCACCGGCACCACCCGGTCCGCCGCGACCACGGCCTTCTCCGCGTAGGACCCCATCACCCCGGCCCACGCCACGGTGTCGCCCACGGCCACCCCGTCCACCCCGGACCCGACGGCCGACACCACCCCCGCGCCCTCCGACCCGATCCCGCTGGGCAGCTGAAGCGGGTACAGGCCGGAGCGGTGGTAGATGTCGATGAAGTTCACGCCGCTCGCAGCGACATCCACCACCACCTCCCCGGCACCGGGCTCCGGATCCGGACGCTCGACGTACTCGAGAACCTCTGGGCCGCCCTGGGCGGCGATCACGATGGCACGCATGCCCCTAGTCAACCCCGCCCACGCCCTTCCCCCCGCACCGCCCCACCCATCCAGCGAATCCGCCCCCCCCAGAACCTGCCCAACCCCTGCGCCCATCCCGCCCGGCCGCCCCGCACCGAGCTCCGGTGCCGCCCCCACCGCACCGCTGACGAACACCATCCGGTGTTCGACCCCCGATCCTCCGCAGCGGAAAGGCTCTTCCCCAGGTTCAGGAGAGAGGGCCTTCGATCTTCGGATGTCCACGGGTTGCAGTTGTGGCGATGGGCGTGCCCGGCACCGGCGACATGTCGATCACGAGCTCTCGCCCGCCGACGCTCGTCCGAGACCACCCCGTAAGTCAGATGCACTCATCCCAACACTGGAGGTGCCATGCCCAAGGGCTACTGGGTCAGCGTCTACCCACCATCGAGGACCCCAAGAGGCTTGATGTCCACAACGAACTGGCAGGTCTGGCCCTCGCGGCCGCAGGCGGGCGGGTGCATCGGCAGCCGGATCGACGCATGGTCGGGTTACTTCGGGCGTGGGGCCACCGCGCACAGATAGGTCGATTCCGTCAGCAGTTGCGGGGTCAGCCTGACCCCCGTCAGGTTCTCAGCCAGCGCGAAGACAGCCCCAGTGCGAACCGCTACGTCTTCAGGCAAGGAGATCTTCCCCGATTGGACGCCGTACTCCAGGTCGAGCCCCGCCCGCCGCATGGCGGCTACTGCTCCGTCCGGATCGCTGCCGAATCGGTCGGCCGCGAAGGGGGGCTCGAACATGAGTCGGATCTCACTGTCCTCGACCCAGCAGAAGTCCTTGACCCCGTTGACATTGCGGAAATGAGACACCAACCGCGTGCCGGCGGACAATGGCTTGATGACCTCCGGGGTGGCTCCCATAAAGCCGTTGGGCTCGACAATGAGACACCAGTCCCCGATCGACGCTGCCCCGAAGAAGTGTCCATCCCAGGTGCCAGAGGGGCCCGGACCGGAGTAGGCAGCACCGGTCAGATCGCCGAAGCTCACACCGGACGGCACGTTGTCCGTCCAGTCGCTGAATCGCGCCACGACGTCTTCGGTCCGCGCACCAAGTCGTGTCACAGCGTCCTCAGGAGCCACGTTCTCGACCAGCGTGATGCAGTACGCCTCCCACAAGCTCGGAAATTGGTCATAGAACCAGTCGTAGTCGGCTGCTGCTGCGGTCACGTCCCCATGCTGCCAGCGCTGACCGACAAAACGATCAGAAGCGAGACCGTTAGCTCGAATGTGATCTCGGCTCCTCATTCGGCCGATTCTGTAGTCCGGAAAGCAGACCCTGTTCCTGGTTGAATCGATTGGGATGCCAAGATCCGAGCTGCTGAGGTGGTCAGGTGGCTGCGGGATCCGCACACTGGTGCCCCCGGCGCACCGGTGCCCCGGGGCGTCGTTAGGCCGGAGGGTCCATGCGGGCGAGGGTGCCGGATTCGAGGGCGGTCCAGATGGCGCCGTCGGGCCCCAGGGTGAGGCCGTGCGGCTCGGCGGGGGTGTCGGGGGTGGCGGGGAGGAGGTGCTCGTCCACCGCCCCGGTGGTGGTGATGCGGCCCAGGCGGCCGGTCGCCCAGAGGGTGAACCAGAGCGCCCCGTCGGGACCGGTGATGATGGCGTGCGGACGGGAGGCGCGGTCGGGGAGCGGGAACTCGTCGATCTTGCCTGTGACGTCGATGCGCCCGATCTGGCCGGCGCCGATCTCGGCGAACCAGAGCGCCCCGTCGGGGCCGGGGGTGATGTGGACCGGGGCGGCGCCCTCCGTGGGCAGGGGGTGGACGGTCACCTCGCCCCCGGTGGTGATCCGGCCGACGGCGTTGCCCTGGTTGAGGGTGAACCAGAGCGCGCCGTCGGCACCGGCGGCGATGCCCGAGGGCATGCCTCCCGGCACCGGGACCGGGAACTCGGTGATCTCGCCGGTGGGCGCGATCCGGCCGATCGTGTCGGAGCGCATCGAGGTGAACCACATGGCCCCGTCGGGCCCGGCCACGATGCCGTAGGGCGAGTCGGCCTCGTACGAGGTGACCTCGCCGGTCGCGGAGATCCGCCCGACGCGGCCGCCCTGGAACTCGGTGAACCACATCGCCTCCCCGCCCGGCCCGGGCGTGATGACGGTGGGCCCGCCGTCGGCCGGGGTGAGCTGGTGGATCACCGGCTCACCGCCGGGGAGCAGCCTGCCGATGCGGCCCTCGTGGACGAGCGTGAACCACAGCGCGCCGTCGGCCCCGGTCGCGATGCCGTAGGGGGCACCTGCGGTGATCTTGGTTACGTGCATGCGAGTTCCCCCGATATCTCCAGCGTGGCGCCCCGCCAGCGGCGGCACAGCGTGCGGTCGTGGGACACGACGACGAGCGCGCCCCGGTAGTGGTCGAGTGCCTGCTCCAGCTCTTCCACCAGCGTCAGCGACAGGTGGTTGGTGGGCTCGTCGAGCAGCAGCAGGTCGTGCTCGCCGGCCAGCAGCGTGGCCAGCGCGAGCCGGCGCCGCTGCCCGACGGACAGCGCCCCCACCCGCAGGTCGAGCGTCTCGGGCCGGAACAGCCCGGTGGCCAGCAGCGCCGCCCGGCGCTCGTGGCGGGGGCCGTGCCCGTAGGCGTCCAGCACCGGCAGCGCCGGATCGTAGGAGACCTCCTGCGGGAGCAGGCCGACGGACCCGCGCGCCTGCTCGGCGACGGCGTGGAGCAGCGTGGACTTGCCCGCGCCGTTGGCCCCGCGGATCAGCACCCGGTCACCGGCCGCGACGCTGAACCGCTCGACGACCAGCCGGTCGCCCACCCGTACGTCACACACCTCGGCGAGCACGCGCCCGCCCTCCTCCGGCGCCTGGCCGGAGCGGGGGGACTGGGCGAAGGAGCCGCGGAAGCGGAGCGGCCGGGGCGGCGGCGGCACCGGGTCGGCCTCCAGCCTGCGCAGGCGCTCCTGCGCGTTGCGCACGCGGCTGGCGATCGAGCTCTGCACGCGGCCGGCGTTGCGGTCGTAGGCCATCTTGTTGTTGTCGCGCATCGCCCGCCCGGCGGCGACGCGGTGGGCGGTGGTGGCGGCGTGCTCGCGCATCTGGCGGACCTCGTCACGCCAGGCCGCGTGGGCCTGCTCCTGCCGGGCGCGGGCGGCGGCCTTGGCCTCCAGGAACCCCGAGTAGCCGCCGCCGAAGCGCGTCACGCCGCCCGACTCGACCTCCAGCACCGAGGTCGCCACCCGGTCGAGGAAGGCCCGGTCGTGCGAGACGGCGACGACGGTGCCGCGGTGGTCGCGCAGCCGCTCCTCGAGCCAGGTCAGCGCCGACTCGTCGAGGTGGTTGGTCGGCTCGTCGAGCAGCAGCGTCTCGGGGGAGGCGGCCAGCAGGCAGGCCAGGCCGAGCCGGGCCTGCTCCCCGCCCGACAGGCTGGACAGCACGCGGTCGCGCCCGACATGGGTCAGGCCGAGCCCGTGCAGCGACTTGTCCACCCGGGCGTCGGCCTCGTAGCCGCCCCGGGTCTCGAACGCGGTCGCGAGCTCCCCGTACTCCTCCATCCGGTCGGGGGTGAGGTCGGACTCCAGCTCGCGCATCCGGCGCTCCAGGGCCCGCAGGCCGGCCAGGGCGGCGTCGATCGCCTGCCGCACCGTGTGGCCGGGCGGCAGGTCGAGCGTCTGGCCGAGATAGCCCGCGTCGGCGGGCGGGACGGCCTCGCCCTCGTCGGGCCGCTCGACCCCCGCCAGGAGGCGGAGCAGCGTGGACTTGCCGGATCCGTTCTCGCCGACGATGCCCAGGCGCTCGCCCGGCCGCACGGACATCGACACGCCGGCCAGCACCCGGTGCAGGCCGTACGTCTTGGAAACGTCTCGGAGGATGGTCAGGATGGAGCTCCAATCGCAACTGGGGTAGCTTTAGCTTGCCACAGCCCGCCCGACAAACGCAACTGGAGTAGTCTTTGGAGACGAGTAAACGTCCGGGAGGGCGGAGCGCCAGGGTGCGCGACGCCGTGCGCCAGGCCACCCTCGCCGAGCTCGCCGAGCACGGCTTCCGCGGCCTCACCGTGGAGAACGTCGCCGAGCGCTCGGGCGTGCACAAGACCACCGTCTACCGGCGCTGGGGCAGCGTCGAAGGGCTGGTCTCCGACGCGCTGGAGCTGGCCCGCACCGAGCCGTGGCCCATCCCCGACACCGGCAGCGTCGAGGGCGACCTGCGCGGCGTCGCCAGGCTGGTGCAGAGCGGGTTCGACGACCCGGAGCTGGGGCCGGTGTCGTCGGCGTTCGTGGCGGCGGCCATGCAGAGTCCCGAGGCGGCCCGCGCCCTGCACGACTTCTTCGAGTCGCGCCACGAGCAGTCGTCCCAGGTGGTGCGGCGGGCGGTCGAGCGCGGCGAGCTGCCGGACACGGTGGACGTCCGCGAGGTGATCAGGGTGGCGGTCGCGCCGATCTACTACCGGCTGTTCGTCGCCCACGAGCCGGTGACGCGGGACGACGCCGACCGCGCCGCCGACGCCGCCCTGGCGGCGGCCCGCGCGGGGGTGCTCTGAGCGCGGGTCACGGCTGCTGCCGGGCGCCCCGCAGCTCGAAGTCGTCCCAGGTGGTCTTCAGCAGGGACTCGCCGTCCTTGGGGACGCGGGCGAACAGCCCGACCGGGCCGTTGGCGATGCCGTTGGGGTCGTCGGCCTGCACGACGCGGTCGCCGTTCACCCACATGGACAGCCGCACCGTCTTGCCCGTCTGCTCGCAGGCGGCCTCGATGCGGACCTTGCCCTCCGGCTTGCCGGCCTCGCCCTGGGCGAGGGTGCCGCCGGAGCCGTCCCAGATGCGCCGGATCCGGGCGGTGCCGGCGGTGTCGAGGCCGAACTCGTAGTAGGTGCCGTCCTCGGCCGCGTGGCAGTAGACGCCGTAGACGCCGCTCCCGGTGATGTGCTCGACCTCGGCGCTGACGGCCACGAGGACGGTCTCGGGCAGCATCGGGGTGGGTGTGGCGGACGGCTCGGGGGCGGCGGTGGGCGTCTCGGTCAGGAAGGGGACGGCGGCCTCGGCCCAGTTCTCCTCGTCGCCCTGCTCGACGTCGAGCCCATAAGTGCCGTCGGTGCGGTAGCCGAAGCTGGCCTCGTCCTCGGCGTCGTAGGTGCCGGACCAGCCGCCGGAGGTCTGCGTGAAGTCCTCGCGGTGCAGGACGCCCAGCTCGGGCGGCCCGCCGGAGGAGAGGGCGACCCAGCCGGCGATCCCGAGCCCGGCGGCGACGGCCACGGCCGCCGCGATCCCGGCGTAGAGGCGGCCCCGCCGCGGCGGGCCCGGCGGGGGGCCGCCGGCGGCGGTCAGCGGCGTGGTGGCGCGCTGCCAGGCGACCTGGACGGTCTGGGCCACCTGCTCGGGCCCGGCGGCCCGGCCGACGAGGTGGTCGAGGAGCTGCTGGGCGGTAGGCCGCTGGGCGGGGTCCTTGTGCAGGGCGGCCCGCACGAGCTCGCGCAGGCCGGGCTCGACGTCGTCGAGGTTCGGCTCGGTGTTGAGCACCTGGTAGACGATGGCCGGCAGCGTCTCGCCGCCGAACGGTGAGCGGCCGCTCGCCGCGTACGCGATCAGGCAGCCCCAGGAGAACACGTCGCACGCCGGCGAGACGGGGTCGCCGCGCAGGACCTCGGGCGCCATGTAGCGGGGGGTGCCGATCAGCTCGCCGGTGCCGGTGACGCCGCCGAGGGTGTCGAGCGCCCGCGCGATGCCGAAGTCGATCACGCGCGGGCCGACGGGGGAGAGCAGCACGTTGGACGGCTTGAGGTCGCGGTGCACCACCCCGGCCGCGTGGATGGCGGTGAGCGCGGTGGCGACGCTGACGGCCAGCGCGTCGAGGCTGGAGCCGCGCAGCGGGCCGGACTGCTGGACGGCCTGCTCCAGGTTGGGGCCGGGCACGTACTCGGTGACGACGTAGAGCTGGCCGCCGTCGAGCGCCGCCTCCAGCACCGCCGCGGTGCAGAAGCGGCGCACCCGCTGCGCCGCGTCCGCCTCCCTGCGGAAGCGCATGCGGAACTGCTCGTGCTGGCTGAACTCCGGGTTGATCACCTTGATGGCGACCTGTTGCCCGGAGGGGTCCTCGGCGAGATGGACCGTGCCCATCCCACCCCTGCCCAGCACGTTCAGCAGTCTGTAGCGCCCGATGTGGGAGGAATCACCGCTCACGGCGGGTCAGCTTACCGACAGGTGCCCCTCACGCGCAGTGTCGCGGGTACGGAGCGCGTACGAGATCGCCGCCACCGCCATCCCGGCGCCCCACACCAGGTACGCGGGGACCGACACCCAGAAGAACGCCTCGGGCAGCGCGAGCCCGTCCTGAGGCGGGAAGGGGTTGCGCCCGTTCAGCCGCTCGGACACCATCTGCCCGAGCCCCGCGCCGAAGTAGGCCACCAGCCCGGCCGACACGCCCGCGCCCGGCCACAGCACCAGCGGCCTGGGCACCCGCCGCCCGGCCAGCCCGGGGACCCAGCGCGGCCAGATCCGCCCCCACCGGTGCACCAGCGCCAGCGGCAGCAGCGTTCCGCCCAGCAGGAAGCCGGCCTCGAACACCGGCATCATCCAGCCGTCCTCAAGAGGCGTCTCCCCGAACCCGACGACGGCCTGCGCCGCGACCCTGATCGCGCAGCCGGCCACGGCGGTGTAGGCGGCCGCGTAGGCCCACCGGGGCGTCGAGGCCAGCGCGGGCAGGGCGTGCCGGCCGGTCCGCCGCCGGTAGCGGAACGCGGCCCGTAGCAGCAGCGCCCCCGTGGTCACGCAGGCGGCCTTGCTCAGCGCGCCCAGCGGGTGGAAGGAGATCCTGAGGCCGGGCAGGACGCCGCCGACGACGTCGAGCAGCAGCAGCGCCCCCGCCACGATCAGCGCGGCCCCCACTGCCCACGACGCCACCGGCAGCGCCGCCCGCACCGGCCTCGGCGGGTCGGCCGCGAGCATGGCGGCCAGGAGCAGCGCCGCCGCCGCGCACAGCGCGACGGCCCACCACCCGGTGAACACCACCAGGTCGGGTCCGACCGGCGAGAGCCGCTCCGGCATGTGCCCCAGCTGCCAGTACGTGCGCAGCGCCCCGTACAGGAGCGCCAGCGCCAGCGCGAACGCGGTGAGCCGGTCGGGTCGTGTGCTGTCCATGACGCCGATCCTGCTGCGGCGGCGCGGCCCGCGGATCCCCGCCCGGGGCCAGGCGAGTCCCCCGCGCGGGGGAGAACGCCGCCGCGACTTGCGTTGAGGGGGCGTGAGAACATATGTTCGATTCGTAAGCGCCCGCCTTCCCCCGGGTGGCTCAGCAGGAAGAACGAGAGCCGCGGGGAGAAGCGTCTTGAGCAGACTCTATGGCGATCCGATAGAGGTGTGGACCCGGGACGGGGAGCCGACCCAGTTCGTCTGGCGCGATCGTCTCTATCTCGTCAGGCGCGTGCTCGACCACTGGGTCGTGGCGCGCGAGTGGTGGAAGACCGGCGAGGGCGACCCCGGCGAGCGCCGGTTCTGGCGGGTCGAGGCCAGCCCCGGCCGCGAGGTCGGCTCGTACGAGCTGAGGTTCGACACCGCCAGCAACGGCTGGCTGCTGCTGCGGGCGTGGGACTGATGGCGCCGTTCCCGCACCTCAACGTGAGCTCCGCGTACTCGATGCGCTACGGCACCGCGTTCCCGAAGGCGCTGGTGGCGCGGGCCGCCGAGCACGGGATGGACATTCTCGCGCTGACCGACCGCGACGGGCTGTACGGGGCGGTCAAGCACGCGCAGGCGTGCGCGGACGCCGGGATCTCCCCGGTCTTCGGGGCGAACCTGGCGCTCGCCCCGACGGGGGAGCGGCGGCCGCGGACCGGCCCGGGGGCGCAGGACCGGGTGACCGTGCTGGCGCGCTCGCACGGCTGGTCGCGGCTGGCGCGGCTGGTCACGGCCGCCCATTACACGGGCGAGCGCGGCGACCCCCGGGTGAGCCGGGAGCTGATCGGCGAGCACGACGGCGCCGACGGCGGGCTCGTGGTGCTGCTCGGGCCGCGCTCCGACGTGGGCCGGGCGGTGGCCGAGCGGCGCGACGACCGCGCCCGCGCGCTGCTCGCGCTCTGGCGCGACGCACTGCCCGGCGTGGTGGTCGAGGTGGTCGACCAGTACGGGTTCGGCGACGCCACGACGGCGCTGCGGATGCTCGCGCTGGCCGAGTCGGCCGGGGTGCCCGCGGTGCTGAGCAACGCGGCGCGCTACCTGGACCCGGCCGACCACCAGGTGGGCGACGTGCTCGACGCGGCCCGCCAGCTCGTCCCGCTGCACCCGCGCCACCTGGAACGCACCACCTCGCACGCCTATCTCAAGAGCGGCAAGGAGATGCTGCAGGTGGCCGCCAAGATCTGCGGCGGCGACCAGGAGCGCGTCACCCGGCTGCTGCGCGCCACCCGGCAGGTCGCCGAGGCGTGCGCGATGGAGGCGGCCGAGCTGCTCGCGCTCCGCAAGAGCCCGCCGGATCTGCACCTGCCGGAGATCGGCCGCGACCCGGTGCCGCTGCTGCGCCACCGGGTGGAGGACGGGCTGGCCGAGCGCGGGCTGGACAGGTCGCGGGAGGCGCGGGAGCGGCTGGCGGCCGAGCTGCACATCATCGAGAAGAAGCGCCTGTCCGGTTACTTCATCGCGGTCGCCGGCATCACCGACATGATCCGCGAGATGGGCGTGCGCTGCGCCATCCGCGGCTCCGGCGCCGGCAGCCTGGTCAACTACCTCATCGGCATCGGCGAGGTGAACCCGCTCGACCACGGCCTGCTCATGGAGCGCTTCCTGTCGGAGGGCCGCGTCGGGCTGCCCGACATCGACGTGGACGTCGAGTCCGCCCGCCGCCTCGACTGCTACAAGGCGATCTTCGACCGCTACGGCGAGTCGCGGGTGGCCTGCGTGTCCATGATGGAGACCTACCGGGCGCGCAGCGCGATCCGCGACGTGGCCGGGGCCATGGGGCTGCCGCCGCACGAGATCGACGCCATCGCCAAGGCGTTCCCGCACATCAGGGCCATGCAGATCACCGCCTCCCTGCGCGACCTGCCGGAGCTGCGCGACAGCCGCCTCGGCGAGGCCGGCCTGGACCGGGTGTTCCGGCTGGCCGAGAAGCTCGACGGGCTGCCCCGGCACATCGCGCTGCACCCGTGCGGGGTGCTCGTCGGCAACTCCGGCCTGCGCGACCGCACGCCCGTGGAGCGCAGCCTGCTGGAGTTCCCCATGTCGCAGTTCGACAAGGACGACGTGGAGGAGGCCGGGCTGCTCAAGCTCGACGTGCTCGGCGTGCGGATGCAGTCGGCGCTCGCGTACGCGCTCGGCGAGATCAAGCGGGTGGACGACGTCGTCGTCGAGCTCGACACGCAGAGCGGCGACGAGCCCGGCGTCCAGTACGTCCCGCACGACGACCAGGAGACGTACGACATGATCTGCGCGGGCCGGACCCTCGGCTGCTTCCAGATCGAGTCGCCGGGACAGCGCGAGCTGGTCGCCAAGCTGGAGCCGCGCAGGATGCACGACCTGATCGTGGACATCTCCCTGTTCAGGCCGGGACCGGTCAACTCCGACATGGTCACCCCGTACCTGGAGGCCAGGCACGGATGGCGCAGACCGTACTATCCGCACGAGAAGCTGCGCGAGGCGCTGAAGGAGACGCACGGCGTGGTGGTCTTCCACGAGCAGGTGCTGAAGATCATCCAGGTGATGACGGGCAGGGACCTGTCCTACGCCGAGGCGCTGCGGCGCACGCTCGGCACGCCCGAGGGCCGCGACCGGGTGCGCCGCCACTTCGTGCCGCTGGCCAAGGCGAACGGGTTCGACGACGGCGCCGTGGAACGCGCCTGGAAGGTGCTCGACGCGTTCGGCGGGTTCGGGTTCTGCAAGGCGCACGCGGCGGCGTTCGCGCTGCCCACCTACCAGTCGGCCTGGCTCAAACGGCACCACGCCGCCGCGTTCTTCGCCGGGGTGCTGACGCACGACCCCGGCATGTACCCGCCGCGCGTCCTCATCGACGAGGCGCGCCAGTGCGGGGTGCGGATCCTGCCGCTGGACGTGAACAAGTCGGCCAAGGACTGGCGGGTCGAACGACTCCAGCTCCGCGTCGACCCCGCCGACCTGGCCGGGAGCGACGAGCCGCCCCGGCGGCGGCGCGACTTCAGGATCGAGGAGATCGGCAAGGGCTACGCGCTGCGCGTGCCGTTCTCGGCGGTCAAGGGGGTGAGCGAGGCCGAGGTGGCGCGCATGGTCGAGGGCCAGCCGTACACCTCGCTCGCCGACTTCTGGGACCGGGCCCGCCCGTCCAGGCCGACGCTGGAGCGGATCGTCCAGGTCGGCGGCCTGGACGCACTGCACGGCCTGCGCCCCGGCGGCCCCCGCTGGAAGCCCGGCGAGCTCACCAGGCGCGACCTGATCGCCCAGGTCGGCGTGCTGGAGCGGACCTCGGCCCACGGCGTGCGGTCCGGGCCGCGCGCCACCAAGCGCTACACGCCCCGCCAGGCCGCCCCCGAACGCCACCTGGCCGCCGTGCAGCTCCCGCTCGGGTTCGCCGAGCACATCCCGCCCGGCGAACTGCCCGAGATGACCGAGACGGAGATGGTCGAGGCCGAGCTGGAGATCCTCGGCATGGACGTCAGCCGCCACGTCATCAGCTTCCACGACGAGCTGCTCGACGGCCTCGGCGTGGTGCGCGCCAAGGACCTGCTCACGCTGCGCAACGGCGCCGAGGTGCTGGTGGCGGGGGTCAAGGTCGCCACCCAGACGCCCGCCATCCGCTCCGGCCAGCGCATCGTCTTCGTCACGCTGGACGACTCGACGGGGCCGGTCGACCTGACCTTCTTCGAGTCGGTGCAGGGCAGGTGCGCCTCGACGGTGTTCGGGTCGTGGCTCATGGTCGTGCGGGGGGTGGTCAGGCGCACCGGCGCCCGGGCCGTCTCCATGCGCGCGGTCGACTGCTGGAACCTGGTGGACCTCGACGCCGTCTGGCGCTCGCGCGGGCTCGACGCGGTCCGGGCGATCATCGCCGAGACCCCGGAGGAGCGGGGCGGCGTCGGCGGGCGGGCGATCGAGTACGCCAACGGGTTCAGGCTGTCGCCCTACTCCGACCTCGGCCCGGCGATCACCGAGCCGCCGCGTCGCCTCTGGCACGCCAGCCCGGGCAGCTCCGGGCCCACGGCGGCGTGAACGGGAACCGAGGTCCAACAGGGACCGAAGTCCTTCGACGGCGGGCCTTGCGGCACTGCCGGGCGCGGGCCGGAGCCGATGTGATGGGACGTGACGACAGCGATCCACGCAGAGAGGTGCCCGTCATGGCCGTCCATGTGCAGCAGCCCGTCAGGCGTCACACCGTCACCGCCGGCGCCCGCCGCCCGGCCGACCACGTCTGGGCGGTCGCCCGGATCGCGCTCGGCTGGATCTTCCTCTGGGCCTTCCTGGACAAGACGTTCGGCTGGGGGTTCGCCACCCCGGCGGACAAGGCGTGGATCGCGGGAGGGAGCCCGACGACCGGGTTCCTGAAGGGGGCCGGGGAGAACGCGCTCGGCGGCTTCTTCGCCGGCCTCGCCGGTCAGGCGTGGGTCGACTGGCTGTTCATGGCCGGTCTGCTCGGGATCGGCGGCGCGCTCGTGCTGGGCGTCGGGCTGCGGGTCGCCGCGGTCACCGGCGGCCTGCTGCTCGTGCTGATGTGGGCGGCGGCGCTGCCGCTGGCCACCAACCCGTTCCTGGACGACCACCTGATCTACGCCGTCGTGCTGGCCGGGCTGGCGCTGGCCGACGCCGGGACCACGTTCGGCCTGGGCGGGCTGCCGGTCGTGCGCCGCACTCCCTGGCTCCGATAGCCGCGCCCCCGCCGCCCACCCCGGTCTCCTCCGGGGTGGGCGGCGTCGTGTTCAAGCGCGGGTGGTGCTCAGGCGGGTGCGGTGCTCAGGCGCTGTGGGCGGTGGGCTCCGCGACCACGCCGGAGTCGGGCAGCCGGGCGGCCCACTCCTGCCAGTGCTCCCGGGTGGTGCGCACCTCCGAGGAGTGGGCACGCGCCCCGGTGCCGCCCATCTGCCAGGGCCGCGGCCCCTCCAGCGGCCGGTACTCGCAGCCCGCCGCGTCCAGCCGGGCCAGATGCCCCCCGCTCAGCCGCTCGACCAGCGACGCGTAGCCGACCGGCGCGCCCGACCAGACCGCCTCGGCGATGGCGCAGGCCCGGGGGAACACCATGTAGTCCAGGTGCCGCTCGTGCGGGATGTACTCGCTCCACGCCTGGAACTGCCCGCCGAGCACCCTGGCCCGCTCCTCGTCCGTCCACGACGCGGGCAGCGGCGCGAACGCCGCCGCGTCCTCCAGCGTGATCGGCCCGCCGATGGCCAGCGGCTCGTCGGGCCGGTCGGACTGGTCGTAGTCGAGGTAGGTCGGGTACGTGGACGCGCGGACCACGTCGTGCCCGGCGGCGGCGGCCTCCCGGGAGATGGCGTCGCCGCGCCAGCACATCACGATCGTGTCGGGCAGCACGCCGCCCGTCTGGAACGCCTCGTCCCACACCACCATGCGCTTGCCGCGCCCGGCCAGGTAGGCGCCGACCTCGCGCAGGAACCAGCCGTGCAGGTCGCCCGGCGTCCTGGCGCCGATCGCCGCCATGTGCGCGGCCACCTCCGGGTCGCCCGGCCAGTCGGAGGTGACGCACTCGTCGCCGCCCAGGTGCACGTACGGGGTGTCGATGGCGGTGAGCAGCTCGTCGAGGAGCTCGCACACCAGCTTGACCGCGGCGGGGACCGGCTTGAGGACCCCGGCCGAGATGCCCCAGCCGCGCAGCACCTCGCGGGTGCCGGTGCCCAGCTCGGGGAAGGCGGTCAGCAGCGCGGAGGCGTGGCCGGGCAGATCGATCTCGGGGACGACGACGATCCCGCGCTCGGCGGCGTAGGCGGCCACCTCGGCCAGGTCGTCGAGGGTGTAGTAGCCGCCGTGCGGGGTGCCGTCGAAGGTCGTCGGCCCGTGGTGGTGGCCGGACATGGTCTCGGGGCGGTGTGTGGCCAGCCTGTTGATCTCCGGATATTTCCTGCTCTCGATGCGCCAGCCCTGGTCGTCGGTCAGGTGCAGGTGGAGGCGGTTCATCCGGTGCATGGCCAACAGGTCGACATAGCGCAGCAACGTGTGCTTGGTCATGAAATGCCGGGCGACGTCCAGCATGCCGCCGCGCCAGCCCAGCGCGGGCTCGTCCTCGACCTCGCCGCACGGCACCACGCCGCCCGCCCGCCCGGCGACCCGGTACGCGTCAGGGCCGCGCAACTGCCTGAGCGTCTGCACGGCGTGCCGTACCCCGGCGAGGTCCGCGGCCACGATCTCGGCGCCGCCGGCCGAGACGCGCAGCCGGTAGGACTCGGGCCGGCCCGCCTCCAGGCGCACGGACAGCGCGCCCTCGGGCCCGGCGGCCACGGGCAGCGGCCCGAGCAGCGACTGGACCGCCTCGACCAAAGCGGGCTCGCCGTGCACGGCGCCGAGGGCGAACGTGCCCCCGGAGCCGGCCGCACGACGGGGAGCGGGCAGCAATGTCCGGTAGGGATCGGTCATGTGAGTGCCTTTCGTGAGCTTCCGGTGCGGAAATAGAGAGCGAGGGGCACGATGGCGCCCGAGGTGACGGCGACGGCGCTGAGCGCGCCCGCCAGCCCGATCTGCTCGGCGAGGAAGCCGATCAGCGGCGGCCCGCCGAGCATCCCCGTGTGCCCGATGGTGGAGGCCAGGCTCACGCCCGAGGGCCCGCCGAGCGCCCCGGCCTGCGCGATGGCCAGCGGGAACACGTTCGCCAGCCCGAGCCCGACCGCGACGAACCCGGCGAACGCCACCGCGACCGAGCCCGTCCAGGAGGCGGCGAGGATGCCGCCCAGCGCCAGCAGCGCGCCGGTGACGAGCACGGCCGTCGGGCCGTGCCGGCGCACCAGGTGGCTGCCCGTCAGCCGGGCGAACGCGATCGCCACGGAGTAGGCCGAGAAGCCGAAGGCCGCCAGGCTCGCCTCCGCGTGCAGGTCGTCGCGCAGGTGGAGCACGCTCCAGTCGGCCACGGCGCCCTCGCCGAAGGCCGCGCACCCGGCCAGCGCCCCGCACAGGGCCAGGGCCAGGCCGAACCCGCCGCGCCCGCCCCGCCCGCCCCGCGCGGGCCGCACGGCGGGCAGCCGCCCGCGCAGCAGCGGCCGGGCGAGCACGGCGGTGCAGGTGAGGACGAGGGCCGACACCAGCAGGAAGTGCTGCAGGGTGGTGAGCAGGGTGGCCAGCAGGCCGCCGAGCAGCGCCCCCGCGAGGCCGCCCGCGCTCCACAGCCCGTGCAGCATCGACATGACCGGCCGTTCCGTGGCATGTTCGGCCTCGACGGCGGCGCTGTTCAGCCCGATGTTGAGCACCCCGTAGCAGAGCCCGGTGCCCGCGAGCGTCACGCACAGCGCCACGATCGTGCCGGGCAGCGCGATCAGCGGCACGGCCAGGCTGAGCATGGTGATCGCGGCCAGGACGACCGGCCGGGTGCCGAACCGCGCGCACAGCCGCCCGCTCACGGTCATGGCCAGGCCGGTGCCGATGGACATGCACATGAGCGCGACGCCGAGACCGCCGGTGGTGACGCCCAGGTGGTCCTTGATGGAGGGGATGCGCACCACCCAGGTGGCGAAGACGACGCCGTCCAGGAAGAAGAACAGCGACAGGGGCATACCGGCAAATTAACAGGATGGGATCCAGAAAGAAAGAGGCCGTGTGATACACAGTCGCCATGCACACCGCCTCCCCGCACACCGCGCGACTGATCAACGACCGGATGGCGTACGAGGTGCTGCTGTCCCACGGCCCGCTGTCCCGGGCGGAGCTGCAGCAGCGCACGGGCCTGTCCAGGGCGACGGTCGCCGAGCTGGTCGACCGCATGGTGGAGTCGGGCCTGATCTCCCAGGCCGGTCAGGCGCAGACCCGCAGGCGCGGCCCCAACGCGTTGCTCTACGGCGTGGTCGCCGACCGGGCGCACGTGGCGGGCGTGGAGGTGCGCCCCGACCGCATCCTCGTCTCGGTCAACGACGTCACCGGACACCAGCTCGGCACCGCCGAGCTGCCCCAGGATCCGGCCGCCGAGCCCGACAGGCTCGTCTACGACGCCATCACGGCGGCGCTGGCCGACGCCCGGATCGGCGGCCTCGACGGCGTCGTCATCGGCACGCTCGGCGTGGTGGACCCGGTCAGCGGCGACGTCGCCTACATCCAGGCGCTGCCCACCTGGCACTCCAATCTGCTGCCCGGCCTGCGTGCCCGGCTCGGCGTGCCCGTCCTGGTGGAGAACGAGGTCAACCTGGTCGGCCTGGCCGAGCACCGGCTGGGCGCGGCCCGCGGGCACGACACGTTCGCGCTGCTGTCGCTCGGCGAGGGGCTCGGCGGGGCGGTGATCCTGGACGGTCGCCTGCACCGGGGCAGGTCCGGCGGGGCGGGCGAGCTCGCCTACGCCCCGACCGGCGTCGGCGGCGGCAGGCTGAACCAGCTCGTCGACGGGCCCGCCGTCCGTGCGCTGGCCGCGCGGCACGGGCTGCCCGCCGGCGACGCGGTCGAGGCCGTGCGGCAGGCCACCCCGCGGTTCCTGGACGAGCTGGCCGAGCGGGTCACGGTCGCCGCCCAGGGCGTCTGCGCCGTCCTCGACCCCGGCTTCGTGGTGCTGGCCGGCGAGGTCGGCCGGGCGGGCGGGCCCGCGCTGGCCGCCCGGGTGGAGGAGCGGCTCCGGGAGGCCACCCCGCTGCCCACCCAGGTCGCCGCCGGCACCGTGGAGGGCGACCCGGTGCTGCGCGGCGCCGTGGTCATCGCCCTGGAGCGGCTGCACCGGCAGACGTTCGGCCTGACGACCTGACGAGCGGGCTGACCAGGCATGTTCGATGCCTGGCGCCCGATTCGCGACAGTGAGCGGTACATGCGCGGCGTTGCTTGAAGATGCTTGAATTTGCGGCCAATCGCTTGACATTGCTCAAAATGGTGGAACACCATTGCGCCCACTGTCGACGAAAGGTCCTGTGAGATGAGGAGCCGCACCGAGGGCGCCGGCCTGATGCAGCGAACGGCCGACCTGTGGCATCGCACCGTCCCCTGGCGCTGGCTCACCCCGAGCACGGTCCTCATCGCGTGCGTCGTCCTCTTCCCGGCCCTCTACATGGTCTACATGTCCTTCCTGGACATCAGCCGGATCGGGCTGGTCAGGGGCTTCGCCGGGTTCGACAACTACGCCAGGCTCCTGGCCGAGGACGCGCTCGGCACCGTCGTCGGCAACACGCTGCTGTGGCTGGTCATCGTCGTCGGCCTGACCGTGCTGCTCTCGCTCGGGCTGGCGCAGTTCCTGTCCAAGGAGTTCTTCGGCCGCAGGTTCGTCCGGCTCGCGCTGCTGGTGCCCTGGGCGACCTCGCTGGTGATGACCGCGACCGTGTGGCGCTTCATCTACGAGGGCGGCAACGGGCTGCTCAACCGGCTGCTCATGGACCTGTCGATCATCTCCGCCCCGGTCGACTGGTACAAGGACCCCGCCACCGCCCTCTACTCCGTCATGGCGGTCGGCATCATCACCTCGATGCCGTTCACCACGTACGTGCTGCTGTCGGGACTGCAGACGGTGCCGCACGACGTGCTGGAGGCCGCGAAGATCGACGGGGCCGGGGCGTGGGCGACCTGGCGCCGGGTGACGCTGCCGATCCTGCGGCCGTCGCTGATGATCGCGCTGATCCTCAACATGCTGCACGTCTTCAACGCGTTCACCGTGATCTGGGTGATCATGGGCAAGACGTCGGGCAACCACGCCGACACCACCGTCACCTGGCTGTACAAGATCGCGTTCACCGCCCAGCTCGACTCCGGCGAGGCGGCGGCGCTCGGCGTGCTCAACGTCGTCTTCCTGCTGCTGCTCATCCTGCTCTTCGTGCTGGTGCTGCGGCCCCACCGCAACCCCGCGACGACCGAGGAGCGCTCCACGAAGGTCGCAGCTCCGTCCACAGCTGCGTCCACTGCGGCGGCCGTCGCCGTGGCGCGTCCCGCGCGGATCAGGCGGAGCAGTCCCGCGCTGGTCCGGGCCGGCCGGGCCTGGCGGCGCGTGCGGCCCGTCGTCCTGCCGGTCGTGGGGTTCGCCGTGGCGCTGTTCTTCCTCGCGCCCTACGCCGCGATGCTGTCGGGCTCGCTCAAGACCGACGCCGAGCTGTTCGCCGTCCCCGCCGACTACCTGCCCGGGACCTGGGCCTGGTCCAACTACGCCGACGTGTGGAACAAGATCCCGCTGGCCGACTACTTCCGCGTCAGCCTGACCGTCGCACTCGTCTCCACCGCGCTCGTGCTCGTGGTCGCCGCGCCGGCCGCGTACGTGCTGGCACGCTCCAGGTTCCGGGGGCGTACGGCGTTCCTCGGCGTGATCCTCGTGACGCAGATGTTCCCCGCGGTCGCGCTGCTCATCGGCCTCTACCAGCAGGCGCTGTTCGTCGACGGGATCAACAGCTACGGCGTGATCATCGCCATCAACTCCGCCTTCAACCTGGCCTTCGCCGTGTGGATCCTGCACGCGCACTTCAGCTCGATCCCCGTGGAGATCGACGAGGCGGCGATGATGGACGGCCTCGGCCGGTTCCGGATCATGGTGCGGATGATCCTCCCGCTGGCCGCCCCCGGCCTCGTCACCGTGATGATCTTCACGTTCATCCAGGTGTGGAACGAGTTCGTCATCGCGCTGACCCTCTTCAACGACCCGGCCACCGGCCGCGTGCCGCTCACCGTCGGCGTCCAGCAGTTCATCGGCCTGTACGAGACCAACTATCAGTACCTGTTCGCCGCGGCCCTCATGGCGATCGTGCCCGCGGTGATCCTCTTCGCGCTCATCGAGAAGCATCTGGTGAGCGGCCTGACCGCAGGCAGCACCAAGTGACTAGAGAAGGACTGGCGTGACATGACCAGAAGAAGATCACGACTTGGCGCCCTGGCCGCGCTGGCCGGCCTCGTCCTCACGACGGCGGCGTGCGGCGGCGGCTCGGGCGGTGGCGGCGGCGACCAGCAGTCGATCAAACTGGTCGTCGCGCAGTACACCGAGGGCACCCGGCCCTACTGGGACGAGCTGATCAAGTCCTTCGAGACCGCGCACCCCGGCAAGAACGTCGACCTCCAGGTCATCGACTGGGGCAACCTGCAGAGCCAGGTCAACACCATGGTGCAGACCAAGCAGTTCCCCGACGTGCTCAACATCAACGTCTTCGCCGACTACGCCGAGGCCGGGCTGCTCTACCGCGCCGACGAGGTCGTCTCCAAGGAGGTGCTGTCGGACTTCCTGCCGTCCTTCGCCGAGAACGCCTCCTACGACGGCGCCCAGTACGGGCTGCCGTTCGTCGCCACCGTCAACGGCATGTACTACAACAAGAAGATCCTCAAGGAGGCCGGCTACGACAAGCCCCCGGCCACCTGGGACGAGTTCCGCGCCGCCGCGAAGGCGATCAAGGCGCTGCCCGGCGGCTACGTGCCCTACGCGCTGGCGCTCGGCGCCGAGGCCGGCGACTACGAGCTCGGCACCTGGGTGCGCGCCAACGGCGGCGACTGGCGCACCGACGGCAAGTGGACCGTCAACGGCGAGCGCAGCGTCGAGGCGCTGCAGTTCCTCAAGTCGCTCGCGCAGGAGGGCTACACCCAGCCGAACCCCGGCCAGACCAACCGGCCCGACGGCACCTGGCCGCTGTTCGCCCAGGGCAAGGTCGGCATGGTCTACGCCTCCTTCGGCACCCGCGCCTTCCTGGAGCAGGTCGACCAGGCGAAGATCGACTACGGCGCCACCACGCACCCCACCAACCACGGCGCCGAGCCCGCCACGCACGGCATCCAGGACTATCTGATGGCCTTCAAGAAGGACGGCAACCAGCAGCTCGTCCGCGAGTTCCTCGACTACTTCTACCAGGTCGACAACTACACCAAGTATCTGAAGGTCGAGGGCCTGCTGCCGACCACCGCCTCCGCCACCGAGGCCATGCGGAAGGACCCCAAGGTCAGCCCCTACGTCGACATGGTGGCCAAGGCCCGCTTCGACCCGACGTCGCAGCCGGTCTGGGCCGAGCTGCGCGGCACCATGGCGGCCGACCTGGGCAACGCCCTCGCCCCCACCGGCGACCCCCGCGCGACCCTCGACAAGCTGCAGAAGATCGCCGAAGGGTCCTAGGTGGCGCTGCCGAGCCCCGGCGGCGTGAACGGCGCCAGCGCCGCCACCGGCTCGGGAGCCTCACGCTCCGCGCAGGCCGACTGCTGGACCCGGGTGATCCGCCGTACGGTGGCCGCGCACAGCAGCGCGGCCAGCGCGGCGCAGGCGAGCTGCGGGACGCCGAGGCCGGTCAGGTCGCCCTCGGCGGCGTCCAGCGGCAGCACGATCGTGATCAGGGCCAGCGCCGTCAGCCAGCTCACCCACCAGCCCGACACGAGCGCCAGCCAGCGCCACCGCTCGCCCTCGGGCGGGCGGGCGCCCTGCCACACCTCGTGCACCAGCATCGCCGGGGCCAGCAGGTTGACGCCGGGGATCAGCCACGCGGCAGCCACCGGCCCGGTCGTCGCCGCCGGGTCGTTGACCTGCCGGGCGCGCACCAGCCAGGTGACGTAGGCGGCCCCGGCCGCCACGGTCGCGCCCGTGGCCAGCATCATCAGCACCGCGAACGCCGTCACCGCCCCGACCACGGCCTCGGCGTCGGCCCCCTGCGGGCGGCCCCCGTACGCGGCGAGCTGGGCGGCGAGGCTGCGCCCGCGCACCTGCTCGAAGACGACCAGAGCGCTCAAGGAGACGACCTGCGCGGCAAGCGTGAGGTAGACGGCATTGGCCGCTTTGACGGGCGGTGCCTGGGCAAAGCGCACGATGTTCTCCCCCCGGGCCATGCGCTGAGGTTCTGCCTTCACTTCTATCCCGCGGGCACCTCGGTTAATCAGCTCACGACCCCCGATTCCCACGCCCAAGCCGCGATTTCCACCCGGTTCCGAGCGCCGAGTTTGGCGAAGATGCTGCCCAGGTGCGTCTTGACCGTCGACAGCGACACGAACAGCTCGGCGGCCACCTCCTGGTTGGTCCGCCCCCGCGCGATCAGCCGCACCACGTCGAGCTCCCGGTCGGTCAGCGGCTCGGGCAGCGGCGCGGCCCGGCGCTGCGGCTGCGCCAGATGCCGCAGCAGCCGCACGGTCACCGACGGCGACACCAGCGACTCCCCGCTCGCCGCCGCCCTGACCGCCTCCACCAGCAGCGTCGGCCCGCTGTCCTTCAGCAGGAACCCGGTCGCCCCCGCCCGCAGCGCCCCGTACACGTACTCGTCCAGGTCGAACGTGGTGACGATGACCACCCGCAGCGGGCTCTCCACCCCCGGGCCGGCCAGCGCCCGGGTCGCCTCCAGCCCGTCGAGCCTCGGCATCCGGATGTCGAGCAGGCACACGTCCGGCCTGAGCCGCCTGGCCTCCGCGACCGCGTCGGCGCCGTCGGCCACCGCGGCGACGACCTCCATGTCCGGTTGGGCGTCCAGGATCATCTGGAAGCCGGTGCGCACGAGCTGCTGGTCGTCGGCGATGAGTACCCGAATAGTCACGGCCCAACTCTAGGATCAGCCGTTCGGCCGAGGCGCAACCGGTCACAAGGCCGATCCGCCGCACCCCGCCCCGGCGGGAGGCTTGCCCGCATGAACGACGTGCTTGCGGGATTGGCCCTGACCAAGAGGTTCGGGCAGACAGTCGCCCTCGGTGGCGTGGACATCGCCGTACGGGCCGCCGAAGCGGTGGCGATCATGGGGCCGAGCGGCTCCGGCAAGTCCACCCTGCTCCACTGCCTGGCCGGGATCATGAAGCCGGACGACGGCGAGGTGCACCTGCTCGGGCAGCGCATCGACGCCATGGGCGAGCGCGAGCGCAGCGCCCTGCGCCGCACCCGGTTCGGGTTCGTGTTCCAGTTCGGCCAGCTCCTGCCGGAGCTGCCCGCCGAGGAGAACGTCGCACTCCCGCTCATGCTCGGCGGCGTCGCCAGGGCCCAGGCCGTCCGCCAGGCACGCGAGTGGTTCGGGCCCCTCGGGCTCCAGGGCATGGAGACGCGGCGGCCCGGCGAGCTGTCCGGGGGCCAGGCCCAGCGCGTGGCGATCGCCCGCGCCCTCGTCACCAAGCCCGCCGTCGTGTTCGCCGACGAGCCCACCGGCGCGCTCGACCAGAGCACCGGCCACGACACGATGCGCCTGCTCGTCGAGGCGACCCGCGCCAACGGGGCCTCCCTGATCGTCGTCACCCACGACCCGAACGTGGCCGCCTGGTGCGACCGCACCGTCGAGGTCCGCGACGGCAAGCTCCTCGCAGGCGGGGTCCCGGCGTGAACCTCGAACTCACCTGGCGGCTGCTCAAAGGCGGCGGCCGCCGCGGCCTGCTCGGCACCTGGCTCACCCTCGGCGCCGTGGCGGTCTCCACGGCGCTGCTGCTGTTCGCCGTCACCGCCAACTTCGCCTTCGAAGACAGGGGCGAGCGCGGCGCCTGGCGCAACCCGGTCCCCGCCGCCCAGGGGCAGCGGGCCGTCGCCGTCGAAGGCACCCGGCTCGACTACGTACGCGACCGGCAGATCGTCATCGTCGACCTCGCCGCCCTCGGCAGCTCCCCGCCCGTCCCGCCCGGCATGCCGCGCTTCCCCGCGCCCGGCGAGGCGTACTTCTCGCCCGCGCTCGCCGCCCTGGCCAAGCAACTGCCCGCCGCGCAGCTCGCCGGGCGCTTCCCCGCCATGACCGGCGTGCTCGGCGAGGAAGCCCTCGTCCACCCCGAAGAGCTGGTCGCCGTCGTCGGCCAGCGCCCCGACGCGCCCGTCATGACCGCGCCACGCGGCGCCGACGACGCCCCCGTACGCGTCGCCGACCTCGCCGGGGAGCCGTCCATGGACTCCCAGGGCTACCGCATCCTCGCGCTCATCGGCAGCGTGCTCATGGTGGTGCCGCTGCTCGTCTTCGGCGGGGCCGCCGCCCGGCTCACCGTCGCCAGACGCGACCAGCGGCTCGCCGCCCTCCGGCTCGTCGGCGCGACCCCCGGCCAGGTCGTCGGCATGACCGTCGCCGAAGCCGTCATCGTCGCGTTCGCCGGCGTGCTCACCGGCACCGTCGCCTACGCCCTCGCCCTGCCGCTGCTGACCCGCATCCGCATGAGCGGCGGCCCCTGGTTCGCCGCAGACCTGTGGCCCGACCCGCCCGTGCTCGCCGCCACCGTCGTCGCCGTGCCCCTGCTGGTCGGCCTGTCCGCCGTCGCCGGGCTGCGCCGCGTCGTGGTCAGCCCGCTCGGCGTCGCCAAACGCGAGACGCCGCCTGCCATGCGCTTCCTGCGCGTCCTCGTCCTGCTCGCCGCGCTCGCCGCGTTCCCTCTGATGGGGCGCGACACCGGCATCGCGATCATCGTGGCGGCGATCGGGCTCGCGTTCCTGTCCGTCAACCTGGTCGGGCCGTGGGTCGTCGCCCTCATCGGCCGCATCACCGCCCGTGGCGCCCGCGGGCCCGCCCGGCTGCTGGCCGGACGGCGGCTCGTCGACGACCCCCGCTCGGCCTGGCGCACCGTCAGCGGCGTCGCGCTCACCGGGTTCGTCGCCGGGTTCCTCGCCCTGCTCAGCCCCGGCGTGCTCACCAGCGACGCCGTCCCAGGCCAGCTCCGCGTCCTCGTCCCCGAAGGCTCGTCCGCCACCGTCGCCGAACACGCCCGCGACCGGCTCCGCGAAGCCGGCGTCACCGCCACCGTCAAGCAGTCCGACGACGTCGTCGCCGTCACCGTGGCCGACCGCGACGACCCCGCCACTCTTGACCGCGGCCGCACCGCGCTCGCCGGCCTCGTCCCCGGCCGCACCGCCACCACCGGGGCCGACGACGACCACACCGGCGCCCAGCTCCTCGCCGACATCGGCGTCGGCACCGTCGTCGTGCTGTCGGTGTCCTTCCTCGTCGCCATCGCCAGCGCCGGCATCACCGCCGCCTCCTCCATCCTGGACCGGCGGCAGACGTACGGGCTGCTCAGGCTCGCGGGCACCCCCCTCGCCGTGCTCGACCGGGCCCGGCGGGCCGAGACGCTCATCCCGCTCACCGTCATGGGCGGCGGCTCCATCCTGGTCGGGGCCTTCTGCGCCACGCCGTTCATGTTCGGCGCGCCGAACGCCAATGGGCTGATCATGCTGCTGGTGTGCGTCGGGCTTGGCTTCGCCGGCGTCCTCGCCGCCGGCGCCCTCAGCCGCCCCCTCCTCCGCGCGGTCACCACCGACCCCGCCCCCCGCCCCGACTGACCTTCACGGGACGTCGGACCGGGGTTGCCCCCCGCTCGGCTGCGCGCGGGGCGGGGCCGCTCCACCACCGCCCGGGTCTGCGGAGAAGGGCCCCGGGCCGCCGAGCGCCGCGGCCGCCCACCCTGGCCGGGCTGCCGAACGGGCGGGCGGCTCCTCCGTCACCTCGGCCTTCGGCCTTCGGGGGTGGCCCGCGCCCCGGCTGCGCCCACCCGGTCGGCCCCGGGGTGGCGGACCGGCCGCTTGGGCCGCTCGGCGCCGCGAGGTCGCCGCCGGCTCCGTAAGGGGTCGTTCCGTAAGCACCCGCCCAACCACCAGCCCCGTCGGTCACGCCCAGTCCCATCCGGGAAGGGGGTGCCGTCGGGGGCGTTCCCTTCGCCGGGCCGGGGTGGTGGGTGGGTGCGCTGTGGGCGAATCTGGGTGGGTTTGGGGTGGGTGGGGTGTTTGGATGGCGGAATGGAGATCTTGGTACTGGGCGGGACCGCCTGGGTGGGGCGGGAGCTGTCGCGGCAGGCGATCGAACGCGGGCACCGGGTGACGTGCCTGGCGCGCGGCGAGAGCGGGCAGGTGGCCGACGGGGCGACGCTGGTGGCCGCCGACCGGCGTGACCCCGCGGCGTACGAGCGGCTGGCCGGGCGTGACTGGGACGCGGTGGTCGAGGTGTCGTGGCAGCCGGGCTTCGTGCGCGGGGCGCTGGACGCGCTGGCCGGGCGGGCGCGGCACTGGACGTACGTCTCCTCCGTCAACGCGTACGCCTCTCACGCCTCCCCGGGCGCGGACGAGTCGGCGGAGCTGCTCGCGCCCACCGACCGGGACGAGGTGGACCGTGAGCTCTACGGTGAGGCGAAGGTCGCCTGCGAGCAGGCGTCGGCGGCGGCTGCCGGGGACCGGCTGCTGGTCGCCCGGGCGGGGCTCATCGGCGGGCCGGGCGACCACAGCGGGCGCTCCGGCTACTGGGTGGCGCGGGCGGCCCGCGACTCGCTCGGCCCGATGCTGGTCCCGGACGAACCGGACAGCCCGACGCAGGCCGTGGACGTGCGTGACCTGAGCGCGTGGCTGCTGGACTCGGCCGAGAAGGGCGGCACGGGCACGTTCGACGCCGTGGGGCCGACGGTGCCGTTCGGGGAGTGGATCGAGCTGGCCCGTACGGTCGGCGGCCACACCGGTCCGGTCGTCACCGCGAGCTCCGACTGGCTGGTGGCCAACGGCGTGGGCCAGTACATGGGGCCTGAGTCGCTGCCGATGTGGCTGCCGGAGCCGGGCTGGGAGGGCTGGTCGGCCCGCACCGGGGCGGCCGCGCGCGCCGCCGGGCTCAGCCACCGGCCGCGTGCCGAGCTGCTGGCCGACATCCTGCGCTGGGAGCGCGAGCAGGGCCTCGACCGCGAGCGCCGAGCCGGTCTCAGCGCTGCCCGCGAACAGGAACTCCTGGCCGCCCTTGGCTGACGTCCCTTCCGGGCCGGCGCCTCCCGGGGCCGGCCTGCGGCAGGCGGGCGGGTCTCCGTGCCGGGAGGGCTCGGGTTGGCGGGGTCAGCTCAGGACGAGGTCGCGGGTGAGGCGGAGGGAGGGCTCGTCGCGGGGGCCCATGACCAGCAGGGTCGTGACGGGGGACTTGTGCCAGGGTTCCAGGCGTTCCTTGATGCGGCCCGGCGGCCCGACCAGGGAGATGCCGTCGGCGAGTTCGTCGGGGATGGCGCGGAACGCCTCGTCCTTGCGCCCGGCGAGGTAGAGCGCCTGGATGCGCTCGGCGGCCTCGGCGTAGCCCATGCGGCCGATGATGTCGGCGTGGAAGTTGCGCTGTTTGGCGCCCATGCCGCCGATGTAGAGGGTGAGCATCATCTTGACCCCGTCCAGGGCGGACCGGACGTCGTCGGAGATGACGACCATGACCATGGCGGCGATGTCGAAGCCCGGGTCGCGGCCGGCGAGGGCCGGGCCGTACATCTCCTCGATCTTGCCGGGCAGGGCGAACAGCGGGAGCCAGCCCTGGCCGAGTTCGGCGGCCAGGGCGACGTTCTTGGGGCCTTCGGCGCCCAGGTAGACGGGGATGTCGGGGCGCAGCGGGTGGGTGATGGGCTTGAGCGGTTTGCCGAGGCCGCCCGGCAGGGGGAGCGGGTAGTGGGGGCCGCCGGAGGTGACCGGGTGCTCGCGGCGCCACACCTGGCGCATGATGTCGACGTACTCGCGGGTCCTGGCCAGCGGCTTGGCGAACGGCTGGCCGTACCAGCCCTCGACGACCTGGGGGCCGGAGGCGCCGATGCCGAGCAGCAGGCGTCCGCCGGTGAGGTGGTCGAGCGTCATCGCGGTCATGGCGGTGGTGACCGGCGGCCGGGCTGACATCTGGGCGATCGAGGTGCCCAGTTTGATGCGCGTGGTGCGCGCGCCGTACCAGGCCAGCGGGGTGAACACGTCGCTGCCGTACGCCTCGGCGGTCCACACCGAGTCGTAGCCGAGCCGCTCGGCGGCGAGCACCGAGTCGGTCGCGTCGTCGGCGTGGCGTTGCCAGTAGCCGAGGTTCAGGCCGAGCTTCATGAGGCGCCTCCCGAATCAAGTTCCATTTACGGGTGGCGCGGGGGCGGGTGTCAATGCGGGATCATCCGGGGACGAGTGCTTTCGTGCTCAAGGGTCTGCGGCATGTGGTGTGCGTCCTGCTCCTCCTGGTGCCTGGAGCCGAGCCGGTGGTCGTTTCCGGCGGGTCGCGGCCGAACATCGTGTTCGTCATGGCGGACGATCTCGAAGCGGGAAATCTGACGCAGTTTCCCAATATTTCGCGCCATATCGTGCGGCAGGGCGCGTCGTTCGACCGGTTCTTCGTGACGAACTCCTGGTGCTGCCCGTCACGCGCCTCGATCCTCAGATCCCAGTACGTCCACAGCCACGGCGTCTGGACGAACACGCCACCCGAGGGCGGATTCGAGCGCTTTCACGAGCTCGGCCGGGAACGTTCCACCATCGGCACGTGGATGCGCGATGCCGGATATCGCACCGCGCTCATGGGCAAGTACCTCAACCACTACCCGGACAAGGCGGCCCCCGACGACTACGTGCCGCCGGGCTGGGACGAATGGCATGTCCCGGTGCGCAACCTGTACGACGAGTACGGCTACCGGCTCAATGCCAACGGCGACCTGGCCGAGTACGGCTGGGGCGAGCAGGACTACCTCGCCGACGTGCTGGCCGACAAGGCGCGCGACTTCATCACCGGCTCCCGGGGGCCGTTCTTCCTGTTCCTCAACCCCATCGCGCCGCACCTGCCGGCCAACCCGGCGCTGCGCCACACCGACGCCTTCGCCTGGGCCAGGGCGCCCCGGCCGCCGTCGTTCAACCAGGAGGACGTGAGCCGCGAACCCCTCTGGCTGCGCTCCCGGCCGCCGCTGGACGAACGCGAGCTCGCCGCCGTCGACCGGCGCCACCGCAACCGGATGCGCGCCATGCTCGGCGTCGACGACCTCGTCGGCGCCGTGGTCGCCGCCCTGGAGGAGAGCGGCAAACTGGACAACACGTACCTGTTCTTCGGCTCCGACAACGGCTTCCACCAGGGCACGCACCGGCTCGCGCAGGGCAAGACCACGCCGTTCGACGAGGCCATCAGGGTGCCGCTGGCCGTACGCGGGCCCGGGGTGCGCCCCGGGACGACGATCAGCGAGCTGGGCGCGACCGTGGATCTGGCGCCGACGTTCGCCGAGCTCGGCGGGGCCGAGGTGCCGCCGTTCGCCGAGGGGCGCTCGCTGGCGCCGCTGCTGCGCGGCGAGCGGCCCGCCACGCGGCGCAGGAACGTGCTGGTCGAGTTCGCCCGCCCGGCCAAGCGGTCCTCGGCCGCGCAGACCCCGGTGCCGCCCTACCAGGCGTTGCGCACCGAACGCCACACGTACGTCAGATATGCGACGGGGGAGGAGCAGCTGTACGACCTGCGGACGGACCCGTACCAGCTCCACAACCTGGCCGCGGACGCCGACCCGAGGCTGGTGGCGCGGCTGCGCGCCCGGCTCGACGGGATGCGCGCGTGCTCCGGGGCGTCGTGCCGGGTGGCCGACTCACGCGGCTGAGCACGGAGCGGGCGCGGGCAGCCGGCCCGCCCGGTAGGCGCTCGGCGGCACCCCCATCACCGCGCGGAACTCGGCGGTCATGTGCGACTGGTCGTAGTAGCCCGCGTCGGCGGCCAGCGCCGCGGCCGGCCGGCGGCACACCTCGCCCAGCACCCGACGTACCCGGTCGATCCTGGCGAACCGCTTGGGCGCCACCCCGACGCCCGCCGTGAACACGTCACGCAGATGCCGCTCGCTCACCCCCAGCTCGCCCGCCACCGCCCGCACGCCGGCCCGAGGCAGCAGCCTCGCCGCCGCGTCCACCAGGTGCGCGCGGTCCAGGTCGGCGCGCGGCTGCCCGGCCAGCCGCTCCAGGAACGCCGCCTCGATCCGCTCCCGAGCCCGCCGCTCCCAGCCGTCGCCGCCCGCCTGCCCGGCCAGCTCGTCCGCCAGCCGGTCGGCCCGTACGCCCCACAGCTCCCGCAGCGGCACGACCCGGTCGGCGAGCTCGTCCAGCGCCACCCCGAGCAGCGGCCGGGCCCGCCCCGGCCGCAGCCGTACCGTCACGCAGTGCGGCACCAGCTTGGGCTCCAGGTACGAGGCCCGGGTGCGGGGCCCGAGCGCGTACAGCTCGCCCGCGCCGTCGGTGCCCGTGCGGAAGGCCACCGTGGCCGCCGTGTCGGGCTCGCGGACGTGGAAGGAGAGGTGAGCGGAGGCGGCGTCCTTCATATGCCGATTCTTCCTAGAGTCGCGGGCGGGTGCGGCGGCACGGTGAACCCATGATCCTGATCACCGGTGCCACGGGCACCATCGGCGGCCACGTGACCCGCCTGCTCACCGGCCGTGGCGAGCCGGTCCGCGTCCTGGTCCGCGACCCGGCACGCGCCCCCGCCGGGGTCGGCGTCGTCCGCGCCGACTACGCCGACCCCCGCTCGCTCGCCGCCGCCTTCGACGGCGTCACCGCCGCGTTCCTCGCCACCGCGTTCGGCCCCGCCCTGCCCGCCCACGACCTCGCCCTGGTCGAGGCCGCCCGCGCGGCGGGCGTCAAGAAGGTGGTGAAGCTCTCCACCATCCCCGTCGCCGCGACCGGCGGCGCCGACCCCGGCGCCTGGCACCGGCCCGGCGAGCGGGCCGTTGCGGCCGGCGGCCTGGCCTGGACGCTGCTGCGGCCCGCCGGGTTCGCGTCCAACTCGCTGGCCTGGGCCGAGGCCGTACGGACGGGCGCACCGATCCCGAACTTCACCGGCGACGGCACGCACCCCGTCGTCGACCCGCGCGACGTGGCGGCGGTCGCCGTCGCCGCGCTCACCTCGCCGGGCCACGAGGCGCGCTCCCACGACCTGACCGGGCCCGCGATGGTGAGCGTCCCCGACCAGGTCGCGACCCTGGCACGACTGCTCGGCCGCCCCCTGGAGGCCGTCGACGTGCCGGCCGCCGCAGCCCGGGACCAGATGGTCGCCGCCGGCGCCGACCCGGTGCTGGCCGACCTCGCCGCCTCGGGCTGGGCGATGCTCCGGGACGGCGGCTCGCCGGGCGTCACCGACACGGTCCCGCGCATCCTGGGCCGCCCCGCGGCCACCTACGCCACCTGGGCCGCCGACCACCTGACCGCCTTCACCGGTAACTGATCCCCGTACGTCCCGCCCGAGGCACGACCTCCCCGGCCCAGTCGAAGGCGGCCTCCTGGTCGTCCTGGGGGATGGCGGCGGTGAAGTGGACGGGCGTCCCGCCACCGGCGGGCCGCACCACCCAACCGCCCCTCTCCCTGCTCAACACCCACCGCTCGACCGCCGGGGCCGGGACCGTACGCGGCCGAACCAGCTGCCGGGCCGCCGCCGGAAGGGCCGCCCACCGCGACCCGGGCGCCGGAGCGTACCCGGTCACCCCGGACCGGGTACGGCCGGAAAGACACCACCGCAGCACCCCGGCCAAGTGCCCGAACGCTTCCCGCCGCCGCCTCCACGAGTCAGCCGATCCCGCATTCATCAGTGGACACCAGCCTCTCCGCGCTGTCCTTCTGGGCGGGCTCGAACTCCTGCACCCGTCCGTCGTCCGCCCGCAGGGCGCCCACCGCCGTCCCACGGGCCCGCCACAGCCCGGGAAAACACGGCACTGCGACCGTCAGCGTCTGCGGCTCCGGCACGGGCACCCTCCTGTCGGTCCTCTCGTCCATTGTCACCCAACGGCCGTTGGTGTCCCGGGTCTGCAGGCGAAGGGAGATCCGGTGCCGGACAGGTGGAAGGTCGCACCAGTACTTCAGGGTGGCGCCGATCCCCGCCGCGGACACGCTGACGGTCTGATGAAGCACCTCCATGAAGCACCGGGGTTCGGACACGCGCCCCCTCTCACCGGTGCGGTCCTGCTCGTCGCATCTGGCGGGCGCGGTCATGAGCGTGACCATCGCGCATGCCGCAAGCTGCGCTCGCACCAAGCTGAAGAGCATCGAGGCCGGCCTCCGATCCGTGGGTGCGCACGGCGGAAACGGTAGTGCTCGTCAGTCGGTGGAGGCGGGGGTTTCGGCAGGGAGGGTGAAGTGCCAGATGATCATGGTGGGGCGGTCGGTGTTGGCGGCCTGGGTGGCTTCGGGGACCAGGGCGGTGAGGATCCAGGGCCAGACGTCCCACCTGGCGACCGCCTCCGAGGTGGTGGGGGGTTCGGCGGGGCGGGGGGCCGAGGGGAGGCGGGGTTCCTCGCAGGCGCGGAGCTGGAGGCCGGCGGCCAGGGCGGCGCGCAGGTAGTCGCCCACCGGGTGGTGGTAGGTGGCGATCCGCCCGAGCCGTCCGTCGGGCAGGCGCACCGTGGGGACGAAGCCGCGTGCGACCCCCTCGGGGTGCATGTCGGAGATCACGAGGTGGCCGCCGGGCCGCAGCACCCGGGCGAACTCCGCCATCGCGGGCCCGAGCGACGGCACGTGCGTCAGCGCCAGGGAGCAGGTCACGAGGTCCACGGCGTCGTCGGGCACCGGCAGCCGGTCCAGCTCGCCGTGGCGGAAGTCGCCCTGCGGCACCCGTTCGCGGGCCAGGGCGAGCATGTCCGGCGAGCTGTCCACGCCGATGACCCGGTGGCCGCGCCCGGCGAGGGCCGCCGCCATCCGGCCGGTGCCGCAGGCGGCGTCCAGGGCGGCGCCCGGCGGCAGCTCGCCGACGATCCCGGCCACGAGGGGCTCGTCGATGTCGAACAGCCCGTTCGGCCCGTCGTAGGTGCCGGACCAGATGCGGTATCCCTCGGCCGACTCCACCCGCGCGACCTCGACGGCGGCGTCGGCCAGCGCCTCGTCGTCCAGCAGCCTGCGGATCTCGGCGATGCGGGCCTCGACGAACGCGCGGTCGTGCCCGCCGGTGAAGGACCGCAGCAGGGCGGCCCCTTCGATGCCCAGCAGGTAGGCCAGGGGGTGCTCGTGGATCACCCGGGCGAGACTAGCCAGGACGTTCCGGACGTCGCCAGCTATTTACGCCGTCAGAGCGAGGGGTAGGCGCGGGCGAGGTGGTCCGTGACCGCCCGCTCGGCCTCGCCGGGGTCGCCGCCGGTGATGGCGGCGAGGATGCGCGCGTGGTCGGCCTGGAGCGCCGTGGTGTCGCCCAGCCGTTCCACCGCCTCGACCGCGTAGCGCCGCATGGAGTCGCGCAGCGACCGCATGATGGCCCCGGTCAGCCGGTTGCCTGAGGCGTCGGCGAGCGCGCAGTGAAAGGCGGTGTCGTGCTCCACGAACTCCTCCGGCGTGCGCGCCGCCGCCATCCCTTCGTAGGCGGCGGTGAGGGCCGAGGTGTCGGCGCGGGCGGTGGCGGCGTGGCCGGCGGCCCAGCGTTCGATCATCAGCCGGGTGTCGACGACCTCGCGCAGCTCCAGGGCGGCCAGGCCGAGGTGCAGCCGGAGCAGGTCGGTCAACGCGGTGTCGGGACGGGAGACGAGCACGGCGCCCGCGTCGGGGCCCCGGCCGGCCTGGGAGGACACGACGCCGAGCGTCTCCAGCACGCGCATCGCCTCGCGTACCGACGACCGGCTGACCCCGAGCTGCTCGGCGAGCTGCCGCTCGGCGGGGAGCCGGTCGCCGGCGGTGAGGCCGTCCTCGGAGATGCGGTGCTCGATCTGCGCGAGCACGTCCTCGAACGTGCGGGTCCGCTTGACGGGACGCCAGCGGGTGTCGGTCAACGAGGCCCCCTCGGAGCGTGGCGGGGATGCGGTCCGCCGATGCCATCGGATATGGTCTGACCATACTGTGGTCCGACCATACCTGAAGGAGAGGCGTGCGAGTCGCCCTGTTCATCACGTGTGTGAACGACACGCTCTTCCCCGGCACCGGCAAGGCCGTCGTGTCGCTCCTGCGCAGGCTGGGCTGCGAGGTCGACTTCCCCGCCGCGCAGACCTGCTGCGGGCAGATGCACGTCAACACCGGCTACCGCGCGGACGGCGTACGGCTGGCGCGTCACTTCACCGAGGTGTTCTCGGGGTACGACGCGGTGGTGGCGCCTTCCGGTTCGTGTGCCGCGATGGTCCGCGAGCAGTACCCGAAGCTGGTGCGGCCCGGCAGCAGGGGAGCGGCGGCCGTCGCGGAGGTGGCGCCGAAGGTGTACGAGCTGTCGGAGTTCCTGGTGGACGTCCTGAAGGTGGAGGACGTCGGCGCATATTTCCCGCACCGGGTGACATATCACCCGACGTGCCACTCCCTCCGCGGCCTGCGCCTGGGCGACCGCCCGGCCCGGCTCCTGAGCCGCGTGCGCGGCCTGGAGCTGGTCCCGCTCCCGGCGGCCGACGAGTGCTGCGGCTTCGGCGGCACGTTCGCGGTGAAGAACCCGGCCGTCTCCGCCGCCATGGGCGCCGACAAGGTGCGCAACGTGCTCGGCACCGGCGTCGAGGTGCTGTGCGCGGCGGACAACTCCTGCCTGATGCACCTCGGCGGCACGCTCGACCGGCAGAAGGCGGGCGTACGGGTCATGCACCTCGCCGAGATCCTGGCCACGACGGAGGCGACGGGATGAGCGGCACTTTCCTCGGCATGCCAGGAAATTTCCCGAAAAATGCTGAAAAAGCGGTCCAGAACTCGCAACTCCGCTTCAACCTCCGCAAGGCTACGCACACCATCCGGGGGAAGCGCGCGAGCGTCGTGGCCGAGCTGCCCGACTGGAAGGAGCTCCGCGCCGCCGCCAAGGCCGTCAAGGACGAGACCCTGCGCCACCTCGACCGCTACCTCGTCCAGCTGGAGGAGGCGGTCACCCGGGCGGGCGGCCACGTCCACTGGGCCCGCGACGCCGCCGAGGCCAACCGCATCGTCACCGGCCTGGTCCAGGCCACCGGCGAGAGCGAGGTCGTCAAGGTCAAGTCGATGGCCACCCAGGAGATCGGCCTCAACGAGGCGCTGGCCGAGCACGGCATCACGGCGTACGAGACGGACCTGGCGGAGCTGATCGTGCAGCTCGGCGACGACTTCCCGAGCCACATCCTGGTGCCGGCGATCCACCGCAACCGGGCAGAGATCCGCGAGATCTTCCTGGAGAAGATGCCCGAGACGCCCGACGGCCTGAGCGACGAGCCCGCCGCGCTGGCCGAGGCCGCCCGGCTTCACCTGCGCGAGCGCTTCCTCAGGAGCAAGGTCGCGATCTCCGGCGCCAACTTCATGATCGCGGAGACCGGCACGCTGGTCGTGCTGGAGTCCGAGGGCAACGGCCGCATGTGCCTGACGCTGCCCGAGACGCTGATCAGCGTGGTCGGCATCGAGAAGCTGCTGCCCTCCTGGCGCGACCTGGAGATCTTCCTGCAGTTGCTGCCCCGCAGCTCGACCGGCGAGCGGATGAACCCGTACACGAGCATGTGGACCGGAGCCACCGAGGGCCAGGAGTTCCACCTGGTGCTGCTCGACAACGGGCGCACGGACGTGCTCGCCGACGAGGTGGGCCGTCAGGCGCTGCGCTGCATCCGCTGCTCGGCCTGCCTGAACGTGTGCCCGGTCTACGAGCGTACGGGCGGCCACGCGTACGGGTCGGTCTATCCGGGGCCCATCGGCGCGATCCTCACCCCGCAGTTGCGCGGCATGGGCTCGGAGCTGGACGCCTCGCTGCCGTACGCCTCCAGCCTGTGCGGCGCGTGCTTCGACGTGTGCCCGGTGGCGATCGACATCCCCGAGGTGCTGGTCGACCTGCGCGCCAAGGCCCCGCACGGGGCCGCGGAGCGGGCGGGCATGCGGGTGGCGGGCTGGGTGCTCGGCGACGAGGCGCGGCTGGCGAAGGCGCAGCGGCTGGCCTCGCGTGTACGCGGGCTGGTGCCGCGCAGGCTGCCCGGCCCGCTGTCGGCCTGGACCGACACGAGGGATCTGCCCGAGATCCCGGAAGAATCGTTCAGAGACTGGTGGGAGCGGCATGAGCGCCCGTGAGGAGATCCTCGGCCGGATCAGGCGGGCCGTCCGCGACGCGCCCGAGGTGGAGATCCCGCGCGACTACCGGACGAGTGTCCCGGTGGACGACCCGGTGGGGCTGTTCGCCGAGCGGGTGGACGACTACCGGGCCGTCGTGCACGTGCTGCCGGCGGCCGAGGTGCCGGCCAAGGTCGCGGAGCTGGTGCGGGGCAGGCGGATGATCGTCCCCGACGGGCTGCCGGACGAATGGACGGGCGGCGCGGCGGGCGGGGCCGAGCTGAGCGGCGCCGACGGCGTGGTCACCGGCTGCGCGGTGGCGATCGCCGAGACCGGCACGATCGTGCTGGACGCGGGACCCGGCCAGGGCACCCGCGCCCAGACGCTGGTGCCCGACTACCACCTGTGCGTGGTGCGGGCGGACCAGGTCGTGGCGAGCGTCCCGGAGGCGGTCGCCCGGCTCGACCCGGTCCGCCCGCTCACCTGGATCAGCGGCCCGTCCGCCACCAGCGACATCGAGCTCAACCGGGTGGAGGGCGTGCACGGCCCCAGGACGCTCGAAGTGATCGTCAGTATCTGAGCACCGCCGCGACGTCCGCCACGTCGTCGCAGAACCAGAGCTCGGCGTCCGTCATGGCCGCCGCCCTGGCCAGCGCCGAGTCGGCGCGCTCCTCGACCGGCTCGGCCACGCCCCAGGCGCGCACCTCGCCGGCGTCGGTGGAGATCTGCGTGGCGCTCTCGCCCGTCCAGACGCGGCCGGGCAGCTCGCCCGGCAGGAGCAGGGCGTGCACCCGGCCGTCGCGCAGGGCCTGGGCGACCCTGGCGAGCCCGGTGGGCCCGTTCTGCTCGCGATGGCGGTTGAGCAGCTCGGCCCGCCTGCGGTCCAGCCAGCTGTCGAGCGCGCTCTGCACGTCGCGCTCGAAGCCGCCGTGGTCGCCGCGGTGGCCGTGCTCGACCATGAGCATCCGGTCGGCCGACTTGGTGCCGAGGTGGTCGCCGAGCAGCGAGCGCGACTTCGGCTCGCCCGCGACCAGGACCAGCTCCGCGCCGATCCGCCGCACCTGCTCGTCGATCTCGTGGGCGACGGCCGTGGCGTTCTTCTCCCAGGTCTCGTCGACGGCCCGCTCGTAGCGTTTCTGCGACCAGCCGCCCTGCGCGGTCTTCTGCAACGGCCAGGACTCGGCCTCGATGGTCGCGGTGCGCGGCGAGCCGTTGGCGTACACGCTCACCTCGGCGCCCGCGTGGTCGATGATCACGCGCAGGTGCGGCACGCTCTCGCCGCGCCGCATGAGCATGGGCGTGACCAGCGGCAGCGGCGAGACGTGCGCGAGCGGCACCGGCTGCCCGCTGAACGTCTCGGCCAGCACCACCTCACCCCCGGCGCAGAACACGGCCCGCCCGGGCGCCGGGCGCAGCACCTCGTCCTCCAGCGCCGCGGGCGGGTTCACCCCGGCCTGCTCCAGCTTGTCGCGCAGGCTCGTCCACTGCGTCGACCTGTCCCGCTCGGTGATCGCGCCCACGTACACGGACGCGTACGGCCCGCTGCGCTCATAGAGGGGACGGATGAAGTCGAGCCGCACCGGTCACCACCTCCGCTTCTCCACGCCGAGCCCGAGCGCCCGCGCCACCTCCGCGATGTTGGCGAAGCGGCGTTCCGGCAGGGCGTGCAGCATCTCCGTCACCTTGTCGGGGGCGTCCATCTCACGGGCGTGCCGCAGCAGATCGCCCTTCTTCGCCGGGAAATCGGTGTCACTGAGCCATTTGGCCAGATCGCTGCGGACATCCACCCCTTCGGCGGTGATGCCTTCCGCCGTTCCCGGCTCGCGTCCGGGCGCGTAGCTGCGGACGGACTCCTCCTCGCCGGGCGCGGGCATGGGCTCGGGCTCCTTCCACTCCTCGGCGTGCGAGGTGCCCCCACCTCGGACCAGGCCCTCGGTCTCCTGCTTCTGATGCTCATCGATGCGAGGACCGTGCTTCGAGCTTCCGCGTTCCATAGATGTCACTCCTCCCCAAAGCGCCCCTACCCCCGCTTTGGTGGACAAACATCACCAGTGTGTACGCTGCCGAGCGTGTTCGACGCTGACGCCGACATCGCCACCGAACGGCTGGTGCTCCGGTCGTTCGGCCCCCACGACGAGCGCCGGATCCGCTCGATCGTCGAGGCGCGGGTCCCCTTCCTGCCGCCCGGCGCCCCCGGCCACCTGTCGGGCGTGCGGCAGTGGCTCACCCACGGCGTGCACGAGCTGCACCGCTCCGGCCAGGGCAGGCACCTGGCCATGACCGACGCCGAAGGCCGCATCGTGGGCGCGATCAGCCTGTTCAAGACCTCCTGGGGCGCGGGCACCACCGAGGTCGGCTACGGCGTCCACCCCCTGCACCGGCGCCGGGGCTACGCCACCGAGGCGCTGCGCGGCCTGACCGGCTGGGTGTTCGACACCACCGCGCTGCGCCGCATCGACCTGACCGCCAACCTGGACAACCTGGCCTCGCTGCGCGTCGCCCAGAAAGCGGGCTTCACCTGGGAAGGCGTGCTCCGCGCCGCCGTGCTGGAGGACGACGGGCCGCACGACCTGGTCATGTTCGGGCTGCTGCGCGGCGACTCCCGGCTTCCCTCGGACACCCTGCCCCGCGCCGAACTGAGCACCGTACGCCTCCTGCTCAGGCCGCTCGCCGAGCAGGACATACCGGATCTGGCCGCGACCGGCGCGGACCCGCTCACCCAGGCCGGCACCGGCGTCCCGCGCGGCTACACCGAGGACGACGCCCGCGAGTGGGTCGCCGCCTCCGAACGGATGAGGCTGCGCGGCCACGGCGCCGCCTGGGCGGCGACGGACCGGACGACCGGCCGGCTCCTGCTCAGCCTGGACGTCAGGGACGTCGACTGGATCAACCGGACCTGCGAGGTCGGCTACATGGCCGCGCCGTGGGCCCGCGGCCACGGCTACACCGCCGAGGCCGTCGCCGCCGTCGCCCGCTGGCTCTTCGCCGAGCGGGGCTTCCAGCGGCTCCGCCTGCGCGCCGCCCCCGCCAACACCGCCTCCCTCCGCGTCGCGGAGAAGGCCGGGTTCGTCCGCGAAGGCGTCGAACGTGCCGCGCTGGGCGGCCAGGACCTGGTGGTGTTCAGCCTCATCCCGGCCGACCTGCCCTGAAGCGCCCCGCCTCCCTGTGGTGAAAAGCCGGGAGAACCGTCACTCTGGGTACGAGGGGACGGTGAGGCGCATGATCACAGTGGTCGGGTGGGACGGATCCGAACTGTCGGCCCAGGCGGTCGACCGGCTGCGCGAGGCGACCCTCGTCGTCGGGCCCGCGGCGCTGCTCGGCAGGCTCACACTGACCGCCGTGACCGCCCCCGACGACGCCCTCCTCGACACCCTCGACCTCCACCTCGAACAGGGCTCCGGCCCCGCCGTCGTGCTCGCTGCCGGCGACCCCGGCTTCTTCGGCGCCGTCCGCGCCCTGCGCGGCCACGGGCTCAAGCCGGACGTGCTGCCCGCCACCTCCCTCGTCAGCCGGGCCTTCGCCCGCGCCGGCCTCAACTGGGAGGACGCCCTCGTCGTCGCCCCCGCCGGGGCGCATCAGCTCAACCGCGTCGTCAACGCCTGCCGCGCGCACCCCAAGGTCGCCCTCGTCGTCGCGCCCGGCGTCGGCCCCGGCGACGTCGCCCGCGAGCTCGCCCCGACCACGCCGCGCTCCCTCATCGTCTGCGAGGACCTCGGCGGCCCCGGCGAGCGCGTCACCCACAGCCGCATGGGCGAGGCCACCACGCGCCCCTGGAAGGACCCCGACGTGGTGCTCGTCCTCGACCCGCTGCACCGGCCCAAGGAGCCGAGCTGGGTGGCGGGCGCCCGCCCCGGCCCCGCCGAATGGGCGCTGCCGCTGGAGTCCAGGCTGCCCGCGGAGGTCAGGGCGTACGTGCTGGCCAAGCTCGGCCCCCGGCTCGGCGACCTCGTCTGGGACGTGGGCGCGGGCGGCGGCGAGATCGCCGTCGAGTGCGCCAGGCTCGGCGCGGCCGTCGTCGCCGTCGAACGCGACGCCGCCTCCTGCGACCGGCTACGCGCCAACGTCCTCCACTACGGCGTCAAGGTCGCGCTGACCAGGGGACAGGCCCCGCCCGCCCTCGAACCGCTGCCCGACCCCGACGCCGTGTTCGTCGGCGGCGGCGGCCCCGACGTGGTCGCCGCCTGCGCCGCGCGCCGCCCCCGCTCGCTCGTGTGCGCGCTCAACTCCGTCGAACGCGTCCCCACCGTGCTCGGCCTGCTGCGCGAGCAGGGCTACCGCGCCGAAGGCAGCCAGATCCTGGCCGCCAGGATCGCCCTCGAACCCGACGGCTCCCACAGTCTGGCCGCCGCCGACCCCGTCTTCGTCGTGCACGCGACACCCGCGCACACAGCGTGACCTGTCGCCCACCGGCGCCCATCGGTTATCCTCGCGTGTCTTCCTCTACGCACCGGAGCACCTTCCCATGAAGCCCCCGCTCCTGCTCATCGGGCAGGGATCGAACGACGACGCCGACTCCGCGGAGTTCGGCCGGTTCGTCCACCGGCTCCGTTGCCGGCTCGACCAGACGGCCGCCGACGTCTCGGGCGGCTACCTGGAGCGTGCCACGCCCCGCCTCAGCGAGTCCGTCGCCTCCCTCGTCGCCCGCGGCCACCACCGGCTCGTCGCCATGCCGCTCAGCCTCAACCGGCTGAGCGAGGAGCTGCCCGCCGCCCTGGAGCAGGAGCAGCGCCGCCACCCCACGCTCATGTACGACTACGGCAGGCCGCTCGGCCCCGACCCTCGCGTGCTCTCCCTGCTGGCCGAACGGCTCAACGACGCCGCCACCGACATCCCCCGGCTGCGCCCGCTGGAGCTCGTCGGCGCCCGGCCCCGCCTCCGCGCCGTCGACACGCCCCCCGCCGACGGCCTCCAGACGCACGTCGAGCCCGGCGAGACCGCCGTCGTCCTGGTCGGCGAAGGCGCCACCGACCCCGTCGCCAACGCCGAGGTCCACCGGGTGTCGCGGCTGTTCTGGGAGACGCACGCCTACGACTTCATGACCGTCGAGACCGCGTTCGTGTCGCTCACCCCGCCCGGCGTCCCCGGCGGCCTGGAGCGCTGCCGCCGCCTCGGCGCCAAGCGCGTCATCGTCGTGCCCTACCTGCTGTTCGCCGGGGCCACGCTGGAGCGCGTCTGGGCGCAGGCCCTCGCCTACGGAGCCGGGCACCCCGAGCTCGACATCCGCTGCGCCGAGGTGATCGGCGACTGCGAGACCCTCGCCGACGTCGTCATCGACCGCTACGAGGAAGCACTTCAGCTCGTCCCGTGACCGGAGGTAGTGCAGTGCCCGCCGACACCGAGCCCGGCCAGTCGCCCCTGCCCGGGGTCCTCGCCGCCATCCGCCCCGCCGACCCCGCCGTCCTCGCCGACGCCCGCGCCCACCAGGACCGCCTCACCAAGCCCCGCGGCTCGCTCGGCGCCCTGGAGGACGTCGCCGTACGCCTCGCCGGCGCGGCAGGCGTCACCCCGCCGCCCATGCCCGAGCCCGCCGCCCTGGCCATCTTCGCCGCCGACCACGGCGTCCACGCCCAGGGCGTCAGCCCGTGGCCGCAGGAGGTCACGGTCCAGATGGTGGCCAACTTCCTGGCCGGCGGCGCCGTCGCCAACGCCTTCGCCGCCCAGGCCGGCGCCACCGTCACCGTCGTGGACGTCGGCGTCGCCGCCGACCTCCCGGACGATCCCCGCCTGGTCAGGCGCAAGGTCGCGTACGGCACGGCCGACCTGTCGCAGGGGCCCGCGATGACCGTCGACCAGGCCGTCCAGGCGCTGGAGACCGGCATCGCCGTCGCCCGCGACCTCGTCGCCCAGGGCGCCCGCTGCCTCATCACCGGCGACATGGGGATCGCCAACACCACGGCCTCGGCCGCCCTCATCTCCGCCTTCACCGGCCGCGACCCGGCCGACGTCACGGGGCGCGGCACCGGCATCACCGACGAGACCCACGCCCTCAAGGTCCGCACCGTCCGCCGGGCCCTCCACGCCAACGCCATCCCCGCCCCGGGTGCGCGGCTTCCTGGAGAGGAAGGCGCGGAGGGTGCGCGGCTTCCCGGGGAGGGCATGGAGGCGGTCGAGGCGTTGCGGGTGCTCGCCGCCGTCGGCGGGTTCGAGCATGCCGCGATCGCCGGGTTCATCCTGGGCGGCGCGGCCCTGCGGGTTCCGGTGATCCTCGACGGCGTGATCGCCGGCGCCGCCGCCCTGGCCGCCGCCGCGCTCGACCCCGCCGCGACCGACCACTGCGTGGCGGGCCACCGCTCGGCCGAGCCCGGCCACTCGGCCGCCCTGGACCACCTGGGCCTGCGCCCCCTGGTGGACCTGGAGCTCCGCCTGGGCGAGGGCACCGGCGGGCTGCTGGCCCACCCGCTGGTGTGCGCCGCCGTACGGGTGATGCACGACGTGGCGACCTTCGACGCGGCGGGAGTGACCGAAAAGCCCGTGTGATGATGGGGACACGGCAACGACCACGTGAGGTGACCAGTGTCCCGATACGGCCCGATGTTCGGTCCCGACATCACGTTCCTCGGCGTCGAGCGGTGCGACGTCGGCGATCCCGCCACGTACGCGGACGCCGACGTGGTGATCATCGGAGCGCCGTTCGACGGCGGCACCTCCAACCGCCCGGGCGCCAGGTTCGGCCCGATGGCGCTGCGCCAGGCCTGCTACCTGCCGCACGACGGCTCCCGCCCGAGCCTGGCCCTGCGCGTCGACGCGCTGCGCGACCTGCGCGTGCTCGACGCCGGGGACGTGGAGTGCTATTCGGGGGACGTGGAGGGCTCGCTGGCCGCGATCGAGGACGCGGTGCACCGGGTGGCGTCCTCGGGCGCGATCCCGCTGGTGCTGGGCGGCGACCACACGGTGGCGCTGCCGGACGCGCGCGGCACCGCGCGGGCCCACGCCCCCGGCCGCACCTCGATGATCCACTTCGACGCGCACGCCGACACGGGCAACATCTCGTTCGGCCACCTGTACGGTCACGGGCAGCCGATGCGCCGCCTCATCGAGTCCGGGGCGATCCGCGGTGACCGGTTCCTCCAGATCGGCCTGCGCGGCTACTGGCCCGATCCGGAGACCCTGAGCTGGATGGCCGAGCAGAACATGCGCTCGTACGAGATGACCGAGATCGTGGCGCGCGGCCTGGAGACGTGCCTGACGGAGGCGTTCGGCATCGCGCTCGACGAGTGCGACCGGATCTTCCTCTCGGTCGACATCGACGTGTGCGACCCCGGGCACGCGCCCGGCACCGGCACCCCCGAGCCGGGCGGGCTGACCGCCAGGGAGCTGCTCGACGCCGTCCGCCGGATCTGTTACGAGCTGCCCGTGGCCGGGATGGAGGTGGTGGAGGTCGCCCCGCCGTACGATCACGCCGACGTGACCGCGTTCCTCGGGAACAGGGTTATCCTTGAGGCGCTCTCCGCGATGGCCAGACGCCGTAAGGACGACGAAGGCGGGCCGCGCTGGGACCCTCGGCAACCCCTTCTCGACGGGCGTTGACCCATGCGAAACGAATGACGCGATGAGACCCGGTAGGTTTACGTCCTAGCACACCAACCTTCGCGAACGGGAGATTCCCGACAATGGGTCCCTACCTCCTCGGCCTGCGGCTTTCCGGCCGCCGGGTCCTCGTCGTGGGCGGCGGGCGCGTGGCTCAGCGGCGGGTGCCGGCGCTGCTCGCGGCGGGTGCGGAGGTGACCGTGGTCTCGCCGAGCGTCACCCCCGCTCTCGACGATCTCATCGCCGCCGGCCGCATCACCTGGCACGCCCGCCCGTACGAGGTGGGCGACTGCGACGGCGCCTGGCTCGTGCAGGCCTGCACCGACGACCGGTCGGCCAACACGGCCGTGGCCGCCGAGGCCGAGGCCAAGCGGATCTGGTGCGTGCGCGCCGACGACAAGGACGCCTCCGCCGCCTGGACCCCCGCCTCCGGCCGGGTCGACGAGGTCAGCGTGGCCATCACCGCCGGCGGCGACCCGCGCCGGGCGGCCGGCATCCGCGACGCCGTCGTGGACGCCCTGCGCGACGGCACCGTCGACGCCCGCCGCAACCGCACCAAACCCGTCGGCGTCGCCCTGGTCGGCGGCGGCCCCGGCGACCCCGGCCTCATCACCGTGCGCGGCCGCCAGCTCCTGGCGCAGGCCGACGTCGTGATCGCCGACCGGCTCGCGCCCCGCGCGCTGCTCGACGAGCTGGCCCCCGACGTCGAGCTCATCGACGCCGCCAAGGTCCCCTACGGCCGCTCCCTGTCCCAGGACTCGATCAACGAGCTGCTCGTCGACCGGGCCAGGGCGGGCAAGTTCGTGGTCAGGCTCAAGGGCGGCGACCCGTTCGTGTTCGGGCGCGGCGGCGAGGAGATGATCGCCTGCGCCCGGGCCGGCATCCCGGTGATGGTCGTGCCCGGCATCACCAGCCCCGTCGCCGTGCCCGCCGCCGCGGGCGTCCCGGTGACCCATCGAGGCGTGAGCCAGGAGTTCCACGTCATATCGGTGCACGTCGCCCCGGACGACCCCCGATCCACCGTCGACTGGCCCGGCCTGGCGCGCTCCCGTGGCACCCTGGTGCTCATGATGGCCGTCGAACGGCTCGCCAAGGTGGCCGAAACGCTCGTGCGAGACGGACGTCCGCCGGAGACTCCCGTAATGGTGGTGCAGGACGGTACCCTTCCGACCCAGCGGGCGGTAAGCGCCTCGCTTTCCACCGTGGCCGACCGCGTGTCCGCGGCTGGGATACGGCCACCGGCGATCGTCGTCGTCGGCGACGTCGTAAAGGTCGGCCAGGAGGTCGAGATGGTTCGAGCGGAGCGCTTGCCGTGAACACGGCCATGGATGACGGGCGCATGGATGACGGGCGCGAGGAGTCGCCGGGGGAGCAGACCCTGACCTTCCGCGCCATCACTGACGTGCCCCCGTCCGACACCGCCCCGGCGGTCCCCGACGCCCCCGGCCCCACACGGCCGTCCCCTCCACCTGCGGCGGAGGCCGACACAGGCGACCAGGACGAGGCGCCCACGTCGGTGTGGGACGTCCCCGTACGCCGCCCGCCCGCCGCGCCGACCTCCGTATGGGAACGCCCGTCCCGCCCGGCCCCTGCCGCCCCGCCCGCCTCCCCTGAGAGGGACGAGGATCTCTTCACGGAGACCGCCGCCGCCTCCTCCGACGACGAGGACCTTCCCGACAGCGCGGACGCTCCCGCTGAGAGCGACCACGCCCCTGAGGACGCCACGGCTGCCCTCGCCGAAGAGGACGACTCCGACGAGGACGCCGACAGCGCGTGGCTGTGGGGCGACGACGAGAGCGACGCTGCCCCCGACGCCGTCCCTTCCGACGAAACCCCGCTTGACGACGCGCCGTCCGACGAAACCTCGACCGACGACGCGCCGTCCGACGAGGCCCCGTCCGATGAGGACGATGCCCCGTCGGATGAGGCGGACGTGGCCGGTGACCTCGCCGGGGCCGCCGACGCCGACGCCGACGCCGACGACGGTGACGGCGCTTCCGACGTCGCCGAGGACGCCTCCGACGAGGACGAGACCGCTTCCGCCACGGCTGACGATGACGCCGGGGCGGAGGACGTACCCGGTGAAGCCGAAGAGGACCTGCCGCCCGAGACCGTCGAGGCGCTGACGGCGGCGCTCGGGGCGCTGCGGGAGAGCGTGGCCGGGCTGCGGTTCGGGCTCGACCTGCCGGGTGCCGAGGAGGCGCGGCAGGCGCGGGCCGACCTGCAGGCGCAGCTCGAGGACTACGTGCTGCCGAGGGTGCGCACCCGGACGGCGCCGGCGCTGATCGTGATCGCGGGCTCGACCGGCGCGGGCAAGTCCACGCTGGTCAACTCCTTGGCGGAGAAGAACGTCTCCCGCACCGGGGTACGGCGGCCGACCACCGGCGTGCCGGTCCTCGTGTGCCACCCGGACGACCGCAAGTGGTTCACCGAGGGCGAGCTGCTGGGCGGGCTGCGGCGGCTCGACAAGCCGGAGCCCGGCGCGGGCATGCGCAGCGTCGTCGTGGTCGCCACGGAGAAGCTGCCGCAGGGCGTCGCGCTGCTCGACACGCCGGACATCGACTCGGTGGTCGAGGAGCACCACGAGATCGCGCACCGCATGCTCGACGCCGCCGACCTGTGGATCTTCGTCACCACCGCCGCCCGCTACGCCGACGCCCCCGCGTGGAACCTGCTGCGCCTGGCCAAGGAGCGCGGCGCCCGGCTGGCGATCGTGCTGTCCAGGGTGCAGCCGAGGGCGCGCGAGGTGGTGCTCAAGCATTTCGTCCGGATGCTCACCGAATACGGCCTGGGGGAGATCGACCGGTTCGTCATCGAGGAGTCGGCGGTCACCGACGGCAGGCTGCCCGACAGCGAGATGACCGATCTGCGGCTCTGGCTCGCCGAGCTGTCCGTCGATGACAAGCGCCGCGCGCAGGCCGTGCGCAAGACGCTCAACGGGGTGCTCGACAGCTTCCGCACCCGGGTTCCGGCGCTGGCCAAGCAGCTTGAGCTGCAGGTGGCGTTCCGCAGCGAGCTGCGCGGCGACGTCGAGGCGGCCTACATGAGCGCCCTGACGGAGATCGACAAGGCGTTCCGCAGCGGCATGATCATTCAGGGTGAGGTGCTGGCCCGCTGGCAGGACTTCGCCGGCTCGGGCGACCTGATGCGCTCGCTCCAGTTGCGTAAGCGCCCCCGTTCCTCGCAGGCGCCGGAGCGGATCACCGCGTTCCGTGGGGCGCTGAAGGCGGGGCTGGAGTCGGTGATCGTCGCCGCGGCCGCCCGCGCGGCCGAGGAGGTCGCGGGCCGCTGGCGGCACCGCGCCGAGGTGGGCGCCACGCTGGCCGAGGGGCTGGAGCGGCCGTCCGACGAGCTCGTACGGCATGCGGGCCGGGCCGTCGCGTCCTGGCAGGAGCATGTGATCGAGCTGGTCCGCACCGAGGGCGTGGCCAAGCGGTCGGTGTCCAAGCTGGTGTCGTTCGACGCCGACTCGCTGTCGCTGATCTTCATGGTGGCGATGTTCAGCGGCGGACGCACCGAAGGGGTGCCGCACCGGCTGGTCAAGGCGCTGCTCGGGGCCGAGTCGCTGCGCGGCATCGGCGCCAAGGCGCTCAGCGATCTGAGAGCCAGGATCGGCATGCTGTTCGACGAGGAGTCCATGCGTTACGTGCAGGCGCTCGACTCGGCGGGGATCCCCGACGAGTCCGCCGCCACCCACCTCTACCAGGCGACGTACAACCTCGAGGTCGCACGATGACCACCGTCACGACCAGACCAGGGCTCGCGCCGCGGCTGTCCGCCCTCACCAAGGTCGTCGAGCTCGGCCCCGGCCGGCTGGACGACAAGCTGGTGTCCGAGGCCCAGAACCTGCTGCTGCGGGCCGGCGACCGGCTCAAGCTGTCGTCGGAGCACACCGTGGTCGCCCTCGCGGGCGGCACCGGCAGCGGCAAGTCGTCGCTGTTCAACGCCGTGTCCGGGCTGGAGCTGTCGCCCACCGGCGTGCGCCGGCCCACCACCGCCCACACCCACGCCTGCGTGTGGGGGCTGGAGGGGGCGGCGCCGCTGCTCGACTGGCTGCAGATCGAGTGGCGGCACCGGTTCGCCAGGGCGAGCGCGCTCGACAAGGGCGAGAGCCAGCTGCACGGCCTGATCCTGCTCGACCTGCCCGACCACGACTCGATCCGGGCGCTCACCGACACCGAGGCCGACCGGCTCATCGGCCTGGCCGACCTGGTGGTGTGGGTCCTCGACCCGCAGAAGTACGCCGACGCCTCCACCCACCGCCGCTACGTCACCGAGCTGGCCGGGCACGACGCGGTCACCGTGTTCGCGCTCAACCAGGCCGACCGGCTGTCCGCCGAGGAGCTGGCCGAGCTGGTCATCGACCTCAACGACCTGCTCCGCCGCGAGGGCGTCGAGCATCCGAGCGTGGTGCCCACCTCGGCGGTCAGCGGGCGCGGCATCGAGAGCCTCAAGAGCGTCATCGCCGGGGCCGTGTCCCGCCGCCGGGCCGCCATCCAGAAGCTGGAGGCCGACCTGCACCGGCTGGAGCAGCGGCTCACTCGCAGCATGCCGGTGGGCGAGGCCCTGAACGTGCCAGCGTCCGTCGACGAGGCCCGCCGCATGGGCCTCACCGACGCGCTCTGCGACGCCGTCGGCGTTCCCGCCGTGGGCGAGGCCATGGAGAACGTGTACGCCGAACGCTCCGGCCGCTGGGTCGGCTGGCCGTACCCGCGCTGGCTGGACCGCTTCCGCCCCGACCCGGTCAAGCGCCTGCGGCTGCAGGATGTGGGCGACGAGATCCGCGGCATCACCACGGGCTCGGTCAGCGCGCAGTCGGCCGAGGTGGCCAACGCCGTGCAGGCGCTGGCCGACGGCCTGACGGTCGGGATGCACCCGGTGTGGCGCAGCGCCGTGCACCGGGCGGCCCGCTCGCAGCTCGGCATGCTGCCGCGCACGCTCACCGAGGACCTCACCCAGGTCGCGCCCCGGCTCGACAGGGTGCCGGGATGGTGGCGGGCGCTCAAGGTGTGGCAGTACGCCCTGGTGGCGGCGTTCGGCGTCGGGCTGGTGTGGCTCGGGTTCGGGCTGCTGCTGCCCGGGCGGCTGCCGGCGTCGCTGCAACTGCTGGGCGACACGTCGGCGCTGCCGTGGGTGGCGCTGATGATGGCCTCGGTGCTGGGGCTGGGCATTTTGTCCGGCATCGCGTCACGCAACTTCGTGGAGCTCGGCGCGTCCCGTGAGCGGGAGCGGCTGGAGCGGGAGATGCGCCGTCGGGTGGCGGCGATCGCCGAGAAGGCGGTGGTCGAGCCGGTGGAGCGCGAGCTGGGCCGGCATCACGCGTTCTACCAGGCGATGCGCGGCCTGGCAGGCTGACGCCCACTCCGCGCGGACAACGCGGCCCCGGCCGCTCGGCCCGGCTCGTTCCGCCGTGTGCTCGCCGCTCCGGACTCGCCTGTCCGTGGCCCCTCGTCTGTACGGTCGCCCGCCCGTGCTCGCTCGTCCAGGGCGGTCACCCGCGCCGCCCCTCTGCGCGTTCGCCTGCGTCGCCCGCCTGCGTCGCCCGCCTGCGTCGCCCGGCTGCGTCGCCCGGCTGCGTCGCCCGGCTGCGTCGCCCGGCTGCGTCGCCCGGCTGTGCCGGTCGTCCACAGGGCGGGTCGCGCTCCGGCGGCGTCATCCACAGAACGCGGTTCGCCCGCCTGCCGGAGGTTCCCGGCGCGGCACTGTGTTCCCAGGTCGCGGGCGTCCGGCCCGCTGCATGGGAGGCACGGAATGAACGACATCTACATCACGCTAACCGGCAACGTCGCGGCAGAGCCCAGGCAGCACACCTTCGACGACGGCGTCAAGGTGACCTCGCTGCGGGTGCTCACCTCTCACCGCTACTTCGACCGGAAGACGGGCCAGTGGATGGACGGGGAGAGGGTCTGCTTCGCGATCCGCTGCTGGCGGACGCTGGCCGACAACGTCGCGCGTTCGGTCCGCGTCGGGCAGCCCGTGGTGGTCTCCGGCAAACTGCGCATCCGGGAGTTCGGGCCCGAGGGGGATCGCCGGTTCATGCCGGAGGTGGAGGCCAGCGCCGTGGGTCACGACCTGCGCTGGGGCACCGGCACCTTCGTCAAGCCGGAGCGGGGCGGCGCCGCGTCGTCGGTGAGCCCCGAGGTCCGCGAGCGGCTCGACGAGGAGATCCAGGACTGGGCGATGGGCGCCACCCGCACGGGCTCCCGCCGGGGCGCTTTGGACTCGATCCCCGACCCGGCCGCCGACTTCCAGCCACCGGAGGGCGCCACCGTGCGCATCCTCGGCGCGGACGACAACGAGACCGAGAGCGAGGACGCCGAGTGGCCGGTTGAGGAGCGCGCCGCAGCCTGACCCCGGCCCGGGCTTCGGGTTTCCGCCTGGGCGTCGAGGGCGACGGCTCGGCGCTTCGCTGGGCTGGGCCGTCGCGCCTTCCAGTTGCCCGTTCCCTCGTTGCTGCCCAGCTCTCGGGGAACTCGCGCACGGCGTAAGGGAGGTGAAGTCGGTACGGCGTGCGAGGGGTTCGGCGTGGGCCCACACGCTGAGGCCGACGCGGGACGACGCCGCCATGTCCGGGATGGGAACGGGTCGGTGGCTGTCACGTCCGGGATGGGAACGCGCTGTGGCCGTCACGTCCGTGATCGAGATGGGCTGGTGGCCGTCATACTTATGATCGAGACGGGCCGGTGGCGGTCACGTCCATGATCGAGATCCGCCGGTGGCGGTCATGTCCGTGATGGTGACGGGTTGGTGGCCGTCGCGTACGTGATGGTGGCCGTCACGTACAGGGTCACGCTCACCTGTCGGCCGGGGTCGGCGTCTGTTGCGGAGCTCGGCGGATCGTACGCGGCGCCAGTTCTGACAGCCCATTGGCCGTACGTGATCAGTGACCGACATGGACGAGGCTGGGTGGGGCGGCGTGCGGGGCTGAGCGGTGCTGGGCCTGAAAGGGGTGGTCGGGCGGAGGGGGGATCGGCCGACGGTGCTCAGGCACCGGGGGAGCGGCCGATGGGTGCTGCCCGAAAGCTGGCCAGGGCATCTATCAGGTCCAGGTTACGCCCCGCACGATGAGTGCTCCTTTCCGAACGGTTGCTCGCGGATTGAGCAATGTCCCGTAACTAACCACATCACGTATGTGGTCGCTCCGCCCAACGTATCGTTTCCCTTCGCACATCGCACACTCCGCAATTATTGTGTTACACATCGTTAGTCAGGGAGGAGACGAGATGGCGGCGACCAGTCACACCTCGACGAAGCCTCGCGGCGGTGTGTCGAGTCTGGTCGGCCGATGGCCGCTGCTGGGCCAGGGGCGGCTGCTCGTCGCCTACGTCAGCGCCATCGTCCTGCTCGACCTCGCGGCGATCGTATTCTTCGCCGCCTCCACCGCGATTCGCTGGCCCGACGTGCTGACGTTCGCCGCGCTGATGAGCTGCGGGGCGGTCTGCATCGAGGCGACCCGGCGGCTCGGCATGCCGGCCGGAGTCTCGCGTGACCTGCTGTCGGCCTGGTGGCTGCCGGTAGCGCTGCTGCTGCCGCCGCTCTACGCGCTGCTGGCGCCGATCGTTTTGCAGGCGTTGCTCCAGTTCCGGGTTCGGGCGACCGTGCTGCACCGGCGGGTGCTGAGCTCGGCGGCGATCGGGCTGGCCGGAGGCGCCGCGTCCCTGACGTACCACCGGCTCGTGCCCGATCCGCTGCTGCTGGCCCAGGGGAGCGGGAGCGCGATCATGCTGGCGGTGGCGGCGGCGCTCGTGTTCGCGCTGCTCAACACCGGGCTGGTGGCCGTGGCCGCGCACACCGCCAATCCCGACTCACGCTGGCGTGAGGTGTTGTGGGATCGGGAGAGCGCGCTGCTCGACGTCGTGGAGCTGTGCCTCGGCGTCATCGTCGCCATCGCGTGCGCGCTCAACCTCGCCCTGCTTGTGCTGGCGCTGCCGCCTGTCGTCCTGCTCCAACGCAGCCTGTTGCACGCCCAGCTCCAGGCGGCCGCGCGTACCGACCCGAAGACGGGGCTGCTCAACGCCGCCGCCTGGCAGCGGGAGGCCGACACCGAGATCGTCCGGGCCCGGCGCACGGGTGAGACGCTGGCGCTGCTCATCGTCGACATCGACCACTTCAAACGGGTCAACGACGCTCATGGGCACCTGGTCGGCGACCAGGTGCTGATCGGTGTGGCGGGCATGCTGCGCAGCCAACTGCGCGATTACGACGTGGTGGGGCGTTTCGGCGGCGAGGAGTTCGTCGTCCTGCTGCCGCGTGCCGACCTGTTGGAGGCCCGGCAGGTCGCCGAACGCCTCCGCACCCGTATCGGCCGCATGTCCGTTCCGGTGGACGAAGCCCTCATCACGGTGACCATCTCAGTGGGGGTGGCGCTCATGAACGTGCACGGTGACGACCTCATAGACCTGCTGGCCGCCGCCGACCTCGCCCTCTACCGCGCCAAGGAATTGGGCCGGAACCGCGTCTGCATCCCGGCCGCGCCCCCACGCCCCCGCCTACCGGGAGAGACGTCGGCCTGACGGCCAGCGGGCGTACGGGTGAGAGAGTCGGCCAGCCTGAGTGTGGTGCGGGCCGGGTCGTGGCCGAGGCTCGGCGGTTCGGCCGTGGCGCTGGGGTGAACGGCTGCTGGCGCTGAGGATGGTGGCTGCGTTCTGCGGCTGCAGTGACCCTGGCGCTGGCGCTGCCGCTGGGGCTGCGGTGGCGAGCGCGAGGTGGCGGGCGCTGGGCGGTGGCTGCGGACGGTGAGCACGGGGTTGGTGTCGACCCGGCTGCGCAGGCCAGGGGGTGTCCACCGACAGGGTGCTGCCTGGGGAGCGCCGACTGGGGAGCGCCGACCGGCAGGGTGCGACCGGGGTGTACCGACCAAAGGGTGCGACCGGGAGGGTGCTGACCGGCATGGGGCGACCGGAGGCGCGACCGGCGTGCGCCGATGGGGAGGGGCGCGGTCGGGGGTGCGCCGACCGGGGGCCCGACCGGGGTGTGCTGGCGGGGAGGGGTGCGATTGGGGCGCGCCGACCGGGGAGGGTGCGAACGGGGTGTGCCGCCCGGAGAGGGGGGCGACCGTGGGGTGTGCCGACGGAGTGGGGGTGACCGGGGTGCTGCTGGGGTGTGGGTGGGGGATGGGGGTGCTGGGCGGCGGAAGTGTGGGGCGGGAGCCCCTAAGCTAGGTGGCATGCCGGAGTACATCTACACGCTGCAGCGCGTGCGCAAGGCGCATGGCGACAAGGTTGTCCTTGACGACGTCACGCTGTCGTTCCTGCCTGGAGCCAAGATCGGTGTCCTGGGGCCGAACGGCACCGGGAAGTCGACGCTGCTCCGGATGATGGCCGGCCTGGAGCAGCCGTCCAACGGTGAGGCCAAGCTGATGCCTGGGTTCACGGTGGGGATGCTCCAGCAGGAGCCGCCGCTGAACGAGGAGAAGACCGTCCTCGGCAACGTGCAGGAAGGCGTCGCGGAGACGGTGGCGATGCTCCAGCGCTACAACGACATCGCGGAGCAGATGGCCACCGACTACAGCGACGAGTTGCTGGAGGAGATGGGCAAGCTGCAGGAGCAGCTTGAGCACCGTAACGCCTGGGATCTCGACAGCCAGCTTGAGCAGGCGATGGACGCGCTGCGCTGTCCGCCGCCGGACGCCGAGGTGACGAAGCTGTCGGGTGGTGAGCGCCGCCGGGTCGCGCTGTGCAAGCTGCTGCTGGAGGCGCCCGACCTGCTGCTGCTCGACGAGCCCACCAACCACCTCGACGCGGAGAGCGTCCAGTGGCTGGAATCGCACCTGGAGAAGTACGCGGGCACCGTGCTGGCCGTCACCCACGACCGCTACTTCCTCGACAACGTCGCCACCTGGATTCTGGAGCTCGACCGGGGCCGCGCCTACGCCTACGAGGGCAACTACTCCACCTACCTGGAGGCCAAGGCCCAGCGGCTCAAGGTCGAGGGTCAGAAGGACGTCAAGCGCAAGAAGCGCCTGGAGGACGAGCTGGAGTGGGTTCGTTCGAACCCGAAGGCCCGCCAGACGAAGAGCAAGGCCCGTCTCCAGCGCTACGAGGAGATGGCGGCCGAGGCGGACAAGCACCGCAAGCTGGACTTCGAGGAGATCCAGATCCCGCCGGGCCCGCGTCTGGGCACCACGGTGATCAAGTCGGACGATCTCACCAAGGGCTTCGGCGACCGGCTGCTCATGGAGGGCCTGACGTTCGACCTGCCGCGTAATGGCATCGTCGGCATCATCGGCCCCAACGGCGTCGGCAAGACGACGCTGTTCCGCATGATCACGGGCAGCGAGACGCCTGACAGCGGGTCGATCGTCGTCGGCGACACCGTCAAGATCTCGTACGCGGACCAGAGCCGGGGCGGCATCGACCCGGCCAAGAACGTGTGGGAGGTCGTCTCCGACGGGCTCGACCACATCAAGGTCGGCAACGTCGAGATGCCGTCGCGCGCCTACATCGCCGCGTTCGGCTTCAAGGGGCCTGACCAGCAGAAGAAGGCCGGCGTCCTGTCGGGCGGCGAGCGCAACCGGCTCAACCTGGCGCTGACCCTCAAGCAGGGCGGCAACGTGCTGCTGCTGGACGAGCCCACCAACGACCTCGACACGGAGACGCTGTCGTCGCTGGAGAACGCGCTGCTGGAGTTCCCGGGCTGCGCGGTCATCACCTCTCACGACCGGTGGTTCCTCGACCGGATCGCGACCCACATCCTGGCGTGGGAGGAGGGGTCCAACTGGTTCTGGTTCGAGGGCAACTTTGCCGACTACGAGAAGAACAAGATCGAGCGCCTCGGCGCCGACGCGGCCCGTCCGCATCGGGTGACGTATCGGAAGCTGCACCGCGACTGATCGGCTGACGGCTGGCATTGCGCCGCACGGCAGGTTCGTAAAGGGCCTGCCGTGCGGCGTTTTCGCGTTCGGCCAGGGGTGGGCCGGTCGGCAGGACGGCAGACCGGTTCGTGCCGGATCACCGGGGCATGACTAGAATGCAGTTCTAGGATTGGCCCGAAGGGAGTCCGCATGGAGCTGGAGCTCGACGGTATCGAGATCGCGTTCGACCACACGGCAGTGGCCGCCCCCCGCATCAGGGACCTGCTGCCCATCTACCGCGACCTGCTGGGCGGCCGGCATCTGGGCGGCGGGGGCGACAACCGGGTGGCCGGTTACCGCACCTTCCAGCTGACCTACGCCAACGGCAGCAAGGTCGAGCTGATGGAGCCGCTGGCCGGGTCCACGTTCTTCGACAGCTTCTTCGAGCTCACCCGAGGCCGGGGCGGCGTGCACCACCTGAACTTCCACGTCAGCGACCTCGACGCGGCGGTGGCCCGGCTGACCGAGCGGGGCTACCGGCTGCACGGCCTGAACGTGTCCGACCCCCGCTGGCGGGAGGTGTTCCTGCATCCGAAGGAGGCGCACGGGGTGCTCATCCAGCTCGCCCAGCCGGGACCGCGCGAGCCGGGCGAGCCCCGGCCGTCGCTGGAGGAGGTGCTGGCCGGCAACGGCAGGAACGGCAACGGCATCCCCAGCCCTTGAGTGCCCCGCCCCACACCCGTCCACGTCCACCCCGCCCCGCCCCATGCCCGTCCACCATCCGCCCGACCCACCGCTTGTGCCGCCCAACGCCGCCCCATCCGGCCACCCGCCGCCCACCGCGCCCGCCGCCCGCCCCCGCCCCACCGCGTGCGTCGGGCGGGCGGGGTGCCAGGCTCTTGAGTCTGAGTAGAACTAAAATCTAGAATGGAGTTCTAAATCCGACGAGATTGGGGACCCCATGAAGGCGGTACCGAAGCCGACTCCGGACACCCAGCCGTTCTGGGACGGCACGGCGGCCGGGGAGCTCAGGATCCAGCGCTGCCGGACCTGCGAACGGCGCTACTTCTACCCCCGCCCGAGCTGCCCCCACTGCGGCTCGGGCGCCGTCGAGTGGGTGCGGGCCAGCGGCCGGGCCAGCCTCTACTCCTACGTGATCAACCACCGCCCGGCCCCCGGCTTCGAGGAGGGCGGCCCGTACGCGATCGCGGTGGTGGAGCTGGAGGAGGGGGTGCGGATGATGACCAACATCGTCAACACCGAGATCACCCCCGAGAACCTGCCGCTCGACCTGGCCCTGAAAGTCGTCTTCGAGCGGCGCGGCGACGTGCACGTGCCGCTGTTCGAGCCCGCCGGAGGCGCCGCGTGAGCACCGAGGGCATCGTCATCGCCGGCGCCGCCGAGACCGACGAGGTCGGGCGGCTGCCGCAGCACTCCACGCTGTCCCTGCACCTGGAGGCGGCCCGCAACGCGCTGGCCGACGCGGGCATGACCAAGGACGACATCGACGGCATCGCCACCGTCGGCACGCCCGGCCCGATCCAGGTGGCGCACGCGCTCGGGATCACGCCGTCGTGGCTGGACGGCACGGGCGTGGGCGGCTCGTCGTTCCTGTTCCACGTACGGCACGCGGCGGCGGCCATCCGGGCGGGCCTGTGCACCACGGTGCTGATCACGCACGGCGAGTCCGGCAGGTCGCGGGTCGGGGCGGGCAGGTTCGGGCTGGGCGCGGACTCGCTGATGGGCCAGTTCGAGCTGCCGTACGGGGTGGTGGGGCCGCCGTCGACGTTCACGCTGACGGCGTTGCGCTACATGAAGGAGACCGGGCTCACCCACGAGCAGCTCGCCGAGGTGGCGGTGGCGCAGCGGCGCTGGGCGCACCTGAACCCGCGGGCGATGTACCGGGACCTGATCACCGTGGACGACGTGCTGGCCTCGCGGCTGGTCGCCTACCCGTTCCACCTGCTGGAGTGCTGCCTGGTGACCGACGGGGGTGGGGCGCTGGTGGTCACTTCGCGGGAGCGGTCGCGGCGTGACCCGGTGCACCTGCTGGGCGCCGGTGAGGCGATGGACGCGCCGATGATCTCCCAGATGGAGGACTTCACCACGTCGAAGGGGTTCCGGCTGTCGGGCGAGGCGGCGTTCGCCGAGGCGGGCATCTCGCACGACGACGTGGACCATCTGATGGTGTACGACGCCTTCGCGCACGTGCCGATCTACGGACTGGAGGATCTCGGGTTCGTCAAGCGGGGCGAGGCGGGCGCGTTCATCGCGGAGGGGCACACCTCGCCGGGCGGGAGGCTCCCGCTCAACACGAACGGCGGCGGCCTGTCGTACACCCATACCGGGATGTACGGGATGTTCGCCATCCAGGAGGCGGTCAGGCAGTTGCGCGGCGAGGCGGCGGCGCAGGTGCCGGGCGTGGAGGTGAGCGTGGTGCTGGGCAACGGCGGCATGTTCGCCTCGGCGGCGACGCTGGTGCTGGCCAACCGCTTGCCCTGATCCGCTGGCCGGGCATCGATCTTTCGTTCACGATGGGGGCGCGGATCCCCCATCACACGGAAGGTCGATGCCATGCGTGCACGCGCGTGGGCGGTGCTGGTCGCCGCCCTCCTGATGGCCCTGCCCGTGACCACCCCGGCGGCGGCGCAGGCGGAGGTGAGGTTCCACGCCGACTCCGGTGACTCCTGCCCGCACGGGGTCACCGGAGGCGTGCTGGACTGGCTGGAGGGCCCGGTGGTCAAGCCGACCGTGCGCGTCGAGGGCACCCTGTCCGACAGCGGGCCGCTGTCGTGGTGCACCGCGGACGGCCTGTACTCCCGGGCCACGTTCACCGCCTACGACGGCGCCGCCGTGGTCGACACCGAGTCGGTGAAGGCCGACGACGGCGAGGTGTCGTTCACCTTCGAGCTGGCCGACCCGGCCGGGGTCGCCGGGATCGACGAGGTGGTGGTGCGCGTGTGCCGCTTCAGCAACACGCCGATCGGGATCAGCTACTGCGGCCCCGCCGCCGCGTACCAGATGCCCTGAGGCCGGGGCTCGGCGCCGTCACTCGCCGATGGCGCCGAGCCGGGCGTGGCCCTTGAGCAGGTTGCGGGCGATGGTGCGGCGCTGAATCTCGTCGGTGCCCTCGAAGATGCGCAGCAGCCGCAGCTCCCGGTACCACCGCTCGATCGGCAGCTCCTTGGTGTAGCCCATGCCGCCGTGGATCTGCAGCACCCGGTCGACGACCTGGTTGGCCATCACGGCCCCGTTGAGCTTGGCGATCGAGGAGGCGTGCCGGGCGTCCATGCCCTCCTGCACCCGCCAGGCGGCGTACAGCGTGAGCCACTTGGCCGCCTCGATCTCCACCTGAGAGTCGGCGATCATCCACTGGATCGCCTGATACTCGGAGATCGCCTGCCCCATCGACTTGCGGATCTTGGCGTAGTCCACGGCCATGCCCAGCATGCGCTCGGCCGAGCCGATGGCCCGCGCCGGGATCATGTACCGGCCCTGCCCGATCCACTGCATGGCCAGCTCGAACCCCTTGCCGAGCTCGCCCAGGACGTTCTCCTCCGGCACCCGTACGTCCTCGAACACCAGGGAGGCGGGACCCCATTCGCCCATGGTCGGGATCGGCTCGGACTTCCAGCCCATGTCGCGGTCGACCAGGAAGCACGTCACCCCGTACGGCTCGGCCACGGCGAAGACCATGACGAAGTCGGCCTCGCTGCCGCCGGTGATGAACGTCTTCTCGCCGCTGATCAGCCATTCGGAGCCGTCGCGCACGGCGCGGGTGCGGATGTTGCGGGCGTCGGAGCCGGCGCCGGGTTCGGTGATGGCGAAGCAGGAGCGCCGCTCGCCCTCGATGGTGGGGATGAGGTAGCGCCGTTTCTGCTCCTCGTTGCCCGCGTAGAGGATGTTGTCGGCGCTGCCTCCGAAGCTGAACGGCACGAACGTCCGGCCGAGCTCCATCGCGATGATGGCGGACATGATCGGCCCGAGCGCGGCCCCGCCGTACTCCTCGGGCGTGTTGATGCCCCAGAAGCCCATCCGCTTGGCCTTGAGCCGCAGCTCGCGCAGCACGTCGGCGGGGACTCCCGGCAGGCCGGCGCGTTCGTTGCGCAGCACCTCCGGCTCCAGCGGCATGACCTCCTTCTCGACGAACGCCCGCACGGTGTCCCTGATCTGCCGTTCCTCGGTGCTGAGCGAGAAGTCCACGCCGCCTCCACATTTCTAGAACCGTCCTCTAGGAAGAGGTTCCAACGCCGGTCCGCGACGTGTCAAGAACATGATTCTAGAATTCGACGGAGTACGATGTCCTCCATGGCACGCAAGTCCTCCTGGGAGTGGAGCCGCACCGCCCAGACGCGCAAGAGCATGCTGCAGGCGGCGCGCGAGGTGTTCGGCGAGCACGGCTTCGCCGAGGCCAGCGTCTCGGAGGTGGTGGCCCGCGCCGGATCCAGCGTCGGCAGCCTCTACCACCACTTCGGCGGCAAGACCGAGCTGTTCCTGGCCCTCTACGAGGACCACCAGGCCGCCCACGAGCAGGCGTCGGCCACCAGCGTGTCGCGGGCCAAGCAGTCGGGCGTATCCGACCCGGTCGAGCTGCTCATCGCCGGCGCCCGCGCCTACCTCGACGGCGCCTGGGAGCGCCGCGACCTGGTCAGGCTCTTCATCGACGGCGACGGCCCGCCCGGCTTCGAGCTGATCCGCCGCACCCGGGGCCGCGAGTGGGTGCGGCAGAACGCCGTGCTGCTCGGCGCCGGCGGCGACCCGCTCGACAGGTTCACGGTCGCGGTGCTGACCAGCATCATCGGCGAGGCCGCCCGCGAGGTCGCCACCAGCGACACCGAGGAGGAGGCGCGCGAGGTGGCCGAGGCGGCGATGGCCCTCATCCGCCGCCTCGACCCGCTCAAGCCCCTGAGCTGACCCCGGGCCTGATCACGGGGCTGATCACGGGCTGATCACTGCACGGCCCCGGTCGATCACCACGGTCCCGTCGTCCTTCGCCGTGCGGAACAGCACGGCGGGCCCGTCCACCCAGATCGACACCGTCAGCGACTCCCCGGGCAGGACCGGGCTGCTGAACCGCCCCGACATGGCGCGGAACCGCGCCGGGTCCGAGCCCGCCACCGCGTGCAGCAGCGCCCGCCCGGTGATCCCGTACGTGCACAGCCCGTGCAGGATCGGCCGGTCGAACCCGGCCCGCGCGGCGAACTCCGGGTCGGAGTGCAGCGGGTTGTAGTCGCCCGACAGCCGGTAGAGCAGCGCCTGGTCGGGCCGCGTCGGGTAGGTCACCTTGTGGTCGGGCGCCCGGTCCGGCGCCGCCCACTCCTCGCGGGGCCCGCGCTCGCCGCCGAAGCCGCCCTCGCCCCTGATGAAGACGGCGCTGCGGCTGGTGACGACCGGCTCGCCGCTGCCGGGGTCGACGGCCAGCGCCTCGGTGGTGACCAGCGCGCCCGACCCCTTGTCGTAGATGCCGGTGACCTTCGACGTCGTCCGCACCGCGCCCGCCGCCGGGAGCTCGCGGTGCAGCTCGAAGGACTGCTCGGCGTGGACGAGCATGGCCGGGTCGTAGTCGCCGAGCCGCCGCCCTGGCGCCTGGGCCGCGAGCACCGCGAACGTGGGCAGCACCCGCTGGCCCTTCTCGGTGGCGAAGGCCAGCTCGCCGGTGCCCGCGCCGACGCCGAGCGCGTACAGCATGGTGTCCTTGGCGGTCCACCTCCGCTCGCAGGGCTCGCCCTCGACGCCGACGACGGAGTGGTCGAGCGGCATGTCAGGCCTCCCGTCCGGGGATCTGGCCGTTGGTCAGCGCGTTCGGCGCCGCCTTGTCGACCAGCGCCGGGATGACCGCGCCGAGCTCGGCCGGGTCCCAGCGGCCGCCCTTGTCCACGGCCGGGCCGGCGTGCCAGCCCTCGGCCACGCTGATCACCCCGGCGCGCACGTTGAACACCCGGCCGGTGATGCCGCGCGCCTCCGCGCTCGACAGCCACACGACCAGCGGCGCGATGTCGTCGGCGTCGGCGTTCGCGCCGCTCGGGATGAGGCCCTCGGTCATGCGGGTCAGCGCGGCGGGCGCGATCGCGTTCACCGTGACGCCGTAGCGCTCCAGTTCCCTGGCGGCGATCACGGTCAGCCCGGCGATGCCCGCCTTGGCCGCGCCGTAGTTGCCCTGGCCGGGGTTGCCGTAGATGCCGGAGGACGAGGTGGTGTTGATGATCCGGGCGTCGACCGCCTCGCCCGCCTTGGCCTTGCCCCGCCAGTAGGCGGCCGCGTGCCGCAGCGGCGCGAACGTGCCGCGCAGGTGGACCCGGATGACCGCGTCCCACTCCTCGGCCGACATGTTGACCAGCATCCGGTCGCGCAGGATGCCGGCGTTGTTGACCAGCACGTGCAGGTCGCCGAAGCGCTCGATCGCGGCCCGGACCAGCCGTTCGGCGCCGTCGAAGTCCGAGACGTCCTCGCCGTTGACGATCGCCTCCCCGCCCAGGGCCTCGATCTCGGCGACGACCTCGGCGGCGGCGCCGGACGAGCCGGTCCCGTCCACCTCGGCGCCCAGGTCGTTGACCACCACCTTGGCCCCCTGCCTGGCGAACTCCAGCGCGTGGCCGCGCCCGATGCCCCTGGCCGCGCCCGTGACGATCACCACGCGGCCGTCGACGATCCCGCTCATGTGTCTCCTCGCTCCTTCGCAGACGATGCGAACAAAATTCTAGTAACCAAATCTAGAAATGGTAGGCCCAGGCCACGACGGACCTCACGCACCGACCCGGTAGCGTTTGTCCCGTGGTTCAACACTCCCTCGCACAGCGGCACGTCTTCCTTCGCATGGTGAGATTCGCGGACATCGACTCCCAAGGACATGTGAACAATGTCCGCTTCCTCGACTACCTGGAGGACGCCCGCTGGGGGATGTTGCACGTCGACCCGTTCAAGGCGGGCGAGGTGCCGTTCAAGGGCCTGGTCGTGTCCCGCCACGAGATCGACTACCGCCGCCCGCTCGGCTACCGCGCCGAGCCCGTCCGCGTCGAGACCTGGGTCACCGAGATCCGGCCGGTCCGCTTCACGCTCAGCTACGAGATCCGCGACGACGACGACCTGTACGTGACCGCGAGCTCGGTGCTCGTCGCCTACGACGTGGAGCGCGAGGCCCCGCGCCGGCTCACCGCCGACGAGCTGGCCTACCTCAAGCGCTTCGCTTGAGCGAGCCGACCCCGCGGCGCTGGCTGATGCTGGCCCTGGGGGTCAACGCGCACGCCGGCGTCACCCTGGGCCTGTCCGGGCTGCCCCTGGTCATCCCGGACATCCAACGCCACTTCGGCGTCTCCCTGCCGGTCGCCGGCATCATCGGCAACGCGCCGGGCATCGGCGTGCTGTTCGCGCTGGTGGCCTGGGGCTGGCTGGCCGACCGGCACGGCGAGCGGCTGGTCCTGGGCGTCGGCGTCGGGCTGGCCGGGCTGCTGTTCGCCGCCGTCTCACTCGCCGAGCGGACCTGGGCCGTGGTCGTGCTGCTCGCGCTGGCCGGCGCCGCGGGCTGCGCCGCCCTGGTCGGCGGCGGGCGGATCGTGCTGGGCTGGTTCGAGCCGCCCGAACGCGGCGTCGCCATGGGCGTGCGCCAGGTGTCCTACACGCTCGGCATGGCCGTCGCCGCGTTCCTGCTGCCGCCCGTGGCGCGGGCCCACGGGATCTCCGGCGTCCTCATGGTCTGCGCGGGCGTGTGCCTGCTGGCCGCCGTCCTGGCCGCGCTCTTCCTGGCCGAGCCGCCGCACGCCCGCACCCGGGTCGTCGCCGCGCCCCCCGGCTCCCCGTACAGCCGGCCCGCGCTCTGGCGCGTGCACGCCACCAGCGCGCTGCACGCGGTGCCCCAGGTGATCGTCGGCACCTACGGAGTGGCCTGCCTGGTCAACCTGTACGGGTGGGGCGGGGTGGACGCCGGGTGGCTGTTCGGCTTCGCGGCCATCGGCGGCGCGATCACCAGGGTCGCCGCCGGCCGCTGGTCCGACGTGAGCGGGCTGCGCATGGCCCCGCTGCGGCTGCTCACCTACGCCACGGTCGCCGTGCTGGCCCTGCTGGTCCCGGCCACGCTCACCGGGTCCTGGCTGGGCTCGGCCGCGCTGGCCGCGGGCGCGGTGATCACCGTCGCGGGCAACGGGCTCGCCTACCTCAAGGCGGGCGAGCTCGCCGGGCCCGCGGCGGCCGGCCGCGTGCTGGGCCTGCACAACACCGTCCAGAACGTGGTCCTGCTGGCCGTGGCGCCGCTGGCCGGACTGCTGATCACCAGCTCCGGCTACTGGGCGGCCTTCGCGGCCGGCCTCGCGTGCGCGCTGCTCTCCATCCCGGTCATCCCGGTACGCGACGAGAAGAGGGAAACTAGCTGACCTGGCGCTGCAGCCACACCGCGTGATCCGGAGGCAGCAGGCCGCCCTCGACCGGGCCGGTGGCCAGCAGCACGTTCTCGTGGGGCGGCAGCCGTACCGGACGGGTGCCGCAGTTGAGCGCGCACACCAGCGGCCCGCGCGCGAACACCAGCGCGTCCTCGTCCGAGGCGAGCCACTCCAGCTCGTACGGAATCGTGCGGACCAGCTCGCGGCGGCAGGCCAGGGCGCGCCGGTAGAACTCCAGCGTCGAGCCCGGGTCGCCGGTCTGGCTCGCCACGCTGAGCGCCGCGAACGAGCCGGGCTGCGGCAGCCACGGCGTCACGCCCTCGGGCGAGAACCCGAAGGAGTCGCCGCCGGGGGACCAGGGCATCGGCACCCGGCAGCCGTCCCGGCCCGGCAGCTTGCCCTCCGACTGGATGAACACCGGGTCCTGCCGCGCCTCCGGTGGAATGTCCTGTACCTGGGGGAGGCCCAGTTCCTCCCCCTGGTAGAGATATGCCGACCCGGGCAGCGCAAGCATGGCGAGCAATGCGGCTTTCGCCCGGGAAAGTCCGGTCCCGGGGTCGGCGGTCTCGTACCGGGTGACGTGCCGCACGACGTCATGGTTGGACAGCACCCAGGTGGCGAACGGCACCGTCGCCAGCGTCTCGTCGATGACCTTCCGGAACGCCGTCGCCGACCAGGGCGCCTGGAGCCAGGCGAAGTTGAAGCTCTGCTGCAGCTCGTCCGGCCGCACGTACAGCGCCAGATCCTCCAGGGTGTCGGTCCACACCTCGCCCACGGCCATCCGCTCGCCCGGGTAGCTGTCGAGCAGCTCGCGCCACTCCCGGTAGACGCCGTGCACCTCCGGCTGCCCCCACACCGGCGAGTCCGACATGAACGACTGGTCCTCGACGTCCGGCAGCCCCTCGGCCTTGAACAGCCCCATCGCCACGTCGATGCGGAACCCGTCGACGCCCCGGTCCAGCCAGAACCGCAGGATGTCCAGGAACTCCGCGCGCACCTCGGGGTTGCGCCAGTTGAAGTCGGGCTGTCCCGGGGCGAACAGGTGCAGGTACCAGCTCCCGTCCGGCAACCGCGTCCACGCCGGGCCGCTGAAGGTCGACTGCCAGTTGTTGGGCCGGTCGCGGAAGATGTAGCGGTCGCGGCCCTCGCCGCGCAGCGCCGCCTGGAACCACGGGTGCGCCTCGGAGCTGTGGTTGGGCACGATGTCGACCAGCACCCGCAGCCCGAGCGCGTGCGCGTCGGCCACCAGCGCGTCGAAGTCGGCCAGCGAGCCGAACAGCGGATCGACGTCGCGGTAGTCGGCCACGTCGTAGCCGCCGTCGGCCATGGGGGAGGTGTAGAAGGGGGTGAGCCAGACGGCGTCGACGCCCAGCTCCTTCAGATGGGTCAGGCGCTCGCGCGCGCCGGCCAGATCGCCGACGCCGTCTCCCGAGGCGTCGGCGAAGCTGCGAACGTAGATCTCATAGACGACGGCGTCGCGCCACCAGGGGATGTCCATGTGGCGTGTCATGCCCGTTATGCAGGGGAGTTCACCAAGCTCTGCGCCGCGTACACGAGGTAGTCCCACAGGCGCTTGTCCTGGTCCTCGGGCAGCTCCAGCGAGTCGACGGCGTCGCGCATGTGCTTGAGCCACGCGTCACGCTCGGCCTCGCCGATCACGAACGGCACGTGCCGCATCCGCAGCCGGGGGTGGCCGCGCTGCTGGCTGTAGGTGTTGGGGCCGCCCCAGTACTGGATCAGGAAGCCGCGCAGCCGGTCTTCGGCGCCCGTGAGGTCTTCCTCCGGGTAGAGCGGGCGCAGCAGCGGGTCGTCGGCCACCCCTTCGTAGAAACGGTGGACGAGACGCCGGAACGTCTCCTCACCCCCGACGGCCTCATAGAAGGAGATCTCAGTCACGTCTCCAGCCTATGCGTTGGGGACCATGGCGATGCCCGCGGAGTCGAGCGCCGCCTTCACCCGCACCCTCAGCTCACGCGCCACCGGAGCCTGCTGCGCGGGCAGCGTCTTGGCCGCCAGGCGGAAGACCAGCATGCTGTCGGAGAGCTGCTCCACGCCGAACACCTCCGGCGGCTCCACGATCTTCGACTCGCGGAACTCGGAGTCGGCCCAGATCTCCTCGGCCACCTGCTCCAGGATCAGCCGGACGGTGGTGATGTCGCTGTCGTAGCCGACCGGGACGTCCATGTAGGCGCGCGACCAGCCCTGCGACTCGTTGCCGACGCGGGTGATGGTGCCGTTGCGCACGTACCAGACCCGGCCGTCGGCGTCGCGCAGCCGGGTCACGCGCAGGGTGACCGCCTCGACCGTGCCCACCGCGGCGCCCGCGTCGATCACGTCGCCGACCCCGTACTGGTCCTCCAGCAGCATGAACATGCCGGCGATGAAGTCCTTGACCAGCTCCTGGGCGCCGAAGCCGATGGCCACGCCGAGGATGCCGACGCTGGTGAGCAGCGGCGCGATGGGGATCGTCAGCCGGTCGAGCACGGTCAGCACCGTGGTGCCGAGGATCACGATGGTGGCGACGTGCTTGAGCACCGAGCCCATCGTCTCGGCGCGCTGCCTGCGGCGCTCGTGCAGCAGGGCGTCGATGCCCTCGGGCGCGGGGCCGCGCCGGAAGCGGCTGGCCAGCGAGCTGCGGGTGGCGGCGCGGTTGACGACCCTGGTGATCAGCCGGTGCGCGATGTTACGGATCACGAAGCCGATGATCAGGATCAGCGCGATCGTGATCGCGCTGGCCACGAACGGGGCCCAGGTCGCGTTCTGGAACCAGCCGACCAGGGCCTTGCAGAGGAACGTGTCCGCGTTGCAGATGTCCGCCATCTGGCTGCCTACCTTGTCCAAATCGGGCAGTCCGGTCGATTCCGGAGTCTTTGGCGGCGGGGACAGCACGAGCACGGAGGGGCCCTCCTAGGAAGCGGTTCGGTCGGCGGCATAGGGCCGATTCGCCCCAAAAGATACCGCCGACCGAACCGGCCGCCGTCACATCACGCCGGGGAAGACGGGGTCGCCGGGCACCTGGGCCGCGGAGGGCGGTGCCTGACGCTCCGATGACGGACGGCTCGGACGGGACGCGCACCCGGAAGCGCGTCCCGTTCCGTTTCCGGGGAGGGGGTCCCCGACGTCTCCCGGGACTGCCCGGGAGACGTGGTCTGGTTACTCTCTGTGATGGTCGGAGCCGACGGGGTGGCCAGAGGCCCCCGGAACCGGGGACCCTCCGCACCGGCCGCCCCGCCGGCTCCGTGGAGCCGCCGTGGGGACGGTGAACCGCGGTGGCTGCGCTCCACCGGGATCACCGCCCTGTCACTCCCCCACGGCGGCGAGCACGCGGGCGACCTTGGTCGCCGCGCCGGCCGGATCGTCGACGGTGTGCATCCGCTCCCCCCAGGACCAGCAGTACCACCAGTCCGGCAGGTCGGCGGCCTGCGCCGGCCGACAGGTGACGTTCTCGGTCAGGCTCGTCGCGTTCGGATTGATCACGCGGACGAAAACGCGTCCACTCTGTGTTCTGACCACTCGCGCGAGCAAGCCGCGGGCGTCGAGTTCGGACACCAGACGCTCCAAATGCCCGAAGTTGTCGTCCCCCACCTTTCGTCCCTCCCTGTGATTCCGGAACCGGTGCGCCAAAGATGACTCATGGCGGCGGGCGGCGCAACGCGGCCCTCTGCTCACAGGGAGTTGCCTTCTCACCCGGGGGATGTAAGAAACAGTCCGCGGTAGGACGATCCTTAACCGTAAGCTTCAGAAGAGCGTTTTCTTCCTGTCATCAATAGTCCATAGTCGTGGTTAGGCGGACTGCAACCTAGACGCTACTCAGAGTGACTAGGCTGTGAGCCGGTCAGGACTCAGCGTGAGAGGGGCCGGGATGTCCGGCAGACAGCACAGGGAAACGGAGCAGGCACGGCGGATCAGGGCCAAGGGCCTTGCCGTCGGGCGCACCGCTGCCCAGATCGCTGAAGAGATCTACGAGGCGTGCAGCGCCCAGTACGGCACGACCCGGGTCAAGGCTCAGCGGCTGGCGTGCGGCATCGCGCTGGCCGACGTCATCGAGCAGATCCGGGCGTTGTTCCAGCGTGACGACAAGGCGGCGCCGGGCATCGGCGAGACGCTGCTGTCGGCCTACGAGAGCGGGCTGAAACGCCCCGGCCCCGAATACCTGCACTACCTGTGCACCGTCTACCGGGTCGAGCCGGCCGCGCTCGGCTTCGACGGGCCGTGCATCTGCGGTCACAACCACCGGATGCCGGGCACGGTGGCCCTCGATCTGGAAGGGCGGCACGGCGCCGCGCTGGCGGTGCCGCCGGATCTGCCGAAGCCCTCGGCGCATCCGGACCGGATCTCCGACAGCGAGGAGGATGAGAACATCCTCCGGCGCACGCTTTTACAGCTTCTGTCCAGCGATCCGAGCGAGGCCAAGCTCGACGGGCCGGTGCTCGGCGCCTGTGAAGGCATCCGGCGGCGGATGGACTACACGCTCGTGTCGGCCACCGTCTCCCCGGCGATGCTCGACCAGTGGGAGGAGGCGACGCTCGCGTTCGGCCGGCAATACACGACCACGGCTCCGCTCCGGCTGCTGTGCGACGTGCTGCTGGAGCTGAGCGCCGTGCGCAACGCGATGTCGCGGCGGCAGCCGATCGACCTCCAGGAGCGCCTGTGCCGCATGGCCGCGCAGCTCGCCGGGCTGAGCGGCATGATCATGATAAACCTCGGTGACCAGCGGCTCGCCCGCTCGTTCTTCCGCACCGGGCGCACGGCCGCCGACGAGACCGGCGACCGCGCCCTGCGCGCCTGGGTGACCGCCCGCGAAGCGCTCGTCCCGCTCTATTACGGCGACGCCCGCGAAGCGCTCACGCTGGCCAAGAAGAGCCGCGACCTGGCCGGCCAGACGCCCTGCGTCGCCCAGGCGATGGCGCCGGTCGTCGAGGCCAGGGCGCTGGCCATGCTGTCGGGCACCGACAGCAAGAAGGAGGTCGTCGACCAGGCCAAGCGGGCGCTGGCCCGGGCCCGCAGCGCGTTCGCCCACATGAAGACCGACGACCAGGAGGACATGGCGTTCGGCTACACCGAGAAGCAGCTCTACTTCTATCAGGGCGACGTGCTCACCAAGCTCGGCCAGACCCTGGAGGCCGAGGTCGTCCTCGACCAGGCCCTCGACAAGTATCAGGACCACATCCTCGACCAGACGCTGATCAGGTTCGACCGGGCGCAGTGCCGCGTCATCGAGGGCGACCTCGACGACGCGATCAGGATCGGCCGGGAGGCGCTGCGGCTGCTCGGGCCCGAATACCGCACCGACTTCATCATGCGGCCGGCGATGGCGCTGGAGCAGGCGATCGTCGCCAAGAACCCCAACCACCCGGACCTGCCGGCCTTCAGGGAGGAGCTGCGGCAGCCCCGCCAGCTCCACAAGGAAGGGAGTGGCGGTGCATGAGTCTTCGGATACGCCGCTACCGCTGGTCTGACCTCGACACCATCCAGACCCTGCACAAGATCTGCCTCGCCGGGGTGGGCCTGACGCCGGGTGACGGTGTCTACTACGACGACGACTTCCCCCGCATCCAGGAGCTCTACCTGGCGTGCGGGGGCGACTTCCTCGTCGGCGAGGCCGACTCGCACGTGGTCGCCATGGGCGGCCTCAAGCCGGTCGACACGGAGACGGCCGAGGTGTGCCGGCTCCGTGTCCACCCGGCGCACCAGCGGCGCGGTTTCGGCGCCGCCATGCTGTCGGCGCTGGAGGCCCGGGCCGTCGAGCTCGGCTTCCGCTGCCTGCGCGGCGACACCACGCTCAACCAGGGGGCCGCACTGGCCCTGTACGCCCGTCAGGGCTGGCGTGAGACCTCCCGCCGCCAGATCGGCCCGCTCACCGTCGTCTACGGTGAGAAGCGCCTCGTCCCGGCGACCGTCGAGCTGTAGCTCCGGTCCGGCCCCTCCCGGACGCGCCACCTGCCTTGTTCCCCGCCTCTCCGGACGGTGCCGGAGGGGCGCGGCGATATGGAGGGGAATCGGCGTTTCGGCTGAGCCAGAGGATAAGGTTGCCCGGTCCTTCGAGTGAGGGTCTTCACTCCAGGTGGTAGAGGAACATCACCAGACGCTGCCTGTACTCCGGCGGCTTCACATCGTAGTGGCATGCTTCCTGGCATGGCAGTCGTGCCCGCTCCCCGCCCCCTTACGGGAGCCGTGCTTCTGTTGTTCGTCAGCGCCGCATGGGGGTCGGCGTTCCCGCTGATGAAGGATCTCATCGAGCGGTTACCGGTGGACGACCTGCTCGCCGAGCGCTACTCGCTGGCGGCCGTCACGCTGCTGCTCATCCGGCCCCGCTGCCTGCGCGGGCTGTCACGGGGGACGTGGGTCAACGGGATCGTCCTGGGGGTCATGTTCGGGGTCGGGCAGGCGGCGCAGGCCGTCGCGCTGGACAGTCTGTCGGCGTCCGTGTCGGGGTTCGCCGTCGGCTGCAACGTGGTGATCACGCCGCTGATGGCGCTGGCGCTGTTCCGGGTCCGGGTGCCGGTGCGGGTCTGGATCGGGGTGGGGCTCGCGCTGGCCGGGATGACCGTGTTCACGCTGCTGCGCAACTCGGAGGACCACCCTGTCGAGATGCTGGCGCTCGGCGTGACGCTCTCGGCCGCGGCGCTCTACTCGGGCCACACGCTGATGCTGGCGCGGCTGTCGAGGAAGGGCGAGGGCTTCAACGCCTACGCGCTGACCGTCATCCAGCTCGGCTCCATCGGGGCGCTGACGGGCGTGCTGGCGGTGCGCGACGGGGTCTCGCTGCCGGCGTCCGTGCCCGACTGGGCGGTGCTCGCGCACCTGTCGGTCATCTCCTGCGCGCTGGGCTTCCTGGCTCGCTCGTACGGCCAGGCGCACGTGCCGGCGGTGCCCAGTGCGGTGCTGATGTCGTCGCAGCCGTTCTGGGTGGCGGCGATCGCCGTGATCTGGTTCGACGAGGCGCTCGGCTGGAGCATGGTGGTGGGCGGCGGGCTGATGGCGGTCTCGATGCTGCTCGCGGTGCCGTCGTCCGGCGCGGTCGACGAGACCGACGCCGAGCGCCGCCGCCTGCTCGTGGTGTCGCGGCGGGCCTCGCGGGTGCTGGGCGAGCTCAAGGTCAGGCGCGGCGACCCGCTGAACCTGTCGGGCGAGATCGCCCCCGTGCTCGTCAAGCGCTCGTGCGCGAGCATCGGGCAATGTCCGCGGACCGAGCATTCGCTCAAGGGCGTGCGTGAGCCGAGCCTGGAGCGGCTGATCGAACGCGCGACTTTGATCGTGCGTTCCAAGAATCTTTCGCCTCCCGGCTGCTGCCAATCGGTGACCTTGCTGGGCCGATGCCTGTGCGAGCTGATGGCGGAATCTGAAGAAAGGGGATCTTCTCAGCCTTTGCCCGGCTGGTTTCGTCCCCAATAGGCACAAATCACCACAAAACTAAGAGCACAACTGGCTATTATGCCCTCACTTATTCATCGTTAATCTTGATAATCGGTGGAGTGTCCGAATAATAGAATTACCCCCAGTGGAGAGGTGCACCATGAAACGCATCGCCGTCCGCAAGCCCGGTATCGCGCGGTTGGGTGGGACCTCCAGCGTCATTCACAAGGGGTGATCGAGGAAAGGTCCCACCTCGAGGTCGTGGGCGGTCCGTCCGCCCGCACGCGAGAGGCGCGGCCGCTGATGCCGATGATCGACGGGCATCGGCGGCCGCGCGGTCCTTACACCGTGGGAGCAGCGCTGCTGGCCCACCTGGTCCCGGCCGTTTTGGAACGGTCCGCCGACCTGGTGGCCCGCCACGACATCGAGATCCGCGCCGTCGCGCCCGAGCTGCGGCGCCTGGTGCCCGCCCGGCGGGTGACCGTCGACGCGGACCTGCCCGAGGACGAGCGCATCCTGGTGCCCGCCCCCCGCCGCACGCTCCGGCTGGCCAACGGGATCGCCGAGTTCGTCCGTACGGCCGTGCCGCCCGGCCACGACCTGGCCGTCTGCAACGGCGACCAGGCCGACCCCACCGACGTCGAGCTGATCGGCGTGCTGATGCGCCGCGTGCCGCCCGCCACGCTGGCCATCACCCTCTACTCCGGCGGCCCCGAACCGCCTCCCGACACCCGTGACGCCGCCGAGCTCTGGACCCTCGTGGACCGGTGCGTACACGAAGGGTTCCTGCACGCGGTGGCCGAGCTCGCCGGGCGCGGGCTGACGCTGTGCGAGCCGGGCGGCGAGCAGTGGTGGCGGTTCGCGCAGCGGGCCGCGACGGCGCTCGGCGGGCTCGGGCGGCGGGAGGAGGCGCGGGAGCTGTGGGAGCAGGCCCGCCGCGCCAGCCGCGACCCCGCCGTGCACGCCGCGAGCGCGTACGGCCTGGCCATGCTGGACGCCCGCGACCCCGACCCCGAGCGGCGCGACCTGGGCCGGGCCCGGGGCTGGATCAACGAGGCGATCGCCATCTCGACGCTGCTGCCCGACCCGGCGCAGCGGGCGTTCAAGCTCGGCTTCGACCGTAACGGGCTGGCGCTGATCGAGTTCAGGCAGGGGCGGCCCGACCGGGCGCTGGCGCTGGTCGAGTCGGCCATCGAGCTGGCCCGCGAGCTGGGGGAACGGCATCCGGTGCACCGCATGGTGCTGCTGGCCAACCGGGCGCAGCTGCTGGCGGCGACGGGCCGGGCCAAGGAGGCGCTGGAGGACTACGCCGCCGCGATCGCGATCGACCCGATGTTCCCCGACCACTACCTGGACCGCGGGAACCTGCTGGCCAGGCTGGGCCGCGACGCCGAGGCGCTGGCCGACTACGAGACGGCGCTGCGGGTGGGGCCGCCGCTGCCGGAGGCGCACTACAACCGGGCGGAGCTGCGCATCGCCGCAGGTGATGTGGAGGGGGCGCTGGCCGACCTGGGCCGGGTCGTCGAGCTCGACCCGTCCTTCGTGGACGCCTACGTCAACCGCGCCGGGCTGCTGGCCGCGCTCGAACGCGACGACGAGGCCAGGGCCGACGTCACGGCCGGGCTGGCGCTGAAGCCGGACAGCCCGCACCTGCTCACGGTGCTCGGCCAGCTCGAGACGGCCGCCGGGCGGCTGCCGGAGGCCAGGCGGGCGCTCGACGCGGCCATCGGCCTGGCCCCCGGGCTGGCCGCCGCATGGGGCAACCGGGGCGTGCTCCGCTACGAGGCGGGCGACCTCGCGGGCGCGGTCGCGGACCTGACCCAGGCGATCACGCTGGAGCCGCAGCCCGACCTGTACGCCAACCGCGCCGTCGCGCTGCGGGCGCTGGGCCGCACGGCCGAGGCCGAGGCGGACGACGAGCGCGCCTCCCGGTGACATCATGGCCGCATGGCAGGACGAACCGGGCGATCCGCAGGGGTGTACGCGGCACTCGGGCTTCTCTGGTGGGCCACGATCCGGCTCGCCCGGAGGGGGATGTCCTGCGGCGACTGGCCGTGCCTGGCTCCCAGCGTCGCCGCGCTCGTCCTCATCACCGCGGCGTTCCTGGCGGGAGCCGCCTGGGTGCTGGGCCGCGTGGGGGTCGCGCACGGCCGCCGGGTGGCGGTGCGGGCCGCCTGGATGCTCGCGGTGCTCCGGCTCGCCGGAGAGGCGCTGCCGTCGTGGACCGCCTCCTGGCCGCAGGCCGCCACCGCGGCGGCGGCGTTCGCGGTCGCGGGCGGCGCCGCCGGGTTCGCCACCACGCCCGGCCTGGCCGCCCGGTGGCGGCGGCTGACCGCGCTCGGGGTGCTGGCGCTGGTGCCGCTCGCCCTGATGGCGATCTGGCTCCGCGCGCCACTCTGAATGCCGCCGGAATCCGGTTACGGTGGGCGGGTGGGCTTCAACGCGCTGCTACGTGATCTGCAACGAGGAGCCGGCGCCCAGGCGGCCGGCATCAGCCGGGGCCACGGCGGCCCGCCCGCGCGCACCGTCGCCGTCAGGTCGGGGCCGCACCGGCTGCGCTGCGCCTCGCTGCTCAAGCCGCTGTACGCCTGGGTGACGGCCGGGCGCATCCCCGACGCCGAGCGCTGGCGCCGCCACGCCGAGCCTGCCGTGGTGATCTCGTCCAACGCCGACACCCGCAGCCTGTGGCTCGCCGTCGGGCCGCTGGTCATCCTCGACGACATCTACCAGCGCACCGGCGTCGCCTGGTCGATGCACAACGGCGACCCGTCACGGTTCGGCTCCGTCGAGGTGGCCGCCGAGGAGGTCGCCACCGCCTACGCCGCGCTCGCCCAGGCGGCGCTGGCCGGCGACCCGGTCGCGGGCGACGTGCTGGAGTGGATGCGCCGGGTGGAGGGCTCGCAGGCGTTCGGCGCGCGTGAGGTGCTGGAGGCGCCGGAGGCCGGGGTCAAGTGCGGCTGGTTCGGCGAGCCGGACGAGACGTGCCTGCGCACCCACGCGGTCGCCGTGCTGCCCAGCGGCGGCACCCGGGCCACGGTCGTGGTCGCGCTCACCGCCCAGCCCTACACCGACGCGCACGAGCGCGAGACCTACCACGCCAGGGCGGCCGACGGGCAGCCGGTCGAGGGCGAGCACGAGCGGATAGCGGGGCCGCTGCTGCGCGCCCTGATGGCCGAGACGCTGGCCGAGCTGGGCTACCGCGACACGCCCTGACCCAGCTCGGCGACCACCGCGGCCAGCGTGGGCGGGTCGACCCGCTCGGGCAGCTCCCGGGCCCACAGGTGGCCGAGATAGGCCTCGCGCTCCTCCGGGGTGAGATCGCGCGGCTCGACCGGCGGCCGGGCGGCGTCGAAACGCGCCAGGAAGAACTCTTCGGTCTTGACGTAGCGCACGCCCAGCCAGGTGAAGTCGCGCTCGACCGCGACGTGCCGGTCCAGCACGGCCGAGCCCGGCAGCCCGGTCTCCTCGGTCAGCTCCCGCCTGGCCGCCTCCAGCGGCGTCTCGCCCGGGTCGAGCCCGCCGCCCGGCGGCTCCCACACGTCCTGGCCGCTGACCTTGTCGTACCAGTGCATGAGCAGCACCCGGCCGTCGCGGTCGAGGCAGACGACCCGGGCGGCGGGGCGGTCGCTGGTGAGCTCCATCCGGTCAGCGTTTCATGGCTCCGTCCGCTATGGCATCGGCGGCCTCGCTGATCGCGATGCCGACGATCTCCAGGCGGCGGACGAGCTCGCGCTCCTTCATCGCCTCGGCCGTCAGCTCGCCGGAGAAGATGCGCGAGATCTCGTACTGGTACATGCGCCGGATCGCGCTGCCCGTCTTCTTGGCCTCCAGCGCGTCCTGCACCACGGCCGACGGGCTGGAGACCAGGTCGCGCACCGCGTTCTCCAGCGCGTCGATGCCGACGATGACCTGGTCGAGCAGGGGCGTGAAGCGGATCTGGTCCTTCACCTGGTACAGGTGCGACTCGCGGACGAAGTCGCGCAGCGAGTCGAGCACGTCGTCGATCGAGCGCGACAGCCGGAACAGGTCCTCCCGGTCGATGGGCGTGACCAGGGCCGACTTGAGCTCCTCGACCAGGCGGCGGCGCTCCTCGTCGCCCAGGTGCTCGATCGAGCGCATCTGCTCGTGCGCGCCCGTCCTGCCCACCTCGCCGCCGATCATCGCCATGGCCAGCCAGGCGCCCTCCTTGGTCGCCGCCAGCTGGCCGAGCAGCGCTTCGGACAGCGCGCTGTCCATCCGCCCGGCCAGCAGGTCCCGGATCCGGCGCAGCCGCCTCACCCCGCAACTCCCTTCCCCGCGTACGCCGCCAGTGCCGCGAGCGCCGCGCTGGCCGGCAGCGTCAGCAGCCACGCGGTCACGATCTTGACGGCGGCATACCAGCGGACCCGGCCGCCGCCGTGGTTGACTCCGGCGCCGATCAGCCCGCCGGCGATGGCCTGAGTCATGCTGACCGGCATGCCGAGGGCCGAGCAGCCCAGCACCGCGGCCCCGGCCGACAGCTCCGCCGACACCCCGTGCAGCGGGCGGAAGGCGATGATCTCCCGGCTGAGCGTGCGGCCCGCCTTGGGCAGGCCGTACAGGGCTCCGAGGCCGAACAGGACGGCCACCAGCGACGTGTACGGCAGCGGCGCGCCGGAGAAGCCGAGCGCGATCATGAAGACGGCGAGCATCTTCTGCCCGTCGTTGGCCGCGTACGCGACGGTCTGGAGCAGGAAGCCGGCCCGGTGCCAGTTCCACAGGCCGCGCGCGGTCGTGAGCTTGAGCAGCAGCACGGTCGTCGCCCAGGCCAGCAGCCCGCCGACGACGGGGGCGGCCAGGCCGAAGGCGAGCACGAGCGCGACGGAACCGCCCGAGACCGGCAGCCCCCAGCCGAGCCCGGCCCCGGTGAGGCCGCCGACGACGGCCAGTGTGAGGCTGGTCGGCCTGCCCTTGGCGCTGAGCACGAGCACCACGGTCAGCGCGCTGAGCACGGCGATGATGGTGGCGATCCGGCCGCCGGGGCCGTCGAAGGTGGCCAGCCGCGTCACGAACGTCAGCGCCACCTGGTGCGTGACGAGCGGGACGAGCGCGACGAGCACGACGAGCGTGAGGATGCCCGTGACGGGCCGGACCGTGGGCAGCTTGAGGCCGGTGGCCAGCAGCGCCCCGCCGTCGTTCATCCCGGTCACGACGGCGAACAGGCCCGCGATCGCGACCAGCACCACCGCGTCGAGCGGCACACACACCCCCTGGCAAGAAACGTCCGTAATGTCCTGATACCTACCCAAGATCGGGTGGATCAGCGCACCCGCCCGGCCGGTAGGCTCTGACCACCATGAACGCTGCCGAATACGTCCTCACGCTGTCCTGCCCGGACCGCCCCGGGGTGGTGGCCGCCGTCGCCGGCCTTCTGGCGCGGCACGGCTGCAACATCACCGAGAGCCAGCAGTTCGGCGACCGGGAGCAGGCGCGCTTCTTCATGCGCGTGCAGTTCACCGCCACGCTGCCCGGCGACGAGGTGCGCGCCGCGTTCGCCGCGCTGGCGCCGGAGTTCGGCATGGAGATCCAGCTCCGCGACACGGCCACCAGGCCGCGCGTGCTCATCATGGTCAGCAAGTTCGACCACTGTCTCAACGACCTGCTCTACCGGGTGCGCTCCGGCAGCCTCGACGTCGAGATCGCCGCCGTCGTCTCCAACCACCCCGACCTGCGCCCGCTCACCCAGTCGCACGGCATCGACTACCACCACCTGCCCGTCACCCCCGACACCAAGCCCAGGCAGGAGGCCGAGGTGCTGGCGCTGGTCGAGCACTACCGGATCGACCTGGTCGTGCTGGCCCGCTACATGCAGGTGCTGTCGGAGGACCTGTGCGCCAAGCTCGCCGGGCGGGCGATCAACATCCACCACTCGTTCCTGCCGTCGTTCAAGGGCGCCAGGCCCTACCACCAGGCCCACGGGCGCGGCGTCAAGCTCATCGGCGCCACCGCCCACTACGTCACCTCCGACCTCGACGAGGGGCCGATCATCGAGCAGGAGGTGGCCAGGGTCAACCACAGCCACTCGCCCGAGGACCTGGCCGCCATCGGCCGCGACGTCGAGTGCACGGCCCTGGCCAGAGCCGTGAAATGGCACGCCGAGCAGCGGGTTCTTCTTGACGGACACAAGACCGTCGTCTTCCCCCGCTGACGTTAACCGGCCGCCGGAGGGGGCACGGCGACGGCATGCCAGAACAACCGAATTCCACGCCGCCGGCCCAGGACCAGCCCTACCCCGGACACACCGGGCAGATGGCGCCCGAGCCGCGCGACGAGATGCGCGGCTACACCGGCCGCGGCCTGCTCGACGGCAAGCGCGCGCTGGTGACCGGGGGCGACTCCGGCATCGGCCGGGCGGTCTGCGTCGCCTTCGCCAAGGAGGGCGCCGACGTGGCCATCGCCTACCTGAGCGAGCACGAGGACGCCAACCACACCAGGAAGCTCGTCGAGGAGGCCGGCCGGCGCTGCGTGCTGATCCCCGGCGACCTCGCCGACCGCGACAACTGCCTGCAAGCCGTCGAACGGGCCGTCTCCGAGCTCGGCGGCCTGGACATCGTCGTCAACAACGTCGCCTACCAGGCCCCGGTCGACTCGCTCGACGAGCTGACCGACGAGCAGTGGGAGCACACGTTCGCCGTCAACATCCACAGCTACTACCGGGTGACCAAGGCCGCCCTGCCGCACCTGCGCGAGGGCGCCGCCATCATCAACACCTCCTCCATCAACGGGCTGCGCGGCAACAAGACGCTCATCGACTACGCCGCCACGAAGGGAGCGATCAACGCCTTCACCTACTCGATGGCCCAGAACCTGGTCGAACGCGGCATCCGGGTCAACGCCGTGGCTCCCGGCCCGGTCTGGACCCCGCTCATCCCCGCCACGTTCCCGCCGGAGAAGGTCGACGAGTTCGGCAAGCAGGTGCCGATGAAACGGGCGGCCGACCCCGACGAGATCGCGCCCTCGTACGTCTTCTTCGCCGCCGAACGGCTCTCCTCGTACTACACCGGCGAGATCCTGGCGCCGATCGGAGGGGAGACGCTGCCCGGCTGATGAGAGTTTTCTCATCAGAGCCTCAGACTCGTCTCCTCGGAAGACGGCATGCTCGGTGCCATGAAACGTCGAGCACCCCTGGTCATGATCGTGGCCGGCGTGGTCCTGGCCGGGTTCATGGTGTACGGGTTCACGCTGGCCGCGGGCAGCGGGCCGGAGCTGGGCGGTCCCGTCGTCGTGTCACGCAGCGCCGGCTCGGAGGGCGCCGCCACCCCAGAGCGGACCGCGGCGCCGGAGCCGGCCCCGGAAACCACGCCGGAAAGCACGCCGGAGGCCACCCGGGAGGCCACCCCGGAGGCCACGCCGGAGGGGACCCCCGCCGGAACGCCCGAGCCGGCGGCCTCGCCGTCCAAGCGCAAGACCAAGGCCGAACCGGTCAGACCGCCGTCACCCAGACCAGGGGGCGACGACGATGACGATGACGACGGCGGCGATGACGACGACTGATCAGGCTCCGGCATGCGCGTGACCGCCAGGGGCCGGATCGTGGGCTGGATGCTCGCGGTCGTCGGCCTGGCCCTGTTCGTCTCCATCTTCGCCACCTGGACCATCCTGCTCAACCGGCTCGACGGCCGGATGGAGTCCGAGCTCAGCAACGAGGCCGAGAAGCTGCGCCGCTACGCCGTCACCGCGCTCGACCCGCAGACCGGGCGGCCGGTCGACGACGTGGCCAAGCTGATGTCCGGCTACCTCGCCTACAACCCGCCCGACCGGTGGGAGACGTTCTTCAGCATCGTCGACGGCGCCCCCGACAAGGTCAGCGGCGTCACCCCGCCCGCCCCGCTCGACAACGACGCCGCGCTCGTCGCCAAGCTGGCCACCGCGACGGAGCCGGTCGACGGCAGGTGGGAGAGCGCCGCGGGCGCCGTCTGGTACGCGGTCATCCCCGTCACCGTGGCCGGCGATCCGCGCCAGGGCCACTTCGTCATCGCGCTCTTCTACGACCAGCACCGCGACGACACCATGGACGCCATCCGGGTGCTGTCGCTGACCGCGCTGGGCGCGCTCGCGCTGGCCGGCACCGCCGGCTGGTTCGTCGCCGGCCGGGTGCTCGCCCCCGTCCGGCTGGTGCGCCAGACCGCCGAGCAGATCAGCGACTCCTCCGACCTGACCCGGCGGCTCGACGTGCCCGGCAACGACGACGTGGCCGCGCTCGCCGCGACCTTCAACCACATGCTCGACCGGCTGGAGCAGGCGTTCGCCGTGCAGCGCCACTTCGTCGACGACGCCGGGCACGAGCTGCGCACCCCGATCACCGTCATCCGCGGCCACCTGGAGCTCATGGGCGACGACCCGGCCGACCGGGCCGAGACGCTCGCCCTGGTCACCGACGAGCTCGACCGCATGAACCGCATGGTCGACGACCTGCTCACCCTCGCCAAGGCCGAACAGCCCGGCTTCCTCGACATCGACGAGGTCGAGCTGGCCGACCTCACCGTCAGCGTCGTCGCCAAGGCCCGCGCGCTCGGCGAGCGGCGCTGGCGCGTCGACGAGGTGGCCGAGGCCCGCATGCCCGCCGACCGGCAGCGGCTCACCCAGGCCCTGATGCAGCTCGTCGCCAACGCCGTCCGCCACACCGGCGACGGCGACCTCATCGCCGTCGGCTCGGCCGTGCGCGGCTCCTCGGTGGAGCTGTGGGTGCGCGACAGCGGGCCCGGCGTGCCGCCCGCCGACCGCGAGCGCATCTTCCGCCGGTTCATGCGCGGCTCCGGCCGCACCGGCGGGCACGACGGCGCCGGGCTCGGCCTGGCCATCGTCACCACCATCGCCGAGGCGCACGGAGGCACCGTCGAAGTGGTGGACGCCCCCGGCGGCGGGGCGTGTTTCGTCATGACCATTCCGCTCCGGGAGATGCTGTGAATCGCATTCTGATCGCCGAGGACGAGGCCAGGATCGCCTCCTTCCTGGAGAAGGGGCTGCGCGGCAACGGTTTCGTCACCGCCGTCGTCGAGGACGGCGTAGCGGCCTACGACGTCGCCAGCAGCGGCGCGTTCGACCTGCTCATCCTCGACATCGGGCTGCCGCTCAGCGACGGGTTCACCGTGCTGCGGCGGCTGCGCGAGGCCAAGGTCGCCATCCCCGTCATCATCCTGACCGCCCGCGACAGCGTCACCGACACCGTCGCCGGGCTGGAGGGCGGGGCCGACGACTACATCGCCAAGCCGTTCGCGTTCGAGGAGCTGCTGGCGCGGGTCCGGCTGCGGCTGCGCGCCGACCGGGCGCCCGAGGTGACCGTGTTGCGCGTCTCCGACCTGGCGCTCGACCTGCGGACCCGGCGGGCGTACGTGGGGGAGCGGTCGGTGGACCTGTCCACGCGCGAGTTCGCGCTCGCGGAGGTGTTCTGCCGCCACCCCGACCAGGTGCTGACGCGCGAGCAGCTGCTGAGCCACGTGTGGGGGTTCGACTTCGACCCCGGCTCGAACGTGGTCGACGTGTACGTGCGCTACCTGCGGCGCAAGATCGGCGCCGACCGGATCGAGACCGTCCGGGGCACCGGCTACCGGCTGCGGGCTTCGTGACAGGTCTCTCATGTGGTGCTCACGGTGGGCCAACCGGCGCGCCGGAAGGTGGAGACGTCCACAGGAACGGCTCCACAGGAGGCACCGATGGTACTGGCACTACGGCGGCTGATGCTCGCCATCGCGATCGTGTCCGGGCTGGGCATCGCGGGCATGTCGCTCGCCGCTCCCCACGCGCTCGCCACGAGCACCGCGTACGTCTCCGCCGACGACGGCGCTGACGACGACGGCGACGACGATGACGACGACCGGCCGCGCGGCGGGGTCGAGACCGGGCAGGGAGGCACGGCGGCCGTCGAGGGCGACGCCACCTGGTCGATCGACCAGCAGCCCGTGTCCGCGCAGAGCGCCGACGGCTCCGACGTCATGACCGTCGTGCTGGCCCTGGGCGGCATCAGCCTCCTGCTGGGCGGCGCGTACCTGGCGTCCCGGAAGCTGGGCGGGAGCTGAGGTGGCGGCGCGAGGGACGCGGGCCGCACTCGCCGCGGGCGTCATCGCCGTGACGGCCGCCGCCTCGCCGGCCGGTGCGGCGGGCACGACACTCCCACAGGCCGGTCCGGTGGTCGCCGTGGCGGACGCGGCGAACCCGGTCCGGTTACGCATCCCGGCCATCGGCGTCACCACCCCGGTCGTCCCGCTGCGCCTCGACGCCAAGGGCCGGCTGATGGCGCCCGAGCGGTTCGACCGGGCGGGCTGGCACCGGGCCGGGCCCGAGCCGGGGGAGAAGGGCGTGGCCGTGATCGCCGGCCACGTCGACTCCCGCACCGGCCCCGCCGTCTTCTACCGGCTGCGCGAGCTCAGGCGGGGCGCGCGTGTGCACGTCGACCGGGCCGACGGCACCACGGTGACGTTCACGGTCACCGGCCAGGCCCGCTACCCGAAGAACCGCATCCCCGACGCGAAGGTGTACGGACCGGGCAAGGGCGCCGAGCTCCGCCTGATCACCTGCGGCGGCGCGTTCGACCGCGAGCGCCGCAGCTACCGCGACAACGTGATCGTCTTCGCGTCCTAGACATCCGCCGTGCCGCCGGGGCAGCCCCCCGGCGGCACGCGCATGAGAACACCCTCACCATCGCCTCACTGACGCTTCACCGCCGCTCGCCAGGCTGTTCACCGACAGCTCAGAAAGACGGAGGCACACCTTGCGGGCGACCACGATTCTCGGGTTCGCGATGGACCTGGCGGCGATCATCACGCTCGCCTACGGCCTGTACTTCCGCCGGCATCACCGGCGCGACCTGCTGTTCGCCTACGTGGCGCTGAACGTCGGCATCTTCGCCGTGGTGTCCCTGCTGCTCGTGCAGCGGGTGGACCTGGCGGTCGGGTTCGGCCTGTTCGGCGTGCTGGCGATCATCCGGCTCCGCTCGGACGAGATCACCCAGGAGGAGATCGCCTACTACTTCGTGGCGATCGCGCTCGGCCTGGTGAACGCCATCGCCGCGACCTGGCCGCTGACCGCGCTCTTCCTGGACGTGGTGCTGCTGACCGTCATGTACGTGGCCGACCACCCCAGGCTGCTGGGCCGCACCCGCCACCAGGTGGTGACGCTGGACGTCGTGCACTCCGACCCGGCCCTGCTCCGCGCCGACCTGGAGAGCCGGCTCGGCGCCCAGGTGCTGCAGTGCTCCGTCACCCAGGTGGACTACGTGAGGGACGTGTCCGTGGTCGACGTGCGCTACCAGGTGCCGCAGCCGCGCGAGACGAAGGCGGGGGCGTGGCGATGACGGACGCGGGGATCGTGCTCGCCGGGGTGGCCGCGGGGCTGCCGCCGGTCACGCTGGAGGAGGTCCTGGCGACCTCCCGGCTGATGTCCCGGGTGGACCGCAAGTATCTGGTGAGCGCCGCCACGATGGCCCGGCTCGCGGCCGAGCTCGGCGACCGGTTCGCGGTGCTGCGGATCGGCGGGCGGCGCCAGTTCCGCTACACCTCGACCTACTTCGACACCCCCGACCTGCTCACCTACCGCCAGCACCGGCAGGACCGCCGTCTCCGCTACAAGATCCGTACGCGCACGTACCTGGACGGCGGCGGCCGGTGGCTGGAGGTCAAGCTCAAGGGCGCCTCGGGCAGCACCGACAAGCACCGCATCCCGTACGACTCGGGCCCGTCCGACGCGCTCACCCAGGAGGCGCTCGACTACGTCGCCGACACGCTGGCGGGCGGGCTGCGGCTGGCCAGGCCGGAGTCGCTCGGGCCGGTGCTGTCCACCGACTACCGCCGGGTGACGCTGGTCGACCGCTCCGGCTCGGCCCGGCTCACCTGCGACACCGGCCTGGTCTGCGGCGACGGGCGGCGCGCCCTGGCCACCCGCCACGACCGGGTGCTGCTGGAGTCGAAGTCGGCGGGCGGCGACGCGGCGGCCGACCGCATCCTGCGCCGCCTGGGCGTGCGGCCGGTCAGCGTCAGCAAGTACTGCCTGGGCGTGGCGGCGCTGCACGGCGTCACCGCCAACCCGTGGCACCCGGTGCTGCGCCACTACTTCCCCAGGCAGCCCGCCCGTCAGGGACGGTAGCGGGCCTGGGCGTCCCGGCTAGAGGCGCAGGTGCTTGGCCAGGAACGTGAGCGTGTCGGCCGACAGGTCGACGCTGCGGCTGATCGAGCGGGCGCCGTGACCCACCTCGGTCTCGTTGCGCAGCAGGATCGGCCGGTCACCCGTGGACGCGTGCTGCAACGCCGCGCACATCTTCCACGCGTGAAGGGGATGCACACGCGTGTCGGACTGGAAGACCGTGAACAGCGTCGCCGGATAGTTCACCGACTCCACGACGTGATGGTAGGGCGAGTAGGCCAGCAGCCAGCGGAACTGCTCGGGGTCCTCGGCGGACCCGTACTCCACGTTCCACGTCGCGCCGAGGCCGAAGCGCTCGTACCGCACCATGTCGAGCAGCGGCGCCGAGCAGACGGCCGCCGCGTACAGCTCAGGACGCTGCGTCAGCGCGGCCCCCACCAGCAGGCCGCCGTTGGAGCCGCCCGAGATGCCGAGCCGGTCGGCCGTGGTCACCCCGGTCGCGATCAGGTGCTCGGCCGCCGCGTGGAAGTCGTCGAACACGTTCTGCTTGTTGCCGAGCATGCCCGCCCGGTGCCAGTCCTCGCCCTCCTCGCCGCCGCCGCGCAACTGGGCGATGGCGTAGACGCCGCCCGCCTCCACCCAGGCCAGGATCGAAGCCGAGTAACCAGGCGTCATCGACAGCCCGAAGCCGCCGTAGCCGTACAGGATGGTCGGGCGCGGACCCGAGCCGGACACCGGCGAGATCACCAGCATGCGCACGTCGGTGCCGTCCTGCGACCGGTAGACCACCTGCTCGGTGCGGACCGGCGGCACCTCGACCGCGCCCGGCGAGGCCGCCCACAGCGTCGTCTCGCCCGTGCGGGCGTCGTAGCGCTGGATCGACGGCGGCGTGGTGTTGTCGGTGTAGCCGAACCACGCCTCGTGGCCGCCCTCCGGCCGCTCGGCCAGGCCGCCGATCGTGCCCAGGCCCGGCGTCGGCACCTCGCCCAGCCGCTCGCCCGTCTCCAGGTCGTGCACGGCGATCTCGCTGATCGCGTGGCGCGTCCAGCTCACCAGCATGACCGGGCGCTCCAGGTCGTCGAGGATCGCGAAGTCCGCCAGCACCGCCTCCGGGTCCTGCGGGATCAGGTCACGCCAGCCCTCGAACCCCGGCTCGGCCGGGTCGGCGACGCACACCCGGGCACGCGGCGCGTCACGGTCGGTGTGCACGTACAGCCGGCCGTCGCGGCCGAACACCAGCCCCGTCTGCGCGTCGACGCCCTCCTGGACCACGCGCAGCTCCGGCCGCTCCGGCGGCGAGAGCGTCAGGTCGGCCACCCACAGGTCGTTGCGCGGGGCCGTGCCCTCGCTGGCCGACACCTGCAGCCAGCGGCCGTCACGCGACACCGAGACGCCGTAGTAGTTGGTCATCTTCATGCCGTCGCCGAAGATCAGCACGTCGTCCTCGGTGGACGTGCCCACCCGGTGCAGGTAGACGCGCCGGTGGAACTGCCGCTCGTTCTCCGGCACCTCCGTGGCGGGCAGCCGGCGCACGTAGTAGTAGGCCTCGCCGCCCGGCAGCCACGCCACCGGCGAATAGCGGCACCGGTCGATCGGCCCCTCGACGCGCTCGCCCGTCGCCACGTCCAGCACGTACAGGACCGACTCCTCGGTGCCGCCCACCGAGATCTGGTAGGCCAGCAGGCGGCCCTCCTTGTCGGGCTGCACCGTGTCGAGCGTCGTCAGCCCCGTCGGGTCCAGCGCCATCGGGTCGACCAGCGCCCGCTCCGCGCCGTCGCCGTCGGCCACGTAGTAGACGGCGTGCTCCTGGTCCGGCGTGCGGCGGCTGAAGAAACGGCGCTCGCCCCGCCACGCCGGCGTGCCCACCGACCCCGAGCGCAGCAGCTCCCCGATGCGCTCCTTGAACCGCTGCGGCTCCGCCTCCCGCTTGAACAGCTCAGCCTGCGCGAGCAGCCATCTCTCCGTCTCCGGGCTGTCCGGATCCTCCAGCCAGCGGTACGGGTCGGGCACCGGCGTGCCGTGGACCAGATCGACGGTCTCCTCGCGGGGGGCGGCTGGATAGGGCTCTCGCGTCATGCTCGAACCCTACGGCAACGGCGAACGCTCCGGGGATGGCGTAAAGCCCAGGTGATGCGGGCATAAAACGTACCGTGCGTCCCTCTGGTCATTCCGGCTGGAGGTTAAGGGGTGGCGGGGACCACGCGGGAAACGCCAGACTGCTGACAGGACGGTGCCGTGGTGTCCATCCGCTGGACCGTCCGGCGGAGGTCCACGTGACGGTAACGTCCAAGCCCCAGGAGGGGCGAATAGCCGGGACATGCCACGGCATGTCTCCTCTGGTTCGCGCGCAGCGGGGAGAGGCCCGATGATGCGCCAGGTTCTGCTGCTGAACGCCACCTACGAGCCCCTGACCACGCTCTCGCTGCACCGCGCCATCGTGCTCGTGCTGCGGGAGAAAGCCGACGTCGTGCACCGCGACGGCCGCGGCGCCGTGCTGCGCTCCGCGACCTGCACGCTCGACGTGCCCTCGGTGATCAGGCTCAGACGATACGTCCGCATCCCCTACCGGTCCCGGATCCCGCTGACCAGGGCCGCCCTCATGCGGCGCGACGACTACCGCTGCGCCTACTGCGGGCAGCGGGCCGAGACCATCGACCACGTCATCCCCAGGTCCAGGGGAGGACCCCACTCGTGGGAGAACTGCGTCGCCTCGTGCTCGCAGTGCAACCACCGCAAGGCCGACAAGTTCCTGGAGGAGCTGGGGTGGACGCTCCGCGTCGCCCCGGCGGTGCCACGGGGCGCCCACTGGAGGCTCATCGGCGCCTCGCTCGTCGGCGACCCCCAATGGGCGCCCTACCTGGAAGCGGCGGCATGAGCCCCCTGCGTGCCCTCGCCCCGCCCTGACGGCCTGCACTGACGGCGCACTGACGCCTTGCCCTGCTCCCTGGCACCATGCACGCATGTGGACCATCACGACCGACGTCGAGGCCTACGCCCGCGAGGCCGAGCCGTTCCTGCTGACCGACCCGGTCGGCAACACGGTGCTCCTCACCGTGCTCGCCGACCTGAGGCAGGGCATGCCCGCCGACGGCGCCCGCTTCGGCTGGTGGACCGACGGCGGGCAGGTGCGGGGTGCGGCCTTCCGCACCCCGCCCCGGCCTGTCTGCCTCGGCCTCATGCCCGCCGAAGCCGTCCCCCCGCTGGTCGAGGCGCTCGGCGGCGACATCCCCGAAGTCGTCGGCCCCCTCGAACTCACCCAGGCCGTCGCCCGTGCCCTCGGCCGCACCGGCGACGTGCTCGCCGAACGCCTCTACCGGCTCGGCGCCCTCACCACCCCCGGCGTGCCCGGCGCCGGCCGCCTCGCCACCGGCGCCGACCTGCCCGTCCTCATCGCCTGGACCCAGGCGTTCTTCGCCGAGGTGCGGCTCAACGCCGGCGAGGACCTCGTCACCCACACCGCCCGGCGGCTCGCCGCCCGCGAACTGTTCCTCTGGGAGGACGACGGCGCCCCCGTCTCGCTCGCCGCGCTCTCACCCGCCGCCGGCGGCGTCTGCCGCATCGGCCCCGTCTACACCCCGCCGTCCCGGCGCAGACGAGGGTACGGCGCCGCCGTCACCGCCTTCGCCAGCCGCACCGGCCTCGCCGAACGCTGCGACCAGGTCGTCCTGTTCACCGACCTGGCCAACCCCACCAGCAACGCGATCTACCGCTCGATCGGCTTCCAACCCGTCTCCGACTACGCCCAGGTGACCTTCCAGGCTTAACCTGGTGGCATGCCGCGATACGACTACCGCTGCCGCGCCTGCGGCTCCACGTTCGAGCTGTCCCGCCCCATGTCGGCCGCCGACGACCCGGCCACCTGCCCCGACGGCCACGCCGACACGGTCAAGCTGCTGTCCACCGTCGCCATGACCGGCTCCGCCGCCACCCCCCGCCCCACCGGCGGAGGCGGCGGCTGCTGCGGAGGCGGCTGCTGCGGGTAGCCCCCACGGTCACAGCGCCGACGCCGTGACCGCCCCCACGGCCAGCTCGGCGACATGCTCCACCGTCGCCACCCCCGTCTCCATCGTGGGGCTGCGCTCCGACAGCACGGCCACCAGCACCTCGTGCCCGTGCACCACGAGCCGCCCCACGCTGTTGACCGTCCACAGGCCGTCGTGCGCGTCGGCGGGCAGCCAGCCGTTCTTCAACGCCACCCGCTTGCCCGCCGCGCTCACCCCCCACGCCTGCGACGGCTCCACCGACGACATCAGCCCCAGCGCGTACCGCCGGTTCGCCGCCGACACCGGCCCCACCGGATCGGTCAGCCGCTCCAGCACCCGCACCTGATCCGACGCCCGGCTCAACGTCGCCCCCCAGTACAGGCCCGCCCCCGGCGTCGTGTGCCGCACTCCCTGCGCGTGCAGCATCCGGGCCAGGCCCCGCCGCCCGCCGATCGTCAGATACAGCTCGTGCGCGCAGTCGTTGTCGCTGTAGCGGATCATGCGCGAGGCCAGCGTCCGCTCGTACGCGTCGAGCCCGCGACGCTCACGCTGCCGCCGCAGCAGCAACGCCAGCAGAATGTCCACCTTCGCCACGCTGGCCAGCATGAACGGCTCCCGGTCCCGGAACGCGTACCGCACGTTCGCCGTCCGGTCGAACACCGCCACCGCCACCCGGCCCGGCCGGCCCGCCACGTACCGGCCCAGCGCCCGATCCAGCCGCTCCCGCTCCCGCGCCGGCAACGCCCCCTCGGCCACCACCACCCGGGGGACCTGCTGGGCCACCACCCCCTGCGCGACGGGACGCGGCGCCCCGGCCCGCCCCTCGGCGCAACCGGACACGACGACCAGCAGGACGCCTATCAGCGAGATCCCCCGAGCGCGCATGCACGCGAGCCTGCCACCCCCGATGCCAACCCCCGGGGTCCCCAACGGTCAAGCCACCCCCACGTTTCCCCCCACCGGCCCCCTTCCCGGCGGGCCCCCACCCCCCTCCCGATCCGGCCCTCACCCCGCGAGAGCCTGTCCCC
>NZ_JAHKRO010000120.1 GCF_019396325.1 Nonomuraea ceibae
GGGGGTGGGGTTAGAAGGGGTAGGGGCGGGGGGTGTCGCGGGTGGTGATCCATTGGAGGTCGCAGAACTCCTCGGCGGCGAAGCCGAGGCCGAAGCGGCCCCAGCCGCTGTCCTTGACGCCGCCGAACGGCATGTGCGGCTCGTCGTTGACGGGCTGGTCGTTGACGTGCACGATGCCGGCTTCCAGGGCGGCGGCGAGGCGGAGGCCGCGGCGGGGGTCGGCGGTGATGACGGAGGCGGCCAGGCCCAGGTCGGAGGCGTTGGCGCGGGCGACCGCCTCTTCGGCGGTGTCGACCACCTCCAGGATCACCACGGGACCGAACGTCTCGGCCTGGGCGAGCTCGGCGTCGGCGGGGACGTCGGTGAGGACGGTCGCCGGGTAGCAGGGCGGGCGCGGGTGGCCGCCGGCGAGGACGCGGGCGCCGAGGGCGACGGCTTCCTTGACGCGGCGGTCGAGCAGGGCCAGCGCCCATTCGTTGATGACGGGGCCGACGACGGTGGCGGGGTCGGCCGGGTCGCCGGTGGGCAGCGCCGCCGCCCTGGCCGCGAAGCGGGCGGTGAAGGCGTCGGCGAGCGGGCGTTCGACGTAGACGCGGCGGGCGCACATGCACACCTGGCCCTGGTGGACGAAGGCGCCGTAGATGGCGGCGTCGACGGCGTGGCCGAGGTCGGCGTCGGCGGCGACGATGAGCGGGTTCTGGCCGCTGAGCTGGAGGACGAGGCGTTTGAGGTGGCGTCCGGCCTTCTCGGCGAGGCGGCGGCCGGTGGCGGTGGAGCCGGTGAAGTTGACGCGTTTGACGTGCGGGGAGGCCAGCAATGCGTCGCCGACGGCGCCGGCTTCGCCGGGGGCGTGGGTGACGACGTTGAACGCGCCTGCGGGCAGCCCGGCCTCGTGCAGGATCTCGGCCCACAGGGCGCCGCCGGTGCGGGGTGACTCCTCGGAGGGTTTGAGCACGACCGTGTTGCCGAGGGCGAGGGGCCCGATGCTCGCCCGGCCGCCGAGGGCGAGCGAGGAGTTCCACGGCGCGATGGCGCCGACGACGCCGACGGGGCGGCGTACGGCCATCGCCTGGGTGCCGGGCAGGTCGGAGGGCAGGAGTTCGCCGGTGGGGCGGTAGGCGAGCTGGGCGGCCTGGCGGAGCAGCCGTACGGAGAAGTCGATCTGGACGTCGCCGAAGTGGCGGCCGCAGCCGGTTTCGGCGGCGAGGGCGGCGGCGACCTCGGCGCGGCGGGCGAGCAGGAGGTCGGCGGCGCGCAGGAAGATCTGCTGGCGTTCGGCGGGTGGCAGGCGGGACCAGCCGGGGAAGGCGCGGTGGGCGGCGTCGACGGCGCGGTCGGCGTCGTCGGCGTCGCCTGCGGCGACCGCGCCGAGCACCTCGCCCGTCCAGGGCGAACGGTTGGGGTAGGAGCGGCCGGACCGCGCGGCGACCCACTCGCCGTCGATGAAATGACCGGTGAAGCCGCCCGTGCCGTCGCCCGTGGGACCGCCGGTGCCGGTGCCCTGGGCGGGCCGGGCGCTCTCGCTGTGCATGGAGCCCCGCTCTCCTTGCTCGGATGTGTTCGAACCTGCGAAACGCTGGAACTATATTCCAACCGTGACCGCTGACGATTCCGCCCGCCCCCGGGCCGCCACGGGCGCCTCCGCCACGTTCTCGGTGTCCCTGGAGCGCGGGCTGCGCATCCTGTCCGCCTTCACGGCGGACCGTTCGGTGCTGGGCATCGCCGACCTGGCGCGGGTCGTCGGGCTGAACAAGAGCACGACCCACCGGTACGTGACGACCCTGGTCAAGCTGGAGTATCTCCGCCAGGACCCGGACAGCAAGAAGTACTTCCTCGGCCCCAAGGTGGTGGACCTGGGGTTCGCGGCGATCGACTCGATGGAGCTCACGGGGGTGGCCGCGCCGCTGCTCCAGGCGCTGGCCGACGAGACGGGCTGCACCGTGAGCATGGGCCTGTGCGACGGGCCGGACGTCGTGTACGTGGACCGCAGGCGCAGCGGCCGGCGCAGCGCCCTGGCCATGGATCTCAACCTGCACGTGGGCTCCCGGCTGCCCGCCTACTGCACGTCGATGGGCAAGGTGCTGCTGGCGTACAAGGATCCGGCGGCGCTGCGGCAGATTCTGGACCGGACGGAGATGGCGCGGCGCGGCCCGAGGACGATCACGAACCGGGAGCAGCTGATCGCGGCGCTGGCCAAGGTGCGGCAGAGCGGCGTGGCGGTGAACGACGAGGAGCTGGCGCCGGGGCTGCGGTCGTTCTCGGCGCCGGTGCGTGACCGGACGGGCGAGGTGGTGGCGGCGGTGAACGTCGCGGTGCACCTGACCATCGCGCCGACCACGCTGGAGACGCTGTCGGGGCGGCTCGAACCGCCGTTGCGCCGCACGGCGGCCGAGATCTCCCGCCGCCTGGGGTACCGCCCGAACGGATAGCGCGTTCGGACCAGGAAAATCGCGTTCGAACCCGTGAAACAGAGTGTTGCTCTGGTGCTGACGCGGCCGTACGGTCGCCTCAACTTCCCGCCACCGCAGGTCAGCGCCGTCCCCCGGCGACGAGGTGGCCGAGCGAACCACCCCCAGAGCGAGCGCGGTGCTCGCGGCCCCCTCATGCCCGCCGAGCACCGTCGACACAAGGAGTTTGGCGTGAGCGACACCTCAACGGGCGGCCTGAACCGCCGTTCCTTCCTCAGAGCGGCCGCCGCGCTCGGCGGGACGTCCCTGGTGGGCGCGTGCGGCGGGCTGAAGGGCACCGGCGGCTCGTCCTCCGACGTCCTCAAGATCGGGTACGTGAGCCCGCAGACGGGTCCGCTGGCCGGGTTCGCCACCGCCGACAACTTCGTGGTCAAGCAGATCCAGGAGGCGCTGCGCAACGGCTTCACCGCGGGCGGAGTGAAGCGGCGGATCGAGATCGTCGTCAAGGACACCCAGTCGAACGCCAACCGCGCCACGGAGGTCACCCGCCAGCTCATCAACAGCGACAAGGTGGACCTGATCGTCGGCTCGTCGACGCCCGACACCACCAACCCGGTCGCCGACCAGTGCGAGGCCAACGGCATCCCGAACGTGACCACGATCGCCCCCTGGGAGGCGTGGTTCCACGGCCGGGGCGGCAAGGACGGCGAGGGGTTCACGTACACGACGCTGTTCTTCTTCGGCATGAAGGAGTTCGCCGACTGCTTCTTCCCCATGTGGGACCGCATGGGCGTGACCGGCAAGAACGTGGCCGCGCTGTGGCCGAACGACACCGACGCCAACGCCTTCCGGCAGGGGCTCGGCCCGATGATGAAGAAGTCCGGCTACACGCCGGTCGACGGCGGCGCGTACCAGAACGGCGCCACCGACTTCACCGCGCAGATCGCGGCGTTCAAGGAGGCCGAGGCCGAGCTGTTCACCTGCGCGCCGATCCCGCCGGACTTCCAGACGTTCTGGAAGCAGGCCAGGCAGCAGGGGTTCAGGCCGAAGCTGGCCACGGTGGCGAAGGTGATGCTGTTCCCGTCCGAGGCGGAGGCGCTGGGCGATCTGACGGACAACATCGCCACCGACTTCTGGTGGAGCCCGGCGCACCCGTACGCCTCGACGCTGGACGGCCGCAGCGCCAAGCAGCTCGCCGACGACTTCGCCGCCGCGACCGGCAAGCAGTGGACGCAGGCGCTGGGCTCGGTGTACTCGCTGTTCGAGATCGCGGTGCAGGCGTTCAAGGAGGCGGACGACCCCAAGGACCGCGACGAGGTGGCGGCGAAGCTGCGCGGCATGAAGATCGAGTGCATGAGCGGCAAGCTGGACTTCACCGCCGGGCCGCAGCCGGGCATCGCGATCCAGCACCCGGTGGGCGGCCAGTGGCGCAAGGGTGAGCGCTTCCCGTGGGACGTGGTCATCGTGGACAACTCCGCCAACAAGGACGTTCCCGTCGGCGGCGACCTCCTGCCCACCAACCCGTGATGGCGGCGCTGTTGCGGCTGGACGGCGTCACCAAGAGCTTCGGCAGGGTGACCGTCGCCGAGAAGCTGACGCTGTCGGTCGAGGCGGGCGAGGCGCTGGGGATCGTCGGCCCGAACGGCGCGGGCAAGTCCAGCCTGTTCGCGATGATCTCGGGTGATCTGCGTCCCGACGGGGGCGCGGTGTGGTTCGGCGGCCGGGAGGTCACCGGCGCGCCGCCGTACGCGCGCACCCGGGCGGGCATCGGCCGCACCTACCAGGTGCCCAGGCCGTTCGAGCACCTCACGGTGTTCGAGAACGTGCTGGTCTGCGCCCACCAGGGCGCTGGCCTGCGCGGCGGCCGGGCGCAGGCGCACGCCATGGACGTGCTGGAGCGCACCGGGCTGGCCGCGCTGGCCAACACCCCGGGCGGGCGGCTCACGCTGTTGCAGCGCAAGCGCCTGGAGGTGGCCAGGGCCGTGGGCACCGCGCCCCGGCTCCTGCTGCTGGACGAGGTCTCGGGCGGCCTGACCGAGCCGGAGGTGGCCGAGCTGGTCGCGGTCGTACGCGGCCTGCACGCCGACGGGCTGGCCGTGGTCTGGATCGAGCACGTGGTGCACGCGCTGGTCAAGACCGTGGGCCGGATGGTGTGCCTGGCGGGCGGGGCCGTCGTCGCCGACGGTGAGCCGATGCGGGTGCTGGCCGACCCGAAGGTGCGCGAGCTCTACCTGGGCGGCGGACCCGAGACCGAGACGACCACCGGTGAGGAGGAGCGGCCGTGACCCTGCTGTCCATCCGCGACCTCACCGTCCACCACGGGCAGTTGCGCGCCGTGGACGCCCTCAGCCTGGAGGTACGGCAGGGCGAGGTGCTGGCGATCATCGGCGCGAACGGCGCGGGCAAGTCCACGCTGCTGCGCGCGCTGGCCGGGCTGATCCTGCCGACGTCCGGCACCATCGGCTTCGCCGGCCGCGACATCACCCGGCTGCCCGCCCACAGGCGGGTCTCGGCGGGGATCGCGCTGGTGCCGGAGGGGCGCAGGCTGTTCCGCTCCCTCACCGTGGAGGAGAACCTGCTGGCCGGCGGCTACCGGCGCCGTCCCGGCCCGTGGACGCTCGGCGCCGTGCAGGCGCTGTTCCCGTGGATGGCCGAGCGGCGCGGCCAGAACGCCGCCCAGCTCTCGGGCGGCGAGCAGCAGGCGGTGGCGATCGGCCGGGCGCTGCTGGCCAACCCCGACCTGCTGCTCATCGACGAGCTGTCGCTCGGCCTCGCGCCGGTGATCGTGCGCCGCATCTACGAGGCGCTGCCGGAGATCGTCGGCGCGGGCACCACCGCGCTCATCGTCGAGCAGGACGTCTCCCAGGCCATGCGGGTCGCCGACCGGGTGCACTGCCTGCTCGAAGGCCGGTCCGTGCTGCACGGGCGGCCCGGGGACCTGACCGCCGAACAGGTCGAACACGCCTACTTCGGCCTCGACGCCCGGCCTGCCGGCCAGGAAGGACACGACTGACATGGGCTGGCTCAACGCCGTCGTCCAGGGAATCCTGCTGGGCGGCCTGTACGCGCTGTTCGCCACCGGCCTGTCGCTGATGTTCGGCGTGATGCGCATCGTCAACCTGGCGCACGGCGACCTCGCCGTGGTCGCCTCGTTCCTGGCGCTGGCGCTGGTCGGCGGCACGGGGCTGCCGCTGTGGGTGGTGCTGGTGGTGACGGTGCCACTGTTCGCGCTGCTCGGCTACCTGACGCAGCGGGTGCTGCTGCAGCGGAGCCTGGCGGCCGGGCCGCTGGCGACGCTGCTGGTCACGTTCGGCCTGTCGATCGTGCTGCAGAACGTGCTGCTGGAGATCTTCTCGGCCGACACGCGCACGCTCGACGGCGGCGCGTTCGCCACGGGCTCGTTCGAGCTGTCCGGCGCGATCTCGGTCGGCTACCTGTCGCTGACGACGTTCGTGCTGGCCGGGGCCGTGCTGATCGGCATCCAGCTGTTCCTGTCGCGTACCGGGCTGGGCCGGATGCTGCGCGCCTCGTCCGACGACGCGGAGACCGCCAGGCTCATGGGGGCCGACAGCCGGCACGTCTACGGCATCGCCACGGCCATCGCGTTCGCGACGGTCGCGCTGGCCGGGCTGATGTTCGCGATCCGCTCCTCGTTCGACCCGTCGATCGGCCCGTCCCGGCTGATCTTCGCGTTCGAGGCCGTGGTCATCGGCGGGCTCGGGTCGCTGTGGGGGACGCTGCTCGGCGGCATGGTGCTCGGCATCACGCAGTCGCTGAGCGCGCAGGCCGACCCGGCGCTGACCCTGCTCGCCGGCCATCTCGTCTTCCTCGCCGTGCTGGCCTTCCGGCCGCAGGGCCTGCTCGCTGGACGGACCGCATGACGCTCTCCGATTTCGTGACCGCACGCGCGGCGGGCGGGCCGCACGTCAGCCGGGCCGCCCGCGCCTCCCGGCTGTCCGGCCTGGTCATGGCGGCCGGCGCGGCCCTGCTGGCGGCGCTGCCGTTCCTGGTGTTCAGCACCGTGACCGACACGCTGGTCAACTTGTTCGTGCTGGTCGCGCTGGCGAGCATGTGGAACCTGCTCGCGGGCTTCGGCGGGCTGGTGTCGGTGGGCCAGCAGGCCTACGTGGGCATCGGCGCCTACACGGTCATCGCGCTGGCCGACCTGGGCGTGCAGCCGTACCTGGCGGTCCCGCTGGCGGCGCTGACCTGCGCGGTGTTCGCGGTGCCGACGTCGTGGCTGGCGTTCCGGCTGCGCGGCGACTACTTCGCCGTCGGCACCTGGGTGATCGCCGAGGTCTACCGGCTCCTGGTGGTGCGGGTGGACAGCCTCGGCGGCGGCAGCGGCAAGGGACTGACCGGGCTGTCGGGGCTGGACCAGACGCTGCGCGGGGCGCTCACGTACTGGATCGCGCTGGCCCTGGCGCTGGCCACGATCGCGGGCTGCTACCTGCTGCTGCGCGGCCGGCTCGGGCTGTCGCTGATGGCGGTGCGGGACGAGGAGACCGCCGCCGGTTCGGCGGGGATCGACGTGGGTCGGGCCAAGCGGCTGGTCTATCTCGTCTCGGCGGCCGGGTGCGGCGCGGCCGGCGGGGTGATCACGGTCAGCTCGCTCAGCGTCAACCCCGACGCGATCTTCAGTGTGCAGTGGTCCGCGTACATGATCTTCATCGTGGTGATCGGCGGGATCGGGTTCATCGAGGGCCCGCTGATCGGCGCGCTGGTGTTCTTCACGATGCAGCAGTTCCTCGCCGACTACGGTTCCTGGTATCTGGTCGTTCTGGGAGCGGTCGGGATCGCGGTGGCGCTCTGGCTGCCCGGCGGGCTGTGGGGGCTGGTGCGCTCCCGTACGGGGCTGAGCCTGTTCCCCGTCGGCTATCACGTGAGGAGGCCCGATGTCCGCGAGTGAGCCGTCGCCGGTCGAGCTGACCGAGCGCATGCTGGCGGCGATCGAGGCGACCGAGCCGCACCTGAACGCGTACGCCCTCGTCACGGCCGGGCAGGCCCGCGCCGGGGCCGCCGAGCTGGAGGCCGGGCCGGTGCGCGGGCCGCTGCACGGCCTGCCGATCGGGATCAAGGACCTGATCGACACGGCGGGCGTGCGGACCGCGTACGGCTCGCCGCGGTTCGCCGATCACGTGCCCGAGCGGGACGCGAGCGCGGTGCGCGCGCTGCGCGAGGCCGGCGCGGTGATCCTCGGCAAGCACACCACGCACGAGCTGGCCTGGGGCGGGCGCACCGACAGCGCGTTCTTCGGGCCCACCCACAACCCCTACCGTCACGGGCACGTGCCGGGCGGGTCGTCGGGCGGGTCGGCGGCCTCGGTCGCCGCCGGGAGCAGCCTCGGGGCGCTCGGCTCCGACACGGCGGGCAGCGTGCGCATCCCGGCCGCGCTGAGCGGGTGCGTCGGGTTCAAGCCGGCCCGGGGGCGCGTCCCGCTCGACGGGGTGCTGCCGCTGGCGCCGTCGCTGGACCATCTCGGCGTGCTCGCCCCGACGGTCGACGGCGCGGCGCGGCTGATGAGCGCCCTGGCCGCCCCGCTCGCGCCGGGCCCGTCCCGGCCGCCGCGGGTGGGCTGGCTGGGCGGCTACTTCGACGCGGTCCTGGAGCCGGGCGTGCGGGCGGCGCTCGCGGCCGCCCGGACGCGGCTGGAGGAGCACGGCGTGCCCGTCGAGGACGTCGCCGTGCCCGACGAGCCGCTGATGCCCGAGGCGGTGCTGGCCAGGATCGTGCGCGAGGCGGGCGCGTTCCACCGGCGGGCGTTCGAGCGGGAGCCCGCCCTGTTCGGGGCCGACGTGGCCGAGCTGATGCGGATGCCGCCGCCCGCGCCCGAGGAGACCGGACGGCAGGAGGCGGCCATACGCCGGATGACGGCCCGGCTGGAGCGGGCCCTGGACTCCTGCGACGTGCTGGTCAGCGCGACCGTGCCGATCACCGCGCCGCCGATCGGCGCGATGACCGCCGTGGTCGCCGGGCCGGCCGGGCCGGTCGAGTGGCCGATCGAGCTGCTGCTGACCCGGCTGACCTCGCCGTTCAACGCCGCCGGGCTGCCGGCCGTCTCGGTGCCGGTGGCGCTGGCCGGCGGACTGCCCGTCGGGCTGCAACTGGCGGGCGCGGCCGGGCGGGACGACCTGGTCCTCGACGCCGCCCGCCTGGTCGAGCGGCTGACCCCGCCCCTGCCCGCACCACCACACTCACACAGAAGGGAACGGCCGTGACACTGCTCGACGGCACCGACTGGCAAGGAAAGATCTTCAAGACCGGCGCGTGGACGCCGGGGAGCGGCGGCGACTACGCCGTCGTCGAGCCCGCCACCGGCGGCGAGCTCGGCCGCATGGGCCTGGCCTCCCCGGAGGACGTGGCCGAGGCCGCCCGCACCGCCGCCGAGGCGCAGCGGGAGTGGGCCGCCCTGCCGCACACCGCGCGGGCCGCCGTGCTGCGCAGGGCCGGTGACCTGTGGCAGCGGCACGCCGAGGAGATCAGCGGCTGGAACGTCCGCGAGGTGGGCGCGGTGCCCGGCATGGCCGGGTTCGCCCTGCACGTGGCGGCCGAGGAGTGCTACGAGGCGGCGTCGCTGCCCGGCCGCGCGATCGGCGAGGTGCTGCCTTCGGAGCAGCCGCGCCTGTCGATGGCCCGGCGCATGCCGGCCGGGGTGGTGGCGGTGATCTCGCCGTTCAACGTGCCGATCATCCTCGGCATCCGGTCCGTGGCCCCGGCGCTGGCGCTCGGCAACGCGGTCCTCCTCAAGCCCGACCCGCGTACCGCCGTCACCGGCGGCACGCTGATGGCGCGCGTGTTCGAGGAGGCCGGGCTGCCGCCGGGCGTGCTCCAGATGCTGCCCGGCGGCGCGGACGTGGGTGAGGCGCTGATCGCCGACCCGCACGTGCGCGTCATCTCCTTCACCGGCTCCACCCCGGTCGGCCGGCGCATCGGCGAGCTGGCCGGCCGCCATCTCAAGCGGGCCCACTTGGAGCTCGGCGGCAACTCCGCGCTGCTGGTGCTGGACGACGCCGACGTGGAGTCGGCGGTGAACCTGGCCGCCTGGGGCTCGTTCTTCCACCAGGGCCAGATCTGCATGACCACCGGCCGCCACCTGGTCGACGGCCGCCTCTACGACGAGTTCGTGGAGCGCTTGGCCGCCAAGGCGGGCGGGCTCACCGTCGGCGACCCGGCCACCGGCGAGGTCGCGCTCGGCCCGGTCATCGACGCCGGGCAGCGCGACAAGATCCACCGGCTGGTCACCGAGAGCGTCGGCCAGGGCGCCAGGCTCGCCTCCGGCGGCTCCTACGAGGACCTCTTCTACCGGCCGACGGTGCTGGCCGACGTGCCGCTGACCGCGCCGGCCTTCGCCGACGAGGTCTTCGGGCCGGTCGCGCCGGTCACCCGCGTCTCGTCGGCCGAGGAGGCCGCCGAGATCGCCGCGGCCAGCGAGTACGGCCTGTCGCTGGGCATCGTCACCCGCGACGCGATGCGCGGGCTGGCCGTGGCCGAGCGCATCCCGACCGGCATCGTGCACATCAACGACCAGACGGTGAACGACGAGGCCAACGCCCCCTTCGGCGGCGTGCGCGCGTCCGGCACCGGGTCGCGGTTCGGCGGGGCGGCGGCCAACATCGAGGCGTTCACCGAGACCCGGTGGATCACCATGCGGGGCGAGCCGCCGCGTTACCCCTTCTGAACCCCTTCTGGGGGAAAACCTGCGGCGTGTTCCCTGACACCCTGCGTGCCTGGTGCGTACTGTCGGCGGTGATTCTCCAGTTTCCGCTGGTCAGGGCATCTTTCTTTCGCGTATGGGGGGACTCGCGTGAGCGTGGCCGTGGTGATGCCCGCCTACCGGGAGGAAGCCAATCTGGCGGCGACCGTCGAGGACTTCCTCACGACGCTGGAGGAGGACGAGCACTGGGTGGTCGTCGTCGACGACGGCTCGCCCGACCGCACCGGCGAGGTCGCCGACCGGCTGGCGAGCCGCTTCCCCGGCCGGGTCAAGGTCGTGCACCACCAGGCCAACCTGGGCTACGGCGCGGCCGTGCGCACGGGCATCGCGCACGCGCTGGCGGAGACCGGGGCGCGGCGGATCTTCCTGACCGACTCCGACGGCCAGTTCCGCGCCCACGGCCTGCCGGAGCTGGTCGCGGACGCCGAGCGGGAGCGCGCCGACGTGGTGATCGGCTACCGGCTGCCGCGCGCCGACCCGCTGGGGCGCCGGCTGGCGGGCGGGGCCTGGACGTGGCTGACCCGGCTGCTGCTCGGGATCAGGGCCCGCGACGTGGACTGCGCCTACAAGCTGTTCGACCGGCGTGTGCTCGAACGCCTCGACCTGCGCGCCGACGCCGCGACGATCTCCCCCGAGCTGCTGGCCAAGGCCCGCGGCCTGGGCGCGCGGATCATCCAGCGGCCGGTGGAGCACTTCCCGAGGCTGCACGGCGAGCAGAGCGGCGGCCGGCTGCCGGTCGCGCTGCGGTCACTGCGCAGCCTGCTCTCGCTGTGGGCCGAGGTGTCGCCCGCGACCCCTGTGGGCCGGGCCGCGCACCGGCTGGTCCGGCCGCGCGACCCCGTCCTCGCCGTGCTCACCGTGCTGGCCGCCGTGCTGTCGATGGTCGCCTGGCAGCACTTCGGCGCGGCGCGGCTGGCGTACCCGGACGCGATCTCGCACCTGCTCATCTCCCGCCGGGTGATCAGCTCGCCCACGCCGGGCCTGGCGCAGCTCGGCGGCGTCTGGCTGCCGCTGCCGCACCTGCTGACGCTGCCGCTGGTGTGGATCGACGGCTGGTACCGGTCGGGCACGGCGGCGACCGTCGTCTCGATGATCGCGTACGTGCTGGCGACCCGCTCCTTCTACCGGACGGCGCTGCTGCTCACCGGCAGCCGGTGGGCCGGGGTCACGGCGGCGGCCGTCCTCGCGCTCTGCCCCGCCGTGCTGTATCTGCAGAGCACGCCCATGACCGAGCTGCCGCTGCTGGCCTGCCTGGCCGCCACGGTCTACCACCTCACGGCGTGGCGGCGTACCGAGGACTACCGGAGCCTGGCCGCGGCCGGGGCGGCGGCGCTGCTCGCGACCCTCACCCGCTACGAGGGGTGGGTGATCGCCGCCGTCGCGGCGCTGATCGTGGGCTGGACCGTGTGGCGGCGCTCGCCGCACCCGCGCCGGCGCTCCCGCGCGGAGGCGCACGTGATCTTCTACGGCACGCTCGCGTTCGCCGGGATGGCGCTGTGGCTGCTGTGGAACGTGGTCATCTTCGGCGACCCGCTCTACTTCTACGCCGGCGAGTACGCCAAGCCGTCGCTGTGGGTGTCGCGCGACGAGCTGACCGTGGGCGACTGGGGGACGTCGCTGAGGACGTACGGCTACGCGGTGGTGAGCAACCTGGGGCCGGTGCTGCCCGTGCTGGCGCTGGCCGGGCTGGTGGCGCACGTGCTGCGGCGGCGCGACCCGGTGTGCCTGGCGCCGCTGCTGCTGGCGGTGTTCTTCGTCTACGCGCTCTACTCCGGGCAGCGTCCGCTGCACGTGGAGGAGATCGCCGGCGACCTGTACAACGTGCGCTTCGGCCTGATCGTGATCCTGCCGGTGGCGCTGCTCGCGGGCGGGCTGGCCGCCGAGGCGGCGCGGGCCGGGCGGCCGGTCGCCGCGCTGGCCGGCGCGGTCGCCGTGCTGGTGTGCCCGCTGGCCACCGGCGAGCTGGACGTGCGGCGCGAGGCCGAGGCGTTCCGGTCGGGCGAGGCGGTCCGGTCCGGGCTGCGGGCCGCGGCCTGGCTCCGATCCCACTACGACGGCGGCAGGGTGCTGATGCAGTCGTTCGGCAACGAGGTGCTGACCTTCCACTCCCGGGTGCCCACCGGGTCCATCCTGTACGAGGGCAGCTTCCGGCAGTGGCGGGCGGCGCTGGACGACCCGGCGGGCAGCGGCGTGCGGTGGATCCACATGCGCCGCACGCCGGGCGACCGCGACCGGGTGTGGAAGGCGCTGAACGGCGCCCCGGCGCTGCGCGGCTACACGCCGGTCTACGACGACGGCGACCGCGTCGTCTACCGGGCGGGGGCGGCCCGGTGAGCGCGCACGTCACGCTGAGCCGCGGGCAGCGGATCACCGCCGGGGCGGGCGCGCTCGTGCTGGCCGGGGCGATGGCGCTGACCGGGGTGGTGACGGTGCTGGCCGCCTGCATGGTCACCGTCACCCTGCTGTACGCGGCGGGCGTCGGCTACAAGCTGTGGCTGATCTTCCAGGCGCGGGGCGGCGACGTGCTGCGCTTCGCCGAGCTGCCCGGGGACGACGACCTGCCGCCCTACACGGTGCTCGTGCCGCTGCACCGCGAGGGCTGCGTCGTGCCCGCGCTGCTGCGGCGGCTGGCCGCGCTCGACTACCCGGCCGACCGGCTGCAGGTCCTGCTCCTGGTCGAGGAGGACGACGAGGACACCGCCGCAGCGCTGCCCGACGAGCTGCCCCCGGGCTTCGAGCTCGTGCTGATCCCGGCGGGCGAGCCCAGGACGAAGCCGAAGGCGTGCAACGTCGGCCTGGAGCGGGCCCGCGGCGAGTTCTGCGTGATCTACGACGCCGAGGACAGGCCCGAGCCGTCGCAGCTGCGCAAGGCGGTCGCCGCGTTCGCCGGGGCGCCCCGCTGGGTGGTGTGCGTCCAGGCCGAGCTGCACTACTGGAACCCGTGGACCAACTGGCTCACCCGGTGCTTCACCGCCGAGTACGCGCTGAACTTCAGCCTCTTCCTGCGCGGGCTCGACCGCTACCGGATGCCGATCCCGCTCGGCGGCACCTCCAACCACTTCCGCGCGGACGCCCTGCGCGAGCTGGGGGCGTGGGACCCGTACAACGTCACGGAGGACGCCGACCTGGGCATCCGGATCGCGCGGCGCGGGTGGAGCGTGCGCATGATGGACTCGGTCACCGAGGAGGAGGCCAACAGCCGGCTGGGCAACTGGGTGCGGCAGCGCAGCCGGTGGATCAAGGGCTACATGCAGACGTGGCTCGTCCACATGCGCTCGCCTCGGCGGCTGTGGCGGGAGCTGGGGGCGCGCGGGTTCTGGAGCTTCCAGTTCACGGTCGGGTTCTCGGTGCTGTGCACGCTGCTCAACCCGGTGCTGTGGGCGCTCACGGCGCTCTATCTGGTGGCGGGGCCCAGCGCGGTCGAGGCGCTGTTCCCGGGGGTGGCGCTCTATCTGGGCACGATGGTCATGGTGGCCGGCAACCTGCTGCTGATGCTCGCCCACATGGCGGGCTGCCTGGAACGCTCGGTGCACGAGGCGGTCCGCACGATGCTGCTGGTGCCGCTCTACTGGGCGCTGATGAGCGTGGCGGCGTTCCGGGCGCTGGTGCAGCTCGCGCGGCCGAGCCGCCGCTTCCACTGGGAGCTGACCGAGCACGGGCTGGTGCCCGACTCCCCCGGCGTCACGTGACGGCGGGGGCGCGAATCACGCGCCCCCGCCCCACGGTCAGGAGTCGGCTACCGGGACCAGGCGGAAGGTCTGGTTCTCGCCGCCGTGGCAGCGGTGGTGCTGGACGACCGTGTAGTGGTCGTGGGAGTGGCCGAAGACGTCGATGCACTCCTTGTTGTACGCCGAGCGCCACATGACCGGCCTGCCGGACAGCGCGCCCGGCCGGTCGGCGTTCCACAGCGCGCGCGGGTTGACGTGCCCGAACCGGCCGCAGACGTCCTGGACGAGGCGGGCGTGCCGCTCGCGGGGAATCGCGGCGCACAGGCCGGAGTGGCGGTTCACCAGGAGCCAGGCGTGGTCCCAGCGGACGACGCGCCACTGCTGCGTGGACAGGCCGCGCACGGGCACCTGGATCATCCCGAGCGGGCGCGGGCCGTGGGTCTGGGCGGTGATCGCCTGGCGGCTGTGCTCGGCGACGATGTAGAAGACGTCCCCGCGGTCGGTGCCGGGCCGCGACAGCGTGTCCGCCGCGGCGGCGGGCATGGCGGCGGGTATGGCGGCCGAGACCGCGAGCAGGGCGCCCAGGAGCGCTCCGGCGCTCCTGGTGACGAAATTGGTGTTTTTCGCCATTTTCAAGGATTCCTCCGGGAAATTGGGTTGACCGGACGAGAAAAGCTCGTCTCCGCCGAAGAAACACTTTCACCCGCCACACAAGCCGCCCCCCAGCCTGGGGTATTCCACTTCCCAAAAACGCCATGACGCCTTTCCCTGACAGAAAAGGGAAAGGAAGAACGGCTCAATCGGCGTCGGCGAGCGGCAGCCGCAACACGAAAGCCGCACCCGCCTCCGAGTCCCCGACCTTCAGCGAACCCTGGTGCGCCTCGGCGATGGCACGGGAGATGGCCAGGCCGAGACCGCTGCCCTTCGGGTCGCGCCGATGCGCCTCGGCCAGCCGGACGAAGGGCTGGAACACCCGCTCCCGGTCCGCCTCCGCGATGCCGTCGCCGTCGTCGAGCACCGTGACGACCGCCTGGCCGTCCACCCGGGCGAGGCTGACCTCCACACCCGACCGGGCGTGACGCTGCCCGTTCGCCATCAGGTTGACCAGCACCTCGCAGATCTGGACGGTGTTCCCGCGCACCCGGACGCCCTCCGCGCCCTCCTCGACCCGGCCCCGGACCGGCACCCCCGAGCGCCGCGCCGCCGCCTCCCCGCGCACCAGCTCGGCCAGGTCCACCCGCTCCGCGCCGTGCGGGGCGGCCCGGACCCGGGCCAGCATCAGCATCTCGTCGATGATCGACTGGCAGCGGTCGGCGGTGCCGAGCGCGTCGCGGATGGCCTGGTGCGGGTCCACCTCCCGATACAGCAGCGCCTCCTCCAGCTGCGTCCGTATCCCGGTCAGCGGCGTGCGCAGCTCGTGCGACACCATCGAGCAGAAGTTGCGCTGCTGCTCGACCGCCGCCTGGAGCCGGGCCAGCGTCACGTTCGCGGTACGCGCCAGCCGGGCGAACTCGTCACTGCCGTGCGGCTCCGGGATGCGCAGGCTCAGGTCCGTCACGGTCACCTCGGCCAGCCGGCGCCGCATCGCCTCCACCGGCCGCAGCGCCAGGCCGGTCAGGACCCAGGCCACCCCCACCATCAGGGCGCTCGCCGCCAGGACGCCCGCGCCCAGGAACAGCTCCAGCCGGTGCGTGGCGAGGATCTCCGGCTGCATCCGCCCGGCGTAGACCACGTGCGACTCGCCGCCCCACAGCACCTGCTCCTCCTGGGGCGACGGCCGGGTGGCGGTGAACATGACGCACCCGGCCGGCGAGCACTCGGTCCGGTGCTCGATCCGGTCCTCCGACCGCGGCCAGAACGCGCTGAGCGGCGGACGCCCGGCGGCCGCCCGGCTGGCCGACACCACGTTCCCGGACGAGTCGACGAGCTGCATCAGGTCGACGTCCGAGGCGGTGACCGGCGGCGACGGCCGCCTCGTGGTCATCGACCCGATCCAGTCGGTCGCCGCCCGCTCGGTCTCCTCGAAGACGCCGCGCTCGATGGCGGCGCGGATCGCCACGTCGGCGAGCACGCCGATCGCGCTCAGCACGACCAGGGAGAACACGCCGGCGGCCAGCGCCAGCGTCGCCTGCACGGACAACCTGCCGGCGGGCGCGGCCCTCACGCCCGCCGCCGCCCACGCGCCGCCGGATACACCCGGTGAACGTTCCTCGCCTTCACCGTGGAATAACCCAGCATTCGGTCAAGGCGCCGCCGCCCCTCCATTTGATCCTCTTTCCGGCATATGCTCCGTTTCGCCGGGCGAATACATCGGCGTACGCCCGGCGGGAAAGGGTGACGACGTCAATGGACATGGACACAATGGACCTGGACACGACCTTCCTGGAGGACGCGGACCGGCTCCTCATCCGCTACGGAGCCGCCTTCACCCCGCGCCTCATCGAACGGGCCTCCGGCTCGTACGTCTACGACCGCGAGGGCACGCCCATCCTCGACTTCACCTCCGGGCAGATGAGCGCCATCCTCGGCCACGCGCACCCGGACATCGTCGCGACCGTCTCGGCGGCGGTCGCCTCCCTGGACCACCTCTACAGCGGCATGCTCAGCGCCCCCGTCCTCGACCTGGCCGCCAGGCTCACCGCCACCCTGCCGCCCGAGCTCGGCAAGATGCTGCTGCTCACCACGGGGGCCGAGGCCAACGAGGCGGCGATCAAGATGGCCAAGCTCGCCACCGGCGGCTACGAGATCGTCTCCTTCGACCGCTCCTGGCACGGCATGACCCAGGGGGCCGCCGCCGCGACCTACTCGGCCGGGCGGCGCGGCTACGGCCCGCCCACGCCGGGCAACCTCGCCCTGCCCGCCCCCAACGCCTACCGGTCGCCGTTCCGCTCCCCCGACGGCTCCTACGACTGGGAGGCCGAGCTCGCCTACGGCTTCGCCCTGGTCGACCGGCAGTCCTCCGGCAGCCTCGCCGCCTGCCTCGTCGAGCCCGTCCTGTCCTCGGGCGGGATCATCGACCTGCCTCCCGGCTACCTGCGCCGCCTCAAGGACCTGTGCGAGGAGCGCGGCATGCTGCTCATCCTCGACGAGGCGCAGACCGGCCTCGGCCGCACCGGGACGATGTACGCCTTCGACCGCGACGGCGTCACGCCCGACATCCTCACGCTGTCGAAGACCCTCGGGGCCGGGCTGCCGGTGGCGGCCGTCGTCACCACCACGGAGATCGAGCGGGTCTGCCACGAGCGCGGGTTCCTCTTCTACACCACGCACGTCTCCGACCCGCTGGCCGCCTCGGTCGCGCTGACCGTGCTCGACGTGATCGGGCGCGAACGCCTCGTCGAGCGGGCCGCCCGGCTCGGCGACCAGCTCACCGAGCGGCTGCTCGCGCTGCGCGACGCCTATGAGGTCGTCGGCGACGTCCGGGGCCGCGGCCTGCTCCAGGGCGTCGAGCTGGTCCGCGACAAGGCGTCCAAGGCCCCCGCCGACGCGCTCGGCGCCGCCGTCACCCGCGCCTGCCTCGAACGCGGGCTGCACATGAACATCGTCCAGCTACCCGGGATGGGAGGCATCTTCCGCATCGCCCCGCCCCTCACGATCGGCGAGGACGACCTGCACACGGGCGTCGACATCCTCGAAGCCGCCCTCAAGGCCACGACCGGCTGAGTCCCCCGGCCGAACGGCTTCCGCCCGGCCGGGAACGTCCGGCGTGCCGGGCTGGCCCGGGCGCCTTCTCGGGTGGCACCCTGCGGAGAAGCGCCCCGTACCGTCGAGGCCGTGCTCGTCGCGGCGCTGGGAGAGTGACATGCTGCTCGTCGTCGCGCTGGGCGGCAACGCCCTGCTGGAACGGGGCGAACGCCCGGACGCCGCGGTGCAGCGGCGGCACGTGCGGGCAGCGGCCCGCGCGCTCGCCCCGCTGGGCGCCGAGCACACGCTGGTGCTCTGCCACGGCAACGGGCCGCAGATCGGCATGCTGGCCGTCGAGAGCGCGAACGACCCGGACCTGGCCCACCCGTTCCCGCTCGACACGCTCGGCGCCCAGACGCAGGGCATGATCGGCTACTGGCTGGCGCAGGAGCTGGCCAACGCGGGGCTGCCCGGCCCGGTGGTCACGATCGTCACGCAGACGGAGGTGGGCGCGGACGATCCGGCGTTCGCCGCGCCCACGAAGTTCGTCGGCCAGAGCTACCCGGAGGCCGAGGCGCGCAGGCTGGCCGTGGAGCACGGGTGGACCGTGGCCCGGCAGGGCGAGGGCGGGGCGTGGCGGCGGGTCGTCGCGTCCCCGGCGCCGCGCCGCGTCGTCGAGCTGCCGACCATCCGGCGTCTCGTGGCCGCCGGCACGTCGGTGATCTGCGGCGGCGGGGGCGGGGTGCCGGTGCTGCCCCGGCCCGGCGGGCGGCTGGAGGGCGCGCAGGCCGTCGTGGACAAGGACCTCACGGCGGCGCTGCTGGCGATCGAGCTGGGGGCCGACCGGCTCGTGGTGCTCACCGACGTCGACGCGGTCCGGCGCGACTTCGGCACCCCGCGGGAGCGGCCGCTGTCGTCGGTGGACGTGGGCGAGCTGCGCGCGATGCGGTTCCCTGCCGGGTCGATGGGGCCGAAGGCGGAGGCGTGCGTACGGTTCGTCACCGCGACCGGGCGGCCTGCGGCCATCGGCGCGCTGCGGGACGCGGCGGCGGTGCTCGCCGGGCAGGCCGGGACCACGATCACGGCCTCGCCCGGCGCTTCCGGGCCGGCGGTCACGACGTCGCACGGCGTCGGCGAGCCGGGCGGCTGACCGCTCGCGCGATCCTGCGGCTCAGCCCGCTCTTGAGGCTCAGCGCTCCTCCCGAGGCTCAGCCCCGCTCCTCCCGGTGCCGCGCGACGACGCCGAGCAGCCGCCGGGCGCGGGAGGCGAGGGCGGCCAGGTCGCCGTCCGCGCAGGCGTCGCCGAGCAGCGGCGCGCCCATGCCGACGGCGCGGGCGCCCGCGCTCAGGTAGGCGGGCACGTCCTCGATCCGGACGCCGCCGGTCGGCACGAGCGGCACCTCCGGCAGCGGCGCGAGCACGTCCCTGACGTAGCCGGGGCCGCCCGCCGCGCTCGCGGGGAACACCTTGACCAGGGCGGCCCCGCCCCGCCACGCCTGGAGGATCTCCGTCGGCGTGAACGCGCCCGGCACGACGGGGACGCCGAGCCTGCGGCCCTCCTCGATCACCTCGGGCAGGACCGCCGGAGTGATCAGGTAGCCCGCTCCGGCGCCGACGGCCTCCCGGGCGGCCTCGGCCGTCAGCACGGTGCCCGCGCCCACCGCGACGCCCTCGACCCCGCCCCGGGCGGCCCACCGGATCGCCTCCAGCGCGCCGGGCGTCGTCATCGTGACCTCGGCCGCCCGTACGCCGCTGCCGGCCAGCGTCGCCAGCACGGCGGCCAGGTGGCGCGAGGCGGCGGCCCGGACGACGGCGATCACCGGGACGGCGGCCAGCGCCTCCTCCAGCCCGGTCACGCGGCGCCCCCGGAAGACGCGGCTCCGGTCATCGCGGCGCGTCCACGGCCGTGAGGTGGAGCAGCGCGGAGCGGTCCGGGAACAGGGGCGGCACCGCGATGCCGGAGGCGGCCAGCGCCGAGCCGGGCAGCACGGCGCCGCCGGACGTCCAGGCGGGGGCGGCCCCGTGGGAGTCGACGGGGACCAGGGGCCGGATGCGGTAGAGGGTGCCGGGGTCGAGGCCGGGCAGGCGGAGGAGGCCGGGCGGCCAGGTGGCGGGGCGGTCGAGCAGCGCGATCTCGAAGAGGGCCGAGCGCCCGTCGGGGGCGACGACGCCGTGCGCCTCCACGCCGTCGGGCACGTCGTCGAGCCGGACCATGACGCCGCCGTGGAGCAGCTCGCGGTGCTCCTTGTGCAGGGCGATCCACCCGGCGAGCTCGGCGAGCTCGGCGTCGGTGAGCGCGGTGAGGTCCCATTCGACGCCGTAGTGGCCGAAGAACGCGGTGGCGGCGCGGAAGGCGAGGTCGTGGCGGCGGCCGGTGGTGTGGGAGCGGCCGGCGCCGATGTGGCTGCCGATGAGCTCGGGCGGCAGGAGCTGGGCGGTCCAGCGCATGATCTGGCGGCGTTCGGCCGGGTCGATGCAGTCGCTGGCCCACACGCGGTCGGTGCGTTCGAGGATGCCGAGGTCGACGCGGGCGCCGCCGGAGGAGCAGGACTCGATCTCCAGCCGGGGGTGGGCGGCGCGGATCTCGTCGAGCAGCCGGTAGACGGCGTGGGTCTGGGCGTGGACGGCGGCGCGGCCCTGCCGGTGGGGCGACCCGGCGTCGACGAGGTCGCGGTTGTGGTCCCACTTGACGAAGTCGAGCTCGTACTCGCCGGCGAGGGCGAGCAGCCGTTCCTTGATGTGGGCGTACGCGGCGGGGTTGGTGAGGTCGAGCACCTGCTGGTGGCGGGCGGTGGGCGGCAGGCGGTCACCGGTCCGCAGGATCCAGTCCGGGTGGGCGCGGGCGAGCTCGGAGTCCGGGTTGATCATCTCGGGCTCGAACCAGAGGCCGAACTGCATGCCGAGCTCCCTGACCCGCTTGACGAGCGGGTGCAGCCCGTCGGGCCAGACGGCCGGGTCGACGTGCCAGTCGCCGAGGCCGGCGCGGTCGTGGCGGCGGCCGAGGAACCAGCCGTCGTCGAGCACGAACCGCTCCACGCCGACCCTGGCGGCACGGGCGGCCAGGTCGAGCAGCCGGTCCAGGTCGTGGTCGAAGTAGACGGCCTCCCACGTGTTGAGCACCACGGGCCGGGGCGAGGCCGGGTGGGCGGGGCGGGCGCGCAGGTGGTCGTGGAAGCGGCGGGCCGCCTCGTCCAGGCCGCGCCCGTACGTGGCGTGGATCCAGGGCGTCCGGTACGTGTCGCCGGGGGCGAGGACGATCTCGCCGGGCAGCAGCAGCTCGCCGCCGCCGATCAGGGTGCGGCCGGTGGCGGTGCGCTCGGCGTAGTGGCGGTGGCCGCCGCTGAAGCCGACGTGCAGCCCCCACGCCTCGCCGCGCCGGAAGCCGAGGTCGGCGGTGCCGGCGAACAGGACGGTGGCGGCGTCGGCGCCGGTGCGTCCGCGCCGGTTCTCCCGCAGGTGGACGCCGACGGTGAGCGGGCGGCGTTGCGGGACGCGTTCCTTGGACCAGCGTCCCGCCTGGTCGAGCACGTCGGTGGCGTGCCCGGGGACCGGGAGGGCCAGGTTGAGCGCGTCGAGCGTGTAGGGCAGGTCGTGCTCGTTGTGCAGCTCGGCGCGGGCGCGCAGCAGCCCGTACGGGTCGAGCTCGGCGGTGAGGGCGAGGGCGAGGCGGGCGTGCGGGTCGGCGGCGGTGACGGTGAGGCGCCGCCCGGCCGTCTCGCAGGTGACGGCGGTGAACGCGGGCGACCAGTTCTCGCCCTGGTGGTGGCCGGACAGGCCGGGCAGGCCGGCCCAGCCGGTGCGCGCCTCGGGGACGAGCGCCGTGCGGATCGGCGCGTCGGAGGTCTGGTCGGGGCGCGGCCGCAGCTCGGCGGCCAGGTGCTCCAGGGCGTCGTCGGCGAGCGGGCCGAGGTCGGGCCCCCAGTGCAGGATCGCGGGCAGGGCGTCGGGAGGGCATTCGAGGACCACGGACACGCCGGCGGCCCTGAAGTGGTGGAGGTGCATGGGGCGCTTTCTGCTGGACGGTGCCTGCTGGACGTGCGGAGATCGTACGTCAGCGGCGCGGCCCGGCGACCCCGATGGCCCGCCTCACGGTGAACGGGTCCGGCAGCATGTCGAGCATCGCCCTGGCCAGGTCGCCGCGCGTCATGGAGCCGGGCACGTTGGCGTCCACGGCGCTGCGGTAGCGGCCGGTGGCGGGCTTGCCGGTCAGCCGGGGAGGCCGCAGCACGGTCCAGTCGGCGGTGCTCGCGGCCAGGGTCCGCTCCATGCGCTCGAGGTCGGCGTACACGGTGCCGAAGACGGCGCGGACGGCGGGCATGCCGAGCCTGCGCCACAGCAGCGACTCCCCCGCGCCGGTGCGCAGCACCGGCTGGGCGCTGAGGGCGAGCACGCGGCGGACGCCGGTGGCGTCCATGGCCGTCAGGATGGCGGCGATGCCGGCCGAGCACACCCGCGAGGTGTCGTTGCGGCTGTTGGGCCCGAGCGCGGACAGGACCGCGTCGCTGCCGGTCAGGAGGGGTTCGAGGGTGCGCGGGGCGAAGACGTCGGTGGTGGCGATCTCCAGCGCGGGGTGGGAGAGCGGCAGCCTGGCCGGATCGCGGACGGCGGCGACGACCTCGTGGCCCGCGGCCAGGGCGCGCTGGACGACGGCTCTGCCGGTGCCGCCGGTGGCGCCGAAGACGGTGATCCTCACGCCGACGATGCTAGCCAACCGATTCATCGGCCGGTGAAATGCGCTGCGGCGAACCGGGGGTTGACAGTCGTTCCGCGCTCTTCGCTATCTTGTACATATGAACACCTCTTCAGATGAAGGCATCTTGATGGTGGACGGGTGCGCCGTCAAGGTCGTCGACGCCGACCGGGTGAGCGCCGTGCGGGAGCGGATGCCGGCCGCCGAGGACGTGACCGACACCGCCGACGTCTTCGGCCTGCTGGCCGACCCCAACCGGCTGCGGCTGCTGGTCGCACTCCTGGACGGCGAGCTGTGCGTGTGCGACCTGGCGGCGGTGACCGGCCAGAGCGAGTCGGCCGTCTCCCACGCGCTGCGGCTGCTGCGCGCGCACCGCATCGTGGCGGCACGCCGTTCCGGCCGGATGGCGTACTACCGTCTGGAGGACCCGCACGTGCGGATGCTGCTCGACGTGGCGCTCGCGCACACCGAGCACACCGAGGCCATCCACCCCGAGCGCGACGGGAGGTCGTGATGGGCTCCGGCCACGGGCACGGGCACGCGGCGGGCCGCCACCGCTGGCGGCTGGCCGTCTCGTTCGTGCTGATCGGCGTCTTCTTCGTCGTCGAGCTCGTCTTCGGCCTGCTGTCGGGCTCGCTGTCGCTGCTGTCGGACGCCGGGCACATGGCCGCCGACGTGGTCACGCTCGGCGCGGCGCTGGTCGCCACCCGCATCGCCACCCGTCCCGACACGACCGGCCGGCGCAGCTATGGCTCCTACCGGGCCGAGGTGTTCGCCTCGCTGCTGGCCGTCGTCATGATGCTGGGCGTCGCGCTCTACGTGGTGATCGAGGCCATCGGGCGCATCGGCGAGCGGGCCGAGGTGTCGTCCGGGCCGATGATGATCGTCGGTGCGATCGGCCTGCTGGTCAACCTGGTGGCGCTGTTCCTGCTGCGCTCCGGCGCGGGCGAGAGCCTCAACGTGCGCGGCGCGTACCTGGAGGTGGTCGCCGACACGGCCGGCTCGGTCGGCGTGATCGTCGCGGGCTGGCTGGTGTCGGCCACCGGCCAGCCGTTCTGGGACACGTTCGTCGCCCTGGCCATCGGCCTGTTCGTCGCCGTGCGCGCCGTCTCCCTGGGCCGCCAGGTCTTCGCCGTGCTCGGCCAGCACGTGCCCGAGGGCGTCGACCCCGACGCCGTGGCCGCCGACCTGTCCGCCATCGAGGGCGTACGGGACGTGCACGACCTGCACCTGTGGACGCTCACCTCGGGCATGAACGTGGCCACCGCCCACCTGGTCACCGCCGAGCCGGCCGACCACCACGCCGTCCTGGACCAGGCGCGCGACGTGCTCAGCCGGCGTCACCACATCGCCCACGCGACCCTCCAGGTCGAGCCCGCCGACCACCGGGGCTGCGACGAGGTCGGCTGGTGAACATGCGCAACCTTTGGTTGCGCGATCCGGGCCGTACGCGCTAGCCTTACGCGCAACCAAAGGTTGCACGTAAGGTCTGGAGAGTTCAGCATGGAGTACGGCAGCATCGAACGCGAGATCCACGTCGACGCCACCCCCGAGGTCGTCTTCGAGGTCGTCAGCCGCCCCGAGCACATCTCCCGCTGGTGGAGCGACGACGCCTCGATCGAGCCCGTCCCCGGCGCGACCGGCGAGCTGATCTGGGGCGACCGCGAGCAGGTCGCCCCCATCACCGTGGTGACCGCCGAGCCGCCCCGGCTGTTCGCCTTCCGCTGGTGCGAGACCGGATCGGCCTCGCTGCTCGTCACCTTCGAGCTCACCCCGGCGGGCGCGGGCACGCGGATCCGGCTCACCGAGACCGGCTTCCGCGAGCTGGGCTGGGAGGCCGCCAAGCTGGCGGAGTGCCACCGCGACCACAGCCAGGGCTGGGACACGTTCGTGCCCCGGCTCGGCGAGTACGTCACGCGCCTGGTGGCCACACCGTGACGGCGGCCGTCGACGACGAGCTGTGGTCGGCCGTCGGCGACCCGACCCGGCGGCGCATCCTCGACCTGCTCCTGGCCGACGGCCACGGCACCGCCACCAGCCTCAGCGAGCGGCTGCCCGTGACCCGCCAGGCGATCACCAAGCACCTCGGCACGCTGGACCGAGCCGGGCTGGTGCACGCCTCACCCGCCGGGCGGGAGAGGAAGTATCGGGTGGACGAGGCGCAACTGGCCCGGGCCGTCGCCCAGCTCTCCTCCGTCGGCGCGGCATGGGACGCCAGGCTCCGGCGCGTCAAGCGCATCGCCGAGGAGATCCAGCGCACCGCGGACCGTACGGAGGGACCATGACCGATCAGGGCACGACCATCACCCTGGAGCTGCCCCGGCCGCCCGCCGAGGTGTTCGCCGCCGTCCTCGACGTGCGCGGCTGGTGGTCGAGGAACGTCACCGGCGCCACCGCCGCCGAGGGCGACGAGTTCGGCTACGAGGTGCCCGGCGTCCACCGGTGCCGCATCCGGCTCACCGAGGTCGTCCCCGGCCGGCGCGTGGTCTGGCGCGTCCTCGACAGCCCAACGAGGTGACCGACGGCGCCGACGTGCTCGGCCCCCGGATCGACGCCGCCCTGCTGGGCTCGCCCGCCGTCACCTGAGCCGATCGGCGGCGACGGCGGCGCTGACCGTGACGCCACCGGACTGCGACACCGCCACCTTCAGCGTGCCGCCCGCCTCGGCGAACGCGGCACGCATCCGAGCCTCGGGCAGCGGCGTCCCGTCCGCCGCGCCGCTCGCCTCGAAGCTGACCGTCAGGCGCAGCCCGGACGCCGACAGCGTGACGGCCAGCGACACCACGGGGACCGGGTCGTGCGCCTCGGCGGCGGACAGCACCGGGCGGACGACCGACAGCACCGCCTGGCTCGCGCGCGGCGGCACGGCCCCGGCCGGCAGCGCCCACACCTCGGCCGCCGAGCCGGTACGGTCCGTCCACAGGGCGAGCTCGGCCTGGATTTCCCCGGCCAGGCGCTGCCCTTTCGCGCGCACGTTCATGCCCACCGCGCATTCCCCCGACGATCAATGGCAACTTTTTCTCGCGCAACCTATCAATCACCGGGCTGTGACCATAAGTCCATAAATGCGTCACATATCGCTCATTTTCCGCCAGGTCAGGGGTGTGGTCGGAGATGGCAATGTCCTTCCCAGAAGGTCGCCGTACGCCGCGTGGCGCGCTGACCGGCTTTGCCCGGGTATGCCATCGTGACTCGTCCCAGCAGCCGCCCCCCGGGAGGCCGTCGCTCGGCCGTCCCAGGCCCTGACCGGCGTGCCGCGCGCCACGCTCGTGGCCGGCCCCGGTTCGGCGGATCACGATCCCACACCCGCGGCGCGCTCGCGCCCGACCACGAGGAAGGCTGGCCAGCGTAAGCATGACCGGCAGGCGACACACCCCGACCGACCTCACCACCCCCGACGCGGCCACGGGGGCGGCCCCCAGCGTGGCCACCGACGCGGCCACCGAGGCGGCCACCGGCGCGGTCGCCGGGGCGCGTACGGGCGCGGCCGTCCGCGCGGATGCCGTCCCGGATCCGGACGCGCCCGGGAAGTGGCGGGGGCGGGTGAGCGTCGTGCAGGTGGCCGGGGGCGCGATGGCCGCGCTCACGGCGGCGGTGGCGGCCTCGTGGCTCGGGGTGGCGGGCACCGTGATCGGCGCGGCGGTGATGAGCGTGGCCACCACGGTCGGCACCGAGCTGTACACCCACTACCTGCGCCGCACCCGCGCCAAGGTCAGGCAGCACACCGTCACCGGCAGGCGGCACCGCCCGTCGGACCAGGCCGGCCCCTCCCGCCCGGCCCATGTCTCGGACCAGGCGCGGGCGGGGCGGGGGCGGGTGGGG
>NZ_JAHKRO010000121.1 GCF_019396325.1 Nonomuraea ceibae
GCGCCCCCCTGGCCGAGGCGCCCGCCCGCGCCCTCGCCGCCGCCGGCTGCCACCCGGCCACCCTCCCGGGCGCGACCCCCGCCGACCTCGAACTGACCGCCACCCCACCCTCCGGCCCCCCGGTGACGGTACGGGCCGGCTGCCTAGCGGAAGCCGGTTACGCCCTGCCGCCGACCACCCCCGGCACACCGGCTCCCGACCCCGCCGCCATCCGCCACCGCCTCCTCCACGGCCCCACCTCCCTCCTGACCACCCAAACCCCACCGCCCCCAACCACGCCGACCCCGGGTGCGTCGGCCCCGGGCGGGGCGACCGCGCCCCCACCGACCCCGAGCACCCCGGCTCCAGCGGCCACGCCGGCTGCGGGGTCCGGTGGGGCGCGGGTGCCGGAGGTTTTGTGGGCGCTGGTGGGCGGGGCGGCGGCGCATCGGCTGCTGTGTGCCGTGGCGGGTATGCCGGATCCGGTGGAGGAGGCGGCGGCCCGTTCGCCCGAGGGCGTGGGGCGGGGGCTTTCGGTCATGGTGGCGAAAGCCGAGCCGCTGGGGGTCACGCATCACCGGTGGCCCGTCGGCGAGCCTGCCGGTGCGGACCCGTGGGAGCGGGCGGCGGCGATGCTCGAAGTGCTGGGCGATCCGGAGCTGGGCATGGTGGCCCCTCCCGAGGCGGGGGAGCTGCCGCAGGTGCCGGTGAGCCTGGCGGCGTGCGGCGAGGCGGTGGGGTTCGGCACCGGCCTGGAGTCGGCGCGGCTGCACGCGGCGCTGTCGGCCGTGCGGTCCGCGCTTCCGGCCGGGACCGTCGTGGGCGCCGACCGGCTGCACGCGCGCGGCCTCGGCCTGCGCGAGGCCGTGCACCGCGATCTCGCCGATCTCCCGGGCACCGCGGTGGGCGAGGGCGAGTGGGCGGCGGACCCGGCCGCGCGGCGCTGGTGGAAGGCGCTCACGCTGCGGTTCGCCGTACCGGCCGAGGTCGAGGTGGTACGCGTCGCCGAGGGGGTCGCGCACGCCCGGGTCAGCGCGGCGGGCCGTACCCTCGCCTGGGCGGTGGAGCCGGAGGCGGGCACGGCGGCGGCGTTCGCGCTGCTGGCGGCCACGGCGGCGGCGCAGGCGCGGGCGGCGGGCCGGGAGTTCGGCGATCCGGTGGTGCCCTGCGGGGCGGCTCCGGTCTGGGCGCCGCCGGAGGAGCCGCCGGTGCCGTGGGAGACGCGCTTCTGGTTCTGGCCCGCCGGGACGCGGGACGGCGAGGAGCGGTTCCAGGCGGCGATGGAGGCGCTGGTGCCGGGCCCGGAGCCGGCGCCGCTGGGCCCGCTGCTCGCGGCGACCGGCCTGGCCGCAGTGACGGTGCCGCCCGCAGCGAGGGCGCCGGCCGCCGTAGCAGTGCCGGCCGCCGCGACGGTGCCCGCCGCCGCGACGGTGTCCGCCGCCGTCCGGGCCGGGAGCGTCGCATGAGGAACGGCATCGGCGAGCTGCGCGACGACCGGGCCGAGGCCGTGCTGATCAGCGGGTACGGGCTCGCGGACCTGGAAGAGGTCGCCCGCCTCGCGCGCGGACGCCGCCACCCGCTGCTTCCCGTGCTCCTCGACGGCGCGCTCGCCCTGGCCGGCCCGGTGCAGGGGCCGGGGGAGGGCGTCTGCGTGGCCTGCGCGGAGTCGCAGCGGCTGGCGGCGTTCGGCGCGGCGGTGCCCGTACGGCTGCCGGAGCTGCGGGTGGGCGGGCTCGCGGCTCCGGCCTTCCACGACACGCTGTCCGCGCTGGCCGCGCTGCTGCTGGCCGAGCCGGAGCGGCACGGGGACGTCGTCCTCGCGCTCCGTACCGACCACGGCTCGCTCACCCGGCACCGCGTGATGCCGCGGCCGGAGGGCTGCCGGGTGTGCGGGCCTGGCGAGCCGTACGCGCCGGCCGCCCGGGAGCCCGTGGCCGTGCCGCCCGGGTCGCTGCGCTCGCCGAACCCGCGCACCGACGGCGCCCGGCTGCGCGAGGCCCTGGTGGACGCGCGCTACGGCCCGGTGACCACGGTGCGCCGGAGCGGTCACCTGCCGCTGGCCACCGTCGCCGCCGTCCTGGCGGGCGACCCGGACGGGAACGCGGCAGGCTACGGCCGCACCCCAGCCTTCGCCCAGTCCGAACGCGTCGCGCTCTTCGAGGCGGTGGAGCGGCTCGGCGGGATCGCGGCGAGCGGCCGGCCGGTGACCGAGGCCGCGTTCGAGGCGCTGGGCCCGGACCGGGCGCTCGATCCGGCACGACTGGGCCCGCACGAGCCGGACTGCTACGCCGATCCGGGCAGCGGCCTCACCGCCTACGCCCCGGGCGTGCCCACCACCTGGGTGGACGGCTGGTCCTGCACGCGCACGGCCCCGATCCTGGTGCCGGAGCACGTCGCGTACTGGGGGGTCCGCAAGCCGGGCACGCCCCGGTTCGTGGCGGAGACCTCCAGCGGGTGCGGTCTGGGCAACAGCCTGGCCGAGGCGGTGCTGCACGGCCTGTTCGAGGTGGCCGAGCGGGACGCGTTCCTGATGGCCTGGTACGCGGGCACGCCGCTGCGCCGCGTCGCCGTGCCGCCGGACGATCCCGTGCTGCCCCACCTGTCCGACCGGCTGGAGTGCCTGGGCTACGAGCTGCTGTTCTTCGACGCGACCAACGACCTGGGCATCCCGGTCGTGCTCACGCTCGCGTGGCGGGACGACGGTGCGGCCCCGGCGGCCTTCTTCGCGGCGGGGGCGCACCCGGACCCGGTCGCCGCGATGCGGTCGGCCGCCGCCGAGCTGGCCGTGGACGTCGAGTCGTCGGCCGACCGCGCCCGCCGCTCTCCCGCCGGCCACCGCCGCGAACGCCTCCTGCGCCTGCTGGCGGACCCGGATTCGGTACGGGCCATGCACGATCACGTCGCCCTGTACAGCCTGCCCGAGGCCGCGGCGGGCTACCGATTCCTGCTGTCGGGGCAGGCGGGGACCGTGGACCCGGCGGATCTCGGCGGCGACCTCCCGGGGACGGCCACGGACCTGTGGACCGTCCTCGACCACCACGTGGACCGCCTGCGCGGGCTGGGGCTGGAGGTGATCGCGGTCGACCAGAGTGATCGGCGGATCCGCGACCGTCTCGGCCTGCACGCGGCGAAGGTCGTCGTGCCCGGCACGCTCCCCATGACGTTCGGGCACCGCAACCGCCGCGTCCGCGGCCTGCCCCGGCTGTGGGAGGTGCCGCACCGCCTGGGCCGGAGCCCCACGCGTTCCGCCGGCGATCCCGTGCTTCCCCATCCCTTCCCGTGACTGGAGTCGCCGTGGCGCATCACGACGAGGTTGCCCTGGCGCTGGCCGCCGCCTACGCGCACGGGCCGGGCAAGGCCCCGGTCCCGGGCGCGGCCGTGCACCGTGAGCCCGCCCGTGCCGGGGAGGGGACGCGCACCCCGCTGCGCGACCTGGCGGCGTGGGGGGAGTTCGGCGCGGCCGTGGCGGAGCTGCTGATCTCCGCCCTGACCCCGCAGCGCTGGGAGCCGTACAACCCGTACAACGACCACCGCGCCTACCCGTCCCCGCGCGCCGCGTACCTGGTGGACGTGGGGGTGCGGACGGAGCGGGGGCGGTGGCGTCTCGACCCGGTCCGGCGCGAGCTGGTGGGGGCGGCGCCGCCGGCGCCGGCCGGGACCGTGTGGCTGGACCTGGCGCAGCGGCCGGAACGGCTCCGTCCCGGTTACGGCGAGCTCGCCGACGCGCTGGCGGAGCTGGAGACCGGCCACCTGGCCGCCGCGGTGGCCGAGCACGCCGCGGCGCTGCCGCTCACCGTGGCGTACGGGCCGGCCGGCGTCACCCTGGCTCCCGGCGTGCCGGCCAGGCCGGGACAGGCGGTCGCGGGCGGGGCACGGCGCAGCGCCGGGCTCGGTCCCCGGGGTCTTTCCGCCGATCCGCGCCCCCTGCCCGAGGAGGCGGCGCGGGCGTTCGCCGCCGCGGTCGCCGATCCGCCGCCGGGCTCCCCGGCGGCCGGTGGCGGGGTGTGGTGCCGCCTGGCGGTCCGCAACGTGACGGGGCTGGCGGACGGCTGGTACGTGCCGGCCCCGCTGAGCCCCGTGACCGGGCGGGCCGGGGCGGCGATGGCCGCCGTGCAGGCCGCCTACAGCTACCCCCGCACCCAGTTCGACGTCGGCGGGACCAACCTCGCGCTGCTCATCGCCGCCGACGTCGGCTCGGCGGTGCGGGCGAGCGGGCCTGCCGGCTACCGCGCCCTCCTGCGGACGGCCGGCGCGGTCGCCCAGCACGTGTGCTCGGCCGCGGCGGGGGCCGGCCTGTTCTGCCGCCCGGTCCGGGCCATCAGGGAGGGGCTGCTGGAGGCCGCCGCCGGGGCTCCCGCCTCGCACGACGCCCTCTACCTGGTCCTGGCCGGACGCCCCCGCTTCACCTGGTTCGACTACGACCTGACCCCCGTCACGGCAGGCCCGGCAGGGGAGGAACGGCCTTGAGCGCGCCGGCGCGACCTGCCCGCACCCCCTCATGCCCGGGAGCTCAGCTGAGTTGCTGGGCCAGGCCGACGATGATGCCCTCGGGGCCGCGGACATAGCAGAGCCGGTAGCTGTCCTCGAACTGCGCCATCTCGCCGACGAGCTCGGCGCCGCGGGCGCGCAGCCGGGACAGGACGTCCTCGATGTCGTCGACGGCGAACATGATGCGGCGGATGCCCAGCGTGTTCGCCGGCGCGATCTTCGGCTCGGCGCTGATCGCCTTCGGCGTGAAGAACATCCCCAGCTCGATCCGCCCGTGACCGTCCGGCGTGCGGAGCATCGCGATCTCCTGCTGGACGTCGTCGAGGCCGAGCACGTTCTCCACCCACGCGCCCCCGATCGGCCCCCTGCCCTCCAGTTCCATGCCGAGTTCGACGAAGAACGCGACGGCGGCGTCGAGATCGTCGACGATGATGAGGACGTTGTCCATCCGCTGGATCGTCATGCTGGGTCTCCTTGGTGGGATACGGGCCGCGGTGGCCGTATGCGCCCCTGGGACGGAGCTGCCAGGCCGTTCTCGACATCGTCTGCGAGCTTGTGACCTGGGAGTGCCCCGTCACGCGCCGGTCGTAACGCTTCCCGCGCAGGTGGGCGCTCCTCCGGCCCAGGTCAGGCGGCCTGTGGGCAGTTCGCGGCGGCGGCCCAGCGTGAGGAGCAGGATCACGCCGCTGGCCACGAACACGGCCAGCATCGCCCACAGCGCGGCCCGTACGCCCGCCAGTTCCGCCAGTGCGCCGGCCAGCAGCGCGCCGAGCGGGATGGCGCCGTAGTTGACGACCTGGACGCTGGTCGTGACCCGGCCCATCAGCTCGCCGGGCACGTAGCTCTGGACGAATCCGGAGAAGATCACGTTGCCGGCCACGATGCCGCCGACGATGACGATGCTGCCGGTGACGAACAGCGCCATTCCGAGCTCCTGGTCGGCGAGCGGGATGAGCAGCCCGAAGGGTGCGAGCCCGGCCTTGGCCACCAGCACCGCTCTGGCGCTGCCCAGCCTGGCGGCCAGGGGTCTGGCCAGTGCCGCTCCGGCGATCCCGCCCACGCTGGTGGCGGCGATCAGGACGCCGGTCTGTGCCGGGGCGAGCCCGAGGTCGGTGACGAGGAAGACGACGATCAGCGACTGGTAGCCGGTCAGCGCCAGGTTGGCGGCGCAGCCGTACAGGGTGTTGCCGCGCAGCAGCCGGTCGCGGGCGACCAGGCGCAGGCCCTGGCGGATGTCGTTGCGCAGCCGCCGCCGAGGCGGGCGGGTCACGGTCTCGGCGCGTCTGATCCGCATGAGGCAGATCGCGGAGACGGCGAAGCTGGCCGCGTCCACGAGCAGGCCGCCGATCGCGGAGAACGCCTGGGCGAGCAGTCCGGCGACGCCGGGGCCGGCCAGGTTCGCCACCTGCTCGCTGCCCTGGAGCTTGGCGTTGGCCTCCAGCAGGTCGGGGGCGTCGACCAGGGTGGGCAGGTAGGCGCGGTAGGCGGTGGCGAAGAACACCTTGGCGGTGCCGGCGGCCAGCGCCACGGCGATCAGGTGGCCGACTGTCAGCACGCCGAGCAGTGCCGCGGCCGGGATGCTGAGGAAGGCGGCCAGCGACGCCCAGTCGGCGGCCAGCATGATCCGGCGGCGGGGGAGCCGGTCCACCCAGACCCCGGCGGGCAGGCCGATGAGCAGCCACGGCAGCCAGGCGGCGGCGGCCAGCAGGCTGACCGCGAGCGGGGAGGCGTCCAGGACGGTGACCGCGACCAGCGGCAGCGCGACGGAGGTGACGGAGCTGCCCAGGCTGCTGGCGCTCTCCCCGATCCACAGCAGCCGGAAGTCGCGCTGCGCCAGCAACCCGAGACGGGGACGGCGCGGGATGCTCACGGGCGGGCGGGGACGGCGCGGGCGAAGGTGAACACGGTGGCGCGCTCGCGGCCGTCGTCGGGCACGCTCCGCTCGGACCACCGGGTGATCACCTCGGTGATCTCGGCCGCGAACTCGGCCAGCTCCTCGTCCGTCACCCGCAGCCATCCCTCGGTCGAGAAGGGGCCGAGCGGCCAGCGGGCCTGCACGTCCTGCGGCTGGTCGGCCCAGCGCCGGACGTGGCCGGTCTGGCGGTCGAGGTTGAGCGAGTCGGCGGCCCGCGCGATCGCCTCGCCCGACGCGTCGCCGTCGAAGTCGGCCGAGGACCAGGACAGGGTGGGCACGATGCGGCGCCACCAGCGTTCGCGGCGGTCCCGGGCGAGCTCGGGGGCCTCCTCGATGAGGCCGGCGGCGGCCAGGGCGCGCAGATGGTGGCTGACGTTGCCGACGGCCTCCCCGGTCTGTTCGGCCAGCACGCTGGCGGTGCTGGGGCCGTCGAGCTTGAGCAGGTCGAGGAGGCGGCGGCGGACGGGGTGTGTCATGGCGGCGAGCACCCGGGCATCCGTGATCGCACGCTGGAATTCGGACATGCCGGTCAAGCTACATGTACAAGAGGTGTTGTGCAACAGTTCTTGTGAATCTTGCCCGTGCTGGTCAGTGGGGCTGGGGGGTGGTGCGCATGCGCAGGTGCAGCCGGGCGCTGCCCGCCTCGTGCTCCACGCGGACCTCGTCGCACAGGGTGCGCACCAGCAGCAACCCGACGCCGCCGCCCCGGTCGGGGTCGGGCCTGGCGTTCCTCAGGTGGGCCTCGGTCAGGGTGCCGGCCGCGTCGACCACGTCCAGGCTGACTCCGTGGGCGTCGCGCCACGCGATCAGGAAGCCACGGCCGCCGCCGTGCCGCAGCACGTTGACGGCGGCCTCGTGGGCGGCGATCACCAGGTCCTGCAGGCGCTGCCCGTACAGCCCGGCGCTCGTCCCGAAGGCGTGCACCCGTTCGCGCAGCACAGCCAGCTCTGAGGTGATCGGCCACTGCATCCGGAATCCGGGAATCATGTCGGGCCTGCCTTTCACCGCGTGATCTTCCCATGCCCGAAACGGTGGCCGGCATGCCCGGTGGCGTGCCGGCCCGCCCTCTTCAGCACGATTCAGCACGGAAGAAGGCGTCATCAGACGGCGAACAGCAGGCCCGCGCAGAGCAGTACGAGCACGGCGGTGGCGAAGTGGATGCCGAACGCGACCGCCTTGGTGCCGCCGTTGCGCAGCACGACGAGGGTGTCGCCGAGCGGCACCAGGGCGACGACCAGCATGAACCAGGCCTCGGCCTGGGGCCCGGCGAAGGCCAGCAGGGCCAGGCCGACCAGCCCGTACGTGCCGTCGCGCAGGCCCTTGATCGTCAGGTAGGCGCGGTCGGTCGTGGCGGGCACCCCGTAGCCCGTGGCGGCGGCGTGCGGCGTGAGCAGGAACCGGGCCCCGATGAGCAGGCACAGCAGGTTGAGAACGATGGCCAGGCCGTACGCGACGGTGGTGAGCATGTCGTGACTCCAGAAAAACTAGCAGCGCTAGGAACGAGGACGACGCTAGCAGAGCATCGACACAAGCGCTAGCGGTGCTAGATTCGGGAGCATGTCCATCCAGAGCCGCAAGGAACGCGAACGCGCCCACCGGGAGCAACTCATCGTCACCGCAGCCCGGGAGCTGGCCGAGGCCGAGGGCTGGGAGGCCGTCACCACCCGGCGGCTCGCCGAGCAGGTCGAATACAGCCAGCCGGTCCTCTACAGCCACTTCAAGGGCAAGGACGCGATCGTGACCGCCGTCGCCCTCGAAGGCATCACCGAGATGGCCGCCGACCTGCGCGCCGCCCGCCTCGCCGCCTCCGGCCCCGAGGCCGCCGTCGCCGCGCTCGCCGCCGCGTACGTGACCTTCGCCGAGGAGCGGCCGGCCCTCTACGACGCCATGTTCAGCCAGCGCGTCGACCTGCCCTTCGCCACCCCCGAGGCCCCGCCCGCCCTGCACGCCGCGTTCGGCGAGTTCGCCGAGGCCGTCCGCCCGTACGCGCACGGCGACGAACCCGCGCTGCTGGCGGAGACACTCTGGGCGGCACTCCACGGCCTGGTGACGCTGATGCGCGGCGGCCGCATCCCCCGCGAGTTCCACGAGCACCGTCTCGCCCTCCTCCTGGCCCGGTTCACGGCGAGCCCGTGACGCCGTCCTTGACGGCCATGAGGCACCGGCGATCCTGGCTGTGTGACAGCGGGGTCCTGTGACGTACGCCACCGGGCCGGGGTGTCACACGGCCGGGAGGACCGGTGTCCTGTGCGCGGAGCAGGACGAGAGACGAACCGGCGGGAGCGAGCGATGAACGAGCACGACGAGGCGACGACGGACCCGGTGGATGCCGCCACCGCGGCCTTCGTCGCCCACCGCAACCTGCTGTTCACGGTCGCGTACGAGATGCTCGGGTCGGCGGCCGACGCCGAGGACGTCCTCCAGGAGACCTGGCTGCGCTGGATCAAGGTGGACCTCGGGCAGGTGTCGGACCGGCGCGCCTACCTCGTCCGGATCGTCACCCGGCAGTCGCTCAACCGGTTGCGCACGATGAAACGCCGCAAGGAGACGTACATCGGCTCGTGGCTGCCCGAGCCGCTGCTCACCACGCCGGACGTGGCCGAGGACACCGATCTCGCCGAGAGCCTGTCGATGGCGCTGATGCTCGTCCTGGAGAGCCTCTCGCCGACCGAGCGCGCCGTCTTCGTGCTGCGCGAGGTCTTCGACGTCGGCTACGACGAGATCGCCGCCGCCGTCGGCAAGAGCGCCGCGGCCGTCCGCCAGATCGCGCACCGGGCCCGCAAGCACGTCGAGGCCCGCCGCCCGCGCGAGACCGTCTCCCCGGGCCAGGCCCAGGCGGTCCTGGAGACGTTCAAGCGGGCGCTCGAGACCAGGGACCTGCGGATCCTCCTGGACGTGCTCGCCCCCGACGTCGTCCTGGTCAGCGACGGCGGCGGCGTGAAACTGGCCGCGCCCCGGCCGGTCGTCGGCGCGGAGAAGGTGGTCCGCTTCTACCTGGGCGAGGCCGCCGTGGTGCGCGCGGCGATCACCTGCGAGGCCACCGTGGTCAACGGCAACCCGGCGCTGCTCGTCCACCTGGACGGCGCGTTCGACGGCGTGCTCGCGACCCGCGTCGAGGACGGCCGCATCACCGGCCTCTACTACGTCCGCAACCCGCACAAGCTGACCCGGGTCGCCTCCGAGACCTCGCTCACCCTCCGATGAAAGGCCCCGGCATGACCGTGCACGGCCCCGCCATCCTCAAGATCGCAGTCGCGCTGCAGACCCTGAGCATCTTCTTCCAGGCGGCCACCGCCGGGATCCTCATGTCCTCCCGCGGCTCGGAGCTGCACCACATCGGATCACCCGTGATGTACGGCGCGACCGTGCTGTACGTGATCGCCGCGATCCTGGCCTGGCGTCCGGGCGGCGGCACGCCACGCCCCATCCTGTACGCGGCCGGCTTCCTCGTCCTCGCGTCGGCGCAGGTCGCGCTGGGCATCGCGGGCATGACCGCGCTCCACGTCCCGCTGGGCGTCCTGATGTTCGGGCTCAGCCTGCTGACCCTGGCCCGGATGCGTACCGAAAGCAGGGGAGAAAGTACCTAAGCACGTCAGATTCCGCGTCGTCGCCGTCTCCCTAACGTGGTGGTCACAAGAGAGCACGACCACTGAGGAGACGAACATGAGCGACACGAACGAGCTGGTCCAGCGCTACCTGGCCGCCTGGAACGAGACCGACGCCGCCGCCCGCCGGGCCGCCCTGGAGGAGGTCTTCGCCGAGGACGCCGGCTACACCGACCCGCTGGTCTCCGTGCGCGGCATCGACGGGCTGGACGCCACCATCGCCGCGGTGCAGGCGCAGTTCGGCGGGCTCGTCTTCAGCCTCGGCGGCGCCGTGGACGCCCACCACGACATCGCCCGGTTCACCTGGCACCTGGGCCCGGAGGGCGCCGAGCCGGTCGCCGTCGGCTTCGACGTCGCGGTGTTCGGCGCGGACGGGCGGATCAGCCAGGTGCTCGGCTTCCTGGACAAGGTGCCGGCCCAGGCCTGACCCGCTCCCGTCTGAACCGGACAACACAGGAGGAATCATGACCGCGTACGTCATCGCTCACCTTCAGGACGCCGCCCCGCACCCGGAGATCGCCGAGTACATGGAGCGCCTGCCCGGCACCTTCGAGCCGTACGGCGGCCGCTACCTGGTGCACGCAACCGAGCACGAGGTGCTGGACGGCCGGTGGCCGGGAGCGGTCGTGATGCTCGCCTTCCCCGACGCGGCCCGGGCGCGGGCGTGGTGGGACTCGCCCGAGTACCGGGAGATCGCGCCGATGCGCTCGCGGCACATCGAGGGCGACATCATCGTGGTCGAGGGCGTCCCCGACGGCTACCGGCCGGTCGCCGCCGCGAGCGCGGTGCGCGAGGCGGCGGCCGGGGGCGCGGCCACCTGAAGCCCTGCTCAGGGGTGCTGGGGGCGCTGCCGGGCGGCGTAGCGGCGGGCCTTGGTGCGGTTGCCGCACAGGCGCATCGAGCACCAGCGGCGGCTGTGGTTCCTGGAGGAGTCCCAGAAGGCGCCCTGGCAGGTGTGCTCGGCGCACCGTTTGAGCCGGTGGATCTGGCCGGTCAGCACCAGCTCGGCCCACGCCACGGCCAGCCGCGCCAGGGCCGTACGGGCCTCGGGCAGGCCGGGGGCGGGCGCGAGCGGCCGCTCCGGCCCGGCCCGGGTCACGGTGACCAGGAGAGGCACGTCGGCCAGGATCGCGTCGGCCCGCGCCAGGCGGTGCGGGAACACGGGATGGCCGGGATCGAGCGCCTCCCGGAACCCGGCACGCAGCTCCAGGAAGACGGCGTGCTCCTCGTCGGTGAGCCGCAGCGACGCCGGGCCGAGCTGGCGGGCCGCCAGCCAGCGGGCGAGCTCGTCCGGGCTCGCCACGTCGTCCTGCCCGTTCTCCAGGTCGACGGTGTTGACGAACGCCTTGATCAGCTGGGCGGCCGGAGTGGGCTCGATCACGCCGCATCACCTTCCGGGACCCCGCCTGGATAACCTGCTAACCGAATTTACCAGTTATCACCCCTGGTGCCGTCGCCTCATTCCGGGCAAGATAACCACCTATAGCTGATAGGGGGTTACATGGTGGACGGCGTGCTGAAGGCGGATCGCAGCGGGCGCAACACCGCGGTGCTGGTGAGTTTCACGGCGATCACGAACCTGGCCGACGGCGTGACCAAGATGGCGCTGCCCTTGATGGCGGCCCGGCTGACCGACTCCCCGGCACAGGTCGCCGGGGTCGGGCTCACCCTCACCCTGCCGTGGCTGCTGATCGCCCTGCACGTCGGCGTCCTCGTCGACCGCTTCGACCGGCGCCTGCTGCTGTGGCTGGCCGACGCCGCCCGCATCCTCGTCGTCGCCGGGCTGCTCGCCCTCACCCTCACCGGCGGCGTCACCCTGCCCGCCCTCTACGCCGGAGGTCTCGCCCTCGGGATCGCCGAGGTCGTCGCCCTCACCTCGGCCGCGACCCTCGTCCCGGCCGCCGTGGCCCCCGCCGGGCGCGAACGCGCCAACGCCTGGGTCGCCGGGGCCGAGACCGTGTGCAACGAGTTCTGCGGACCCTTCGTCGGCGGCCTCCTCATCGCCGCCGGGTCCGCCGCCGCCCTCGGCTGGACCGGCGCCGGCTACCTGATCGGGACCGTCGTCCTGGTCTTCCTGGCCGGCCGCTTCAGGCCGCGACCGGCCGGCGAACGCCCGGACGCCACCGTCAACCAGCGCATCGCCGAAGGACTCCGCTGCCTGTGGCAGCAGCCGCTGCTCCGCCTGATGGCGCTCGCCCTGAGCGTGCTGTCCGCCTGCTGGGGCGCCTGGCTGGCGCTCATCCCGCTGGTCGCCACCCGGCTCATGGGCCTGGACGCGAGCGAGTACGGCTTCCTGCTGAGCGCCCTCGGCGCGGGCGGACTCGTCGGCGCGCTCACCGTGACCACCGTCAACCGCCTGCTGGGCCGCCGCTGGGCCATGCTCGCCGACCTCATCGGCACCGCCGCGATGGTCGCCGCCCCCGTCCTCACCACCGACCTGTGGATCGTCGGCCTCGGCGCCTTCCTCGGCGGGATGGGCGGCACCCTGTGGACCGTCAACTCCCGCACCCTCAGCCAGCGCCTCGTCGACCCCGGCGTGCTCGGCCGCTACAACGCGGCCGCCCGCCTGTTCAGCTGGGGCGCCATGCCGCTGGGCGCCGGGCTCGTGGGGCTCCTCGCCGAATGGCTCGGCATCCGCGCCGCCTTCGCCCTCTTCGCCGTCGCCGCCCTGCTCGTCGTCGTGCCCTTCCTCAAGATCGCCACCCCCGCCGCCCTCGACCCACCCCCGCACCCGGCCTGAACTCAGACGGCGACGGGCAGGGTCTCGATCCAGCAGTCGGCGACGTGCGGGGCGAGCGCGGCCTTGGCCTCCTCGGCATCCTCAAGGGTCAGGAACACCCCGGAGCCGGAGATGTACGGCCCGTCCCTGTACTCCTCGCGCGTCATGACGACGTGGACATGGCGGTACCTCTCCCTCCGCGCCCGCTCCTGACCGTCGCCGCCGCCGCGGAGGGCCGCGATCAGCTCGACGGCCGAGGCGACGCCGAACCCCGCGTCGACGCCGGGCAACGGCGTGGCAGGCCACCGGGTCTCGCCCGCGAAGACGTCGGTGAAGAAGCTCCGGCGCGTGGGCGCGAGGACGCCTTCGTGCCAGCCGACGGCCATGCTGATCACGTAGTCGGTCTCCCCGCTGCTTTCCAGCAGGAAGACCCGATCCTCCCGGCCGAACTCGACGCTCGGACAGCCGGCCTTGACGCGCTCGGCCTCCTCGGCCGGTGCGGTCCTGATGAGCAGCCCTTGGTAGAAGGCCCGGATCTTCATGGCCGTGACAGGCTTGAACAGCACCTCGACGGTGGTCTCCGCAAGACCGTCGGAGCCCGGGGTGCTGCGGAACAGCGTCTGGCCGTGGCTCACGCTGTAGGCCCATAGCGCGAACCTGCGTTCGCTCCGGAAGATCTCCTCACCCGGGGGAAGCTGATGGTCCTTGTTGAGCCAGGCCCTGATCGTCATGCGGGTCAGGTTCGCGGCCCTGATGATCAGACGTCAACCGGGTCACGGGGGATCGACGCCGTGGAGGATCAGGCCGAGTTCGTAGGCCAGCACGGCGGCGTGGGTGCGGTCGCGGGCGCCGAGCTTGTCCAGGACGTTGGTCACGTGGGTCTTGATCGTCTCGCGGGACACGTGCAGGGCGGCGGCGATCTCCGGGTTGGCCTGGCCGAGGGTGATGTGCCGCAGCACCTCCAGCTCGCGGGGCGTCAGCGTGACGGGGCGGCGCGGCCGGGCGCTGCCGTGGTGCGGGGAGGCGATGCGGCGCAGCGCGTCGGGGAAGAGCACCGCGCGCCGCGAGTGCACGAGCCGGACGGCTTCCACGAGCTCGCCGGCCGGGGCGCGTTTGAGCACGTACCCGGCGGCTCCGGCGCGCAGGGCGGCCCACACGAGCTGGTCGTTCTCGAAGGTGGTGACGACGACGACGCGGGTGGCGGGGGAGCGGCGGGTCAGCTCGACGGTGGCGGCGAGGCCGTCCATGCGGGGCATGCGGATGTCCATCAGCACGACGTCGGCGCCCGCGCCGGCCTCGACGGCCTCCTGCCCGTCGGCGGCCTGGCCGACGACCGTGAGGTCGTCGTGGAGGGAGAGCATGGCGGCCCAGCCCTCGCGGATCAGCGGCTCGTCGTCGGCCAGGACGACGCGGATCACAGCGGCAGCCTCGCCTCGACGCGCCAGGTCGTCCCGGCCTGCCCGGTGGTGCACGTCCCGCCGGCGAGGCGGGCGCGCATGCGCATGCCCGTGAGGCCGCGCCGGGTCCCGGCCAGGGGCCCGGTGGTGCCGGGGGCGCCGGTGGTGGCGTTCTCGACGGTCAGCACCAGCTCGCCGGTGGCGTCGGTGCCGACGTCGAGCGTGACGGGGCCGGAGCCGTGGCGCAGGGCGTTGGTGAGCGCCTCGCGGGCGATGGCGTAGGCGGTGCGGGAGGTGGCCGGAGGGACGCGGCCGAGGGGGCCGGTCGTCACCTGTACGTCGAGCCCGCGGGTGAGGGTGTCGAGCGAGTCGAGCGTGGGCGTGCGGGCCGCCTCGCCGTCGCCGAGGACGCCGAGCAGCACGTCGAGGTCCTCCTGGGCGGCACGGGCGGTGTCGAGCAGGTGGTCCAGCGAGCGGGTGGCGTGCTCGGCGCGCGGGCCGGGCCGCTGGAGCGCGGCCTGCGCGGCCATGCCCTGCACCAGGACGACGCTGAGCGCGTGCCCGACGGCGTCGTGCAGCTCCAGCGCGAGGGCCTGGCGGCGGCCGAGCTCCTCCAGCTTGCGGGACGGCTCGGCGCGCAGCAGGCGGCGTGCCGCCCACCGCTGCCCGAACCCGGCCGCGACCATGGCGGCGGCCAGCGCGAGCAGGGCGGCCAGCGGTTCGGCCTGGACGGCGGGGCTGTCGCGCCACAGCGCCGGATCGCCCAGCCGGACAAGTCCCGGCGACAGCATGAGCACGCCCGCGCCCAGCGTCGCGCCCCCGTACAGGTGCAGGCTCGTCAGCGCCACCAGGTAGACGCGGTCGGCCCGGTCGGAGACCCGGACGTCGAGCAGCTCGGCCAGGGCGGCGATCTCGATGCGCCGCACCAGCGGCGCGAGGGCGAGCAGCACCGAGGCGGGCAGGCACGCCGCCCACAGCACCAGGACGCGCGCCGGCGTCGGCTCGCCCAGGACGAGCAGGCCGAGCACCACGGCGACCGGGGTCAGCAGCGCCGCGCCCAGCACCTGGTAGAGGAGCGCCCGCACGGCGCGTCCGGCATGTCGGGTCACGTCGGCGATGCTAGCCCGGGACGCCGGGCCAGCCCTTCCCCCACCTGGGGGAGGTTCGCCGGCCGCCGAGCTGTGAGGCTCACAGTCATGAAGAGCGCAACCACGAGACCGCACGATCCGCGTCCGGGGCTCACCCGGACAGATCCCCCCGGCGGGGGATCCGCCGGGCCGGGCCGGTGGACAGACTCGGCCGGTGAGTCCGGGATCGGGGGGAGTTGAGCATGCGTCGTCTCACGGCATCGGCGATCTCCGCGGCGACGCTCGCCGTGGCCGCCCTGTGGTGGTTCGTCCCCGGCAGCTATCCGTACGGCGCGGCGGCCAAGGTCACGGTGGGCGTCAACCACTGGATCGAACGCGGGCCGGGCGTGGGCCTGATGGCGGCCGCCGGCGTGCTGGGGGTGCTGGTGGCGCTCGGCGTCCGGTCCTGGCCCAGGCTGGCCGGCGCGGTCGCCGGGGTCCTGAGCGCATTCTTCCTCCTGGTGATGTCCGACGCCTCCGTGCTGTCGTCCATCGGGTACGCCCTGATCCCCGCCGCCCTGCTGGGGATCGCCGGACTGGTGGCGGTGGGCTGCGTCCGCCGCAGGCCCGTCGCGTACGTGCTGGCGGTGCTGCTCCCGGCCGGGCTCGTCGCGTCGCTCACCATGACCGACGCGGTCGGCCGCTACCTGGTCAACGTGGCCTCCGGGTTCGGCGAGTTCGGCGGGCGGATCGCCTGGTCGTGGGCGATGGCGATCGCCGCGGTCGGCTGGGCGTGGCTGGCCTACGGCTCGTTCGCGCGCGAGCGGAAGGCGGCGGTCCCGGGGTGGGGGAGGGCGGTCACGATCGCGGCCGCCCTCTGTCCCGTGCCGTACGGGGTGACGCGGCTGACGTGGGCGACGCCGTGGCCGCTCGGCGGCTACGACCCGCGCACCGGCCACATCACGCTGATCGCCGTGGAGGCCGGCGACGCGGCCACCCGCATCCAGGGGTTCCTGATCGGCCTGAGCGCCGTCCTGGCCCTCGTGCTGACGCTCGGCCTGATCAGCCGGTGGGGCGAGACCGTGCCGCGATGGGTGCCCCGGCTGGGCGGGCGGCCCGTCCCCGTGATGCTGGCCGTCGGGCCGGGCGTGTTCGGCGCGGTCGCGCTGTCCGTCTCGGCTCCCGGGGTGCTGGCCGGAGCCGTCCAGATGGGCTCGTGGCTGGACGGCGTCCTGTTCGTCGTGATGTTCCCGTGCCCGATCTGGGGTCCGTTGCTGGGGGCCGCGGTGTTCGCCTACTGGGCGCGCCGCAGAACCGCCGAGAAACCGAGGAGTGCCGCAGTTGCCGTCGCATGAAACGCCGTCGCCCAAGGGCCTGGAGGTCCAGCGGACGTTCGACAGGATCACCGGCTACTACGACCGGATGAACCGGATCATGACGCTCGGGCGGCACGCCGCGTGGTGCCGCGAGGTGGCGGCGGGCGCGCACCTCCCGCCTGGGGGAAGCCTGCTCGACATCGCCACCGGCACCGGCGTCATCGCGCTCGCCGTACGGGACCGGCATCCGGACGCGACCGTCCACGCCGTGGACTTCTCCGGGCGGATGCTCCAGGAGGCGGCCCGCAAACCGGGCGCCAAGAGCATCACCTGGCAGTACGCGGACGCCAACGACCTGCCGTTCGGCGACGCGAGCTTCGACGCCGTCACGCACGGCTACCTGCTGCGCAACGTGGAGGACGCCGAGCGGGTGCTGAGGGAGCAGCACCGGGTGCTGAAGCCGGGCGGCCGGGTCGTCATCCTGGAGACCTGCCCGCCGCGCGGGCCGCTGCGCTACCCGGTGGAGCTGGGCGTCCGGATGATGATCCCCCTGCTCGGGCAGGCGGTCGCCGGGGACCGCGAGTCGTACGCGTATCTGAAGGAGTCGACGCTCGGCTTCATGACGCCGCAGCAGGTCGCCGCCGTGCTCCGCCGGGCCGGCTTCGAGTCGGTCGCGTGGCGGAAGAAGTTCTTCGGGACCAACATGATCATCACTGCCCGGAGGCCGCCGGCTTGAGGCTGACACCGTGTCAGGCGCCAAGGTGGCCGGCATGTCGATTCCTTATGTGGGCTCCGGCCCCTACTGTTACGCCAATTCGCTGGCCATGATCCTCGGCGACGAGGCTCCCTCCGCCTCGGTCGTCGAGGTGCTGACCGGCTCCCCGTACGGGATGCAGCTGATCAGCGGGCGGTTGCCGCTGTTCGACCCGTTCGGCTGGGATCCCGAGCAGGGGCTCGACGCCGCGATCGAGCTGCTGGGCTGGTCGTGCGCGCGCGAGGACGGCGGCTCGGCGGACGAGGCCGTCGAACGCCTGCGCCGCGCCTGCGCGGCGGGGCCGGTGCTGGCCGGGCCGCTGGAGCTGGGGCTGCTGCGCTACCAGCCCGGCTCCGGGCAGGCGGTCGGCGCCGACCACTACCTGGTGGTGCTGGAGGTCACGGACGACATCGTGCTCGTGCACGACCCGCAGGGCTACCCGTACGCCACCCTCCCGGTCGCGGAGTTCGCCGAGTCGTGGCGGGGCGAGCTGATCAGCTACCTGCCCCGGCCGTTCACCATGCGCTCCGCCTTCGTACGGGAGGCCCGGGTGAGCCCCGAGGAGGCGTTGCGCCGCTCGCTGCCCGCGGCGCTCGCCTGGCTGGGCGGCCGGACGGACGTGCCCGTCGCCCCCGGCACGCTGGGCCAGGCGGAGGCCGCGGAACGGACCGCCGAGCTGGTGGCCGAGGGGCGGCTCGACCCGCAGGCGCGGGAGCTCCTGGGGGCGTTCGCCGTGCGCGTCGGCGCCCGCCGGGCGAACGACCTGGCCGCCTGCCTGGCCTCGCTGGGCCTGGCGGAGGGCGCCGCCGTCGCCGCCGAACAGGCCCGCCTCGTGGGCGCGCTGCAACTCCCCGTCGTGACCGGGGACGACGCCGCGCTCGCGGCCGGTCTGCGCGCGCTGGCCCCGGCCTACGAACGGCTGCGCGCGGCCCTGGCCGATGGAGCCTTCGAGGGCATTGCCCGGACCCCGCACCCACGCCCCGGAGAGCATTGCCCGGACCCCGCACCCACGCCCCGGAGAGCATTGCCCGGACCCCGATAATTAGTTAACTTTCTTTCATGAAGTCGCGTCTGTCAGCCGCGCTCGTCCTCACCGCGGCCGCCCTCGTCGCCACGTCCGCCCCCGCCCAGGCCGCCTCCTACGTCAAGCACGCCTCCTACGGCTGGCCCGACCAGTGCCAGTGGTTCGGCAACCAGGGCACGGTCAACCACACCTGGAGCTCGTACTACTGCGAGACCGTCATCCCCACCAACTGGATGGCGCCCGGCCTCTACAACCTGTGGGTCCAGTACTGACGAACGTACGGCCCGGTGTTCCGGCCGGGCCGTAAACAGGCAGCTCACCGGGCTTTATGCGCGGCTGACCTCCCGTCTGACACGATCTCCGCGCTCGGTGGACGGGAGAAGGGGGCAACAGATGGCCACGACGAACGCCGGCATAAGGCGATTACTGGCGGACTCCGGAGAGGCCCGCACCTGGGTCTCGCCCCGGACGGACCTGGTCACGGCGCTGCTCGGCGTCTGGTTCGGCGTCGGGCTGATGATCGACGCCTGGGCCCACACCCAGCTCTCGGCCGAGCTGGAGACGTTCTTCACCCCCTGGCACGCGGTGTTCTACTCGGGGTTCGCGGCGGTGTCCGCCTGGCTCATCTGGCAGGTGCTCCGCAACACCCGCACCGGGCGGCAAGGGGTGGCCGCGGTGCCGATGGGCTACCTGGCCGGGCTGGTGGCGGTGCCCGCGTTCGCCGCGTTCGGGTTCGCCGACATGATGTGGCACACGGTGCTCGGCATCGAGACCTCGCTCGACATCCTGTTCAGCCCCTCGCATCTCGGGCTCATCGTGACGATGCTGCTCATCATCACCACCCCGCTCCGCTCCGCATGGAAGGCGCCGGACGTGGGGGACCGGCCGTCGCTCGGGCGGCTGCTGCCCGCGCTGATCGGGCTGGCGTTCGCGACCACGCTCGTGTCGCTGTTCCTGTCGTACGGCGACGCGATGCAGTGGGACGGCGAGAGCGTCGTGGCCGCCTTCTCCAACGAGGAGATGCCCGGCCACCTGGCCGCGTCGATGGTCATGACCAACGTGATCATGCTGGCTCCGGTGCTGCTGCTCGTGCGCCGCTGGGAGCTGCCGTTCGGCAGCATGACCGTGATGTACGGGATCGCCGTCCTGATGCCGGGCGCGCAGACGGCGTTCGGCAACGTGCCGATCCTGCTCTCGTTCGTGGCGGCCGGGCTGGCCGGCGACGTGCTGATCCGGTTGCTGCGTCCCTCGGCGCGGCGGCGGGGCGCCTACTGGGCGTTCGCCGGGCTGTCGGCGTTCGTGACCTGGTCGCTGTACATGGGGGTGGCCTCGGCGGTGGCCGGGCGGCTGCCCACGGTGCCCGAGCTGTGGACCGGCTCGCCCATCGTCGCCGGGCTGGTCGGCCTGGCGCTCGGCGCGCTGTTCCTGCCCAACGCCGCCGGCGACGACCCCGCCGGCCACAATGCCGCCGGGGAGAGTCCCGCCGCGTCCCGTCCCGGCGTCGCGCGAGGATGATCAGGGCGTTCCTGCTCGCCGCCGTCCTGGTGGTGGTGTTCGCCGCTCCGGCCGCCGCGCACAACGTCACGGCCGGGGCGGACCTGCGGATCGCGCAGACGATCGCGGGCGCCGAGGTCACGCTGGTGATCAAGGGGACGTCGCGCGTGCCCGGCCCGCTGCGCATCGGCGTCGTCGCCTATGAGCGCGCCGACGGGCTGCCGGTGAGCCTGGAGGTCCGCTCGCTGACCGGTGGCCACACGGTCACGGGCACGGCACGGGCCGCGGCGGAGCCCGCGTACACCGAGCTCAGGGTCGAGGAGACGGGCCCGCACCAGCTCACGCTGCGCGCCGGGAGCGAGGTCGCGGTGGTGCCGTTCCGCGTCCTGGTGGAGCGCGGGTCGGCGGGGGACTTCCTCGTCTACGGCGGGCTGTTCGCGGCCGGGCTGCTGCTGGTGGGCGGCCTGCTCACCGGCGCGACCTCGCGGCGCGGCCCGGCGATGCTGCTGTCCGCCGGAGCCGCGGCCGGGGTGACGGTGGCGGCCATGGTCGTCGTCTTCGAGCCGATGCTGCCGCCCGGCCCGCCCGACGGCGCCGCCCCGACCGCCACCGCCCAGCCGGCGGGCGGCCGCCCGTTCGCGCAGGCGCGGATGGAGACCGCCCCGGCCCGCCCGGCCCCGGGTCAGGAGTTCACGCTGCGCGTCGACCTCACCGACGGCTCCACCGGCAGGCCGGTCGACGACCTCGTCTCCCACCACGAGGCGCTCGCCCACGTGGTCGTGACCAGCGAGGACGGCCGCTACTTCCGCCACGTCCACCCGCTGCGCACCGCCCCGGGCCGCCTGGAGGTCAGGCTGCGCGCCGACCGCCCCGGCCGCTACCTCGCCTACGCCGAGCTGGAACGCGAGGACTCCGGCGGCCAGCTCCTCACCGGAGGCTTCGCCGTCGAGGGGGAACCGGCGGTCGCCGCCGTCGAGGAGACCGTCGCCCCCACGCTGCGGCCCGCCCCCACGCTGCGGCCCGCCGCCCCGGTCGCGGGCCGCCCGGCGACGATCGAGCTGCCCGCCGAGGGCCGGGTGCGGCCCTGGCTCGGCATGGCCGGCCACCTGATCGTACGGAACCAGGACGGATCATTCCTCGGCCACGTCCACGAGATGGGCACGGCCGGGGACCGCCTCCGCTTCACCTTCAGCTTCCCCCGCCCGGGACGGTACCTGGCCTGGGCCCAGCACGCCACGGACGGCCGCATCGTGACCATGCCCTTCACCGTCGACGTGACCGGACCCGGATCGGCGTCCGCCGGATGAGACGCCTGATCGCCCTCGCCGCGCTCCTGGTGGCCGCCGCCGCGCTCTTCGTCGCCGGCCGGGCCCTGGGCGCCGAGCCGCTGACCCTGACCATCGCCGGCTCCCGCTACACCGCCACCGTCGTGATCGACCCGCCCAGGACCGGGGCCGTCGTCGTCGAGACGCGCGTGACCTCGGGCGACGCGGACGGCCTCGCCTTTTCGGCGGTCATGCCCGACATGGGCCACGCCATGCCCGAGCTCAGCGCGGCGGAACGGGAGCCGGGCCGGTTCGTCGCCGAGGGCGAGCTGTTCACCATGTCCGGCGTGTGGGACGTGTCCATCCGCCTGACCGGCCCGGCAGGAGAAGAGACCCTCACCGCCAAGGCCCTCATCAGCGGCTAGCCCGGCCGTCCCGGCCAGGCCGGACGCCGAAGCTGTCCGTCATAGTCGGTGGCGCCGGTTACGCTGCGGTGGATGACGACGGTGGGGGTGGAGAGACACGTGACGGTCAACGGGGTGACGAGCGCCGCGGTGGCGGTCCCGGCAGGCGAAGCGGTCGGCCGGGTGCTCGGCACGCAGTCGGCCTCACCGCTGTCGTTCTGGATCGGGCTGGAGCCCGGCAAGGTCGTCCAGCTCGACGACGTGGTCGTGACCAGGCGCGAGGTGCCCGGCCACGGGCCGGTCCTGATGGCGGGCGTGGTCAGCACCGTCGAGGCCCGCCACGAGGGCGCCGCCTACGACTCCGACGTGTTCCTCATCGCCGACGGCGCGCTGCCCGCCGCCGTCGTCGAGGTCGCCGAGGTGCGCGTCACCCGGGTCGAGCCCGAGGTGTTCGTGCCGCCGCTGCCCGGCGCGCAGGTCTACCTGGCCGGCGCCGGCGACCGCGACCAGGCGCTCTACTTCGACGTGATGGACCGCCGCATCCCCATCGGCACCGGCCGCGACGGCCAGCCGCTGTACGTGAACTTCGACTTCCTCGACGGCACCCGCGGCGCCCACGTGTCGATCTCCGGCGTGTCCGGCGTGGCGACCAAGACCTCGTTCGCCACGTTCATGCTCTACTCGATCTTCAACTCGGGCGTGCTCGGCGGCGAGGCGGCCAACACCAAGGCGCTGATCTTCTCCGTCAAGGGCGAGGACCTGCTCTTCCTCGACCACGACAACAGCCGCCTCGACGAGGCCGCCCGCAGCGTCTACGGGCGGCTCGGGCTGCCCGCCAGGCCCTTCTCCAGCGTCCACGTCTTCGCCCCGCCCCGGCCCGGCGACCCCAACGGCGTCCCCCACGTCTCCGCCCGCACCCAGGGGGTCAGCTCGTTCTTCTGGACCCTGGTGGAGTTCTGCCAGGAGGAGCTGCTGCGGTTCGTCTTCGCCGACGCCGACGACGAGCGCGCCGGCTACTCGCTGCTCGTCGGCCAGGTCGCCGCCCGGCTGCACTCCTGGGCCGAGCCCGTCGGCGACGGCGGGGCCGTCCGCATCAGGGGCACCGCCTGCCGCACCTTCTCCGACCTGGTCGAGCTGCTGTCCGACGAGCTCCAGGACGAGGCCTCCCGCCACGAGTGGACCGGCGCGACCACGCCCCTCGGCACCGTCAACGCCTTCCTGCGCCGCCTGCGCAGCGCCGTACGCCCCCTGTCGCCCATCGTCCGCGGCGACCTGCCGTTCTTCCGCGCCCACACCATCCGCACCTCCGACGCCCAGGTGTCCATCGTCGACCTGCACAACCTGCCCGAGCGGGCGCAGCGGTTCGTGGTCGGCGTGGTGCTGCGCGGCGAGTTCCACCGCAAGGAGTCGTCCGGCACCGCCAAGCCGCTGCTGTTCGTGGTGCTCGACGAGCTCAACAAGTACGCCCCGCGCGAGGGCGAGTCGCCCATCAAGGAGATCCTGCTCGACGTCGCCGAGCGCGGCCGCAGCCTCGGCGTCATCCTCATCGGAGCCCAGCAGACCGCCTCCGAGGTCGAACGCCGCATCGTCGCCAACAGCGCCGTGCGCGTCGCCGGCCGCCTCGACTCCGCCGAGGCCACCAGGTCCGAGTACGGCTGGCTGCCCCCGGCCGTGCGCGAGCGCGCCACGATCGCCAAACCCGGCACCATGTTCGTGGCCCAGCCGGAGATCCCGGTGCCGCTGGCCGTCGCGTTCCCCTTCCCCGCCTGGGCCACCCGGCCTTCCGAGGCGGTAACCGTGACGAGACCCGGGGCCCCCGCGACCCCGGCGGACCCGTTCCAGGGGCTGCCCGGCCCCGAAGACGACATCCCGCCGTTCTGACGAGGAGGTGACCACGTGAAGATCCTGCACACCGCCGACTGGCACGTGGGCAAGGTGCTCAAAGGCCGCTCGCGCGCCGACGAGCACCGGCAGGTGCTGCGTGAGCTGGTCGCCACCGCCCGCGCCGAGGACGTCGACGCCGTCATCGTCGCCGGCGACCTGTTCGACACCTCCGCGCCCACCCCCGAGGCGCAGTCCCTGGTGCTGCCCGCCCTCATGGCGCTGCGCGAGGACGGCCGCGACGTGGTGGTGCTGGCCGGAAACCACGACAGCGCGCCGCTGTTCGAGGTCTACCGGCCGGTGCTCGGCGCGCTCGGCCTGCACGTCGTGGGCGCCTTCCGCCGCCCCGACGCCGGGGGCACGCTCTCCTTCACCGCGCGCTCCGGCGAGCCGGTGCGGCTGGCCGTGCTGCCCTTCCTGTCCCACCGCTACGTGGTGCGCGCCGCCGAGGTGCTGACCGGCACCGCCGCCGAGCACAACCGCGACTACGCCGCCCGCATCGGCGAGCTCATCGGCGCGCTCACCGCGAGCTTCACCGGCGACACCGTCAACCTGATCACCACCCACGGCACCCTGCCCGGCGGCCGGTTCGGCGGCGGCGAACGCGAAGCCCAGTCGATCTTCTCCTACTACTTCGAGCCGACCGCCTTCCCGCCCGCCACCCAGTACGCCGCCCTCGGCCACCTGCACCGCCGCCAGCAGATCCCCGGCCCCTGCCCGATCTGGTACAGCGGCTCGCCCATCGCCGTCGACTTCGGCGAGGAGGGCAACGAGCCCGGCGCGCTGCTCGTCGACGTCGCCCCCGGCCGCCCCGCCATGGTCCGTGAGGTCGCCTTCCCCGGCGCCCGCCGGCTCCGCACCGTACGGGGCACGCTGGAACAACTGGAGACCGTCGAGGCGGGCGACGACTGGCTCAAGGTGGTCGTCGAGGAGAAACCCCGCGTCGGCCTCGCCGACCAGGTGCGCGAACTGCTGCCCGGCGCCGTCGACGTGGTGATCGACGAACGGTTCCGGCCCGTGCACGCCGTACGCAGGCCGGGCTCCGCCGCCCGCAGCCCGCGCGAGCTGTTCCGCGCCTACCTCGCCGACTCCGGGCGCGAGGACGAGCGCGTGGCCACCCTGTTCGACCGCCTGCACGACGAGGTGACCGGCTGATGCGACCCCTGCTGCTGCACGTCGAAGGCTTCGGCAGCTTCCGCGGCGCGACCGAGATCTCCTTCGCCGACACCGACTACTTCGCCCTCGTCGGTCCCACCGGCGCGGGCAAGAGCACGATCATCGACGCCCTCTGCTTCGCCCTGTACGGGACGGTCCCGCGCTGGGGCAAGGAGAACGTGATCGCCCACGCGCTCGCCCCCTCCGCCGCCGCCGGCAAGGTCGGCCTCGTCTTCGAAAGCGGCGGACGCCGCTACGGCGTCGTGCGCGCCCTGGTCCGCGACAGCAAGGGCACCGTGCGCACCAAGGAGGCCAGGCTCGACGAGCTGGCCCCCGGCGCCACCGGCTTCGACGAGGTCGCCAGGCCCGTCGCCGAAGGCGAGAACGTCACCACCGAGGTCCAGCGCGTCACCGGGCTCGAATACCGGTTCTTCACCCAGTGCGTGGTGCTGCCCCAGGGCCGCTTCGCCGAGTTCCTGCACGCCGCCCCCCGCGAACGCCAGGACCTGCTCGTCCAGCTGCTCGACGCCGACGTCTACGACCGCATCCGGCAGCGCGCGGCGGCCGAGGAGGAGCAGGCCAGGCAGGCGGCCACCTTCGCCCGCAACCAGCTCGCCAAGCTGTCCGGCGCCACCGACGAGGCCGAGCGCGAGGCGCGGGAGCGCGCCGGCTCGCTGCGCGCGCTCGCCGACGGCATCGGCGCCGACCTTGAGCTGCTGCGCGCCAGGGACACCGAACACCAGCGCACCCGCGAGGCGCTCGCCGCGCTCACCGACCGCATCACCGCGCTCCGCTCGCTCACCATGCCGCCCGAGGTGCCCACCCTCGCCGCCACCGCCCGCGAGGCCGCCGACGCCGTCACCGCGCTGGAGGCCGAGGCCGCCACGCTCGCCGCCGACGAACAGGCCGCCGAGGCGGCGCTCGCCGGCCTGGGCGACCGCGCCGCGTTCGTCGCCGCGCTGGCCGCCCTCGACGCCCTCGACCGCGCCGAACGGGCCGCCGCCGCCGCGCACGCCACCGCCGCCGAGACGGCCGCCCGCGTCCCCGCGCTCGCCGCCCGCCTCGCCGAGAGATCGGAA
>NZ_JAHKRO010000122.1 GCF_019396325.1 Nonomuraea ceibae
GGCCTTGAACTCCGGCGTGAACGAGCGGCGAGGACGCGGCTTCTTCTTCCCCATGCTCTCCATCATGGACATCCTTCCCGGGACGAACCCCTGATCTCGGATGTCCGTCAAACCGGATCAAGCCCAGACACCTTGATACCAGGCGGTGAGGGCGGCCAGCGGTACCCGTTGCGCCAGGCGTTGCTGGACTGGTTGGGATCAATAGCCGACGAAGTCGGTAACGATGCTGAAGCGACGTGGCTCCGCGCTGGCTTCTCTCCTGAGGAGAGCCCGGAATTCATGGCGGTCCGAGCCATCCGTCCAGCGCCTTTCCAGGCCGTGGCCGCGTTCTTTCAAGACGCCAACCTCATCGTCCGGGAGGCCGCCATCGCCGCTGCCATCCCGCTCTTGGACGCCCCGGAACTCACCGGTCATCAAGCCGATCTTGCGCCCATCGTGCGCGGCGTCCTGGCTGCCAGTTCGAACCGGGTTTATCGGCACATCGCGCTATGTGGTCTCGGTACATGGGGCGAAGAGACGGCTTCGCTCGTAGACAGGACGGAGTACTTCAGCGATGAGCCGCCTTTTTGATCAGTAACAGCACTCTCGCGAGTCCGGCGACGGTGATCAGCCACGCTTTTCGGTGAGCCAGGGTGAGGAACGAACCCTGGCTCACCGATCGCCCCCAAGCGCGTATGGCGACCGGCCACCCCGTGGCGATCGAAAGGGCTGCATCTGCGCGGCGGCGCGGCAACCTCGCCCGGTGCGTTCGGTTGGCACGGCGGGGCGGCGTGCGATGCCCGGCCCGGTGTCCTGCCGCCGTCCGGGACCGGCCCCCAGGCCGCACGCCCGGACGGCGGGCGGGCGGAGGGCCGGGGGTGCGGCGGCGCGCCGCGCCGCCGCCTTGATATCTACGGAAGGTCGGCTATCAGCTTGGGGCTGGCGGCGATGGTGGCGTGAGAGGTCATGCTGTGTGGGCTGCCGTCCAGATCGACCACCGTCGCTCCGGCTTCTCGGGCGATGATGACCCCTGCTGCGGTGTCCCAGGGTTTGTTGCTGAGCATGATGTTGGCGTCGATCCTGCCGTCCGCCACCCAGGCGAGGTCGATCGCCGCGGAGCCGAACATTCGCACGCGCTGGACACGTGCGGCCAATTCTTGGGTGAGAGCGAGGCGGGGGCGGTTTCGTTCGTGGGCGTTCTCGCCGACTGCATAGTCGCCGAGGGCCACGATGGCGGTTTCCAGCTCACGGGCTTCGCTGACCTGGATTATGGTCCCGTTGGCTTGGGCGCCGGCTCCTTCGGCTGCCGAGTAGCGGAGGTTGAGAAATGGCAGATCGATCACCCCGAGAGTGGGCACGTTCTTGTCAACGAGGCCGAGAGACGCGCCGCAGAGTGGGATGCCGTGCAGGAAGTTGGCTGTTCCGTCCACCGGGTCCAACGCCCACATCAAACCGTCGCCAGTGTGCGCAATTCCTTTTTCTTCGCCGAGGAATCCGATCTCGGGTGTTTCCTGCGTCAGAAACTCGCGGACGGCTTGCTCAACGGCGTAGCCCACCTCGGTCGCCATGTCGCGGTCGCCCTTGCTGGTGACGACGCCGGGCGCCCGGGTTCTGATGATCTCGCTGGCGATCGAGACGGCTTGTTCGGCGATAGGGAGAAGGGTTCGGGCGTCGATGGTCATATGGGTTTGCTCCGCTCGCACATATCTCTGAACACCTGGTCGAAGACGGGGAACAGCCCCTACGCCGCAGTGTTGTCCTTGATCACAAGTGTCGGTGAGTCGACTCCGCGGGCCTGCGGCAGGTACGGCTGCACCACGCAAAGCATCCGGTCCACGATGAGGATGTTGAAGCGGATCGTCTCGTCGTTGACGTGCAGTTCGAGGCGTTGGGCTGAGGCGGTGTCTAGCCGATCGCGCAGCCTCGTCAGCATGGTGATGTTGAGCGCTGTGAGGGTGGTCAGTGTGCCATCGGTGTAGCCCTCTTCTGCCTAAAGGGCGCGGATCGCCTGGCCGTTCGGGTCGAGGAAGAGGCACCGGCTTCGAGTGCCAGTGTCGAGCAGTCGCTTGAGTTGGTGATCCGGGTAGCTCTGGCACAGGACGTTGAGTGAGAGGCCTGCGGCGTTGATCTCCTCCGCGGTGTCGAACAGGGCCGAGGCGGGGTAGGCGGAGGAGAGGTCTCAAGGACCTCATGGCACGGATGGGACACGACAACGTCCGGGCCGCGATGATCTACCAGCATGCGGTCAGGGGCGCCGACGCGGCGATCACCAACGCCATCAATCGGCAACTCGAAGCACGAGACGATGACGACGAAGAAGGGCCTGCGGGGGTCCTGGTCCCGGCAGGGTGATCATGAGCTGATGGCCCGTGAAGATCGAACCAGCCCAGACATGATCAAGGCCCGGGTCGGGATTCACATCCCCACCTGTGCCTTCACCATGAGAGCGGGTGACGGGAATCGAACCCGCGCTGTCAGCTTGGGAACTCTTTCACGATCACGGCCTCTGAGCAGGGGAACGCTGGCCTGGCCGTATGCCGGTCAAGTACCCGTGAGTCCCCGGGACTTCCCTCTGGTAACCGACCGAACGGGCACGCAACGGGCACGGAATGCCCAACCTGCTGTCTGCAGTTGTCTTGGCCTCGGAGGGAGCAGTAGTGCGAAAATTGATCGATGCGGTACTTCAGCGAGACGGGCTGGACTGCGATCTTCTCCGGGACGGAAACCGAGACCGGACGCATGCGACCGGTGGAGGCATGGCATTCTGCCACTGGGGTGGCGCTGGTAGTGGATCCCCAAAGAGGTGCGCTGCGCCCCGTCACCGACTGGCCGGACTTCTCCCACTTGGAACAGGGAGAGCGCGTTGTGAGCGTCATCCCAGGAGGTGGATGGCGTGCTCACTGGAACGAGGGATACGACGGTACGCCAGTGACTGAGGAAGTTCTTGCTTGGCTGATCCATGCCGATGGCCGAGCCACGCCCATCAGCGTTGAACCTGATGGCGACGTGACCACAGCGGAGTTGGCTGATCGTATTCTCGCGCTCGGACAGGATCTGGACTGAGTCGACTGCCACGCTCGGGCCTGGGACTGTGACCCTGAACTGACCCTTTGCTTGGAGCGGGTGACGGGAATCGAACCCGCGCTGTCAGCTTGGGAATTGCAGGGATCTTGGCTCGTAGACGCGTTGACCTGGAGCTGAGGCCGGCCGTGAGTGACCGTGGTTGACCCCTCGTCACCGCGCTTAATGGCACGCTAATGGCACGGCGGTCAAATGCTCTTTGTTCAACGGAGCGGGAGCGCTCGCACTCTGATGCCTGCGGGGGCAAAGGCCACGATCGCACCCGTAGACAGGTGAGGGTCGAGGACATCAAGGTGGTTAAGGATGATATTCACCAGCTCAGGCGGTCGAAGCTCAAGGATCTCCCGCACAAGCATGACCGAGGGCTTGGTGGTACGGGCCTGAGCCAAAAGCGCGCCGAAGTCTGTATCCGCCGAGACGATGACCCGGTCGTCCGCCATGGCAAGGGCCATGATCGTGGAGTCCGGCGCACTCGTCGCTTGGAGATCGCGCACGTGCACCGCATCGTGACCGGCCTTCGCCAGCAGTTCAGCGACGCGCGGTGACAGGTTCTCATCAATCAGGAAGTTCACGCCGGCTCTCGGAGGCGGTAGAAGTGGACGTTCGTGGAGGCCGCTGCGTATTCCAGCCCCTGCTTGATGTCCTCGCGTTCGAGGTCGGGGTAGTCCGACAAGATCTCATCGAAGGTCCATCCAGCCGCGACAAGCCGTACCACCGTCTCCACGGTGATCCGCAGCCCTCGGATGGTCGGTTTGCCTTCGAGCTTGTCGGGCTCGACAGTGATCCGATCGAAGTTCATGGTGTCTCCCCTCCATCTCGATACTGCCAGCTCGCACCTGTGCTAGCGACCGCGATACCACGGCGACATGAAGAGAGATGAGGAAGATCAAGGAAACGGCCAGTGTCAGAGGCCTGGCTGAGCTTTCTGTGGAGCGGGTGACGGGAATCGAACCCGCGCTGTCAGCTTGGGAACTCTTTCAAGATCATGCCCTCCGACCAGGGAAAACGCTGACCTGGGCATCCGCCCGTCGAGTGACCGTGAGCCCTCGTGACTCCCCGCTGATCGCTCTCCGAACGGGCACGCAACGGGCACGCACTTGCCACTGCCCGTGTGAGCCGCCGATACTTGTGGTGATCCGCTGGCAAGCCCGCCCTCGTACCTGCTTGGTGAGCCGTATGGCGGCGCGGCGGGGCACTGGCGAGGCGAAGGCGTCTTGGAAGTCAGCGGATATCCAACATGCGGATTAAAAGCTCGGCCGATCATGGTTCCATGCCATCTCATCTGGACCAACACCAGCGATTGACCTGCATGAAACTTCGTCGGTGAACGGATGAGAACTGCAACCGGCCATGCGTTCTGACGGATTCCGTCGGCAGTGCCGACGGCTTTACAGGGCGTCGCGCGTGCCGGTCTCACATGGCCACCTACCTGCGGCGGGGCGATATCACCTGCCACATGCCTCGTGATCATTCCGCGCATACTCCGGATCACAAGATGGAATGCGGTGAGCGTTGTCCCACACGAGAGAGTTAGTGCACGCGCCACTCGTCGGCCGGAATGCAGTCGTACATGGTGTTGGCCCAGTCGTTCGGTCGGCCAAATACCAGCCGGGTGAGCAGAACGTCGCCGGCTCGCTGCGGGCGTGGGTATACCCCAAGCTCTTCTGAGCCGATGTCCCCGTCTGGGGTGATCCTTACTTCCCTGCCGGTCTTCTCCAGGTAGGTGCTGAGCTCGGCTGAGAGCTCTGAAGGCGGCCGGCCTACCAGTCGGATCCCATCGAACGAGACCTGGGGCCCGGACAAGGCATCGACAGTTACGCAGGTCAGACCCATAGGGCCGACGTAGTAGCCCTCGATGTCCACTCGGGGGATGCCCGGCGCTTCCTCTCGGTACATGGGAGCGTCTACGGCGCGGAATTGTGTGCGCAACTGCTCAAAGGGGCCGACCTTGCCAACCTGGTAGACGGCCTCGGAGGTGTATCCCTGTGTCTCCATCGCGACGATCGCTTCCTGCAGGCTCATACCGAAGCGCAATGGGCCGACACGCTCAAGTGGCGCGTAGTCCCACTGGTCTCGATCGGATTCGTCTACCACCGTCCACAGGCCATGCCACACTTCCCGGCACTCCTTCGAACTCCGTCGGTTGGATGAAGTTCGCCACCCTATCGGCGTTGGTAGTACGCAGCCCTATCGAGCGCTACTCCTCCGGCAGTTTGGGATGCCTTCCTGCAGGGCGATCAGCCACGTGGCCCAGTGGGCCGGGGCTAAGGAACGAAGCCCCGGACCTTCGATCGCCCCCAAGCGCAAACGGCGACCGGCCATGCAGTGGCGATCGTAGCGCTGCATCTGCGCGGCGGCGTGGCAACCCCGGTCGGTGCGTTCGATTGGTACGGCGGGGCTGGCGTGCGGTGGCCGGCCCGGTTCCCGCCGCCGTCCGGGACCGGCCCCCAGGCCGCACGCCCGGACGGCGGGCGGGCGGAGGGCCGGGGGTACGGCGGCGCGCCGCGCCGCCGCTTGAACAACAAAGTCTTTCGGCAACGGAAGGGAGGGCGGCATGACCAACGCCTCCAAGCGAGCTGCTGACCGCCTTTCTGACCGTCACCGAAGTAGCGGAACGGCTCGGCACCAGTGAGCGGTTCCCCCGGCGGCTCATCGAAGAACGCCGGATCACCTTCGTCCGCCTGGGGCGCGAGGTCCGCATCCCCGAATCCGCGCTCAATGACTTCATCGCGGCGGGACTCGTCCATCCCATCACCACCCGCACATGGAGGGCGGCATGAGCAAGCGACGATTCGGACGCGTTCGGAAACTCCCCTCGGGACGATTCCAGGCGAGATATCCAGGGCCGGACGGTGTGGACCGGACCGCGCCGCACACCTTCCCGACGAAGAAGGAAGCGGAGATCTGGCTGACCAAGAAGGAGGCGGAGCTGCTGGCCGGCGACTGGCTGAACCCAGACCTCGGCAAGGTCAGCTTCAAGGAGTACGGCGCTGCCTGGATCGACGAGCGCCCAGGGCTGCGCCCCAAGACCGTCCAGCTCTACGAGGACCTTCTCCGGATTCACCTCGTTCCGACTTTCGGCAACTGCGCCATGAGCGAGATCAAGGTCGCGAACATCCGGAGGTGGCGCAAGCAGCTTCTGGACAACGGCGTCGAACCGGTCACGGTGGCCAAGGCGTACAGGCTCCTCAAGGCCATCTTCAACACCGCCGTCGAGGACGGGCTGATCAAGTCCAATCCCTGCACGATCAAGAAAGCGGGCAAGGAGGAGTCACCCGAGCGGCCCGTCCTGACCATGAAGCAGGTCTTCACCCTGGCCGGTGCCATCGAGCCGCGATTCCGGATGCTCATCCTGCTCGCCACCTTCGCCAGCCTGCGATGGGGCGAACTGGCCGCACTCCAGCGGAAGAACCTCGACCCGAAGGCGGGGACCATTCGTGTCGTCGGGACCACCACCGAACTCAAAGACGGCTCGGTGACCATCGGCCCTCCCAAGTCGGAAGCAGGCAAGCGCATCGTCAGCATTCCGGCGACACTGCTCCCGGATCTCCGCGAGCACTTGGAGACGTACGCCGAGAAAGGCGAGCACGGCCACGTCTTCGTCGGCCCCAAGGGCGCAAGGCTCCGACGCGCGGACTTCACCCGCGCATGGGCGGCGGCGCTCAAGAAGGCCAAGCTCAGCGGCTTCCACTTCCATGACCTTCGTCACACGGGCAACACCTTCGCCGCACAGTCCGGCGCGACTCTACGGGACCTGATGACCCGCATGGGACACTCGTCCACCCGGGCGGCGTTGATCTACCAGCACACCGCGATGGAGCGAGACCGAGCCATCGCCGACGCTCTCGGCAAGCTCGCCGAGGAGGCACTGAAGCCGGAAGAGCCCGAGCCGGAAGAACAAGATCCAGACGGATCGGGCACGTAACGGGCACGGAAGATCGAAAACGGTGCTAGAAACGATCAGAGCCAGGTCGGGAATCCATCCCTGACCTGGCTTTTCGTTCGGAGAGCGGGTGACGGGAATCGAACCCGCGCTGTCAGCTTGGGAATTGCAGCGATCACGGGCGCTGGACCCCGGGTTGCCTGGTCAACGGAGTTGCCGGGGTGGTCGTGAGTGACCGTGGTTGACCCCTCATTGCCGGGGTTAATGGCACGCTAATGGCACGACCTCAGCCCATGACTTGGGGATTGTTGCGCGCCGCGCGCACCCTGCCCGCCTGATCACCCCGTCTGCCGTCGTCCCGCCCGAAGGGGAAGCGGGCCAGGGCCACGGGTACCAGATGGAGCGCCCCACTGGACGAACGATCTGGTACCCGTGGCCCTGGTCTGCTCGGCTTGTCCCGGGTCGATGGCGGGCGGGGTGATCAGGCTTCCTCCTCAGCCACTCTCGGGCCTCAGGTCTGCGCGGCGATCACCCCGGAGCCAGAGCGGCCCCCGCCGGAGGCTTACGGCTTTCGGAGGAGAGCTGATCGTGTGATCATGTCGCGTTATGGGGATGTTCAACCGCCTACGACTTCCTGATCAGCTTGAGTGCCCCGCTTGTGGGGTGCGGGATCGCTGGTGGCTCCAGTTCCGGTTCGGGGCTCTCACTTTGACGGATTACGAGATCGGCGACCCCGTGGACTGGGCGAGCCGGGGACGAAAGGAAGGGCAGCCAGGGCTCGGGCGCGTTTCGATTCAGGGGACTCTTGAGGAGTGTCCGCGGTGTCGGGCGGACCTTGGACCGGAACGGGAGATCTGGACTATCGAGGTGCGTGGCGATGTCTTCGCGGATGTGGCGGAGGATACGAGCGGCCAGGGCTACTGGCTGGAGTTTTGGCGAGTTGTTGAGGGCTGAGAGCGGCCCGCGCACGTCCGCGCGCGAGAACGGCCCCCAGGCCGCACGCGCAGCGTGCGGGCGTGCGCGGGCCGCGTGGCGGCGCGCAGCGGCGCGCAGCGCCGCCCTTGATACCTACAAGAGCTATTCGGCAATATTCCGGTCGAGCGCCACGGCCTTGCGGGCCTCAGCGATGAGTTCCACGAGGTCGGCCACGAGTTTGGGACTTGCTGCGATGGTCGCGTAAGCGGTCACGCTGTGTGGGCTACCGTCGAGATCAACCACTGTCGCTCCTGCCTCTCGGGCAATGACGACTCCTGCTGCGGTGTCCCACGGGTTATTGCTGAGCATGATGTTGGCGTCGATCCTGCCGTCCGCCACCCAGGCGAGATCGATCGCGGCTGAGCCGAACATCCGGATGCGCTGGACGCGAGCGGCGAGTTCTTGAGTCAGGGCAAGCCGTGGCCGGTTCCGCTCATCGGCGTTGTCCCCTACGGCATAGTCACCGAGGGCCACGATCGCGGTCTGCAACTCGCGGGCGTCGCTCACCTTGATGGCAGATCCGTTGGCGCTAGCGCCAACATTCTCGGCTGCCGAGTAGCGAAGGTTGAGAAACGGCAGGTCGATCAATCCCAGTGCCGGCGTGTCCTTGTCGATCAGCCCGAGAGAGACACCGCAGAGCGGGATGCCGTGCAGGAAGTTGGCGGTTCCATCCACGGGGTCCAGCGCCCACATCAGGCCGTCGCCCATGTGGCTGACGCCTTCCTCCTCGCCGAGGAATCCGATCTCGGGTGTCTCGCGGGACAGGAACTCCCGTACGGCCTGTTCTACGGCGTAGTCCACCTCCGTCGCCATGTCCCGATCGCCCTTGGCCGTGACGACACCGGGAGCTTTGGTACGGATGATCTCGCTGGCGATCGACACGGCTCGTTCGGCGATGGGGAGGAGAGTCCGGGCGTCGATGGTCATACAGATTTGCTCCGCTCCCACATATCCCTGAAAACCTGGTCGAAGATTGGGAACAGCCCTTCTTCAGCGGTGTTGTCCGTGATCACAAACGTAGGTGAATCGACTCCGCGTGCCTGCGGTAGGTACGGCTGGACCACACACAGCGCCCGGTCCACGATGATCAAATTGAATCGGATCGTCTCATCGTAGACGTGGAGTTCAAGGCGCTGGGCCGACGTGGTGTCCAGTCGATCGCGCAACCTGGTGAGCATGCTGATGTTGAGCGCTGTGAGGGTCGTCAGCGTGCTGTCGGTGTAGCCCTCTTCCGCCTCGCGGGCGCGGATCGCCTGGCCCTTCGGGTCGAGGAAGAGGCAGCGGATGCGCGTGCCGGAGTCGAGCAGACGCTTGAGCTGGTGATCGGGGTAGCTCTGGCACAGGATGTTGAGCGAGAGGCCTGCCGCGTTGATCTCCTTCGCGTCGTCGAACAGCGACGAAGCCGGGTAAGCAGAGGAGAAGGCCGAGCGGCTACTGAAGACGGCAGTCACATCAGCCATCTGTGGCAGGGCACAGGCGGCTGCGGGGCCGGCGCTTCTCGCTGGCTCCGGATCTGATCTCTGCGCGGGGATCTCGACGGCGGTCGCGGCGAACAGGTCATGCGCCGACCTGCCCGGGAACATCGCCTCCAAGACACGGCAGTGGCCCGAGTACGGCAAGCCCTTGAGCTCTCCGTTAAGCCAGCGGTGGAGCTGCGCCCGGCTCGGCCAGCCGCCCTGCAACGACGGGTCCACTTTCTTGGCCGCCTTGTCGTACTCCTTACAAAACGTGCTGTACGTCTGCCAATGGCGTTGCGTCAGGAGGGTCTTCAACAGGATCGGCTGGTCAGTCATGATCCGCGCCTCGGGCTGGGGTGCCATATGAGGCCAGATTAGCGACAGAGACGGGCTCGGACGAGACAAAGAGGAGACGAGAAGAAACGAGTCGATCACAGACGGTATCCGGGAGCGATCGAGACGCGACATGTCCTCGGGCAATCCTCGTTGCATGACTGCGCCATGTAGCTCCTGCTCAGGACGGGGCTGGAAGTACGTCAGCCTTCGCCAGAGCGTTGTGGCGGCTGAGTATCCGTCCGACGCCGCCATCGACGAGCGTCACCGGGACGACTGCTGGCGGTGCAACGGGACCGGACAGGCGGGTGCGCTGCTGTGAACATCTACGTCGGCTGCCTCGCTCCTCATGTCGCCCCACCACGGACGGACTGTATGCGCTTGGTATGGCGGGAGACCGCACTGGAGCAGGACTCCCTGCGCGTGATCGCGTACACCTGCGATTGCGAGGACGTGGTCTACGAGCTGTGTCGTGAGGCCGGTCTCTTCTACATCCTCCGGACCGAGCGCCGTGACCGCGTCGTGCAGCGGGTTCACGAGACCTATCGCTGGCGCTACAAGGAAGCGTGTCAAGTCTGGGTCGCCCTTCTCGACGGCGGGGCTCAATAGCCGGGCACGACGGGAGGCGAGTTCAGGGGTGCTGAACCGTCGTGTCTTGGAGCTGGTGGAGGGGCTTGCCGTAGCGCAGTCGGACAGTCCCTCCACCAGTCCGTACGCTCCTATGGCAGAGGGGGCGACAGGCTGTCCAACTCCAACTAGGCTTTACGACAAGTCGAGTTGTTGGATGGTCGTCATGTCCTCTGAAGAGTTCGCGCCACCGAAGTACGCCCAGATCGTGCAGACGATCAGGCAGAAGATCGCGGACGGGACCTATCCGCCTGGCTCTCTGCTGCCCTCTGAGACGCAGCTTGTTCGAGACTTCAAGGTGAGCCGTCCAACGGTCGTACGCGCCCTCCAAGTTCTCCAGCTCCGTGGCGTCATCGAGCGGGAGCATGGCAAGGGCTCCTTCGTGAAGGCGGCTCCACCGGGCGCGTCCAGCCAGAACCCCCGTCCGGGACGGGCCGTCCTGGATCGCGTGGAAGCCGACGAGAACAGCACGGTCATCGACGCTGGACCCGTGGCGGCCTCCGCGGCAGTCGCCAAACTGCTGGACGTGCCGGAGGGATCCACGGTCGTACGGCGCCGTGTTCTCTTCCGCGATGACGAGCGTCCGACAGACCTGTTCACCGTGTGGTGTCCGGTGCATCAGGCTGAGGGAACGCAGCTCGGCGAGGCGGAGCCTCTTCACGCCGGCATCAGAGAACATCTCCGAGAGAGCAAGGGTCTCAAGCTGCAACACGTCGTCGAACGGCTGAGCGCTCGGCACCCCTCGACGGACGAAGCCAAGCTCATGGAGATACGCAAGAGCGCGCCGGTTCTCGGAGTGCTGGCCAGCGTGTTCAACGGCGGCGGACGGCCCGTGCTTGTCGTGGATCTAGTGCTGCCGGGCGATCTTCACGAGTTGGAAGACTCCTACTCGCTCTGATTCAGAACCTGCCCCACAGCTCCCCCATTTCGCAACACTCGGCCTAAGCCGGGACATTCTCCGCATTACTGCTTTCCTTGCTATGTCATGAATTGATCCGGTTCGCCACGTGGCTTATATGCGCATTTCTCCTAGCGCTATAAAGATCTTGAAGAAATCCCGCTAACTCGTGTTGTCAAGTCCCTGAGCTGCGGGTACCTTCATGACAACTCGACAAGACGAGTTAGCGACAAGACGACCAGCTAGGAGAAGCCTCATGGCATTGCAAGGTCCCATCCCCGTCACGTTCGACATGGCCTTCCCGCACGGGTGCTACGTCGTGGGTGAGGTCGAGCCCGTCAAGGACTTCGACGCCTCGACCAACGGGCGCTTCGTCCAGACCCGCGACAAGCAGAGCGGAGAGCTCGTCTGGCAGGTCAGCGTCATGGACGCCGACCCCACGCTCAAGGCGGCTCAGAAGACCGTGTCCGTCAAGATCCTCAGCCCGGTGCAGCCGGTTCCTCCGGCTCCGATGGCCGGGCTGCCGTTCACGCCGGTCGAGTTCGACCACATGACCGCAACGCCCTACGTCAACCAGGCCGGACGGCTGGCGTACTCGATCAAGGTTCGCGAGATGCGTGCTCCTCGTCCGGCCGGGAAGGCGCAGGCCGCTGCGAAGGACGCGGCGTGATGAGGCGGCAGAAGGCTCGTCCGGGCAGCACGATCGCGCTCAAGGTCGGCCAGGGCGCTGACGTGCGGAACCATCCGTATCCGCAGCGCTCACCGGTCCTGGGGCTCGTCTTCGGCGGTACGCAGGTGCTCGTCACCACGTCGGCCACCGATCACGTCACCCTCGACGACGTCGAGTTCGCTCGGACTCTGGCGCGAGAGGCCGCCATGTTCGCCGGAGCGGTGGAGCGCATGTTCCACGGCCTGCCGAACGGGCTGGGGGTGGCGGGTCGATGACGCTCAGCCCGTACACCTACGTCACCGTCTCCATGCGTCCCGACAAGCCGTCGCGGTTCAGCATCGCCTTCTGCTCGGCGGAGCTGCGGGCGCGTGCCTGGCTCGGGGAGAACGGCAAGCCCTGCTTCGACCTCGACACCTCGGACGCCTCGGTGACCGTCTCGACCTCGGGGCCGGTGACCGACGACGACCTGACCGTTGCTCGCACGATCTTCAACGCCGCCGCCCGGTACCTGGCCGACTGCGAGCGACTTCACGGCGGTGAGTCACACGAGGCCAACGACGAGGCGGCCTGATGCTCAGCGGGGCCGCAGGAAGCGGCAACTTCCGGCGGCCCCTCGGTCTTCCGCACACACGCGACATGCATGGAAGGACTTCACCCTAATGTTCAAGAGGATGCCCGGCGACGAGCCGCACCGCATCGTCTCGACCACGCCAGACACGGCGGTGGTCTTCAAACCGGCCGTGGTGCAGACCCCGGCCGTCATCACTCTGGTCATCTTCATCGCCCGGTTCGTGGCCGGCCTCTCCCGGCTGACCTGGCGGCACCCCATCGCTCTGGCGGTGATCGCGGTTCCCGCCGGTCTCTGCCTGGTGTACGGCTGGCGTGCTGCGCTGCTGCTCGTCGTTCCGGCTCTCGTCGCCTTGGCCGCCTGGGCGGTCCTCGACCGGCCGACATTCGTGCGATGGATCGGCTGGCGACTGCTCGCCTTCGCGCGCTGGTTCTGGATCTACCGGCGACACTGGCAGCCGGTCATGACCGTCGCCGGGCTGGCCCGGCACATACGCGGACGGGAGTACGTTCCTCGGCTGGTCAAGGTGACCTCGAACTCCTGGGCCGACAGGCTCACGGTCCGCATGCTCGACGGCCAGGCGGCCAAGGACTGGTCCGACAGGATCGAGAACCTGTCCCACGGCTTCGGGTCGGAGAGTTGCCGGGTGGCGGTGGCCAAGGCCGGTCAGCTCGTGCTGACCTTTCCACGTCACGATCCGCTTGCCACGCCGATGGCTGCGCTTCCCATCCCGGACACACCGACGGTCGGACCGGTCGAGATCGGCAGGCAGGAGGACGGCTCGCCGTGGCTCCTCCGACTGCATGGGACTCATGTCCTCGTCGCTGGGGCCACAGGCGCAGGCAAGGGCTCCATCATCTGGTCGGCGATTCGTGGGCTCATACCCGCGATCCACGCGGGCCTGGTCGAGATCTGGGCGCTCGACCCGAAGCTGATGGAGCTGTCGTACGGCAAGGCTCTCTTCGGCGGACGGTACGCGGCCGATCCTGCCGACTGCGCTGACCTGCTCGACGAGGCGGTGAGCGTCATGCAGAAGCGTGCGGCTCGCTTCGCCGGGGTCCAGCGGTCCCACACACCTACTCTCGACGACCCCTTCGTCCTGGCCGTGGTCGACGAGGTGGCGTTCCTGACCGCCTACCAGTCCGACAGGCAGCTCAGGCAGCGCATCTCCGCTGCTCTGGCCACGCTGACCACTCAGGGACGCGCGGTCGGCGTGGGCGTCCTGGCGGCTCTCCAGGACCCTCGCAAGGAGGTCATGAACATCCGCAACCTCTTCCCGGACAAGATCGCCCTCCGGCTCGACGAGTCGGAGCAGGTGGACATGGTGCTCGGTGACGGCGCACGAGATCGCGGTGCCCTGGCCGACCGCATCTCTCCTCGTCCGGAACGTGGCGCTGGCGTCGGATACGTGCGGCTGGAGGCCAGTCCCGATCCGATCCGCGTCCGCGCCGCGTACGTCTCCGACGACGACATCCGCGCGATGGTCGGTGAGGTCCGATGACACTGGCTCACTTCCTCGACGGCCTTCGCTGCGCTTCGTGCGCCGCGCTGAATGCCCTGTGGCTCGACCCGATGCGTGGCCTGGTCGAGTGCGCCGAGTGCGGACAGACCGCGCTCACGTTCCCCGAGATCGCAGAGGAGGTCCGTTGACCGACCGCAAGACCCCGCGCGCTGTCCGCATGGCCCAGCCGCTCGCCCGCGACGTGGCCGAGGAGATTGCCAAGCTTCACGGCGTCTGCATCCGGCCCGTCGCGCTCAGGCGGCTGGACATGACGACCGGCAAGTCCGAGGTCGTCGATGTCCCGTGCGGCTCACCGCTGGAGAGCAAGTGTCCTCCGTGCGCCAAGCGCAACCGGCAGCTCCGGATGGCGCAGTGCCGGGAGGGATGGCACCTCGATGAGGAGCCGATCATCACGCCCGACGAGGCGACCGATAGGCAGCGCTGCCTCGTCGAGTTCCGGGCCGACATGCAGGCCAAGCGCGACGCGGAGGAAAAGGCCGGCGGCGACACCTCCGACTTGGACGCCGTGCTCACCGGGCTCGACATCGAGATCAACGAGGCCGGGATGCGCGGAAACGTGCTCGGTCGTACAGCGTCCAAGCGCGTCCGCTCCACCAAGCGCCGCCAGGACGCGCCCGACCTGCCCAAGCGGAAGATGGACAGCACGACTCTGGGCCGGACTTTCGAGGCGGCGGACGGCAGGACCTACCGGCCTTCTCTGTTCGTCACCCTCACCCTGCCGAGCTACGGCAAGGTCATGAACGGCGCTCCCGTCGATCCGGACATGTACGACTACGTTCGAGCGGCTCGTGACGCGCTGCACTTCTCCAAGCTCGTGGACCGGTTCGTGCAGAACCTTCGCCGGGTCGCTGGCTATGACGTGCAGTACTTCGCCACGGTGGAGCCTCAGAAGCGGCTCGCTCCGCACCTGCACATGGCCGTCCGGGGCACCCTGCCGCGCGCCGAGATGAAGCAGATCGCGGCGGCCACCTATCACCAGGTCTGGTGGCCTCAAGCGGATGAAGCCCGCTTCGAGGGTGACCGCCTGCCCATCTGGAACGACGGCTACGTGGACCCCGACACGGGCGAGGTCCTGCCCACCTGGGACGAGGCTCTCGACCAGCTCGGCGACGAGCCCATGCACGTGATCCGCTTCGGCGATCAGGTGGACGTGAAAGGGGTGCTCGCCGGGTCGCCGGACGCCGACCAGTGCATCCGGTACCTGTCCAAGTACCTGACGAAGAGCCTCGGCGAGACCTTGGACGGTCAGGCTCAGCGGGAACACGCGGCCCGCTTCGTCGATGCCCTGCGCTACGAGCCGTGTTCACCGACCTGCCCGAACTGGCTTCGGTACGGCGTGCAGCCCAAGAACGCCAAGCCGGGGATGGTTCCCGGTTGCTGCCGGTCCAAGGCCCACAAGCCCGAACACCTCGGCTACGCCGGTCGCCGGGTCCTCGTCTCCCGCAAGTGGAGCAATAAGACGCTCGCCGAACACAAGCAGGACCGCCGTACGTGGGTCCTGGAAGCGCTCGGCCAGGCCGACGAGCCCACCGACCCGCACCGCTACGTCTGGCAACCGGTCAGGCCGGGCGATCCCGAGGTCGCTCCGATCGGCGTCCGGCTCCTCAGGTCCATCGCCGAACGGCAGCGATGGCGCGCCCACCTGAGACGCCTCGAAGAACTTTCGGCAACTCCGCAGGCAGCCTGAGAGGAGGAGATCTTGGACCACCTGTTCACCGTCCCGGAAGCGGCCGAACTGCTCAGCACCTCGGTTCGCTTCGTCCGCCGACTGATCGCCGAACGCCGGATCGAGTTCGTCAAGGTCGGGCGGCACGTCCGCATCCGAGAGTCCGCACTGATCGCCTTCGTCGTCGCCGGGACCGTCGCACCCATGACGACCTTCGACGCAACCGGGAGGGCCGCCTGATGGCGAACAAGGAGAACCACCGTCGTTTCGGCAACATTCGCAAGCTGCCCTCGGGGCGGTTCCAGATCCGCTACCCCGGACCTGACGGGCGCATCAGAACTGGTGAGGAGACCTACGAGCGCAAAGGCGACGCCGACCGGGCGCTGACTCTGATCGAGGGGAAGATTCTCGCCGGGACGTGGACCGACCCCGAGCGGGCCAAGGTCAGGCTCGCAGAGTATTCGACAACCTGGATCGACCAGCGTCCCGGGCTCCGACCGAGGACAATCGATCTCTATCGCTGGCTGCTCAAGAAGCACATCACGCCATATCTCGGCAACGTCTCGCTCGGCAAGCTCTCGACGGCGATGATTCGGCAGTGGCGGGCAGACCTGCTCGGCAAGGGCGTCTCGGTGAGCATGGCGGCAAAGGCGTATCGCCTCCTCCGCGCCGTACTCATGACGGCGGCCGAAGACGACGGGATCATCTCCCGCAACCCGTGCCGGATCCGCGGGGCCGGCGACGAGCACGCCGAAGAGCGACCAGTCCTCTCTGTGGGGCAGGTCTTCGAGTTGGCGGACAAGGTGGGGCGCCGACCAGTGGGCAGCATCCGAGCGCTCAAGAGAGGCGAGGGGCACCGCATCCGATTTCAGCGGCATGGCGAGATGCGGACCTATCCGGAGGTCTTCCCGACACGAGGAGAAGCCGAGCGGGCGCTGTGGCGGATGATCGACACCGGGCAGGCCGACTGCACGCACGATCGGCGCTACCGGGGCTTCGTGCTCCTGGCCACGTTCGCGAGCCTGCGATGGGGCGAGATCACCGCACTGACCCGAGCGGACCTCGACCTCGACGCGGGTACGGTCCGCGTACGCTTGGCCTACGTGGAACGCTCCACCGGGGAACTGGTACTTGGTCCGCCCAAGTCCAAGGCCGGTAGGCGCATCGTCGGTATCCCGCAGGCGATCATCCCCGCCCTGAAGGAGCATCTGCGGCTCTACGTCAAGCCCGAGGCCGGAGCGCTGGTCTTCGCTGGGATCAAGGGCGGCCCCATGCGTCGGAGCGGCTTCAACAAGCTCTCTGGCTGGATGGAGGCCGGCCGAGCGATCGGCGTTCCGGAACTGCACTTCCATGATCTCCGTCACACGGGAAACATGATCGCAGCGGACTCGGGCGCGGGTCTCAAGGACCTCATGGCACGCATGGGACACGACAACGTCCGCGCCGCGATGATCTACCAGCACGCCGTCCGGGGCGCGGACAAGCTGATCACCGAAGCCATCGACAAGCACCTCATCGGGCACGAACGGGCACGCGACGAGGACGACGACAACCCGCCTGGCCTGCTGGTTCCCACCGGGTGATCACAAGCCCTAATGGCACGCTAATGGCACGCAGAGATCAACAGCCCTAGGACAAACCAAAGCCCAGGTACCGAACCCTCGGTCTACCTGGGCTTTCACACTGAGAGCGGGTGACGGGAATCGAACCCGCGCTGTCAGCTTGGGAAGCTGATGTTCTGCCATTGAACTACACCCGCGTACGGCCCGAAGCCGCGGCCACCACTGTACCGGAAACCGCACCCACTTCACCAAGCCAACCGAGCCCCAGTTTCGAGCCTCACTTTGGATCACCAGGTAAGTTTGCTGACCGTGCTGCTATCTGACCGCGACATCCTGGCCGAGATCGACTCCGGGCGGCTCGCGCTGGACCCGTTCGATCGTGACATGATCCAACCGTCCAGCATCGACGTCCGGCTTGACCGCTTTTTCCGGGTGTTCGAGAACCACAGGTATCCGCACATCGATCCCAGTGTCGAGCAGCCTGACTTGACGCGGGTGGTCGAGCCGTCGGGGGACGAGCCGTTCATCCTGCATCCGGGCGAGTTCGTGCTCGCCTCCACCTACGAAGTGATCACGCTGCCCGACGACCTGGCGTCCAGGCTGGAGGGCAAGAGTTCGCTGGGCCGCCTGGGTCTGCTCACGCATTCGACGGCCGGCTTCATCGATCCGGGGTTCAGCGGGCACGTCACGCTGGAGCTGTCCAACGTGGCCACGTTGCCGATCAAGCTGTGGCCGGGGATGAAGATCGGGCAGCTCTGCGTGTTCAGGCTCAGCTCTCCGTCGGAGTTCCCGTACGGGTCGGAGAAGTACGGGTCCCGTTATCAGGGGCAGCGTGGGCCGACTCCGTCGCGGTCGTTCCGCAACTTTCATCGCACCCGGATCTAGCCCCGCCTGTGTGACAAAAAGGCACTCAAAGTACTCTGGGCCGCGGTGTCGTACAGCATACGGAGGGTAGCGACTAGGAGAAGGGGACATGAAGTTCGCATTTTGCCTGGTAAGCCGTACCCTCTTCCACGGACCATCCCCGCACATCTGGAGAACGACGTGCGCCTGCGTCTCACGCCACGTGAGGACAGCTACTATGACCTGTTCGCCGACTCGGCGAACAACCTGGTCACAGCATCACGCCTGCTCGTAGAGATCATCAGCGACGGCTCGGACCGGGAGGCCCTGGCCGAGAAGATGCGCGCCTGCGAGCACGCCGGGGACGAACGCACCCACGCGATCATGAACCGGCTCAACGAGAGTTTCATCACTCCCTTCGACCGCGAGGACATCTACCGGCTGGCCTCCAACCTCGACGACGTGATGGACGCCATGGAGGCGGCGTCGGACCTCATCGTCCTCTACCAGATCGATCATCTCCCCAAAGATGTCGTCCGGCAGGTGGAGGTCCTGGAGCGGGCCGCCGAGCTGACCGCCGAGGCCATGCCGAGGCTGCGCTCGATGAAGAACCTCAACGAGTACTGGATCGAGGTCAACCGCCTGGAGAACCAGGGCGACCAGGTCTACCGCCGGCTGCTGGCCAAGCTTTTCAGCGGCGAGTACGACGCGCTGACGGTGATGAAGATGAAGGAGGTCATCGACGCCCTGGAAGAGGCGGCCGATGCCTTCGAGCACGTGGCCAACACGATCGAGTCGATCGCGGTCAAGGAAAGCTAACTCAGTGGACCTCACGCTCGCCCTCGTCATCGGCGTGGTCGTCGTCGCCCTGGTGTTCGACTACACCAACGGCTTCCACGACGCGGCCAACGCCATCGCGACCTCAGTCTCCACCCGGGCCCTCACGCCCAGGGCGGCGCTGTTCATGGCGGCGGCGATGAACTTCATCGGTGCTCACCTCGGCACCCAGGTCGCGCAGACCGTCGGCAAAGGAATCATCGACGCGCCTGACGGCACACATGGACTGGTGATCGTGGCGGCCGGCCTGATCGGCGCGATCGTCTGGAACCTCATCACCTGGTACTTCGGCCTGCCCTCTTCCTCCAGCCACGCGCTGATCGGCGGTCTCATCGGCTCGGCCCTGGCTTCGGCCAGCGTCGTGCACTGGGAGGGCGTCGTGGCCAAAGTCGTCATCCCCATGATCATCTCACCGCTCGTCGGCTTCTCGCTGGCGGCCGGGATCATGATCGCAATCTACTGGATCTTCAGGAACGCGCAACCGGGCAAGGCCAACCGGGGCTTCCGCTACGCGCAGACGGTCTCGGCCGCGGCGATGGCGCTCGGCCACGGCCTCCAGGACGCGCAGAAGACGATGGGCGTCATCTTCCTGGCGCTGGTCGTCGGCGGTTACGCCGCTCCTGCCGACCCCATCCCGCAGTGGGTCATCCTGGCCGCCGCGGGCGCGATCTCGCTCGGCACGTACGCGGGTGGCTGGCGGATCATGCGGACGCTGGGCCGCCGCATCATCGCCCTCGACCCGCCGCAGGGCTTCGCCGCGGAAGCCGCCGCGTCGACGGTGCTGTACGGCGCGGCGATCGGGTTCGGGGCGCCGATCTCCACCACGCACACGATCACCTCGGCGATCATGGGCGTGGGTTCGACCAAGCGGCTGTCGGCGGTGCGGTGGGGTGTGGCGGGCAACATCGTGACCGCCTGGGTTCTCACGATTCCGGCAGCGGCTCTGGTGGCTGCTCTGTCGTACTACGCGCTGCACTTCCTGGTGGAGTAGCGGCGTACATCACGTCGACGTCCCAGCGGCTGAAGCCAAGGGACTCGTACAGCCTGATCGCGGCCGTGTTGGCCTCGTCCACGTAGAGCATGGCCTGGGCGAGGCCGCGCGAGCGCAGGTGGGCCAGGCCGGCCAGGGTGAGCGCCTTGCCCAGGCCGGTGCCCTGCTGGGAGGGGTCGACGCCGACGACGTAGACCTCGCCCAGCGGCTCGTGGCCGTGCTCCTGGTGCTCGTCGGAGCCGTGGATCTTGGTCCAGTGGAATCCGGCGAGCCGGTCGCCGCGGAAGGCCAGGAAGAACCCTTCGGGGTCGAACCACGGCTCCCGCTCGCGCAGCAGCAGGTCGTCCATCGTCCACGCGCCCTGTTCGGGGTGGTGGGCGAAGGCCGCGGAGTTCACCTTCAGCCAGGCTTCCTCGTCCTGTCCCGGGACGAACGTCCGTACGCTGACGCCCTCCGGCACCTCGTACGGGGCCAGCGGCGCGAACAGGGAGCGGCGCATCTGCCAGAGCGAGCGCGCCCGTTCGAGGCCGGAGGAGGCCGCCAGCGCCTCCGCGCCCGGGTGGTCGCCGTGCGCCCACAGCCGCAGCCTGCCGCCCGTCAGGTCGAGCACGGCGCGCAGCAGCCGCGCGCCGTGGCCGCGGCGGCGCTGGGCGGGGTGGATGACGAGCTCGCCGCTGGGCCCCTCGACCTCGTCGGTGGGGTCGACGTGGGCGTAGCCGGCCAGGGCGGCGCCGTCGTAGAGCAGGAGGGAGCGGGCCCTCGGATCGCCGCCGTAGCGCAGGTGGAGCATCACGTGCTCGTTCAGCGGGCGGACGCCGTCGGTCTCGGTCGCCGCCTCGACGACGGACAGCACCCCGGCGATTTCCTGGTCATCAAGCCGTTCCCGGACTTTCACACTCTCGCTCACAGATCGAACTCTAGGCGTACGACTGGCAAATGACGCCATGTCCGGGCGCGATGAATCGTTACCTTTGCGCCATTGGCTGCATGGCTTGCGGACGTATGTTCTTGGGCCATGACGTCCCGTTCCCTCCTCCGGCTCACGATGGCCGGAGCCGTCGCCGCAGGCGGCGTCCTGCTCGCCGGCCTCCCGGCGGACGCGAGCAAGGCACCGAGGACCGTTCCGGTCCGGTTGCTCGCTCTCAACGACTTCCACGGCCACCTCGAACCGCCGACCGGGTCCTCCGGGCGGATGGTCGACGAGCACGGCGCCACGGTCGAGGCCGGCGGCGCGGCGTACGTGGCGACGCACATGAAGGCCCTGGCCGACGGCAACACGATCGCGGTCGCCCAGGGTGACCTGATCGGGGCCACGCCGCTGCTCTCGGCCGCCTACCACGACGAGCCGTCGGTGGAGTTCCTGGGCAAGCTCGGGCTGGACGTGGCGGCGGTGGGCAACCACGAGTTCGACGAGGGCTACGCCGAGCTGCGGCGCATCATGAAGGGCGGCTGCCACCCGGTGGACGGCTGCTCCCCCGCCGGGCCGTGGAAGGGCGCGACGTTCGACTACGTGGGCGCCAACGTGCTGTTCAAGAACCGGGACGAGCGGACCGACGCGCTCGCCGCCCTCGGCGACAGCAGCAGGTTCGGCGAGCTGCTGAAGGACTGGGGCGTGCCCGCGCTGCCGCCGGTCAGCGTGAAGTGGATGAACGGCGTGCCGATCGGCTTCATCGGCCTGGTCACGAAGACGACGCCGAACATCGTCACCGCCGAGGGCATCAAGGATCTCAAGTTCGTCGACGAGGTCAAGGCCGCGAACGTGGCTTCCAGGCTGCTCCGGCTGGTGGGCGTGAAGGCCCAGGTCGTGCTCGTGCACGAGGGCGACCAGGTGACGGCGGGCCGGTCGCCCGACGCCTGCGCCGCGATCCCGGGCGCCGGCAACCGCATCGCCACGCAGGTGGACCCCGAGATCGACCTGGTGCTCAGCGGCCACTCGCACCAGGCGTACAAGTGCGTGGTCAAGGACCCGGCGGGGCGTGACCGGCTCTACTCGCAGGGCGGCTCGTTCGGGCGCGTGATCACGCAGGTGGACCTGAAGGTGGACGTGCGGACGCGGGACGTCGACCGCTCCTCGGTCGTGGCGGACAACCACGTGGTGACCCGGACGGTCGCCCCGGATGCCGAAATTTCGGCGTTCGTGCAGACGTGGAAGGACCGGGTCGCCCCGGTCGCCAACCGGCCCGTCGGCACGATCACCGCCGACATCACCAACGCCGCCGCCCCGTCCGGCGAGTCCGCGCTCGGCAACCTCATCGCCGACGCCCAGCTCGCCGCCACCCGGGAGGGCGGCAACGCGCAGATCGCGCTGATGAACCCGGGCGGCGTGCGCGCCTCCCTGTCGTACGCGAGCTCCCCGGCGGGCGAGGGCGACGGGACGGTCACGTACGGCGAGGCGTTCACCGTGCAGCCGTTCAACAATCTCATGCAGGTCGTCACGCTGACCGGCGCCCAGCTCAAGACCGTGCTGGAGCAGCAGTTCACCGGCGGGCCGAACAACCAGGCGTTCACCAAGATCCTGCAGCCCTCGGCGAACCTGACCTACACCTACAGCACCGGCGCCGCCTGGGGCGCCAAGGTGTCCGACATCAAGATCGACGGGGTGCCGGTGACCGACACGCAGGCGATCCGGGTGGCGGCCAACAACTTCCTGGTCGGCGGCGGTGACGCGTTCCAGGCGTTCACCGAGGGCACCGACCTGTGGAGCGGGCCGCTCGACATCGACGCGTTCGTCGCCTACCTGGGGCAGAACAACCCGATCGCGCCCCCCGCAACCAACCGGATCACGGTGACGGGTTAGGACGCAGCGGAAGGCGGACCACGAACCGGGTGCCCGGCTCGTGGTCCGCGACCGTGATGGCGCCGCCGTGCCGGGTGACGATCTCGCGGGTGAGCGCCAGCCCCAGGCCGCTGCCGCCCCGGTCCCTGGTGCGGCCCGCCTCCAGCCGGGTGAACCGCTCGAAGACGCGCTCGCGGTCCTCGGGCGCGATGCTGTCGCCGTCGTTGGTGACGGTGACGACGACGTGCTCGCCGTCCAGCGATACGTCCAGGTCGACGCGGGTGTCGGCGTGCCGTACGGCGTTGTCCAGCAGGTTCGTCAGCACGCGGTCGAGCTGCGTCTGGGAGCCGAGGACGGGCGCGGGCGCGCACGGCCGCATGCGGACGGGCACGCGGCCGGTGCGGCGGCGCTCCGCCTGGTCCCGCGCCAGGTCGCAGAGGTCGACGGTGGAGCGGGGCGCCACGGCCCCGGCGTCCAGGCGGGCCAGCATGAGCAGCTCGTCGATGATGGCCGCGAGCCGGTCCGTCGCCGCCATCGCGCGCATGCCCGTGTCGTACCAGTCGGTCTCCTCCGGGTACGCGGTCGCGTAGTCGAGCTGCGTGCGCAGGGCGGCGATCGGGCTGCGCAGCTCGTGCGAGGCGTCGGCGACGAAGCGGCGCTGGGTCTCGGCCGAACGTTCGAGCCGGTCGAGCGTGCTGTTGGTGGTGACGGCCAGCCTGGTGATCTCGTCACCCGTGTCGGGCACGGGGACGCGGCGGCTGAGATCCCGGCCGGTGATGGCGGCGAGCCGGGCCCGGATGTGCTCCACCGGACGCAGCGCGAGCCCGACCGTGAACCAGGTGATGAGCCCGATGATGAGCAGCACCAGCGGGGTGCCGACGAAGACGATGCCGTAGATCCACTTCAGCGCCCGGTTCACGTCGCCGAGCGACGCCGCCCCGTACACCGTGACCGGGCCTGACGGGCTGCGCACGGTCATCGCCATGACGCGGTAGTCGCCGCCGGGATCGACGTGCGGCGGCAGGCCGGTGATGTTGCGGTCGACGGCGTAGACGTGCTCCGGCTCGGGCGGGTCGAACCCGGTCACCAGGCGCCGCTGCCCCAGCCTGCCCGCCGACAGCACCCGGCCGTCGGCCCCGACCACCTGCACGAACTGGATCCGGGCCGGGACCTCGATCTTCGGTTTGAGCGTGCCCAGGCGCGCGTCGCTGGCGGTGCGGCGCACGGCCAGCTCGACCCTGGCGTCCACCTGGTCACGCAGATTGTCGGGCACGGTGACCACGGCGACCGCGGACGACGTGCCGAAGATCAGCGCCCCGACCAGCACCGCGATCGTCGTCAGACGCCCGCGGATCGAGCGAGGTATGAGCACGTCCGACCCCTACCCTGAACCGGACATTCATGACGTTCGACAGCGTTCCCGCCACAAATACCACCGCCCAGCGAGTGGGAAGCAGGAGGACGGCGGGCGGGATGGGGCACGGGGTTTCGCTCCTCGCGATTCCGCTGCGGGCGTGGGCCCCTGGGCGGGGCGGGGGCGGGCGGGCACAGTGGGGTCCCATGGACGTATTGCTGCTGGGCGGGACCGAGTTCGTGGGCCGGGCGTTCGTCGAGGAGGCCCAGGCGCTCGGCTGGCGGGTGACGATGTTCAATCGGGGCACGCACGAGCCGCCCCCAGGGGTGACGGCGCTGCGCGGCGACCGCACGCGGGAGGGCGGGCTGGAGGCGCTGGCGCGCGGCGAGTGGGACGTGGTGGTCGACACGTGGTCGTGGGCCCCGTCGGCGGTGCGCGAGTCCGCGGCGCTGCTGGCCGGCCGGGCGGGCCATTACGTGTACGTGTCGAGCCGTTCGGTCTACGCGCCGCCGGTGCCCTACGGGGCCGACGAGAGCGCGCCGCTGGTGGAGGCCGGCGACGAGGGCTACGCCGCGATGAAGGCGGGCGGCGAGGAGGGCGCGACGGCGGCGTTCGGCGACCGGGCGCTGCTGGCGCGGGCGGGCCTGATCCTGGGCCCGTACGAGAACATCGGCAGGCTGCCGTGGTGGCTGACGAGGATCGCCAGGGGCGGCCCGGTGCTCGCGCCGGGCCCGCGTGACCTGGGCGTCCAGTACGTCGACGCGCGTGACCTGGCGCGCTGGTGCCTCGATGCGGCGGGGCGCGGGATCGGCGGCGCGTTCGACGTGGTGAGCCCGCCCGGGTTCACCACGATGGCGGAGCTGCTGGAGACGGCCGTGCGGGTGACCGGGTCGGACGCGGAGCTGCGCTGGGTGGACGCGGAGACGATCCTGGCGGCCGGGGTGCGGCCGTGGACCGATCTGCCGATCTGGCTGGTGGGCGAGGATCACGCGTTCATGCACGGGGGTGACGTGTCCAAGGCCGTGGCGGCGGGGCTGAGGGTGCGGCCGGTGGCGGAGACGGTGGCCGACACGTGGGAGTGGCTGCGGAGCATCGGCGGCCGGGCCCCGATGCGCCCGGATCGTCCCTCGGTGGGGCTGGATCCGGCCGTGGAGGCCAGGCTGCTCAACAGGTGAGGGGCGGGGAGGGTCAGCGTTCGGCCCGGCCCTTGGCGAGGTCGTAGAGGGCGGCGGCCAGGGCGACGCCGACGAAGGCCAGCACGACGAGGAGCCCGTGCCTGAAGGCGGCGGGCCAGCCGTCGCGCAGCGACCCGAAGAAGACCGACCCGGCGGCGGCGATGCCGATCGACGAGCCGAGCCGCTGCCCGGTCTGCAGCACCCCGGCGGCGCTGCCGCCGGCGGGCGGGGGGACCTC
>NZ_JAHKRO010000123.1 GCF_019396325.1 Nonomuraea ceibae
CCGGCGGCTACGCGCTGCGGGCCGCCGCCGGCGCGGTCGACGCCCGCGCGTTCGCGGCCCTGGCCGCGCGGGCGCGAGCGGGCGCGGACCCGCAGGCCAGGGCGGCGCTGCTGGCGGACGCGCTGGAGCTGTGGCGGGGCGAGCCGTACGCCGGCTTCTCCGCCGAGCCGTGCCTGCAGGGCGCGATCGCCCAGCTCGCCGAGCAGCGGCTGGCCGCGATCGAGGAGCGCGCCGAGGCCGAACTGGAGCTGGGCCGGCCCGCCGAAGTCCTGGACGAGCTGGCCGAGCACGTTCGGCGGCACCCGCTGCGCGAGCGGCTGCGCGCCTGCCACATGCGCGCGCTCTACCAGGCCGGGCGGCAGGGGGAGGCCCTGGCCGACTACCACGACCTGCGCGTACGGCTCGCCGACGAGCTCGGCGTCGACCCGTCACCCGCCGTGGCCGCCGTCCACCAGGCGATCCTCCGGCAGGACGCCGCGCTGGAGCCGGCCCGCCCCCGCACGGACCTGCCGGTTCCGCTCACCGAGCTGATCGGCAGGGACGAGGAGATCGCGCGGGTAGCGGAGCTCGTGCACGCCGGCCGGCTGGTGACCCTCACCGGGCCGGGCGGCGTGGGCAAGACGCGGCTGGCGGTCGCCGTCGCCGACCGGCTGGCCGCGGCCTTCCCCGGCGGGGTCCACCTGGTCGAGCTCGCGGCGCTGGACCATCCCGCGCACACCGGCGCGCCGCCTGCGCCCGCCGACGTGGCCACCCTGATCGCCGCCACGCTCGGGCTCACCAGGGCCACGGGTCCCGGCTCGCGTGGGCAGCCCGTACCGCCCACGGACCGGATCGTCACGGCCGTGCGCGAGCGCCGGACGCTGCTGGTGCTCGACAACTGCGAGCATGTGGTCGAACCGGTCGCCGAGATCGCCGGGCGGCTGCTGGCCGGCGCGCCCGGGCTGCGCGTCCTGGCTACCGGCCGGGAGCCGCTGGGCCTCTCCGGCGAGCGGCTGCACGTGGTGGCCCCGCTGGCCGTGCCGGAACAGGACGCACCCCTCGCCGGCATCGCCGGCGCCGACGCGGTGCGGCTGTTCACCGCCCGCGCCGCGGCCGCCGGCGGGTTCGTCCTGGACGAGACCACCGCCCCGGCCGCCGCCGCGATCTGCCGCCGGCTGGACGGCCTTCCGCTGGCGCTGGAGCTGGCCGCCGCCCGCGTCCGGTCGCTCGGCGTGGCGGAGGTCGCCCGGCGGCTCGACAGCCGCTTCCGGCTGCTGACCCAGGGACGGCGCGACGCGCCCGCGCGGCAGCGGACCCTCCGCGCGGTGATCGACTGGAGCTGGGAGCTGCTGGCCGAACCCGAACGGGTCGCGCTGTGCCGCCTCGCCCTGCACCCCGGCGGCTGCACCCTCGACGCGGCAGAGGCGGTGTGCGCGACCGGCGGCATCGCCGGTGAGGAGGTGATGGACGTGCTGGCCAGGCTGGTGGACCGGTCACTGCTGGTCGTGGCCGGCCACCGCTACCGGCTGGCGGACTCGGTCGCCGCCTACTGCGTCGAACGGCTCACCGAGTCCGGCGACCTGGCCGCCGCCCGCAGCCGTCACGCCGCCTACTACACCGAGCTCGCCGAACGCGCCGACGCGCACGTACGCGGCCCGGACCAGGAGCGATGGTTGGCGCTGCTGGACGCCGAAACCGTCAACCTGCGGGGCGTGCTCGACGACGCGGTCCAGAGCGGCGACGGCGCGGCGGCACTGCGGCTGGCCACCGCGCTCGCCTGGTACTGGATGCTCCGGGGCCGGCTGGAAGAGGCGCACCGCGCCTTCACCCACGCGCTGCCGCTCGCCTCCACCGGGACCGGCAGGGCCTGGCACGCCGCCCTGTCGGTGATGACCGGCCACGACGCCGCGACGACGAGCGGTGACCCGCCGCCCACCGACGAGCCGATGGCGCTGTGGGTGCTCGGCTCCAGCCTGTTCGGGAGCGGTGACCTGCCCGGGAGCGAGCGGCTGACCCGGCGGGCGCTGGCCGCGTTCGAGGCCCGCGGCGACGAGTGGGGCGTCGCCGCGGCCCGCAACACGCTGGCCTGGCACCACCTGGCCCGTGGACGGAGCGCGGCCGCCGAGGGCGACGCGCGGCTCAGCCTGGCGGCCTTCGACCGGCTCGGCGACCCCTGGGGGCAGATGCTGGCCGTCGAGAGCCTGGCCGCGGCGGCCGAGGCCACCGGGCACTACCGGCGGGCCGCCGGCCTGTACGAGCGCAGCCTCGGCATCGCCGAGCGGCTCGGCCTGGCCGCGGAGATCCCGTTCAAGCTGTGCGGGCTGGCCGACGTCCACCTGTCCACGGGCGAGCACGAACAGGCCGGCCGGCTCTACGAACGGGCCAGGCGGCTGGCGGCCCGCGAGTCGGTCAGGCTGGCCGAGACGTACGCCCTGATCGGGCTGGGCCGGGTCGCCCGCCTGGCCGGCCGCCTCGAAGCCGCCGATGAGCACCTGCGCGCGGTGCTCGAACGACACCGGCGGCACGGCCACGAGCCGGGCATCGCGGCGGCGGCCATGACGGAGCTCGCCCTCACCACTCACGCTCGCGGGCACGCCGAGGACGCCCTCACGCTGCACGACCAGGCGTGCCGCGCCGCGCGGGCCGGCGGCGACCCGCGCACGCTCGCCCGGGCCCTGGAGGGCCGGGCCGGGACGCTCGCGCACCTGGGGGATCACCGCGCCGCCGCCCGGCTGCTCGACCGCGCCGCCGAGGTCAGGGCCGCCGTGCCCCTGTCACCCGCCGACCGCGAAGCCGTCGAGCGGACCACGGCGGCCGTACGCGCCGCGCTGGGGCCTGCCACGTCCTGATGACGAACGCCCGGCTCCAGGCGTCAGGAGACCTTCCAGGTCACGGGCTCGGCTCCCTCGGCGGTGGGGGAGAACGTGACGGTCACCGGCTTGTCACCCCGGTTCACGAGGTAGACGCCGCACTGCCGGACGCTCTTGCCGGGCTTCACCATGCCGTAGGGCACGGAGGATTCGCACCCCTTGGGGCCGTTGCTGCCGATCGCGATGAGCGTGAGCCTGGGCACGGTGCCGCCGCTCTCGGTGCGCAGGACGACCGCCTTGTCCATGCCCGGGTACAGCTTGGACGTGCCGTTGTTGCGGTACTCCAGCGTGACGAAGTACGCCGTGGCGGCCTTCTGCCTGGCGTTCAGGTTGTAACCGGCGAGCGCGTCGGCGCCGGCTCTGCGCACGCGCTTCGGCGTGACGGTCAGCGGCACGTCCCTGCCCCGCGTGTCCTTCCACGTCACCTCGACCGGCTTGCCGGCGGGCAGCACGCCGCCGCCCAGGTCGCCGCCCTCGACCTTCCAGATCCGGGTGCCGGACTCGTCGGCGTAGGAGACGGCGGCGGGCTTGGCGTCCTGGGGGAGCATGACGACCCGGCACTCGGTCGCCGCCTGGCCGGCGGTCAAGGTGCTGGGGGCCTTCGTGCGGTTGCACGTCTCCAGCGGGCCGGCGCCGGGGGAGGCCAGGGGGTTGCCGGCGAAGAACGAGACAGGCCGGCCGGCGGTGCCGTCGGCGAGCGCCAGGCGGAAGTTCCTGACCGCCTGGGCGCTCTTGACGGTGCCGGACCCGGAGTTGGTGATCGACACGGTGAGATAGTGCGGCACCATCCCCTGCACGTCGTCGTCGAGCCGCACGCCCTTGAGGTCGTCGACCGAGCCGCGCTTGAGCGTGGCCGGGTGGAGCGTCAGCTTGTGCGCCTTGTCGTCCCGGTCGGTGAGGCCGGCCCGCCGCGGTGTGGTGTCGAGCGCCAGCGGCGTCCCGGCGGAGGCGGCCTTGTCCGTCTCCGGCTTGCCGCCGCTGGTGGTCCCGCTGGTGCCCTCGCTGATGGCGGGGCCCCCGCAACCGGCCAGGAGCAGGGCGAGAACGCCCGCTCCGGCGATGGCGCTGGTCCGTCGGCTGACGCGCTGCACTGTAACTCCCGTCACGCTGGTGGTCCTTCGCGACTCCCGTCGCATCGGAACCACCCTAAACGCCGCACGGGAACGGGTGGCGGTCCGCACGATGCGCGATGTCGGACACCGGGTGCCGTGCCGGGCCAAGGGCGGCCCGGCACCTTCACGCCGTTGTGCCGCCTAGCCTTGCGGCTTCTCCGCCGGGCAGCGGGTGCCCTGGGCGGGGACGGTCCGCGAGATCAGATAGGTGTCCATGGCCACCGTCGTGCACTCGGACCTGCCGTAGACCCCGTGGCCCCAGCCCTCGTACGTGAGGAGGGTGGCCTTGGGGCCGAGTTGCCGGGCCACGTTGGCCGACCACTCGTACGGCGTGGAAGGGTCGTGCACGGTGGTGGTCACCAGCAGCGGGGCGCTGCCCCGGTACCGCAGCGGGTGCTGCGGGTTGTTGACCGGGTGACCCTGGCAGATCGGCATGTCGCCCATCGGCATCGGGTTGTACCGCATGTCCGGCGCCACAGCGTTGGAGGCGCGCATCACGTCGGCGTACTCGCGGTAGCCCCGCAGCGTCAGGTTCCAGTCCGAGCACAGGATCGCGGTGGGCAGCTCGGCGTGCTTGCCGTTCACGGGCCAGTTGCCGGGAGGGCCGGGCATGTCGTCCGGCACCGGACCGCCGTCCAGCGCGCGCAGCACCTCGGCCTCCAGCCGCCAGGCGGGCCCCTCGTTGAGGATCACGCCGAGCCACAGCAGGTTGTGGCCCTTCACCGGACGGCCGTCGCCCGGCCACAGCAGCTCGCCCCGGTCGGCCTTTTCGAGCAGTTTCTTCCACAGCGCCCGGACGTCGCGACCGTGCAGGACGCACTCGCTGTCACGCTCGCACCAGGCGGCGAACTCGTCGAAGCTGTCCTGAACGGCGGCCGCCTCGCTGACCTGGAACGCCTTGGCGTCCAGGCTGTGGTCCATGTTGCTGTCCAGCACCATGGCGCGGACGCGGTGAGGGAACAGCTCGGCGTACATCTGCTGGGCCAGCGTCCCGTAGGAGACGCCGTACGAGGTCAGCTTGTCGTCGCCGAGCGCGGCGCGGATGGCGTCCATGTCCCGGGCCACGTTGACCGAGTCGAGGTGGTCGTACACGGGGCCGGTGAGCTTGCGGCAGTCGGAGCGCAGCCGCGCGTCGAACAGGAACCACTTGAGGTAGTCGGCCTGGCTGGTCATGACCGGGTACGGCATCTTGTTGTACACCGAGGCCGAGCACGTCACCGAGCCGCTGCGGGCGACGCCGCGAGGGTCGAAGCTGACGATGTCGAAGCGCCGCTGGATGTCCTCGCTGAAGCCGGACGGCCGCAGGATGCCGTTCACGCCGGAGTTGCCGGGGCCGCCCGGGTTGCTCAGCAGGGAACCGATCCGCGCGGACGGGTCGGTGGCCTTGCGGCGGGCCAGGGCCAGCTTGACCGTGGGCCCAGAGGGCTTCGACCAGTCGACGGGCACGGTCAGGGTGCCGCACTCGACCGAGGGTTCCTCCTCGCACGGCCCCCAGGTGATGCCGCGCTTGCCGACGGCATCCGTGACGTCCTGCCCGGTCACCGCCGCGCCGGCCGTCCCCGCCATCGGGACGGTTAACAGCGTCGTCATCATCATGAGGGCGGTGGCGAGCAGGGGAGTTCTTCTCAGCACATTGCTCCTATCCTCGATCGGCGCGTCGACCGGCACGCGGAGCTGCTCGCACGGCGCATGATCGGCCCTGACCTCGCCGTACCGCCGCGCCTCAGTGACCCGTGGCGGGGCCGTTGACACGCCTCTCTTCGATCATGACTCTCGAATCTAACAGGCAACCGCCGCATCGTGGGCAGATCCCTCGCATTAGGACCAATATGGCGCGAAAGGTGGGCTGGGCGGCGCGGCCGGTGCGAGCAGGCTTATTGTTCGGCATGCGCCCAGGCAGCGTTCGCACAAGGCGCACCACCGTCGCGCCGGCACGGGTATGGACGGCTTGATGCCGTTCCCGCCGCAAGGAGCAGTGTGATGCCCAGGACGACCTCGGACCTCATCGTGGAACGGCTCCTGGAATGGGGCGTCGACACTTGTTTCGGGATCTGCGGCGATGCCGTCAACGGGTTCTTCGAGGCTCTGCGCACCCACCCGCAGATGCGGTTCGTCCACGTACGGCATGAGGAGTACGCCGCGATGGCGGCGGTCGGGTACGCCAAGTTCACCGGCCGCCCGGCCGCCTGCGTGGCCACGTCGGGGCCGGGCGCGCTGCATCTGATGAACGGCCTGTACGACGCGAAGATCGACGGCGCGCCGGTGCTGGCGATCACCGGCATGACCTACCACGACCTGGTCGGCACGCATTTCCTCCAGGACGTCGACAACGACAAGGTGCTGGAGCCGGCCTGCGTGTTCAGCGAGCGGGTGATGGGGCCGGCGCACGCGGTCGCGGTGACCGACCGCGCGGTGCGGGCCGCGCTCCAGCGCCGCGCGCCCGCGCACCTGACGATCCCCATCGACATCCAGTCCTGGACCGAGGAGCAGGACACGGTGTCGGAGAAGAACGTTCCCGGCCACACCTCCACCGCCGGTCAGCGTCATGTCCAGGTGCCGGCCGAGGACGACATCATGCGCGCGGCGGAGCTGCTCAACTCCTGCGCCCGCGTCGCCGTCCTGGCCGGGGCGGGCGCCCGGTTCGGCGCCGGGGAGCTGGTGGAGCAGGTCGCCGAGACGCTGGGCGCGCCGATCGCCAAGGCGGGGCTCGGCAAGGACGCCGTTCCCGACGACAGCCCGTGGTGCACCGGCGGCATCGGTTTCATCGGCACCCGCGCCTCCCAATGGGCGATGGAGAACTGCGACGGCTTCCTCATCGTGGGCAGCAGCACGCCGTTCTACGACTTCTGGCCCGAGCCCGGCCAGGCGCGGGCGGTGCAGATCGACGTGGCCGGGGACCGGATCGGCATGCGTTACCCGGTCGAGGTCGGGCTGTGCGGCGACGCCGGGGCCACGCTGGCCCGGCTCCTGCCCATGCTGCGGGTGCGCCAGGACCGCTCGTTCGCCGAACGGGCCCGCGAGCTCTACGACGAGTGGTGGCGGCTCCAGCAGCGGCGCGCCGCCGACCCCGCGGTGCCGATGAAGCCGCAGGCGGTGACCTGCGCGCTCAGCGAGCTCATCCCGGACGGGACGATCCTCACCGGGGATGCGGGGACGGTCAGCTCCTGGGGGTCGCGGGTGATGCTGCGCCGTGGCATGCAGTTCTCGTTCTCCGGCACGTTGTGCTCGATGGGCTCGGCTCTGCCGTACGCGGTCGGCGCCCAGATCGCCTACCCGGACCGGCCCGTGATCGCGGTCGTCGGCGACGGCGGCCTGACGATGTGCCTGGGGGAACTGGCCACGCTCACGCAGCACCGGCTTCCGGTCAAGGTGATCGTCCTGCGCAACGACACGCTCGGCCTGGAAGTCTGGGAGCAGAACGCGTACCTGGGCAATCCGCAGTACGCCTGCGACCTGTCACCCGTCGACTTCGTCAAGATCGCCGAGGGCTGCGGGCTGAAGGGGTTCCACGTCGCGGAAGGCGGCCGGGTGCGTGACGTGCTCGCGCAGGCTCTCGCCCACGACGGGCCGGCGCTCGTGGAGTGCCTGGTGGACCCGTACGAGCCGCCGTTCGGGGAGACGGTCAAGCCGTCCCAGGTCGCCAAACTGGTCCAGGCGTACGCGCGGGGCGAGAAGGCCGCCGCTCCCATGGCCGCCAACCTGCTGGCGCCGGGCCGTCCCGCCCTCTCCCCGGGCGTCGCCCGGCACGGCGACGACCTCGGCGCGTACACCCGCCCCTGACCAGCTCACCGGCCGGTTCGAGGGTTACCAGGCCGCGTGGATCTCCGGGAGGAATCCCAGGGCGCCGGGGGACGCGGGGCGGATCAAGGGGGTGATCCGCCCGTCGTCGACTCTGCTCAGCGGCTCTGCGTTCCCCGCGAGCAGCAGATGCTTCCCCGTGCCGTCGTAACGGATCAGGTTCCAGCGCGCGCCCACGTCGCCGTCGTGGCCCCTGTCCAGCAGGGTGCGAATCTTGCGCCCGTCCGGGACGGAGTGCTCGTCAAGGGTGTAACGATGCGGTCGTGGTCCGTCGGACAGCCGGACGTGGCCGATCAGCATGCTGCGTCCGTCCGGGCTGATCGCCGAGGCGGTGGCGTCGTTCCCCGGGGCTATGACCTGACTGGCCGCGAGGGTGGCGCCGGAGGCGGTCGTGTCCAGGACCCGGGCCTCGGACTTGACCACCAGGCCGAGCGTGCGGCGATCGGCTGCCCAGGAGAGGCTCTGGATCTGCCCTGCGCCGGTCGTCCAGGTTCGCGTCTTCCCCTGGGGCAGGTCGACGACCGTGAGCTGGGCGCCGGGGCAGAAGCGCAACGTCTTCCCCTGGCCGCACACCTTGCCGTCGAGGCTGTAGGCAAGTCGCGTGCCGTCACCGGTGACGGCGAGGGAGCTCGCTGTCGTACCGGTCACCTTGGGGATCACGTCGGTGACCACCTCGGCCGGTTCGCCGTTTCCGTCGACCCGCGCTCGGTGGAACCTCGTGCTGCTCGCCTGTGTCTCGCGGGACCGTACGCTCTGGGCGATGTAGAAGGTCGCACCGTCGCCGGCGCCCGCGAGCAGGTATCCGCCGGGCTCCCGGAAGCCGCCCTCCGGGGCCGGGGGCAGCCCGAGCCGGCCCGTCGCCTTCCCGGTACGGGCATCGTGGACCGTCACGCCGTCGTTGCCGGCGAGCAGCAGGAAACGCGGGCCGCCAAGGGTCCGCGTTGCGGGCCCCGCCGAGGTCGTCCCGCCTGTCGAGGCCACCACGGCGGCGACGGCGCCGATGACCACGACGACGAGCGCGGCCGCCAGCGGGATCGCCAGGCCGAACCGGCGCGTGCGAACGATGACCTTCGATCGCGTCACCTGTTCGGCAGGGCGCAAGCTCTCCGGGCGGATCTGCTCGGCGTCGGCGGTGAGGGCATCCCGGAGCCGGTCTTCGAGCCAGGACGTCATCGGTTTCCCTCCAGTTTGACGGTGAGTGCCTTCAGGGCTCGAAACACGGTCGACTTCACGGTGCCACGGCTGATCCCCATCGCCTCGGCGATCTCCTCCTCGGACAGGTCCAGGTAGTAGCGCAACACCACGGCTTCGCGCTGGCGGCGGGGCAGGGCGCGGACGGCCTCGGACACCTCCCGGCGCGTCTCGCCGAGCAGCGTGGCGGCCTCCGCGGACCGGAAGGGCGTCTGCCGCTCGCCGGTGAACCTGCTCATGACGGACCGGCGCCGGTGCACCATGCGGCAGCCGTTCACCACGCTCGCCCGGAGGTAGGGCAGCACTCGATCATGGTGGGTCAGCCGGCTCCATCGGCGGTGCAGCGCTGTGAAGGCGTCCTGGACGACGTCCTCGGCGGTTTCCTGGTCACCCACCAGCAGGAACGCCAGCCGGACCAGGTGCAGCCGGTGAGCCAGGAACAGGTCGGCCACGACAGCCTCATCCGTGGCCGCAGCGGGCGGCACTCCCTGCGGCGGTGCCGCATCTGCCACCGCTCGTTGAATCGCGAATCGCATACCTCTTCCATGCATAGTCGCTGTGCAGGTTGCCTGGTGAGACGAAGGTCACACCGCCGAGAGGCGGTTCACCGCCTCGACCACGGGCGCCGCGCCGTCCTCCGCCGAGACCCGGGCCGCGAGGGCCTGGGCCCGGTGCCGGTAGGCCGGGCCGGTGACCGCTGTCGTGAGCGCGGCGGCCAGCCGCGCGGGCGTCAGGCGGCGAAACGGGATCGCGGCCGGGGCCACGCCGAGTGCCACCAGCCTGGACGCCCAGAACGGCTGGTCGTTCATGACCGGCACGGCCACGGCGGGCACCCCCGCCCGCACCCCGCTGCCGGTGGTGCCGCTGCCGCAGTGGTGTGCGACGGCGGCCACCCGGGGGAACAGCCAGTCGTGCGGCACGTCACCGACCGCCAGCACCTCGTCGGAGAGGAGCCCCCGCAGGCCGGTCTGCAGCACGCCGCGCAGCCCCGTCCGCCGCAGCGCGCGCACGGCCAGCTCCGTGTACTGCTCGGCCCGCATGCCGGCCAGGCTGCCGAAGCCGACGAAGACCGGCGCGGGCCCCGACGCCAGGAAGTCGAGCAGCACCCGATCCGGCCGCCAGCCGCGCGGCCGGGGCGGCCACCAGTAGCCGGTGACCTCCAGCCCCGGCCGCCAGTCGGCCGGACGCGGCAGCACCAGCGGGCTGACCCCGTGGAAGACTGGCCAGCGCCTGCTCTCCCGCTGCCGGTAGACGGCCCGCGGGGTCATCGGGGGCAGCCCCAGCCGGGCTCGCGTCCTCGTGCTCAACCCGGCGAGCACCGGCCCGGCGGCGGGCGACTCGAACGCGAGCCGGGCCGCCCTGCGGTTCGCCCACCGGCCCAGTGACCGCCGGAACGGGCTCGTGACCGGCGGGAAGTCCCCGGTCGGGTCGACCGGCTGCAGGTACACCCCCATGCTGGGCACTCCCATCGCCTCGGCGAGGTGATACCCCGGCGTGCCCGCCAGGCCGAGCAGGAGCAGGTCGGCCTCCTGCCCGGCAAGCTTGGCCAGGCCCTCCACGAGCTGCTCGCCGTACTCCTTGACGGCGCTGATGGAGAAGCGGCCGGTCAGCGCGCGGAGCGGGTCCCCGGGAAGCGGGAGGTACCCCAGGCCCGCGTCCGTCACCAGCTCCGTGTACGGCTCGTGCGCGGCGATCGTCACGTGGTGCCCGGCCTCGCGTAACCGCACCCCCAGCCCCGCGTACGGCCCCACGTCCCCGCGCGTTCCGACTCCGATGATCAGAACCCGCATCCGGATCCCCCGTCTCCTCGTTTGTCATACAGTCGCATGATAAAAGGGGTGCGACGTTTTTACCATGCAGTCGCATGAGAAAGTGGTGGAACATGCCGAAGATCGTCGACCACGATGCCCGGCGGCGGCACATCGCCGAGGCCGTGCACCGCGTCATCCACGACAAGGGCATGGAGAGCGTCAGCTTGAGGGAGGTCGCCGCCGAGGCCGGCGTGTCCATGGGGACCGTCCAGTACTACGTCACGACGAAGGACCAGATGCTGCTCCTGGCGCTGGAGCGCCTCGCGAGCTGGATCGGGGAGCGGGTCGCCGCCGTCGCCGCGCGGCAGTCCACGCCGCTCGACGTGCTGCGGGCAACCGTTTTGGAGCTGCTGCCCCTGGACGAGGAGCGCAGCTACCTGAACCGCATCGGGCTGGCGTTCCAGGCGAGCTCGGTGGTGTCCGAGAACCAGGCGGCCGCGATGCGGGCGGGGTATGCGTCCCTGCTGTCCTTTCTCGCCGGGCAGATCAGGGCCGCCCAGGCCGCCGGGCAGCTCGCCGCCCACCTGGACGCCGGGAAGGAGGCGAGCATGCTGTACGCCTTCGCGCAGGGCATCGTGAACGCCACCCTGGTCGGCCACTACACGCCCGAGGACGTCGCGGCGCTGCTCGACCACCAGCTGGCACGGCTCGTGGCCGGTTGGACTCCGGACTCCACGTAGGCCCCGTCGTATCGGTGGCCTCGCTCAGGCGCCGCCCGGCCGGGTCAGGCCCGACTCGTAGGCGGCCATCACCAGCTGAGCCCGGTCACGCGCGCCCAGCTTGGCGAGGATGCGCCCGACGTGGGACTTGACGGTCAGCGGGCTCAGCACCAGTCGCTCGGCGAGCTCGTCGTTCGACAGCCCCGCCGCGATCAGCACCAGCACCTCCCGCTCGCGGGCGGTGAGCTCGCCGACGCGGCCGGCCACCGCGAGCCCCACGTCGGGCATGCTGACGACGCGGGCGATCAGCGATCGCGTGGCGCCGGGCGACAGCAGCGACTCCCCGGCGGCCACGGTGCGGATGGCGTCGAGCAACTGGACGGGCCGGGCGCTCTTGGCCAGGAAGCCGCTCGCGCCGGCCCGCAGCGCCCGCACGACGTTCTCCTCGGTCTCGAACGTGGTCAGCATCAGCACCCGCGTGGCGGTCAGGTCGCCGTCGGCGCAGATGCGCCCGGTCGCCTCGATGCCGTCGCCGTCGGGCATGCGGATGTCCATGACGACCACGTCCGGGCGGCTCGCCCGCGTCGCGTCGACGGCCTCGGCGCCGGTCGCGGCCTCGCCGACCACCTCCATGCCGTCCGCGGCGGCCACGAGCTGGGCGAAGGCGCCACGCACCAGGTCCTGGTCGTCGGCGAGAACCACGCGGATCACGGGGTACGGTCGTCCTTCCAGGGGAGCACGGCCACCACCCGGAACCTGTCGTCCTCGGTGGCGCCCGCGGTGAGCGAGCCGGAGACCGCTCGCGCGCGTTCGGTCATGCCCAGGATGCCGTAGCCGGCCTCTCCCCGCGCGGGCCGGTTGTCGTTGGCGATCAGCAGGCGCAGGTCGCGGGGGGAGTAGGAGATCTCCACCTGTACGTCGCTGCCGGGCGCGTGCCGGGCGGCGTTGGTGAGCGATTCCTGGAGGATCCGGTACGCGGACAGTCCCACGGCCTGCGGCACGGCGGGCGGCGGCTCACCGGTGGTGCGGATCCGCAGGGCGAGCCCGGCGGCGCGGGCCCGGTCCATCAGCTCCGGCACCTCGTTCAGGCCGGGGACAGGCGCGGCGCCGTCCGCGCCAGTGCCGTGACCAGTGCCGTGACCAGCGCCGTGACCTGTGCCGTGACCAGTGCCGCGCAGCACGCCGAGTGTGGCCGACAGGCCGCCCATGGCCTCCTGGGCCGCCTCGTCGATCACCTCCACGGCCTGGGCCAGGCTTTCCGCGGTGCCCAGATGGCGCGCCACGGACGCCTGCACGCCGATGACCGAGATGCTGTGGGCCAGGATGTCGTGCAGCTCGCGGGCGATGTGCAGGCGTTCCTCCATGACCCGGCGCCTGCCTTCCTCCTCCTGCTCGCGCTGGAGACGCCGGGCCCGCTCCACGGCCGCCGCCGCCGTCTCCCTGCGCGCCCGGACGACCTCCGCCGCCACCAGCGCGAAGCCGATCCAGCCGAATGCCCCGACGGCCCCGGCCGGACCGAGCGGCCCCGCCCAGAACGCGACCGCGCCCAGCAGCCCAGCACAGGCGGCGCCGATCACCACGCCGCGGATCCGCGAACCCGCGGACACGGCGGTGAACAGGGCCACCATCAGCGCGGGTATCAGCGGCTCGTGCGGATAGCCCTGCGTCACGTACGCGATCAAGGCGGCGAACGAGGCGACGAGGACCGTCAGCGGCCACCGGCGCCGCACCGTCAGCGGCGCCACCACGGCCACCGCCAGCGCCACGGCCAGCGCCGACGGCGGGCCGCTCTCCACGCTGATCGCCATCAGCGCCGCGCCGAGCAGCGCGGGGGCGGCCAGCGGGCTCAACCACTTCACGAGCGCTTCACCCGCCCATCATGGCGCGACCCGCGCCGGGGCGTCGTCCTCCCCAGGTAGGCATCCCGCTGCTCCCACGGGAGGAACGGCAGGTGCCGACCGTGGTCGGCTGCGCCGGACCGCCCGGCAGGGAGAGCGTTGCCCCATGCTTCGACCAGTGGAAACAGTGTCCAGGGAGACCAAGCCGCTCGACGGCGTGTGGCGCTTCCTGGTGGACAAGGACCGAGCCGGGCGGCACGAGCGGTGGTGGGCGGCCGACCTGCCCGGCGCGCTCGACATCCCGGTGCCGTCCAGCTACAACGACCTCTTCCCCGACCCGGCGATCCGCGATCACGTGGGGGACGTCTGGTACCAGACCGTGGTACGGCCGCCGGCCTCGTGGGAGGGGAGGCGGGTGGTGCTGCGGTTCGACGCGGCGGCGCACCTGGCCACCGTCTGGGTGGGGGAGAAGGAGGTGGTCACGCACCGGGGCGGGTTCGTCCCGTTCGAGGTGGAGGTGACGGACCTGCTCCAGTACGGGAGGCCGAACCGTCTCACCGTCGCGCTCAACAACGAGCTCAGCCTGTCGGCCATGCCGCCCGGCCGGCAGTACCGCACCCCGGCGGGGGCGACCGCGCAGGCCCTGACCGGCGACTACTTCAACTACACGGGCCTGAACCGCCGGGTGTGGCTGTACGCGACGCCGCACGAGCACATCCAGGACGTCACGGTGCGGACGGATCTGGACGGCCCGGATGGCCTGGTGAGCTACGACGTGTTCACGTCGGCGCCCGGCGCGGTGACGGTGCGGCTGCTGGACGCCCAGGGCACGCAGGTCGCCGCCGGCTCCGGCCACGCGGGCGAGCTCGTCGTCCCCCGGGTGCGCCGCTGGGAGCCCGGCGAGGGCTACCTCTACCGGCTGGAGATCGGTTACGGCGAGGACGTCTACGAGCTGCCGGTCGGCGTCAGGACCGTGGCCGTACGGGGACGCGAGTTCCTGATCAACGGCAGGCCGTTCACATTCCAGGGCTTCGGCCGCCACCAGGAGAGCCCCCTGCGCGGGCACGGCCACGACGACGTGGTCATGGTGCACGACTTCGCGCTGCTGGACTGGATCGGCGCCAACTCGATCAGGACCGCGCACTACCCGTACGCCGAGGAGGTGCTGGAGCACGCCGACCGGAACGGCATCGTGGTCATCGCCGAGCAGGAAGCCGGGATGATCAACCTCGCGATGGACTTCGGCCCGCGTACGGGCCCGGAGCCGCGGACGTTCGGCCCCGACGGGTTCGGCGCCGACGCGCGGGAGGCGTGCGTGACATCGGTCCGCCGGCTGATCGAACGCGACAAGAACCATCCGAGCGTGGTCATGTGGTGCCTGTCCAACGAGCCGGACTCGGCGGCCGACGGGGCGCGGGAGTTCCTGGAGCCGATCGTCGAGCAGGCCCGCGAGCTGGACCCGACCCGGCCGGTGTGCTTCACCAACGTGTTCCTCGCCCCCGCCGACCAGGACCGGGTCACCGACCTGTTCGACGTGATCTGCCTCAACCGCTACTACGGCTGGTATCTCGACGGCGGCGATCTCGCCTCCGCGGAGCAGCGGCTGGTGCGGGAGCTCGACCAGTGGGCGGCGCGGCACGACAGCCCGATCCTCATCACCGAGTGCGGCGCGGAGGCGCTGCCCGGCGCGCACGAGGTGGCGGCCACGATGTGGACGGAGGAGTACCAGAGCGCGGTCCTGGAGATGGTCGCGCGGGTGGCCGACGCGCACGAGGCCGTGGTGGGCCAGCACGTGTGGAGCTTCGCCGACTTCCGCACCCGCCAGGAGATCATCCGCCCGGAGGGCAACCGGAAGGGGGTCTTCGACCGCGACCGGAAGCCGAAGGCCGCCGCGTACGCCCTCCGCAGGCGGTGGCGGTCGTGAGACGCCGCCACGTCGTCGGCTACGGGCTGGGGGAGGCCGCCAATCAGGCGGCCTTCGCCACCGTCACGCTGCTCCTGCTGTCCTACTACACCGACGTGGTCGCGATGAACGCCGCCGTCGCCGGGCTGGTCCTCATGCTCGTCAGGATCGCGGACGCGTTCTTCGACCTGTTCGCCGGGCGGCTCATGGACCGCACCGACACGCGGTGGGGCAAGTTCCGGCCCTTCCTGCTGGGCGGCGGGATCGCGCTGGCGGTCACCAGCGTGCTGCTGTTCACCGTGCCCGAGACGGGCGCGGGAGTGCGGATCGGGTACGCGGCCGGCACGTTCGCGCTGTTCGGCCTGGCCTTCGCCTTCAGCCAGGTGTCGCTGGGGTCGATGGCGGCGGCGATGACCCAGGACTCCCGGGAACGCGACCGGCTGGCGATGGTCCGCTCGATGTCGTCGTTCTTCGTCTATCTCCTGCTTTATGCGGTCATCGCCCCCCGGTTGGAGGGCGTGGCGGACCAAGGCCGCGCGTACCTGCTCGTCGTGGCCGCCGCCTCGGTGATCGCGGTGCTGCTGTTCGCCGGCGCGTTCGCCCTGACCGAGGAGACGGTCAGCCGCGCCGAACCCCGCATCACACTGCGGCAGAGCCTCGACGCCGTCCGGGCCAACCAGCCCCTGCTGGTCCTGTGCGGCAGCATGCTGGTGATGCTCGTCGGCTTCGAGACCTTCAACTTCGGCATGCTGTACTACGCCCGGTATCTCGCGGGCGGGGTCGACACGTTCACCGTGATGGCCATCGCGATGGCCGTCGGGCAGGGCCTGTTCAGCTGGCTCACGCCCAGGTTCAGCCGCCGTTACGGCAAGCGCGCCACCTACGTCGGCGCCGGGCTGGCCGCCGCCGCAGGTTATCTGGCGATGCCGGCCGTCGACCCGTCGCGGATATGGCTGGTGCTGATCGTGCTCGGCGTGGCCTCGTCCGGCACTGCCGTGCTGCAGACCGTGATGCTGTCCTTGCAGGCCGACACGGTCGAGTACGGCCAGTGGCGCTCGGGCCACCGGGCGGAAGGCGCGATCTACGCGTTCTTCTCCTTCGCCCGCAAGGGCGGCAACGCCGCCGCCGCAGGACTGGCCGGGCTCGTCCTCGCCGGGACCGGGTACGCCGCCAACGCCGCCGTGCAGCCCGCCGGAGCGGAAGGGGGCATCCTCGCGCTCGTCGGCCTGATCCCCGCGGCGGGCTTCGCGCTCGCCGCGGCCTGCATGGTCTTCTACCGGTTCAGCGAACGCGACTACCGGCGGGCCGTCGCCGCCATCGCCCGACCGGGACAGGAGGAGCGGCCGTGGCTCTCGCTCAAGGGCTCCTGATCGCCGGAATCCTGGTCAGCCTCATCAGTCTCGGGCAGACCGTCTCCCACCTGTGGGACGACGCCTACCTCGTGCCCGAGGCCAAGGACGGCGTCAGGCACGCGCAGTTCCACCTGCAGCGCGAGGCCGTGGGCGACCTGGGGCACATCGCTGTGATGCTGCTCGTCGTCCTCGCCCCCGCAAGTCAGCGCGGACCGCTGCTGTGGTGGATCCTCGCCGCGACCATGCTGTCCTACTACGGCGCCTACTGGACGGGCCACCTGCTGATCGGCGTCGGGGCGCCGCACTGGTACGCCAGGAGCGTCCACCTGGTCGTGACCGCCTGCGGCGCCCTGGCGCTCGCCCTGTCCTACGGCGCCTACCACTGAGCGAACCGCCGGCCCACCCGCTCGCCACGATGAAACCCCTGCTCGGTGAAAGCGGAGGAGTCAGGCGTTCTGCAGAACGCGCCGGAGCTGGGCGGCGTAGGCGCGCGGGTGGGTGGTGTTGCCGTTGTGGCCGCCGGGGAACTCGATGACCTCGGCGCCGAGCAGCGTGGCCAGCTCCTGCGCGCAGCGATAGTCGAAGACCGTGCGCGGGGTGGTGCGGCCGACGGCGGGGACGATGCGGGCAGGGGTGTGCGCCAGCTCGCCGACCGGCAGGGTGTCGTCGATGACGGCGGTGAAGTCGTGCTCGATGAAGAAGCCGAAGTTGGCGATCCGCCCCGAGGTCATGGGCTGCGGCGTCAGGCCGGGCTCCGCATCGGGATGGGCCGGGTCGATGCCCAGGACCTCGGCGACCGCCTTGAGCGCCGGCGGCAGCCCTTCCTCGCGGTAGAGCTGCTGGATCTCGGCCAGCTCGGCCTCATGGCGGGCGCGGCCCGGGGCGGGCAGCAGGCGAGGCGCGACCGGCTCGTGCGCGATGAGGGTGCTGAGTTGGCCAGGGTGCTGGACGGCCAGGTGAAGGCCGATGACCGCGCCCAGGCTGCAGCCGAGCATGGCCGCCGGCTCGTCGGTGAGCGCGGCCAGCAGCCGGTGGACGTCGTCGGCGTGCTCGGCCATCGTCACACCGTTGCCGGGGTCGTCCAGGGTGCTGCGGGACAGGCCGCGCCGGTCGTAGGTGATCACGGTGTAGGCGTCGGCGAGCTGGTCGACGAGATCGGCGCTGCGTCCGGCGTCGCCCTCGCCGCTCTGGGCGATCAGCAGCGTGGGGCCGTTGCCGCGCATCTCGTAGTAGAGGCCGGCGCCCGGGACGGGCAGGTAGCCGGTTGTCGTGGTCATGGGAGGGTCCTTTCGCCGTGGCTCGCGATCACCATATTCCATCATTATTGATACATCAAAACTGATGCATCGTTTTGGATGTAATCTCGGTCACGTGAACGGAGTGGACCTGTTCCTGCTGGGACGCACCCTGATGAAGATCGGCGAAGAGGCCCTGCCCACCGAAGGGCTGGGCGACCAGCCCGGGAGCACCCGGAGCGTGCTGATCGTGGTCAGCGACATCCGCGCGCACCCCGGCAGCGCGATCAGCGAGATCGTCACCCGCACCGGCCTGCCGCAGAGCGCCGTGTCGGCGGCGGTCGCCCGGCTGCGGGAGGCGGGCGCCGTCGTCACGGAGCCCGACGCCCGCGACCGCCGGCGACTCCGCGTCCGGCCCGCCCCGGAGCTCTCCAGCCGCGTGGAGCAGGTCCGCTCGACCGCCATCGACGCGGCCTTGGCCAAAGCGCTGGGCGGCGACGACCCGCACCGGGTCGCCGAGGTCGTCGCCCTCCTGGAGGAGCTCGCCCGGCACCTGTCCCCCCAGGCACTCAGCCGTTTGCGCGACTGACCAGTGCGGGCCGCTTCCCCGGGCGATCAGGGCCGCTGGGTGATGTTGACCATCCAGGTGATGCCGAACCGGTCCACGAGCGAGCCGGCCTCGTCGCCCCACAACTGCTTGTCCAACGGCAACGTCACGGTGCCACCGGCGGACAGCCGCTCGAAGCGGTCGCGAAGCACGGCGTCGTCGCCACCGAGGAAGACCGCGACGCTGTTGCCGGGAGTGTGGAGCATCCCGTCCCGGACGTCCCAGCCCATCAGCGTGTAGCCGTCCGGGGTGCGGAGTGTGGCGTGCATGATCCGGTCGGCGGGCGCGTCCGAGGAGCCGAAGTCGGCGTACGTGCCCATCTCCAGCTCACCGCCCAGGACGTCCCGGTAGAACTCCATCGCCTGCCGGGCGTTCCCGTTGAAGGCGAGGCAAGGGTTGAGCTGAGATCCCATGTGATGATCCTCCGAATGCGTGGGTTGCGGGAAAGCCTCGCAGCGAATCACGACATCCTGTGTCGCGTATTCCCGCACGTTCTCCCATGCGCGGCCCGTCCAGGGCGAGAGCGCGGCGGAGGTACGGTTCTCGACCTGATCATGCAGAACGTCGAGCTGATCCTGCAGGAGTTCCGGGCGATAGGCCGCCCACACGGCCCCGTGCTCCTCGTGGGTAGAAGTTCCAGGAGAATCCGTAAGGCGCCGGCGACGATCTGGTCTGGCAGGATGGCGGCGTGCATGCCGGGGTGCGGATCGGGCGTCCCGCGGTCCGCGCGCTGCGCGCCGCGGCCTTCACCGCCATCTGCGTGCTGGCCTCGGCCGCCCTGCACATGCTGGTCGGCGGCACCTCGATCAGGCCGGGCGCGCTCGTCGTCGCCGTGGCGGCGACCTGGGCGAGCGCCTACGCACTGGGTTCGCGCCAGCGTGGCCGGCCGACGCTGCTGGCCCTGTGCGGAGCCTCCCAGTGGGGACTGCACCAGCTGTTCGCCGCCGGTGAGCAGACCGCCTCGGCCATGCAGGCGATTCCGCAGAGCGGCCACGACCACGGCACCGGGTTCGGCATGCTGCTGATCCACGTCGCGGTCGCCCTCGCCTCGAGCTGCTGGCTGGCGCGCGGCGAGAGCGCGCTGGCGTGTGTCCTGCACCTGGCCGCCGTCGGGATGACCAGGTATTGGCGCCTGCTCATGGCGGCGCTCGCCGCGCCGACCGGCCTGCCGGTCACCACGCGTCCCCGCCTCACGCCGGCCTGGCCGGACACGGCCCGGCGCATCCCGGCGGCCCTGGTCCGTGCCGTCTCCCGGCGCGGGCCTCCGGCGCTCCGGCTCTGCGGCTGACGCACGCCGTACGGCCATCTCTGACATTTCCTCGACGCCTGCCCGGCGGGCGCGCGGCGATCACGCCGTGCCCGGGGCGGGCGTCCGTTCCCTCGCCCGGCATGCTGCTGGGCCCCGCATCCTTCGGAGTCCCTTTTGGCTCACCTGTACACGTTCATCCGGCGGGCTGTGGCCGCGGCAGCCGGTGCCGCCCTGGTGCTGTCGCTGACCGCGCCTGCCGCGCTGGCGCACGACCGGCTCAAGTCCAGCTCACCCGCCGACAAAGCCAAGATCGAGCGCCTGGAGATGATCGAGCTCGAATTCACCTCGCGCATGACCATGCCGATCGTCGTCCTGGAAGGACCCGGCGGCAAGCCCGTACCGATCAGCAAGCCGCGGGCGGAGGGCACGACGGTGTCCGCTCGTCCCGAGGGGGAGCTCGCGGACGGCCGGTACCGGATCGCCTGGCGGGTGGTCTCCTCCGACGGCCACCCCATCGAGGGCGAGCTGCGCTTCACCCTCGCCGCTCCACCGACCACGGAGAGCCCCACCCCCAGCGCCTCCGACGTGTCGGCCGCGCCCTCGCAGCCGGCGCCATCCGTTGACCCTCCTTCCCCGGTCGAGGCGCAGCCCGCTGCCGCCGAGGACGGCGCGGGGGTGCCCGGCTGGCTGCTGATCGCCGCCGTGGTGCTCCTGCTCGCGGGAGCGGCGGTCTTCCTCGTCGGCCGCCGCAACCGGAGCTCCGGCCCGGGCGGCACCTGACCGGCGCCCGGGCCGGGTGCGGTCAGCCGGTGACGACCTGACTGGACACCGGCAGCCGGCTGCGCCGATCCAGGTGACGGACGGCCGCCGCGGAGGCGAACCCCGCGGCGGCCAGCAGCACCCACGGCAGCCCGGCCAGCCCGACGGAGCGGCCCGCGTCGACCAGGGCGCCCGCGACCAGGTTCCCGGCCAGGATGCCCACACCGGACAGCAGGTTGTACAGCCCGTAATAGGTGCCGACGAGCCGTTCTCCCGCCATGTCGGCGATGGTGGCCATCTCGAACGGGAAGGCGATCAGCGTCCCGATGGTGAGCAGCAGCGTGCACGCCACCAGCGGCAGCAGCGCCCACCCGGTGGGCAGGGCCAGGCCGGCTGTCATGGCCGGGTACAGGAACGCGACCCCCATGAGCGCCAGGCCGCGGCTGATCGCCTGCCCCCGGCGCCAGCGGGCCGAGCACCAGGCGGTCAGGCGCACCTGAGCGGCGATGCCCAGCAGTGCCGACAGCGCGTACAGGACCATCACGCCCGTCTCACCGCCGCCGAGCCGGGCCACTTCGAGCGGCAGGGCCAGATACATCTGGTACGACAGCGCGTACGAGGCGATCATCGCGGCGGCGAACGACACGAACGCCCGATCGCCGAACGCCCGGCGCCAGTCGCTCAGCACCGGCGGCCGTCCGGTCACGGGCGCACGCCGGGCCGGCAGCCACACGCCCTGCAGCACGGTCAGCACCGCGAAGATCCCCGCGGCGGACAGGCACACGGCGGTGAATCCGGCGTTCAGCAGCGCGAAGCCCACCAGCGGGCCGAGCAGGATGCCGCCCTGGTAGAACACGTTGAACACGGCGAACGCGGCCACCTTGCGCTCACCTGCCTCGCACGCCAGGCAGGCGCGCGCCGCCGGGTTGAACAGCGCCCCGGCGAACCCCGTCACAGCCGCCGCGACGAGAAGCCAGGGCAGCGAGGTGCTCAGCCCGAACAGGGCGAAGCCGACGGTACGCAGCCCGCACCCCAGCATGATCAGCGGTTTGTGCCCGAGCCGGTCCGCCAGGGTGCCGCCGATCAGGAACAGGCCCTGCTGGCTCATGTTCCGCAGGCCCAGGACGAGCCCGATCGTCCAGGCGGCCAGACCGGCGCCGGCCGACAGATGCTGGGCGAGGTAGGGCATGAGCATGTAGAAGCCGAGGTTGATGCCCGCCTGGTTGATCTGCAGGAGCTGGACGGGCCGGTCGAAGGAGCGGAACTCCGCCAGCATGCCCCTCATCGGGTGCCCGCCAGCGGATCGGTCACGCGGGTGCAGCGCGTCCAGCGGTGCACCTCCCGCTCGGACGGCGCGTGCACCACGTCCGGTTCGTCGGCCGGGACGGTCCCGAGCAGGCCGTGAGCCTGGCCGTAGGCGTCGTCGAAGACGGTGTTCCAGTAGCGCCAGGGCCCGTCGGGAAGGACGGCGACGATAGTCCGGCCGGGCTGGGTGCGGGCCAGCCAGCGGGCCACGAGCGTGACGGCGCCGGTGCTCCAGCCGCCCGAGACGTAGTGCTGGGCGGCCAGCGTCCGGCAGGCCCAGACCGCTTCGGCCGGGGCCACCCAGTGGATCTCGCTGAAGGCGTCGTAGGCGACGTTGCGCGGATGGATGCTGGAGCCGAGCCCGCGCATCAGCCGCGGCCGGGCGGGCTGGCCGAAGATGGTCGAGCCCACCGTGTCGACGCCGACGAGCCGCAGGTCCGGGAAGTGGCGGCGCAGGACGCCGAAGATGCCCGCGCTGTGCCCGCCGGTGCCGACCGAGCACACCAGCGTGTCGATCTGCGGCAGCTGGTTCAGCAGCTCGTGGGCCAGCCCGGCGTAGGCGTCCACGTTGTCCGGGTTGTTGTACTGGTCGGGACAGTAGGCGCCAGGATCCTCGTCCAGCAGGCGCCGCACCCGTTCGCGGCGGGCCTGCTGCCATCCTCCGGCGGGGTGCGGCTCGGTGACGATCTCCAGACGTACGCCGTAGGCGGTGAGCAGCCGGCACATGAGCGGCTCCATCCCGGGATCGCCCACCAGGACGACCGGATGGCCGAACACGATGCCGGCCAGCGCGAGGCCGAGCCCGAGGGTTCCGCTGGTCGACTCGATGACGGTGGCGCCCGGCCGCAGGTCTCCCCGTGCTCTCGCCTGGCGGACCATGTGCAGGGCGGGGCGGTCCTTAATGCCGCCGGGATTGAAGCCTTCGAGCTTGGCCCAGAACCCTCCGCCGCCCGGCACGAACGGCTCGGAGATGAAGGCCAGCGGGGTGTTTCCGACCGAGAGAGAAAGTGTGGAGAATCCGATGGGCGGCGCCTCTTTCGGGCGCGCGAAAATCGCCGGTGATGACATGGGTACGATCCCCGAAGTGAATGGCAATGGTTCACGACATACCGCGAACAATGACGGACAGTTGACGACTCAAGACGTCGCGTGTCCTATATGCGCATCACGCAGAGGTCTTCCCGATAGGGCGCGGTAAGGCGGATTGTTGCTTCTGGGGGGCCGGCGACCGAGGCAGCAGCGGGAGGGTGAGAGACGGCGGCGGCCGAGTGCGCAGGCGCGCTGGCCGGTGGGCTCGCCGGGCTGACCGCCGAGCAGTTCTGCTCCGTGCCGTGCTGGTGTCCCACCGGCAGCTGACGATGCCGGCAGTGCGCGTCGTGATCAGCGGTGACGACGCCCGCATGGGTGCTGTGGCCGGCCTGCTCGGACAGCTCCACGGCCGCGCACGCGCCGCCGTGGGCGAACACCGCACCGAGGACCATGACGATCACGAGCAGCGCGTGTCCCGCCAGTCGCCCGGCGCCGAAGGCGGCCGGGCGGCGTGAACGAGCGGTTCGTGTCGCAAGCATCACGGTGATGATGCCCGGAAAGCCGCCCGGCGCGCCCGGCGATCGCAAAGCTTCGGGTAAAACTCCCGCCGTCAGCGCCATATCCCTTCGGCATCGGAGAGGGCCGTCGTGCAAAAAGGGAAATATCGGCTGCCGCCTGCGAATGCCCGCTGGTATGAGGTGAGGCAGGCCCTGGACCACGGAGAACGCGAGGCGACGTATCCTTCCCCCGTGGAGCTGCGGTTCAAGACGCGCGAATCGGACTCGGCATGGGTCGACACCGTGTGGACGTGCACGAGCGAGCAGGTCACCGCGATGACGTCCGTAGCGGGCGCGCGCTGGGGCCTGGTGTTCTGGGAGCACGCCGGCCGGTCGTACGCGGGCATCACCGGTCCGGAGACCCGGACCGGCACGGCGCCGGTGCCGGAGGGCGCCACCTTCACCGGCATCGAGTTCGCCGTGGGCACCTCGCTGCGGGCCGTGCCCACGCCGGCGCTGGTCGACGGCGGCATCGTACTTCCCGACACCTCGCGCCGGACGTTCCGGCTGGACGGCACGCGCTGGGAGAGGCCCGGCCCCGACGACGCCGAGGCTCTGGCCGGACGTCTCGTCCGGGCCGGGATCGTGGTCCGTGACCCGCTCTGCGCCGAGGTGCTGCGGGGTCACCGTCCCGCCGTCTCAGGGCGCACGGTCGAACGCCGGTTCCGCACCGCGACCGGACTGACGCAGGGCGCCGTCCGGCAGATCGAGCGCGCCCGTACGGCGGCGCACCTGCTGACCGCCTGCGCCCCGGCCGCCGACGTCGTCGCCAAGCTCGGCTACTGCGACGAGCCGCACCTGGCCCGGGCCCTGCGCTCCTACGTCGGACGCACCGCCAGGCAACTGCGCGAGGGCGCCGGCGGCGCGATCGCCCTCGACCTGGATCAGCGCCTGACGTCGTAGACCAGCTTCAGGATCCCGTTGGAGTAGCTCTCCGATTCGCGCAGCGTCAGCAGGTTCTTGTCCCGATCGGCCCGGCCGAACAGGCTCTTCCCGGCGCCGAGCAGCACGGGAAACACGAGCAGGTTGTACTGGTCGATCAGATCCGCGTCCGACAGCCGCCTGGCCAGCTCCGCGCTCCCGTGGATGAAGATCGCGCCGCCCTCACCCTTCTTGAGCGCGGCGACGTCCTCGGCCGAGCGCAGAATCGTGGTCGGCCCCCACCCGTCGACGATCGCGTCGTCGGACAGCGTGGCCGACACCACGTACTTGGGCAGCTCCTTGTAGGCGGCGTGGTCCTGCGAGCCGGGCCAGACCGCTGAGAACGCCTCGTAACTGCGGCGACCGAACATCAACGCCGTCGTGTCGGCGAGCTCCTCACCCTTCAGCGACCACGCTTCGGGGACGAAGTCGAGGTCCTTGAACACCCACCCGCCGCTGCGGTGCTCCTCTCCCGGCCCGCCGCCGGGCGAGTCCACGACGCCGTCGAGCGACATGAAACCGGTGTAGACCAACTTACGCACTGTGCTGTCTCCTCATACGCGGGCGAACTGCCGGGTCCACACGGTAAACCACGGCTGCGGTCGCCGTCTTGAACGAAACCGACAGCGCAGCCCGACCGCCTACCTGACCACCGCCGGGCCCGGGCGGATGTCCGGAATGTGCAAGGGGCCCGGTCTCCCCGGGGAAAGACGCCGCCGGCCCCTCCGGGATTGGATTCGGGCAACCGTACGGACGGATTCGAGGCGCTGCCGCGCGGACTGGAGCGGATCGACGTTGAGGGCACGACCTGAGGAGCGGCGTACATGAGCGGGGAGTTCGCGGGGCGGCGGGCGTTCGTGACCGGGGGCACCTCGGGGATCGGCGCGGCCACGGCCGTGCTCCTCGCCGAGCAGGGCGCCGAAGTGATCGCGCTCGGACTGCCGCCCGCCGACCCCGCCGACCTGCCCGCCCACCCACGCGTCCGCGTCGTGGAGCACGACGTGCTGGACCGCGCCGGGCTGAGCGGGCTGCTGTCCACGGGCGGGCCGCTGGACGTCCTGGTGAACTGCGCGGGCGTCAGCCACGACCGCGAGGAGTACGACC
>NZ_JAHKRO010000124.1 GCF_019396325.1 Nonomuraea ceibae
CACCGCCCCCCGCCGGTTTCGCGGGCGCCCGCGAAACCGGCGTGGACAACGGCTTGCCCAGCAGAACGGCGTTGACCGTCCGCGCGGCGCCCACCCCGTCCTGGAAGCCGTGATGCACCCGGTAACACAGCACGTGCTCGTCGTCGCGATGCCCGTGGATCACCATCAGCGTCCACAGTGGCCGCCGAGGATGCAGGGGCAGCTCGCGGACGGCGTCGATCACCGCCTGCCGTACGTCCGTGCCCGGTGGCACCCGGCGGTGCGCCACGTGGTGCGCCGGGTCGAAGGCCGGGTCGGGCTCCCAGCGGGCGTGCCGCCCGGAGCCGGTCAGCCGGTAGGTGAGCACCGGGGCCCGGGCGGCCGTCTCGGCGGCCAGCCGGCACAGCTGCAGGGCGGACGGAACGGGACCCGGCAGGCGCGCCGCCAGCGCGATGTGCAGCAGCGGATCGCGGTCCGTGCCGAGCCACGACAGGAACGCCAGGTCACCCCCGTCCAGCGGGATCGGCGCGCCGGGCCGCCGCCCCACCGGGGAGTCAGGGAGCCGGGGCCGGCTGCGCACGGTGGGCCAGCTCCGCGGCCTCGGCGAGGGTCATCGACATCCGGAAGTCGAACAGGTCGACGTGCAGCTCGTGCCGGCCGAGCGCGGTGTGCAGCTCGATCAGGGCCATGCTGTCGGCCTGGAGATCGTCGAAGGCGGTGTCCGGGGTCACGTCGGCGAGGTCGAGCGCGAAGATCTCAGCGCAGTACCGGCGGATGAGGAGCAGGATCTCTTCTTTCGGCACGGGTCGTCACCTTTCCGTTGATCTTCAGGTTTTCAGCATCTCGCGGACGCCCGCGGGCCGTGCCGTCCCGGCTCCGCGTGTCCGGTCAAGAACGGTTGTTGCCTTGGGAAGCCAGCAGCGGCCCCAACCGGGCGGCCTCGTCATCGCCGACGCGCAGCCGCCGGGCGTCGGGACTGGACACGGCGGCGACGGCCACGTCCGCCGCCATCATCCGCTCGCCAGTGTCAGCGCCGCCTCCGACGGCATGGGCGCGAAGCCGTACGCGCCGAGCAGCGGCACCGCGCCGTGGCGGGCCACGAAGCCGGTGTCCGCGATCGTGCCCCACGCGGTGGCGTGGCCGGGAAGCCCGAGGTGGCGGCGCCGGCGGATCAGTGCCTCCACGAACACGTTGCCCGCCGCGTACGCCGCCTGCCGCGCCCCGCCGTAGGTGCCGCTGATGGAGGAGAACAGCCAGACCAGGTCCAGGTCCCGGCCCTCCAGCAGCCGATGGAGCACCAGCGCGCCGGCCATCTTGCAGCCCAGCACGTCGGCCACGTGCCGGGGGGTCAGCTGCCGCACCTCGCTCAGGGTGGGCGCCATGGCGGCGTGCACGACGCCGCGCAGCGGATGCTCGCCCGCATCGATGATCTTCAGCACCGCCGCCATCGCGGCGAGGTCGGTGACGTCGGCGGCGTGCACGCTCACCCGCGCCCCCAGGGCGCGCAGCCCGGCCGCGACGGCGGCGGCCTCGGGCGCCGCCTCGCCCCTGCGGGAGACCAGCGCGAGCCGGCGGGCGCCGCGCTCGGCCAACCGGCGCGCGGCGGCGGCGCCGAACCCGCCCACGCCCCCGATCACGAGATAGGCGCCCTGCGGGTCCGGGCGCAGCTCCACGGCCCGCGGCCGGGCCCGGACGGGCCCGTCCAGCGGGTCGAACGACAGTGTCACCGCCGCCGCGCACCGCTCCGCCCACACCTCACCCACCCGGACGGCGGGATGGACGTGGTACGGCGGCGCCGGGTCCAGGCCGTCCCGTGCGGCGTCCATGACCTCGTGGAACAGCCGGGGATCGGGCGGGCCGGCGGCGTCGAGGCAGGCGTGCCGCCCGGCCGGGGCGAGCATCGCGTGCCAGCTCTCCGGCACGGCTCCGGTCAGCACGTCGGCTCCGCGCCCGCCGGTGCGGGCCAGCACCCGCGCGACCACGTCCGGATCGGCGGCGTCCACGACCTCATGGGAGCCGAGCCGGTCCAGCAGGTCCCGCTGCCCCGGATGCCGCGCGAGCGCGACGACTCGGGCGCCCTGCCGGAGAGCCAGGTGCAACACCGCGAGGCCGGTGGCGGTGGCGTCGTGCAGCACCAGCGTGCGGCCCGCCGACAGCCCCGCCGCCGCCAGCGCCCGGCGCGCCCGCATGGCCGGCCCCGGCCTGACGGCGGCCTCGGCGAAGCCCATGCCGGCGGGAATCTCCCGCACCAGCCGGGCGGTGGTGCTCAGGTGGGAGCCGGGCGCGCCGCCGCCCACCCCCACGACCCGGTCGCCGACGGCGACCTCGCGCACCCCCTGCCCCACCGCCGTGATCCGGCCCGCGCACGTCCACCAGGCGTCCGGCCCGCTCCACGAGACGGCCCGAGCCTCGATGACGACCGAGCCGGGGCCGGGCGGACGCGCCGGTTCGGCCCGTGTCCAGTACGGCGCCCGGCCCAGGTCGTCGAAGCCCAGGACGCAGGGGCCCGTTCCCGTGTCGAGGGGCTCGTACGGCATCTCCCGCACGACGAAGCGGCCCCGCCGGGTGAGCACGACCTCGCCCTCGCCCGGCGCGGACAGCAGCTCGCGGGCCAGCCGCCGGGCGTCGGCCGCGAGGTCGGCGGTGCGGTGCAGGCTGATGCGCGGCACCCGTAGCCGGGCGTCCTCGCCGGCCAGGGCGCGGGCGGCGCCCCACAGCACCGCGTCGGCGGGGACCAGCGGCTCCTCCGGCGCGGGCAGCGCGCCGCTCGGGCGGGTCACCACGGACAACGACCGGGTCAGTCCGGCGGGAAGGTCGTCGCAGGCGAGGGCGATCGCCTTGAGCACCAGCATCCGTTCGACGGCCTCGTCCAGCCGCAGGCGCGGCTCGTCGTCGCTCCCGGCGCCGCAGGTGCGCTCGGCCGCGACGAGGACGACGCCCACCGCGCCGGTGGACGGCCCGGAGGCCAGCAGCGTCCGCCAGCGGCCGGGATCGGGCGTGCTCAGCACGGCCACGGCGCCGCCCTGTCCCGCCGCCTGCCCACCGGCGGCCAGCAGGTGGGCCACCGCCTGGGCGAACGGCAGCTCACCGGCGTCCTCGGCGGCGACGATCCACCGCGTCCCGGACGGCGGCGGCGCCGCGCAGGTGCGTGACCGGCTCCGGGGGAGTGGGCGGGCGGCCAGCGTGATCGACAGATCGTCGCGGGCGGGACCGCTGTCGTCGCCGGTCTGCACGACGCCGGTGAAGCCGCACGCGCCGAGCAGCGGCGGCCACTGCTCGCGCGCGAGCAGCAGGCTGTCCGGCCGCAGCCGGTGATCCGCCATGGGCCAGAAGCTGTCCAGCGCGCCGAAGATGCCGATCATCAGGCGCGGGTCGTGCGTCTCGACGGCCAGGAGGTGCCCGCCGGGCGCGAGCAGGCGGCGCACCCGTTCCAGGGCCGCGCGCACATCGCGGGCGGTGTGCAGGGCGTTGGCGGCGACCACCACGTCGTACGCGTCTTCGGGGAAGCCCTGAGCGGCGGGGTCCTCGTCGAGGTCGAGCCGCCGGTAGTCGACGAAGTCGTAGCCGGCGAACCGGCGACGGGCGGTGGCGTGGAACAGCGGCCACACGTCGGTGAAGGTGTAGCGGGTCAGGTGTGGCGGCAGCAGCGGCAGCAGCGCGGCGGTGGTGCCGCCGGTGCCCGCGCCCACCTCCAGCACGCGCAACGGCCGGTCGTCCGGCAGGGCCGCGACCATGCGGCCGAGGAGCGCCCGCGCCACCTGGTTGGCGAACCGGCTGAGCGGGGCGGTGTCGTAGAGCTGTCGCAGCAGTTCGCCGCCGCCGTCGCGGCTCAGCAGCTCGCGCGGGTCGCGTTCGCCGCGCAGCACGTCAGGCAGCTCCCGGCACATCCGGCTGACCAGCAGCACCTCGGTGGAGAAGGCCGGATGGTCGCGCAGCAGGCCCCGGGCGAGCTCGCCGGGGTCGGCCGGGACGCCGAGCCGCCACCGCCCGCCGGGACACGTCCGCGCCAGGCCGTCCGCCTCCAGCATGGCCAGCGCGGTGTTGACCAGCCGGACGTGCCGGGGCAGCATCCCGGCGGCGACCAGGTCGTCCACGGCGAACGACTGGCCCTGCCGCCCGGCCAGCACGGCGAGCGCGGCGGCGAGGTGGTCCGCGACAGCGCGGAAGGCGCGCGGCCGGAACCGGTCATAACGCGCGTCCCGCCACGACCGGCGCGCCCGGTCGAGGTCGTCGCCCGCCTCCTCGAGGATCACCCGCGGGGAGGGCAGCGGGCACGCCCCGTCCCCGCCTGCGGGGTCCGGAGCCGCACGCAACTGGGTGTGATGCCGCAGGATCGGCACCTGGTCATGATCCGATGGGCTTCGCACGCGGCTACTGTGAGTGACGGGGTGGTGGCATTCAAGGCGCAACACCGGCCCGGGGAGTCATTGCCTGTTCTGATCCACTTCTTGCCCGGACGTGGCGCGTCGCGCGCCGATCTCCCGGCCTCCGATGAGCGAGGCTGATCGGAGGACCAGCGATCAAGGGGGAGGCTCGATGACGTCGCGGGCGCGGGTAGCGGTGACGGGACTGGGCGTGCGCACGGCCGCCGGAGCCCACCCCAAGCACCTGTGGGACGCGCTGATCAGCGGGCGCTCCACAGCGCGGCGCATCACCTCCTTCGACACCACCGGCCTCGGCGTCGACGTCGCCTGCCAGGTCGGCGACCTCGACACCGCGCCGTACCTGACTCCCCGGCAGGCCCGCCACCTCGACCGGGTGAGCAAGCTGGCCGTCTGCGCGGCCGCCGACGCGTTCGACGACGCCTTCGGGGCCGGCGACGCCATCCGGACGCCACCGGAGCGGCGGGCCGTGGTGACCGGCATCGGGTTCTGCGGGGTCGAGACCTACGAGGACGGCATGCTCGACGTCCGCCACCCGGGGCGCGGGAACCCAGGCCCTCTCCACGTCCTGAAGATCATGAGCAACGCGCCCGCCTCGGCCATCGGCCTGCGTCACCGCATCCACGGGCCCAGCATGTCCGTGACCACCGCCTGCGCCTCCGGCGCGCACGCGATCGGGGAGGCCGTGCGGCTGCTGCGCGACGGCTCCGCCGACCTCGTCGTCGCCGGCGGGGCGGAAGCCTGCGTCACCCCGACCATCCTGCAGGCGTTCGACCAGTGCCGGACCCTGTCGCGCCACACCGCCGAGCCCCAGCGCGCCTGCCGGCCGTTCGACGCCGGACGCGACGGCTTCGTGCTGGCCGAAGGGGCCGCGTTCCTGATCCTGGAGACGCTCGACGGCGCCCGCGCCCGTGGCGCGCACGTGCACGCCGAGCTCGCCGGCTACGGGCGCACCAACGACGCCCACCACCTGCTCGCCCCGGCCCCTGAGGGCGAGGGCGCCTACCGGTGCATGCGCGCGGCCCTCAGCGACGCCGGGCTGTCGCCCGCCCAGGTCTCCCACGTCAACGCGCACGGGACCGGCACCCAGCTCAACGACCTGACCGAGGCGCAGGCCATCACCCGCCTGTTCGGGCCGCACGGGGTGCCCGTCACCGCCGTCAAGGCGGTGACCGGCCACGCGCTCGGAGCGGCGGGCGCCATCGAAGCGGTCGCCGCCGTGCTGACGCTCGCCCACGGGACCGTCCCGCCGACGGCCAACCTCGGCACGCCCGACCCGCGCTGCGAGGTCGACGTGGTGCGCGAGGCCCGGCCGCTGCCGGCGGGAGCGGTGCTGTCGAACTCGTTCGGGTTCGGCGGCCACAACGCCACCTTGATCATCGCTCCCGTGACCTGAGGACGCCGCGCCATGCCCACGACCGCAGATCAGCCCACGACCGCCGCACGGACCACGGCGGTGCCGCTGACGGTCAACGACCGCTTCCTGCTACGGCTGGCCGACGAGGCGGACCCGGACAGGGACGCCGACCTGCACCTGGGCGTCGCCGTGCGCCTCCCAGGACCGCCGCCCTCCGGCCACCGCTTGCACCGCCTGATCGGCGACGCCGCCGTCCGGGCCCGCGCGCTGACCTACCGGCTGACGGGAACGGGCCGGCGGGTGCGCTGGGAGCCCGACCCCGCGTTCGACCCCGCCCACCACGTACAGCACCATCACGCCGCGCCCGGCCAGGACCCGTGCCAGGCGGTCGGCCAGGCGTTGCGCGAGCACCCCCTGCCCCGGTCCAGGCCGCTGTGGAGCCTCGTGGTCGTCGAGGGTCACGCCGCCGACGAGCACCTGCTGTGCTACCGCGCCCACCACGTCTTCCAGGACGGGCTCTCCGCCGCCCGCACGATCAGCTCGCTCGCCCTGGGCCGCACGCTGCCCCCGTCCGCCGCCGCGCCCGGCGGCGGACGCGGGCGCCCCGGCGGCGCCGCCATCCGCCAGGCCATCGGCGACATCGCCCGCTTCGCCTCCGCCACCGCGCCCTGGCACCCGCCGGCGACGGACGCCCCCGCCACCCGGCACCTCGGCTCCGTCAGCCTCGACGCCGGCGCGTTCCGCGACATCGCCCGCTCGACAGGGACCAGCTTCGCCCAGATCGCCGCGGCGGTCCTGGCCGGCGTCGTCAAGGAGTGGACAGAGGCCGGCCCCGCCCCGGCCGGCCCGCGCCCGCCCGAGCCGCGTCGCCCCCTCGGGCAGCCGGTGCTCTCCTTCCCGGTCGGGCGGCGCGATCGCCGCCGTGACGACGGCCTGGGCAACCACGCCGTCCTCATGCCCATCCGGCTGCCGAGCGCCGAACCCACCCCCCGTACCCGCCTGCGAGCCGTCGCCGAGCAGACCGGTCTCGCCGAACTGGCCCGCCACCGGCGCGGCCCGCACGCCCCCGCGATGTCCGCCGCCTTCAGCCACGTCCTGGCCCGCCTGGCCGCTTCCGCCGCGCGCCGCCCGCTGCATGACAGCCTCGGCCTGACGCTCCTCCACGGCGCCGCCGCGCTCCCGCCTGCCCACGAGATCTTCGCCGTGCCCTCGCTGCTGCCCGGCGCGGGAGGCCAGGTCGCCGTCCTGCCCGGCCGGCGGACGGTCTCGTTCTCGTACGCCTTCGACGCCCGCCTGCCCGGCCTCGGCCACCTGCCCGCCCTGGTGCGCCAGGCCCTGGCCGACCTGCACGCCGACGTCGTCCCCTCCCGCCCCTGACACGACCGGCCACGCCGATCACCGACCAAGGAGAACGCGTATGGAGCTGTCCGGGACGACCGCCCTGATCACCGGAGCCAGCGGCGGCCTCGGCCAGGCCATCGCCCACGCGCTGGCCCGCCACGGCGTCCGCGTGATCCTCACCGGCCGCGACACCGCCGTCCTGACAGCCCTGGCCGGCCGGCTGGGCGGGCGCGCCATCGCCGCCGACCTCACCGACCACGACGGCCTCACCGCCCTGATGCGGCAGGCCGGTCCCGTCGACATTCTCGTGGCCAACGCCGGCGTCATCGCCCCCGCCGCGATCACCGACCACACCACCGGCGACATCGACACCTACCTGGCGCTCAACCTGCGCGCCCCCATCGTCATGGCGCGCACGGCCGCCGAACACATGATCGCCAACGGGCGCGGCCACATCGTCCTCATGAGCTCGCTCGGCGGCAAGATCTCACACGCCCGGTGCGCGCTCTACAACGCCACCAAGTACGGGCTGCGCGGGTTCGGGCACGCGGCCCGGGCCGATCTGGCGCCGCACGGCGTCGGCGTCTCGGTCATCTGCCCCGGACTGATCAGGAACGCCGGCATGCTCACCCGCGCACCGGCGCCCCTGCCCTCCTGGATCGCCGCGATCGGCACGCGGACGCCGCAGCAGGTGGCGCGGGCCGTCTGCCGCGCCATCCGCACCAACGCCGCCGAGGCCGACGTGGCGCCCCTGCTGATCCGCCTGGTGGCGCACCTGGGCGGCCTGTCCCCGGCACTCGGCGCCCACCTGCAGCGCCTCGGCCGGGCCGACTCCTACGCCGACACCGTCGCGAGAAGCCTGGCCGCCACCGGCGCCCCGCGATTCCTCTGAGCGGCCGACGAGGTTCGCGTCCGTGTCACGGCCGGTGAGCTACGGGTCAGGTCAGAGTGTCTTCGACCTTGATCTGGCCGTTCTGGACGACCCATTTCTGGTTGGGGTGGTTGAGGCAGGTCCACAGGCGGACGTTGGTGTTGTCGGCCCGGCTGTTGGTGGCGTCCAGGCACACCTGGCGGGGTGCGGCCGAGGCGGCCGGGGCGGTGGTGACGGTGAGGGTCAGGGCCACCGTGGCGACCGCGGACGTGGCCAGCAGGCGGGCGAGGGGACTGATATGCCGGAGCGGTGACGCCTACCTGTCCGAACACGTCCCGTCATCCGGCCGAGCCGCACGTACGAACCAGAGCTGTGACTTATCACGGAGAAAGCCGCTTATGGGATCTGATGATGCAAGAAGCGCAGATGCAGAGCCTGATCGACACATTGGCGACGCATGAGACAACACGGCAGGCCGAAGACCACGACGCCCGGAACGGGGACGACTCTCGGAATTGACAGCTCCGACGCCCCGCGACGCCGAATGGTGTGCGGGATCGGCCGCCAGAACCGTTGCCGGCGCGTTACCTTGTCCGCACAGACAGCCGACCCGCGAGGAGGCCGTTCTCGTGCCGGAGAGCGACGACAAGGGGCCGGGGAAACTCGCCAAGGTGATGCTGTGGATCGGCGCGCTGCTCACCGCGGTCGTCACCGCCTGGCTGACCGACGCGTTCAGCCTCTTCCTGCGGCCGGCCGACCTGGTGAGCGCGGCCAGACCACCGCTGCTGGTCACCGTCCTGCCTGGCACCGGTGCCGAACAGGACCTGGCCGTCGCCTCCCGGCCCACCGCGCCCCGTGACCGCGCGGTCTTCCTGAGCGGGCGCTTCGGCGACCGGGCGTTCGACGACGTGGTGGCCACCCTGAAGGGCGCGTGGGTGGGGGAGAAGGAGATGCGGGTGGTCTTCGAGTCCCAGCGTGACCTCGTCCGCGTCACCGATGTACGGGTCAAGGAGGTCGCCCCCAGGCAGCCGATCGTCACCGGCGCCTTCGTCGAGCACCCACGGCAGGGCGGACCGGCGAACCCGCAGCTCACCGTCTCCCTCGACGCGCGGGACGCGTTCTTCACCCAGGCGGGCAAACCCGGCCGCCCCTACTTCGGACCCCACAGCCTGTCCCTGAAACGAGGTGACCAGGCCGAGCTCGGCCTGGAGATCAGGGCGCGGAAACACAGCCACACCTTCGTGCTGGAGGTCGAGTACGTCGTGGCGGGGACCGGGAAGGCGGAGACGGTCACCGTGAAGGACCCCGCCGGCCGGCCCTTCCGGGTCACCGGCGCTCCCACGGCCTACACCGCGTACGGGACGGTCTACCGCAACACCGGCGCCGGGCTGAAGGTCGTCACCGGGCGGGCGGCCTGCCGCCTCTTCCTGCCGGGGCGGGCATGCACGTCCGCGCGCTGATCGCCGCCCTGCTCGTCCTCGCCTGCGCCGCCGGGAGCGGGAACGCCCGGCAGGCACGTCCAGCGTTCACCGCCGCCTGGAGCGCCGACCTGGGCGAGATCGGCGTGCACGGCATCAGTCTCGACGTGCCTGTGGCCACGGTCGGCGGCCGGCCCCTGGTGGCGCTGCCGTCGACGCGGCCGGCCGCGATCCGGGTCCACGACGCGGAGACCGGCGCGATCCTGAGGACCTTTCCGCTCGCCCGGCCGTACCACCCGCTGGACGACCACATGGGCTTCGTCGGAGAGTTGCTCGCGGTGAGCATCTCCGAGGGGGCCGCGGAGAGGGTCACGGTCGTCGACCCGGTCACCGGCCGGACGCGGTGGACGCGGCTGCTCCCGTCCGCGGACGCGCCGATCCTCGACTACCTGACCAGGACGGCCATCACTCCCACCGGCATCGTGTGGGCGTCGGGCGGCGGCCTGCACGGGCTCGACCCGGCCTCCGGCCGCGACACGTGGACGGTGCCGTGGCCGGGCGGGTGCCCCCACTTCCGCCTGCTCGAATCCGAGGTCGCCGTCATCGTCCAGGACTGCCGAGGCCGGTCGCCGGCCCTGCACGGTGTCGACCCGCGCGCCGGACGGCTCACCTGGACCCGTCGCCTCCGGGACTCGGGTGAGGAGCTCGTACAGATCAAAGTCTCCTCCACCCGCCTGATCATCGCGCGGGAGCCCGGGCACGTCACCGTCCTGGACGCGGACGGCCGGCTGATGACCCGGTCGCCGATCACGTTCCCGGAGGTCGGGGGGCCGACCGTGATCCACGACGCCGAGCTGACGCTGCTGGTCCGCAGCGTGAACGGCCGCCGGGAGACGACCGCGACGCGCACCCGCGACGGGCGGGTGCTCTGGCGCCGGTCGCTCAGGCCGCGCACGTCGCCGGGCACCGCCGAGGGATACCTGGGGAACGCCGACCACTTGACGGCCACTCACGCGATGGGCGCCACGACCACCGAGCTCACCCCCCGCATGATCGAGGTCGTCTCGCGGGCGGACGGCGCTCGTGACGTGCTGCCCCTGCCCGTGAGCGAGCGCGCGAGCAGGATCGTCGGCAGCACCTCGCGCGACCTGCTGGTGTTCGAGAAGCACCCCGGCGGCGACCGGGTCACGGCCTACACCTTCCGCGACGGGCCGGGCGCCTCCTCGCCGCTGGCGGTGCCGCCGGAGCGTTGGCCTGACGCGTGCGCGCTGCTCGACCCTGCGGTGCTGCCCGGGTACGTGCCGGTTCCGGGCACCGTGGAGCACCTGGGGACGCGCTGGCCCAAGCCGAACGTGTGCGAGTTCCTCCCGCCCGATGACGCGGGGGCGGTGGTGCGGGTGGCGGTCTCCTGGGTCGCCGCGACGGACGCGGACGCGACCCGGCTGGCCCGTACGACCCTCGCCGCGGATCCGGACGCCCAGCGGCTGGGGGAGGGGGCGTACCTGAGGTCCAGCACCGGCAACGACGACCTGCGCACGTTCGCGTGGGTCACCGGCGGGCGAGCGCTGGTGGACGTCCGGGCCGCGGGTGACCCGGCGCTGACCCGCCGCGCCGCCCTCGCCGTCGCCTCCTGCCTGAACGCGGTCGGCCCAGGCAGAACGGGTTGCCCTCCGGGGCGTTCATCACGATGATTCTGCCCCGCACCGGTCGGCCGGTCACCTTGTTCCTCTATACGCTGCGCCTCCAATCCCAGCGAGCATGCCCAGGACTTCTTCTTCCCAGACGTTCGAATCCTGGCGTGGCTTGATGTTCACGGTTTATGGCCCGTTCACCGCTGGCGGAGGCGCGACGGGGCTCCGATCCTGGTGGGACCCACGATGCCGTGGTGAAGGGCCATGTGAAAGAGGAGCAGGATGTCGAACGACCCGCTGGTTGAGACCGGCCTGGACGAGCTGACCCCGATGGGGGCCGACCTCGACGGCGCCGGCCCGTACGATCTCGGCGTCGACGCGGGCGGCCGGCTGCTGGCGGAGACCGCTGCCCTGGTGGCGGGGCACACCGGGGAGGTCGTGCACGGCCCGGTGGCCCCGGCGAGCGTCGACACCGAGCGCATCCGTGACTGGCTGGCCGGCTTCGACTTCGCCGAGGCCAAGCCCGCCGACGCGGTGCTCGGCTCGGTCATGTCCGCGCTGCGGAAGTGGACCGTGCACACCACTCACCCGCGCTACTTCGGCCTGTTCAACCCGTCGCCCACCTGGTGGGGCATGGCCGGGGACCTGATCGTCGCGGGGGTGAACCCGCAACTCGCCGCCTACAGCCACGCGCCCGCCGCCACCGAGATGGAGCGGCACGTGCTGCGCCTACTGGCGAACGGCCTGGGCCTGCCCTCGGACACCGACGGGAGCTTCACCGTCGGCGGGGCCGAGGCGAACCTCACGGCCGTCATCGTCGCGCTCACCCGCCGTTTCCCCGAGTACGGCAGCGCCGGGCTGCTCGGTCTGCCCGGCCGGCCGGTGTTCTACGCCTCGGCGGAGAGCCACCTGGCCTGGCTCAAGATCGCGCACATGACCGGGCTGGGCCGCGACGCCGTCCGCCTGGTGCCGGTGGACGCCGCCCTCAGGATCGACCTCGACCGGCTGCGCGAGGCGTACGCGGCGGACGTGGCCGGCGGCAGGATCCCCTTCATGATCGTCGGAACGGCGGGCACGACCGGCGCGGGAGTGCTGGACCCGTTGGGCCCGCTCGCCGACCTGGCCGCGGAATGGGGCCTGCACCTCCACGTGGACGCGGCGTGGGGCGGCGCCGCCGCGCTGTCCGACCGGCTGCGGCCCCTGCTGGCCGGCATCGAACGGGCCGACAGCGTCACGGTCGACGCGCACAAATGGCTGTCCGCCCCGATGGGCGCCGGGGTCTTCCTCACCCGCCATCCAGCGGCGCTGGCCGCGAGCTTCCAGTGCAGCACCGGCTACATGCCGGCCGAGGTCGGCGGCACCCACGACCCGTACACCACCAGCGTGCAGTGGTCGCGGCGGTTCATCGGCCTGAAGGTGTTCCTGCACCTGGCCGTGGCCGGACTGCCTGCCGTCGCCGAGCAACTGGAGCGAGACGTACGGCTCGGCGACCTGCTCGCGCGGCGCCTGGCCGAGCGCGGCTGGCAGCGGATCAACCAGACCCCGCTCCCGCTGGTCTGCGTGGTGGACCCCGAGGCGGACGCGGCGGGGGAGGAGCGGAGCGGCAGATGGCACGCGGAGGTGGCCGGTCACGTGGTGCGCGGCGGACAGGCGTGGGTGAGCCCGGTCCGGCTCGACGGCCGCAGCGCGATCAGGCTCTGCGTGACCAGCTACCGCACCACGGCGTCGGACCTCGACCGCGCCGTGGCCGCCCTCGACGCGGCCCGCGCCGCGACGAGCCTCACATAGTCGCCTGCCGTACGAGGTCCGGCCCGTTGCCGGTGTGAGATCCCAGCTCCGGTAAATACGTTGCGAGGCCGGAAAGCGGCGGGGCATGCTGGGGCGATCGAGCGGCGGAGAGCGCCGCCTGGACGAAGGAGGGCTGACGGATGGCCATCACTGCGCTGCGGCATGTCCGCATCAGTCCCACCTCTTCGTTCAGGAGCACACCCGTTGTCTTCCGAGTACGAGGCCTCTGACCTCTACTTCTCCGAGTCCGCCCGCGACGAGTCCCAGCCGGATCCGGCCGCAGCCTTCGCCTTCACGTTCCATGCCGTCGACGAGGAACTGGGGCCGGACCAGCGGTGGTCCACCTGGCTGGAGGCCGAGCGCGGCTCTCGCGGCCCCGAACCACGCCCCTCGTGGGTCGTGACGGACCAGGCCGCGATCGACACCGAGCTCGGCATCCTCAAGACCGGCAAGGAAGCCGACGTCTTCCTGCTCGAACGGGCCGTCGAAGCCATCGGCGGCAACCCGGCGAAGTCCTCGCTGCTGGCCGCGAAAAGGTACCGCACCGACGAACACCGGGCCTTCCACCGCAGCACGTCGTACGTCGAAGGCCGCCGCCCCCGCAACAGCCGCGACGGCCGGGCGATGGCGAAGAAGACCACGCACGGCCGCGGCGTCGCGGCCGGCCAGTGGGCGTACGCCGAATGGGACGCCCTCAACCGCTTGTGGAAGGCCGGCGTCCCGGTGCCGTATCCCGTGCAGGTGGACGGCACCGAGCTGCTGATGGAGTTCATCGACGACGGCGAGGGCGGCGCCGCGCCCCGGCTGGCCCATGTCCGGCCGTCGAAGGACCTGCTCGGCGTGTATTTCGAGCAGCTCCGCAACGGCATGCGTGAACTGGCCCGCGCGGGCCTCGCGCACGGAGACCTTTCGCCGTACAACGTCCTCGCGCAGGCCGAGCGGATCGTGCTGATCGACCTGCCCCAGGTCGTCGACATCGTCGGCAACCCGAAGGGCATGGACTTCCTGATGCGCGACTGCCACAACATGGCCACCTGGTTCACCGGACGCGGGCTCGAGGTCGACGAACAGGAGCTGTTCGCCGACCTGCTCACGATGGTGTTCTGACACCAGTGGCTGACCAAGGTCATGGGTATGAGGCTGGTGGCCGTGTGAATCTACAATGTAAAGGGCCGGGCTGTCGGCGCGCGCGTGACCTTCTGCACGCAGCTCGTTCAGGCCGTGGTGAAGGTGAGTGCGCCGGGGAGGACCGCGAAGACCGATCGCAGTTCGGCCGCGAGCGCCGCGTGGGTGGGGGTGCCGGGTTTGGCTGTCCAGGTCCGCAGGGCGGCGTGGAAGGACGCGACCACCAGGTCCAGGGCCAGCCTCGGCCGTGGGTCGGCAGGGTTCAGGCCCAGTTTGCGCTGCAAGGTCGCCTCGACGGCGGCGCTGGTGCGGTCGCAGTACTGGAGCCCGTACGCGGTGATCGACGGCGTGCGCTCGGCCAGTTCCCGGCTCTGACGTACGCGGGTCACCCAGGCGCCGCCGTCGTCGAGGCGTTCGAGCGCCGCGAGCAACGCCTCCTGCAGCATCTCCAGGACGGGCGCATGACCGAAGGACAGGCGCTCGACGTCGTCCCGCAGGCCGTCCCACAGTGCCTCCAGCGGGGCGGAGGCGACCTGTTCCTTGCTGGCGAAGTTCCGGAAGAAGGTGCGTTTGGAGACCTCGACGGCGTCGCACAGCTCGTCGAGGGTCACGCCGTCGAAGCCCCGCTCAGTGAAGAGGGCGAGGGCCGTGTCGACGAGTGCGGTCCTGGTCCGGAGCTTCTTGCGTTCCCGCAGGGAGAGCGTTTCCGGCGCGGAGAGGGAGGCGGTGTCGGCGGTCATCGTTCAAGTGTAATGGGAGCGCGAACGCCCTCGATAGGCTTATGCTCCTGAGTAGCACTTTGAGCTGATGTCTCATGAAGGGATCGCCATGCGCGCTCTGATCGTCGATCGTTCCGCCCCCGGTGGCCTGCGAGTGGGGGAAGTGCCCGAGCCTGTGCCCGCCGCGAACCAGGCGCTGGTCCGGGTCACGGCCACCTCGTTCAACTACGGCGAGGTCAGCCACGGCATCGAGACCGCCGCCGAGGGGACGGTGCTCGGCTGGGACGCCGCCGGAGTCGTCGTCCAGGCGGCGGCGGACAGGTCGGGCCCGGCCGTGGGGACCCCCGTCGTGACCCTCGACGAGGGTGGCGGCTGGGCCGAGGTCCGCGCCGTGCGTACCGACTGGATCGGCGTGGCGCCCGAGCGCGCGGAGCCGGGCGCGCTCAGCACCATCCCGGTCGCGGCCGGCACCGCGCTGCGCGCGCTCCACCGGACCGGGCCTCTCCTGGGACGCAGGATCCTCGTCACCGGCGCCACCGGAGGCGTCGGCCGCTACGCCGTCCAGCTCGCCCGGCTCGGCGGCGCGCACGTGATCGCCTCCACCGGCGACCCCGCCAGGCACGGCGAGGCGCTGCGCGCTCTGGGCGCGCACGAGGTGGTGGCCGGTCCCGCCCAGGCCGGCGGCGGGCTCGACGGCGTGCTCGACATGGTGGGCGGCGCGCAACTCGTGGAGGCGTTCGATCAGCTCGGTGAGGGGGGCACGCTGGTGGCGGTCGGGCACTCCGCGGGTGAGGGCGAGAACTTCCCGTTCGGCGCCCTGTTCAGCGGGCCGGGCCGGGACGATCGCTCGATCGTCACGTTCATGCTGCTGTTCTGCGACGGGCTGGACAGGGATCTGACCTGGCTGGCCCGGCAGGTCGCGGACGGAGTGCTGAGCCCCGAGATCACCTGGCGCGGCGGCTGGGACGACGCGTCCGAGGCGGTGGGCGCTCTCCTGGGGCGCCGGCTGCACGGCAAGGCGGTGCTCGACCTCACCTGACGGCCCTGCCGTCCCTTGGGCGGCGGTGTGACATCCGGTGCGTCACGGCTGCGGCTCTCCTGGTCAGGCTCCCGGCCGGCCGAGGATCAGGTCGGCGGTGGCGGCCAGCCGGTCCGCGCGTTCGCCCGGCAGTGCGCCGGCCCCTGAGACGTATGCGGTGTACGCCTCGAACTGCGCGGTTCCGCACAGGGTGAGGGCGAGCGTGTACGGCTCGACGCCATGCGGCAGCTCGCCGGCCTTCTGGCATTCGGCCAGGTAGTGGGCCACCTGGTCGAGCGCCAAGTGGGGGCCGGTGCCGTTCTCGCGGTTGGTGGCCTGGTAGGCGGCGAACAGCTCCTGGTCGGCGGCGGCCCCGGCCACCAGCGGCAGTGATGCCGCGTAGAAGGCGATGCCGCGCTCCAGCAGATCGATGAGCACGGTGCGCATCGGCCGCTGCCCGGGCGGGGTGGCGGCTGCTTGCCAGGCCCGCAGTTCCGGCAGTTCCTGTGACAGCAGCGCGATCAGCAGGCCGATCTTGCCGCCGAAGTTCTTGGTGATGCTGCCCTCGGCGGCGTCCGCGGCGTGGGCGATCTCGCGGGTGGTGAGCCTGGCCAGGCCGCGTTCGCGCAGGAGCCGGGCGGCGGCGTCGAGGATGCGCTGTCGTGCGGGTGGAGCCATGGGGGATCTCTCCAGGTTGACAAGTGTGGTGAGTGCGCACCACAGTACTGGAGATGAAATGAGGTGCGTGCGCACCTCACTATTGTTGGAGAGCCTGTGAGTGTTTCCCCCCTCGTCAGCACCGCCGCGCGCCCGCCGCGCGTGCTCGGATACTCGCTGATCCTGGGCCTGGTCTTCGCCGCGGCCTGGCTCGGCTTCACCGCGGTCAGGGCCCGGGACGGACGCATGCCGATCACCGACTGGCTGGATCCGATGCTCGCCGGCTCGACGCTGCTGGTCATGCTGGGGGCGATGGCGGCCCTGATCGCCCTGTGGCCGCAGCTGCCCGCCACCCGGCTGCGCACCGCGGTCGTCACTCTGCTGATCGTCTCCGAGTGGGTCTACCTGGCCGGGGAGATCCTGTCCAACACCCTCACCGTTGGCGAACCGCCGTCCGACGTCGGCGGCCTGCTGGAGATCGCCGCCGGAGCCGCTGCCGCGGTGGCCCTGGTCATGGCTGCCGTCGCGCTGTCGGGACCGGCCTGGCGCCAGAACCGTCCGGCGGCCGCGGCCGTCACCCTCGCCGCCGTGCTCCTCGCCCTCGGCATGACCTGGTGGTTCACCCACCCGATCGACCAGAGCGCCCCGGGGACGCCTTCGTGCGTCCCCGGGAACGCCCTCTACAACGCCTTCCACCGGGCGAGCTGCTGATCGCCGGGTAGGTCGCCCAGCTCGACGGGGCTCTTGACGCCGAGGGCCGTGCTCGTGATGTGGGCGGCCCGGCTGATGGAGGCGGTGGTGGCCGGGCGGCGCCCCGACCGGCCGGTGGTGGGCCGACCGGCCGGGGCGGTGGTGCGTCTTGCCTGCCCACGCTGTCGAGGAGGGCCGGAGCTTGTCCTCGATCAGCGCAGATGCCGGGCGAAGAACCCGGCCGCGTCCTCCCCGGCGAACTGCGGGACGCCGGTGTGCCCGCCCATGTTGGCGTGCAGCGTCTTCTCCTTGGAGCCGAAGGCGTCGAACAGGTCCAGGGCCGCCTGCCTGTCGTTCCCTTCGTCATCCCACTGCAGCAGGACATGCAGCGGAATGGTGACCTGCCGGGCCTCCTCGAACATGGTGCGCGGCACGAAACTCCCGGCGAAGAGGCCGGCGGCCACGATGCGCGGCTCGACCACCGCGAGCCGGATGCCGATGGAGATCACGCCCCCCGAGTATCCGACGGGGCCGCCGATCCCGGGCAGCGACAGGAGGGCGTCCAAGGCGGCCTGCCATTCCGGGACCGCTCTGTCGACGAGCGGGAGGACGAGGGCGTCGATGATCTCGTCGCTGACCGGTTCGCCGGCCTTCATGGCCCGGCGCAGGTCGGCGCGGGCCTGCTCGGCGCCGGCCAGGCGGGGCCGGTCACCGCTCCCGGGGAGCTCGATGGTGGCCGCGGCGAAGCCTCCCGCCACGGCGCTCCGGGCCCGCGCCACCAGCCGGGGGTACATCCTGTCCAGTCCGAGCGGGGGGTGGCCGAGCAGGATCAGCGGGACCGGTGCGGGCGCGGACGAGGGCGTCCACAGGAAGCCGGGGATCTCATCGAGGGTGAACGCGCGTTCGACGACGCCGTCGTCGAGGCGCTGCTCAGAGGTGAATCGCATGGTCGTGCCCTTCGGGAGTGCTCTTGAACGGCGCTCCCGGACGACCTATCGCCCGGCCGTGACCCCGGAGGGGAGCACCCATGTCGATACTGTGTCCACGGGTACCACCTCCTCGTTGTCTCGCACGGCCTCCAGAAAGCTAGCAGTGGCCGCCGCGGTCCGCCAACGGGTTTTCGCGAAGGCGGAGAGCCACTGAGGCGGGGGCCGGCGGAGGCATGGCGGCGCATCGCCGGTGATCCAGTGGACCCCCCACGGCCGGCCGTCCCCTGACGCTCGAACGGCGCGGGCGGCCTACTGCGGGCGGGTCCAGGAGTCGGCGGTGTCGGCCAGTTCGTCCAGCGCCGCCTCGACCCGATCCTTGTCACCGGTCGTCAGGTAGTCGATCTGCAGGCCGGCGTAGGCGGCGTTGAGCAGGGTGGCCTTGCGCAGCGCCGCCTCCTCGGGCACGCCGTGCGCGCGTAGCACGCCGGCCACGAACTCGGCGCGGTCGCCGAGCATTTTGGGCACGTACGGGCCGGACAGGCGGCCCGCGGCCGAGAGGCCCTCGATCTCGTGCAGCAGCCGGACCATCGGCAGGTCCTCGCGCAGGTGCCAGGCCCACGAGGCGCGCACCACGTCGCCCAGGCCCAGGCCGCCGCTCGTCCCGGGGTCGGGCAGCGCGCCCACGCGTCCCCTCTGGCGCTCGTCGAGGTGGGCGAGGACGGCGCTGATCAGCTCGTCCTTGCCGGCGAAGTGGTGGGTGAGCACGTAGGTGCTGTGGCCGAGCGCCTTGGCCAGGGGGCGCAGGGAGAGCTGGGCGATGCCGTGCTCGGCCAGGTAGCCGACGATCGCGTCGAGCAGCTCCTCGCGGCGCTGTGGATCGCGGGGCCTGGCCACGTCCGCCTTCCTTTCGCTGGGCAGGCGCCCAGTCTATTCGCATGACGACTGTTTTGTTCAATTAGCATGACGGTCGTTATGCTAACGGCTCCTCGCCATCGAACGCCCCCTCGGAGGTGCCCCATGCCCCCACCCGCGCCGGGACCCTGCCGTCCGCCAGAGGATTGCGGGCATCCTCGGCGGCGGGGGATCCTGGTGGCGCTGTGCGCGGCGCTCCTCGTCATGAGCGTCAGCGTGATGGCGGTGACGATCGCGCTGCCGTCCATCGCGGTGGACCTGCGCGCCACCACCTCACAACTGCAGTGGATCACCGAAGCCGCCGTCCTGGCCCTGGCGTCGCTGCTGGTCGCGATGGGCGCCGTGGCCGACCGAGTCGGCAGGCGGCGGGTGCTGCTGGCGGGAGTGGCCGTGTTCGCGCTGGCCTCGGTCCTGGCCGCCCTATCCCGGACGCCGGAGCAGCTCATCGCCACCCGGGCGCTCCAGGGCGTGGGCAACGCGATGATCACCCCGGCCACGCTGGCGATCGTCCGGGCCGTCTCCCCCGCGCGGAGCTGCCCAGGGCGCTGGCCGCCTGGGGCGTCGTCGCCAGCCTCGGCGTGGTGCTGGGGCCGCTGACGGGCGGGCTGCTCGTGGAGGGCTTCGGCTGGCGTTCGCTGTTCGTGGCCAACGTGGCCGTCCTGGCGGTCGCCGCCCTCGCCATCGCGTACGTGGTCCCGGCCGACGCCCGGCCGCGTCGGGGCGCCACCGGCCGGCTGGACGTGATCGGCGCGCTGCTGGTGTCGGGGGCGTTCGTGGCCACGGTGCACGCGGTGATCGAGGCCCCGTACCGGGGGTGGCTCGGCCCGGCCACCCTGGCGGAGGCGGCCGGGGCGGTGGCGCTGCTGTCCGCGTTCGCCGTGCGTCAGCGGCGGGCGCGGCATCCGCTGCTCGACCTGGGCATGGTGCGCGCCCGCTCGTTCTGGCCGGCCGCGCTCGCCGCCGCGACCGGGTTCTTCGCGCTGATGGGCGTGCTGTTCCTGATCACCCAGTACCTGCAGGACGTACGCGGGCACTCCCCGTCCCAGGCGGCGCTGCTCCTGCTGCCGGTCGCGGTGGCGCAGCTCGGGGTGGCGCCGCTGGTGGCCAGGGTGGTCGCACGGCGTGGCGTACGGTCCACGGCGGCGGCCGGACTGCTGGTGCTGGCGGGCGGCGCGGCGCTGATGGCGGCCGGGATCCGATCCGGCCAGCACGCCGCCGTGATCGCGGGCCTGGCCGTGCTGGCCGCCGGCAACGCCGCCACGGTGAACGCCTGCGCCACCGCCATGCTGGGCTCGGCCCCCGAGCGCCGTGCCGGGTCGGCCGCGGCCGTGAACGAGACGGCGTTCAAGGTGGGCGGAAGCCTGGGCGTGGCCGTGCTCGGTGGCCTGGCCGCCGCCCACTTGACCGCGCGGCCGCCTGCGTATCAGGCCGCGTCGATCTCCGGCGCCCTCGACGTGGCCCGCCACCTGGGCGGGACGGACGGCGCCCGGCTGGCCACCGCGGCGACCGGCGCGTTCACCGACGCCTTCGCCCAGGCCGCCGCCGTCACCGCGATCCTCGCCGCGGCCGTCGGCGCCCTGACCGCCCTCCTCCTGCGCGATCCTCCAGCCACGAAAGGACACCACGGCTCATGAACAGGATGACCGAGCACTTCACCACCGTCCGCGGCCTCCGCCTGGCCTGGTTCGACTCCCACCCCGCGACCGGCGGCGCCCGTGGTGATGAGTCCGAGGGCGGGGCGCCGGTGGTGCTCGCCCTGCACGGGCACTTCGGCCGGGGCCGCAACTTCGCGCCGCTGGCCGCCGCCCTGGCCCCCCGCTACCGCGTGATCGCCCTGGAGCAGCGCGGTCACGGCCACAGCGATCGCGGCGACGGCGACTTCAGCCAGGACGCCTACGTGGCCGACGCCGCCGCGTTCCTGCGCGGGCTCGGCCTGGGGCCGGTCGTGGTGCTCGGCCACTCGATGGGCGGCGTCACCGCCTTCCGGCTCGCCGCCCGCCACCCCGGCCTCGTACGGGCCCTGATCGTGGAGGAGGCCGGCGCGCTCAACCATCGGCCCGAAATCCCGCACCCCGTCCTCGACGTGACCGGCTGGCCCCGCCGCGCCCCCACCCTGGACGCCCTGCGCCGCGCCATCGAGGCCCAGGGCATCCCGGACGCGAGCTACTTCCTGGAGAGCGCCGTCGAACACCCCGACGGGTGGGGGCTGCTGTTCGACTGCGACGACATGATGGCCTCGCAGGAGGCCCTGGTCGGCGACTGGTGGCCCGGCTGGCTCGGCTCCGCCTGCCCGGCCCTGCTGATCCACGGCCTGGACAGCTTCGTCCTGCCCACCGCGATGGCCCGGCAGATGGCCGAGCGCCGTCCGGGCACCGTGCTGCGCGAACTCGCCGGTTGCGGCCACTGGGTCCACGACGACGCCCCGGCCGCCTTCGCCGCCACCGTACGGGAATTCCTGGACACCGCCGCAGGCGCCTGACCGCTACCGGTGCGTCGGGGCGGGCGGGGCCGCGGCTTGGGCGCGGGCGCGTTCGATGTCGGGGACGTGGGTCTCGGCCCATTCCCGGATGGCGCGCAGGGGGATCAGCAGGGACCGGCCGAGGTCGGTGAGGGCGTACTCGACATGCGGGGGATTCGCCGGGATCTCGGTGCGGGAGATCAGGCCGTCGTACTCCATCGCGCGGAGCGTCTCGGTGAGCGCCTTCGGGGTGATGCCCCGGATGTGCACCTTGAGCTCGGTGAAGCGCATCGGCCTGTCGTCCAGCGCGTTGACGATGAACACCGTCCAGCGCGCCCCGATCCGGTGCAGAACGGTGCGACTGGGGCAGGTCGCGGCCATGATGTTGTAGGCCTTGCCCATGCGCGGCTCCCGGTAGCGTTGTAGATACCGGTATAGAATCTATACCGTCCCGGGTTGTGTCCCATCCCGATCACACGGCCCGTCCACCGGCAGCCCGGCACCGCCGCTTCCTCGCAGCGATCACCATCGACTCGATCGGCACCGGTGTCTTCGTCCCCGTCTCGATGCTGTACTTCCTGGCCACGACGCCGCTGACGCTGGTGCAGGCGGGCGCGGCGCTGACGACGGCGGGGCTGCTGGCGCTCCCGGCGGGCCCGCTGGCCGGAGGGCTGGTCGACCGCTACGGCGCCAAGCCGGTCCTGCAGGCGGCGAACCTGGCCCAGGCGCTCGGCTTCGCCGGATATCTGGCCGTGGACCAGCCCTGGCAGATCGCCGTCTGCGCCTGGCTGAACAGTGCCGGGCGGGCGGTGTCCTTCAGCTGCTACGGCGTCACCATCACGGCGCTGGCCGAGCCCGGCCGGCGGGAGCGCTGGTTCGGTCTCCTCGGGTCGGTGCGCAACCTCGGCTACGCGCTCGGCGGCCTGCTGTCCGCCGTCGCGGTCGGCGTCGGCACTCCAGGCGTCTACGCCGGGATCGTGATCGTCAACGCCTCCTCCTACGTCCTCGCCTACGTCCTGATGCGCGCCGTGCCGGACGTCCGTCCCGAGGCGCGTCAGGACGCCGCCGGAGGCTGGGGGCACGTGATCCGGGACCGGCGGTACCTGTTGCTGGTCGCGCATCAGCTGTGCTTCGCGATCTCCCTGTTCGCCCTCAACATCGCGATACCGGTCTACGCCGTGGACGTGCTGGACCTGCCCGGCTGGACCGCAGGCACGGTCTTCACGCTCAACACGCTGATGGTCGGCTTCGGGCAAGGACTCGTCCTCGGGTGGCTGTGCGGGCGGATCCGCAGCCGCGTCCTCGTCGCCGGACACGCCTGCTTCGCGGCCGGCTACCTCCTGTTCCTCGCCGCCGGCCACGTGGACGCGCTCGCCCTCGCCGTCGGCCTCGTGCTGCTCGGCGCGGCCGGTTACACCTTCGGTGAGCTCCTCGGCGGCCCCGTCACGTCGACCGTCGCCGCGGAGAGCGCCCCGGACGCTCTCCGCGGCCGCTACCTGGCCCTCCACCAGCTCGCCGTGACTGTCGCGGGAGCGCTCGCCCCGGCCGCGCTCGCCGGACTGCTGTCCGCCGGGGCGGCGGCGATCTGGCTGACCCTGGCCGGCGTGAGCGTCCTCGGGGCCACGCTCGCCACGACGATCGGCAGCGCGGTCCCGGCGGCGCGGACCCGCATCGGAGGCTTCTAGTCGCCTTCGGCGCTGTGGGGGCGTACCCGGCGGAGGGTGACCAGCACGAGCCCGGCGATGCCCAGCAGGACGGCGGCGCTGATGACGGTCACCACGGTCATGCCCGCCACGAACGCCTCCCGGGCGGAGACGATCAGGTTCGTGCCGAGCGGGCCCGGCAGGTCCTGGGCGAGGGCGGCGGCGGTGGCGAAGCTGTCGCGAGCCGCCGTCGCCGCCGCGTGCGGCAGGCCCTCCGGCAGCGCGATCCGCGAGCTGTAGACGGCGGCGCCGAGGGTGCCGAAGACGGCGATGCCCAGCGAGGCGCCGAGCTCGCCGCAGGTCTCCTGCATCGCGGAGGCCGACCCGGCTCGCTGCGGGGGCACCGAGCCGACGATCAGATCCGTGCTGAGCACGAGCAGCGGGTTGATGCCGATCGCGACGACGACTCCGCCGGTGATGAGCAGCGCCAGGCCGGACTGCACGCCGAGGAAGGCGAGCGAGCCGTAGCCGGCCGCGGCGATCACGAGCCCGGCCGCGATCACGCGGGCGGGCGGATGCCGGCGCGCGATCAGTGGCGCGGCCATGGACCCCAGGATGGTGGCGGCGGCCAGCGGGATGAACCACAGCCCCGCCGTGAACGGTGACAGGCCCTCGACGAGCTGCAGGTACTGCGTGAAGTAGAACGTGAACGCGTACAGCGTCACCATGCCCAGCAGCATGCTCGTCAGCGCGCCGGTGAAGCGGCGGTCGGCGAAGAGCCGCAGATCCAGCAGCGGGCTGGCGAGCGACCTCTGGCGGCGGACGAACACCACGCCGACGGCCGCGCCCGCCGCCACGAACAGCAGGGGTACGACCTGCGGCCCGTCCTTGGCGATCTGTTTGACGCCGTGGACGACCGGCAGGATCGCGGCCAGGGACAGCGCGGCGCTGATCAGGTCCAGCCGCCCGGCCGAGGGATCGCGGTACTCCGGCAGCAGCCAGGGCCCGCAGACCAGCAGCAACAGCATTACCGGGACGCCCAGCAGGAAGACCGACCCCCACCAGAACCGCTCCAGCAGCGCGCCGCCGACCGCGGGCCCGATCGCACCGCCGAGGGAGAACGACATCAGCCAGATCGCGATGGCCATGGACCGTTGCCGGGGATCGGGGAACATGTTCGTGATGAGCGACAGCGTGGAGGGGGTGAGGGTCGCGCCGGCGAGACCGAGCAGCGCGCGGGCCACGATCAGCATTTCCGGGCTGGTCGACAGGGCGGCGAGCACGGAGGCGCCGAGGAACGCGGTCGCGCCGATGAGCAGCAGCCGCCGCCGGCCGACCCGGTCGCCCAGCGTGCCCATCGTGATCAGCACACCGGCGATCATGAAGCCGTAGATGTCGGTGATCCACAGCAGCTCGGTGCCGGTGGCGCCCAGGTCCGCGCCGAGCTGGGGGAGGGCCATGTAGAGGACGGTCATGTCGAGCGCGAGCAGGATCGTCGGCAGCGCGAGCACGGCCAGCCCGATCCAGGCGCGCGTGCCGGCCCGCGCGGAGGGTTGTGCGTGTGTCAGCATGCCGCCACGGTGTACGAGGCCGGTTGTGATCCGGTTCTGAACGGGTTCCGGCCGTGGCGGCTAGCGTGTCGGTATGCGGTTTCGGGTGCTCGGCCCGCTGGAGGTGCGGACCGACGACGACGTGCCGGTCAAGGTGCCGGAGTCGAAGGTGCGGCTGCTGCTGGCGATCCTGCTGAGCCACGACGGCCGGCCGGTGCCGGTGGACGCGCTCGCCGAGCACCTGTGGGGCTCCGCACAGCCCAAGGATCCCGCCGCCGTGCTGCGTACGAAGGTGGCGCAGTTGCGGCGGGCGCTCGAGAGCGCCGAGCCGGGCGGCCGGGACCTGGTGGAGTGGCGCGCCGGCGGCTACGCGCTGCGGGCCGCCGCCGGCGCGGTCGG
>NZ_JAHKRO010000125.1 GCF_019396325.1 Nonomuraea ceibae
CCCGGGCCGGGTGCCCGGCGTGCGCCAGCATCCGGCGCGCCATGCCCGCCACCAGCCCGAGCCTGGAGGCGTCCGGGTCCACCAGCGCGATCTCGGTCAGCGGCAGCTCGTCGCGCAGCCGCGCGAACCCGTCGATCAGCTCGGGCGTGTACGTGGAGCCGCCCCCGACAACAGCGAGTCTCAAACCTCGGTCCCTTCCATGGGTCACGATCCGGGCAGCGTGGCGCCGAAGACCTCGTCGCGCACGATCTTCAGAGCCAGGTCAAGTCCGCCGGCCAGCACCGGGTTGCCCGCCACCTCCGACAGGCGGACCAGGGGCTGGGGAATCGTCAGCGCGTGCAGCTCCCGCTCGATCAGCGCCCGCAGCGGCTCGCCGCCCGCCAGCACCACGCCGCCGGTCACCACGATCAGGCCGGGGTCAACCACGGACGTGATGGCCGCCAGGCCCACCGCCAGCCGGGCCGCCACCTCGCGCAACCCCGACGCCGCCCGGGCGCTCTGAGAGCCACGGAGAGCGCTCTCCGTGACGGGGGTGACCAATGAGGCCGTCTCCGCCCCGTCCGTGGCCGTAGCGGCCCTCTGAGCGCCGTCCGGGCCTGTGTGCGCCGGATGTCCGGCCCGGAGATCTTCGAGGGCGGCCGTCCCGTCCGCCTCCAGCCGACGGACGGCGTTCGCCACCGCCTCGCGGAAGTCCGCGCCCTCGACGCCATGGGCGCGCAGCACCCGCAGGACGGCCGCGCCGCCGGTGAGCGCCTGGTAGCCGTGGTCGCCGTACTGCCCCGCCTCGCGGGCCGTCGGCGCGCCCGGCGCGGGCATGTAGCCGACCTCGCCGGCGCCTCCGGTCGCGCCCCGGTGCATGCGGCCGCCGAGCACGATGGCCGACCCGATGCCCTGGTCGGCCCAGAGCAGCACGAAGTCGGGCGTGCCGCGCGCCGCGCCGTGCGCCTGCTCGGCCACGGCCACCAGGTTGACGTTGTTCTCCACCGACACGGGCACGCCCAGCCCGTCGCTCAGCGCCTTCTCCAGGTCGTCGACGTGCCAGCCGGGCATCTCCTCGGCCGTCGCGTACCCCAGGCGGCCCGTGGAGGGGTCCAGCGCCGCCTGCACGCCGATCACCACCCGCCGGGGCGTCTCGGGCGGCCTCGCCCCCGCGAGGGCCGCGCGCAGCCGGTCGACGAGCTCGTCCGGGGTGGCGGGCGCGGGCACCGCGTGCTCGCCGACGACGGTGCCGGTCAGGTCGGCCACGCGCGCCTCGACGCGGGTGAAGGTCACGTCCAGCGCGGCCGCGTACGCCGCCTCGGGGTTGAGCCGGTAGACCTCGGCCGTACGGCCGGGCAGGCCCTCCCTGATGCCGTCGGGCACCACCAGCCCGGCCTCCTGCAGACGGGAGAGCAGCTGGGAGGCCGTAGGCTTCGACAGACCGGTCAGCGTGCCGATCTCGAGGCGGGTGAGTGGGCCGCGTTCGAGAAGCGCGCGCAGGGCGGCGCGATCGTTGATCGCGCGCAGCAGGCTCGGCGTGCCCGGCACGGGACCGCTCACTGTTACCCCTTCCAGTTAGGAAACTTTCCTAACCGGGGTGAACGTAAAGAGCGAAAGGCCATTCGGTCAAGTGTCGAAATCGACCCGTGACCGTACGAGAGGGAGGGAAAAGCGAAGAGTGGCTCAACAGGCGTGCTAATGTCGTCGTTTGTCGTAACAACAAGCAGAATGGCCCGGAGCGTCCCATTAACCACAATAATGGTCTGGCGGCAACTCGTCAAACAGAGCTCGCCAGGGAGCAGGCGTACGTCACCCGCCTCTACGACCGCCTCGACCTGCTGCGCGAGCGTACCCAGCGGCAGCTCAAGGACGTGCTGGCCATGGGAGCCGTCGGCACGATGCAGAACATGTCGGAGCGCGACTCCTTCGCCGAGATGCACGCCACCCGGCTCGCCCGGCTGTGGGCGGTCGAGCGCGGCCTGGTTTTCGGACGGCTCGATCACCACGCCGAAGGCCGCCTCTACATCGGCAAGCTCGGCCTGACCGACGACGAGCAGGAGCGGCTGCTCATCGACTGGCGGGCGCCCGTCGCCCAGCCCTTCTACCGCGCCACCCCGGCCGCGCCGATGGGCGTCACCCGGCGGCGCCACCTGCAGACCAGGGGCCGCGAGGTCATCGGCGTCGACGACGACCTGCTCGACCTCGACGCGCTCACCGAGGACGACCGCGCCACCCTCAACGGCGAGGCCGCGCTGCTGGCCGCGCTCGACGAGCGGCGCACCGGCCGCATGCGCGACATCGTCGCCACCATCCAGGGCGAGCAGGACCGCGTCATCCGCGCCGACCTCAACGGCGTGCTGGTCGTGCAGGGCGGCCCCGGCACCGGCAAGACCGTCGTCGCGCTGCACCGCGCCGCCTACCTCCTCTACACCCACCGCGAGCGGCTCGAGCGCCGCGGCGTGCTCGTCCTCGGCCCCAACCCGACGTTCCTGCGCTACATCGAGCAGGTGCTGCCCTCGCTGGGCGAGACCGACGTGCTGCTGTCCACCGTCGGCGAGCTCTACCCCGGCGTGACCGCCACCGCCCGCGAGCGGCCCGAGGTGGCCGCCGTCAAGGGCGACGCGCGCATGGCCGAGGTGCTGGCCAAGGCCGTGCGCGAACGCCAGCGCGTCCCGCGCCAGCCGATCGAGCTGAACCTCGGCCGCAACACCCTCACGATCGACCGCGGCATGCTGGAGTCGGCCCGCAACAAGGCGATCCGCTCGCGCCGCCCGCACAACCAGGCCCGCGCGGTGTTCGTCAGGTCGCTGCTCAACGCGCTCGCCCGGCAGCTCGCCAGGAAGATCGGCAAGGGTCTCATCGACGACGACGACCTCGCCGACCTGCGCGAGGACCTGCGCACCGAGCCGGTCGTCCGGTCCGCGCTCAACCGCCTGTGGCCCTACCTGACGCCGCAGCGGCTGCTGCTCGGCCTGTACGGCTCGCCGCAGCGGCTCGCCGAGGCCGCCTCGGCGCTGACGCCGAAGGAGCGGGAGCTGCTGCTGCGCGACGCCTCCCGCGCGGGGGAGTGGACCGAGTCCGACGTGCCGCTGCTCGACGAGGCCGCCGACCTGCTCGGCGAGATCGACGAGCAGGTGCTGCGCGCCTCCGCTCTGCAGGCGGAGGAGGAGCTGGCCGCCGCCCGCCGCGCCGAGGAGCACGAGCGCGAGGCCGAGCTCGCCTACGCCCGCGAGGTCCTGGAGCTGACCGGCCTGTCCGACGTCATGGAGGCCGAACGCCTCGCCGAACGCCAGCGCGGCGGCGGCCCCTACCTGACCACCGCCGAGCGCGCCGCCGCCGACCGCACCTGGGCCTACGGCCACGTCATCGTCGACGAGGCGCAGGAGCTGTCGCCGATGGCCTGGCGCGCCGTCATGCGGCGCGTCCCCAACCGGTCCATGACGATCGTCGGCGACATCGCCCAGACGGGGTCCGCCGCCGGCGCGCGTTCCTGGAAGGACGTGCTCGACCCGTACGTGGCCGGGCGCTGGCGGCAGGAACGCCTGACCGTCAACTACCGCACGCCCGTCGAGCTGATGGAGGTAGCCGCCCGCGTGCTGGCCACCGTCGGCCCGTCGCTGGAGGCGCCCACCTCCGTCCGCGAGGGCGGCACGCCGCCCTGGTCGGCCCCGCTGTCCGCGCTGCCCGACCTGGTCAGGGCGGAGGCGGCCGAAGGCGGCAAGGTCGCCGTGGTGACCCCCGACGCGCTGCTCGGCGAGCTCGGCGACCTGGTGCGCGAGGCGGTCGAGGGCGCCGTGGTCGTCGCCCCCGGAGCCGGCCGGGCCCGCGGCGCGGCGGCGCTCGACGCGCCCGTCGCCGTCATGGGCGTCGCCGACGCCAAGGGGCTGGAGTTCGACGCGGTCATCGTGGCCGAGCCGGGCCTCATCGCGGCCCAGTCGCCGCGCGGCCCGAGCGACCTGTACGTGGCGCTGACCCGCGCCACGCAACGGCTCGGCGTCGTCGCGGAAGGCCCGCTCCCGCAGGCGCTCAGCGGCTTGCCAACCCGTGCGCAGGCAGCCGCGAATGGGCTTTGACCGGCTCCGGCGCGGGCGGCCACCTGCGAAGACTCGATGTTTCTGCTGATCGGGACACGGTTGACATCTGAGGTGGAGTCGGTAGTTTGCTGCGCAGTCCAGCACGGGACTTGGCCGGTTGGCCGTCTCTGACATCGCCGGATCCTGCGTCCGTGACGGAGCGTGACTTCGTCCACACAGCCAGGTGCAGGGCCGTCGGTCCGTCGAGTCGGGGCACCCCAACCGGGCGGGGGGTTGGACCCGGGACGGGCCCGGGAGCCCAGTAGACAACGGAATTCCGCGCTCGCCGCCGACGAGACGGGTCCGGTCCGAAGGGTTTCCGGGCCCTCTTCCCGTTCCCGTGCACCGGGCCGTCTGCGCGCCGGGTGGTCCCGTCGGCCACGGGATCACCCTGCCGCCCCCGCTTTCCGCCGTGCCGTGATGACCTGAGCGCGCCCGTGGGGCGGTAGCGTTTCCGCAAGCAGGCGATCGGCGAGGGAGACGCGCAGTGGTGCAGGAACGAACGGGCCCACCGTCCACGCCCCCCGCCCCCGTGCCCACCCCCGTGTCTGACTCCGTGCCCGGCGACGACGCCGACAGCTCGTCCGACACCGTGGACCGCGCCCCCGGTGAGCCGGGCCCGCCCGCGCCGCCCCGCGCCGGCCGCAGGCGCTCGCGGCGCGACGCGGCGATGCGCGCCGGGGCCATGTCCGCCGGGAGCCTGCTGCTCTACCTGGCCTTCCCGCCGCTCGGCTGGTGGCCGTGCGCGCCGCTCGGCCTCGCCCTGATCGCCGCCTCCCTGTACGGCGCCGGGCCCCGCCGCGCCGCCTGGCTCGGCTACCTGGGCGGCCTGGTGTTCCTGTTCCCCGCGCTCGCCTGGGTGCGGACGGTCGGCGACGACGTCTGGCTGATGCTCGTCGGCGTCGAGAGCCTGTTCTACGCCGCGCTGGCCGTGGCCGCCGCGCTGGTGCTCCGGCTCAAGTGGTGGCCGCTGTGGTTCGCCGCGCTGTGGGTGGCGATGGAGTGGCTGCGCGGCCTGGTGCCGATCGGCGGCTTCCCGTGGGCGCGGGTGGCCTTCAGCCAGGGCGAGTCCGTGTTCACCCCGTACGCCGCGCTGGGCGGCGCGCCGCTGGTGTCGTTCGCCGCCACCCTGTGCGGCGCGCTGCTCGCGTACGCGGTCCTGCGCCGGCCCGCGCCGGGCCCGAAGGCGGCACTGCGGCGGGTCGCGCCGGTGGCGCTCGCGCTGGCCGTGCCGCTGCTCGGCCTGGCCGTGCCCCGCCCCGGCGACGAGGGCCGCACCGTCAACGTCGGCATCGTGCAGGGCAACATGCCCGGCCGGGGCATGGACATCTTCGGCGACGAGCCCGCGATCGTGATGAAGAACCACGCCGACGGCACCCGGCGCATCGCCCAGGCCGTCCGCGAGGGCAGGCTGCCCAGGCCCGACATCGTGGTCCTGCCGGAGAACTCCACCGACATCGACCCCTTCCGCGACGCCTACGCGTACCGGACCATCGACGAGTCGGTCAAGGACGTCGGCGTGCCCACGCTGATCGGCGCCGTCGTGGCGATCGGCGACGACCGGCGCGCCACCCGCAGCCTGGTGTGGGACCCGGCCACCGGGCCCGGCGCCCACTACGACAAGCAGCGCCTGGTCCCCTTCGGCGAGTACACGCCGTTCAAGGAGCTCGTGCTGGCCCTGTGGGACCGCGCCGCGCTGGTCGGCAGGCAGTCGGTGGCCGGCACCGTGCCCGGCGACCTCAAGCTCGGGCCGGTCACCGTCGGCGCCGTCAACTGCTACGAGGTGGCCTACGACGACACCGTGCGCGGCACCGTGCGCGCCGGCGGCACCCCGCTCGTCGTGCAGACCAACAACGCCACCTACGCGCAGTCCAACCTGCCGGCGCAACAGCTCGCCATGTCGCAGCTGCGCGCCGTCGAGCACAACAGGGCCGTGGTGACCGCCGCCACCACCGGGATCTCCGCTTTCGTGACACCGGACGGTAAGGTCTCCTGGCAGACTCGCGAGCTCGTGGCCGACCAGACGGTGGTGACCGTGCCGATACGCACCGAACACACCATCGCCACGAGGGTCGGCGCGCTGCCGGAGTGGGCATTGATGGTGATGGGTGCGGCGGCCGTCGGAGTCGCCGTGTGGCGCAGACGGCGGGACGACCGGATGGGGAACGACTGACGATGGAGACTCTCGGGCGGGTGCTGGTCATCGTCCCGACCTACAACGAGCGCGACAACCTGCCGAGGATCGCCGAGCGGCTGCGGGCCGCGGTGCCCGGCGCGCACCTGCTGGTGGCCGACGACAACAGCCCCGACGGCACCGGCAAGATCGCCGACGAGCTCGCCTCCGGCGACGACCACGTGCACGTCCTGCACCGGCCGGCCAAGCAGGGGCTCGGCGCCGCCTACATCGCCGGGTTCCGCTGGGGGCTGGACGAGGGCTTCGACGTGCTGGTCGAGATGGACGCCGACGGCTCCCACCAGCCCGAGGAGCTGCACAAGCTGCTGGAGGCGCTGGCCGACGGCGCCGACCTGGCCATCGGCTCCCGCTACGTGCCGGGCGGCCGGGTGATGAACTGGCCGGCCTCCCGCGAGTTCCTGTCCCGGGGCGCCAACGTCTACACGCGGCTCATGCTGGGCCTGCCGGTGCGCGACGCCACCGCCGGCTTCCGCGCCTACCGGGCGGCCACCCTGGAGAAGATCGGGCTGGCCGACGTGGAGTCGCAGGGCTACTGCTTCCAGGTCGACCTCACGCTGCGCGCCGCCCGCCACGGGCTGCGGGTGGCAGAGGTGCCGATCACGTTCGTCGAGCGCACGGTCGGCACGAGCAAGATGAGCGGCCGCGTCATGGGCGAGGCGTTCTGGCGCATCGCCCAGTGGGGCGTCACCGGGCTGCCCGCCCGCATGCGCCGCCGGCGCGGCTGAACGGGCATGGCTGGGCGGGCGTGGCTGAGCGGAAGGCGCCACGCGGCGGCGGGCGCGGAACGCATCGGGGCCGCCGCGCGTTGTCCGTGATGTAGACGTGTGCGGAATCGAGGGCGAACGATGCGGCTTGTGCTATTCCTGGCCTTCCTGCTGGTGCCGGTGCTGGAGATCTGGCTGCTCATCCAGGTGGGCTCCGTCATCGGCGGCTGGCAGACGGTCGGCCTGCTGGTCGCGGCGAGCCTGCTGGGCTCGTGGCTGATCCGGCGCGAGGGCCGCAGGGCGTGGCGCAGCCTCCAGGAGGCGCTGCAGTCGGGGCGGATGCCGGAGCGGGAGCTGGCCGACGGCGGCCTCATCCTGGTGGGCGGCACGCTGCTGCTCACGCCGGGCTTCTTCAGCGACGTGGTCGGCCTGCTGTGCATCCTGCCGATGACCCGGCCGCTGATGCGGCGGCTCGGCGCGTACTTCTTCCAGCGGCGGATCAAGAAGATGGCGGCGGCCTCGCCGTACGCGAACCTCTTCACGGCCGCGCCGGGCGCGGTGCCGGACGGCGACCCGTTCGCCGGCCCCGCGCGCAACGGCCAGCACGCGCAGCACGGGCAGCACGGTGGACCGGGCAAGGTCGTGCACGGCGAGGTCATCCGGGAAGACTGAGGCCGGGGACGCAGACAGAGAAAAACCCCCGGGCCGTCAGCCCGGGGGTTTCACCGTGAGAGGTCGTCAGGCGCTCTTGCGACGCTGGGCCCTCAGGACCGCCAGTCGCTCGTTGAGCACCTCTTCCAGGTCTTCGATGGACCGCCGCTCCAGGAGCATGTCCCAGTGTGTCCGCGGGGGCTTCGTCTTCTTCGATTCCGGCTGCTCGCCGTCGACCCGGACCGCGGTGGCGCCGCACATGCGGCACTCCCAGGTCGCGGGGATCTCGGCCTCGGCGGCAAGCGGAACCTCGAAGCGATGGCCCTTCGGGCAGGTGTAGGACACCTCCTGGCGGGGGGCCAGATCCGTGTTACGGTCGTTCTCGTAGCTGGTTGCCCCGAGCCGGGTGCCACGAAGCGCGCGCTCGCCCATGTTTCAATGCCTCCTACAGGGCCCCCATACGTGGGGGGTCTGTCTCCCACGGTGTGTAACGCTTGGTACCGTGATGGGATTCCCACCTGCGGGGTGATCCAATCGCGCATCGGCCCGGCAGTTGGACGCGGCGTCCATGAAGTCCGGCCGGCGGGCACGGGGTCGAGGGTCCTGCCGCGGCTCCCACCAGCGCCGGTGTCCCCCAGCACGGTGAGTCCTGAAAGTGAACTGGCATGGGTTCACTTCGTCAACGCTCCTATGCTGGGCCCGTGAACAGGTTCGGGGACATGCACTGCTCCATCGCCCAGGCCGTCGGCGTCGTCGCCGAGCCGTGGACTCCGCTCATCCTGCGCGACCTCTTCCTCGGCGTGCGGCGGTTCGACGACCTGGCGGAGGACCTGGGCATCTCGCGCAACCTGCTCACCAGACGGCTGGACCACCTCGTGAGCGCGGGCGTGGTGGAGCGGCAGCCCTACCAGGACCGGCCGCCGCGCCACGAGTACGTGCTGACCGAGGCGGGCCGCGACATCGTGCCGGCGCTCATCACGCTCATGTCCTGGGGCGACCGGTGGGCCACGCCGCCCGGAGGGCCGCCCGCGCTGCTCGTGCACTCCTGCGGCCAGCAGTTCACCCCGGTCGTCACCTGCCCGCACTGCGGCGGCGAGGCCAACGCCGAGACCGTGCTGGCCGTGCGGGGCCCCGGCGCCGCCCAGGGGCCCGGCACGATGGTCCTGGCGGCCCCCTAGACCCCGCTAGATCTTCGAGGGCACCTCGTTGCCCGCGGCGCGGATGGCCTTGGGCAGGTTGACCAGGGCCAGCAGCACGAAGCCGAGCACGAAGAAGACGATCATCGACAGGATGGCGATGCGGTAGCTGTTGGTGAACTGCAGCGCGAGCGTGATCGTGAGCGAGCCGATGAAGGCCGAGCCCTTGTCGCTGATCTGCAGCAGGCTGAAGTACTCGGCCTCCCGGCCCTTCGGGATGACCTGCGAGAACAGCGAGCGCGACAGCGCCTGGCTGCCGCCCAGCACGATCGCGATCGCGAACGCCATCAGGTAGAACTGCAGCGCCTCGCCCTCCCGCACGAACAGCGCGGCGATCACGATGACCGTCCACACCACCAGGCTGGCCAGCACCGTGTTCTTGGTGCCGAACCGCCGGGCCAGCCGGCCGAGCAGCAGCGCGCCGAAGAACGCCACGAACTGCACCAGGAGGATGGCGGTGATCTGCACTTCCTGTTCGAGCTTGAGCGCCTCGGAGGCGAAGGCGGCGCTGTTGCCGATGACGGTCTGGATGCCGTCGTTGTAGACCAGGTACGCCACCAGGAACAGCAGCGTCAGCGGGTAGCGGCGCAGTTCCCTGAGCGTGCGGCCGAGCTGGCGGAAGCTGCCGCCCACGGAGGACAGCGCGGTGTGCTCGTGGGCCGGGACGGGCCGGTTGCGCAGCCGCAGCAGCGGCACGATCGTGAACGTCGCCCACCACAGCCCGGCCGACACCATGGCGATGCGCACCGCGTGCCCCTCCTCCAGGCCGAGGCTCGCGTGGTTGAGGAAGAGCACCAGGTTGAGCGCCAGCAGCAGGCCGCCGCCCAGGTAGCCGATGGCCCACCCGCGCGAGGAGACCCGGTCGCGCTCCTCGGCTGTGGAGATCTGCGGCAGGAACGAGTCGTAGACGACGATGGAGGCGCCGTAGGCCAGGTTGGCGACGACGAACAGCACGCCGCCCAGCAGGTAGCGGTCGCCCTCGACGAAGTACAGGCCCATCGCGGCCAGCGCGCCCGCGTAGGCGAAGGCGCCGAGCATCTCCCGCTTGCGGCCGGTGTGGTCGGCGAGCGCGCCCACGATCGGCAGGAAGACGATCTGCAGCAGCACCGCCGCGGTCGTGATCAGCCCGAAGTACGCGGCCGGGCGGATGTCCATGCCGAGCACGTCCACGTAGCCGAGCCCGGGGCTGGCCGCGGCCAGCTCGTCGAAGGTCTCGACGCAGGTGGCGGCGGCGACCTGCGGGAAGTCCTTGGCACACGCCGCGGTCTTGGCGACCGGGATCAGGTACGGGCCGAGGAAGACCGAGATGACCGTGGTGTAGAAGGCCGAGTTGGCCCAGTCGTAGAAGTACCAGCCGCGCTGCTCGCGCCTGCGGGCGGCGGGGGAGGCACCGGTGGGGTCCGCGGGGGGTGCGGGTACGGACAAGAGTCGCTCCTAGGCGGCCATGCGGCCGGGATGCCACTGTCCGCGCTCTTCCAGCACGGTGCGCAGCCCGGTGATGTTGTCGGTCATGATGCCGTCGACGCCCAGATCGAGCAGGCGCTCCATCCGCGCGGCGTCGTTGATCGTCCACACGTGCACCTGCATGCCGATGGCGTGCGCCGTACGGACCAGGCTGCGCGTGGTGACGGGCAGCCCGCGGAAGCCGATCGGGACCTGCGCGCACGGGATGCCCGCGCGCACCAGCCGGGCCAGCAGCCGGCCGTAGCCGGAGGTGGAGGCGGCGGCGCGCAGCGCGGCGACGCCGCGCGGGCCGAGCGCCGAGCAGACCTCGCGCCCGATCGCGGCCCGGGCCAGCGCCAGCCGCTCGTCGGAGAACGACGTCAGGCAGACGCGGTCGTAGGCGCCGGTGCGGCGGATCGCCTCGGCCAGCGGCGCGATCGCCGCGGCCTCCTTGACGTCGATGTTGAACCGGATCTCCGGCCAGGTGCCGAGCAGGTCCTCCAGCAGCGGGATCTCGTGCTCGCCGCCGATGCGGGCGCGCCGCACGGCGCTGTAGGGCAGCTCGGCGATGCGGCCGCGCCGGTCGGTCACCCGGTCGAGGGTGTGGTCGTGGAAGGCCAGCAGCACCCCGTCGGCGGTCGCGTGCGCGTCGGTCTCCAGGTAGGTGTAGCCGAGCCGCACGGCCCGCTCGAAGGCCGCCGCCGAGTTCTCCGCCCCTTCGGCCGCGCCGCCCCGGTGGGCGAACGCCAGGGGCGCCGGGTGGTCGAGGAAAGCGAAGCGACGGCTGAGCACGACCTGAGTATGCCTTCCGCGAATGAACAACGGGGTTACGAATCGGGGAGATTCTGCCATTCCTGGCGTCGCGCCTCGGCGAGCGCGATGGCGGCGGCGACGGCCACGTTGAACGAGCCGACGCGCCCCACCTGCGGGATGTAGCAGACGCCGTCGGCGGCGTCGAGCAGCGCGGGGGAGCAGCCGTGGTCCTCGCTGCCGACCACCAGGCACACGTCGCGGCCGAGGTCGGCCCTGTGCAGGGGGACGGCCTCGGCCGTCAGCTCGATCGCCAGCACGGTGAAGCCGTCGTCCCTGGCCGCCTTGACCGCCTCGGTCGCGGGCATCGCCTCGTGCCAGGTGACCAGCCGGTCGGTGCCGAGCGCGGTCTTGCCGGCCTTGGGGTTGGTCGGCGGGGTGGCGTTGCCGGCCAGCCAGATCTGGTCGACGCCGAACGCGGCCGCGCTGCGGAAGATCGAGCCCACGTTGAACGGGCCGGTGACCGACTCCAGGATCAGCCCCAGGCGGTTGCCGGTGTTGCGGCGCCAGGTGCGGTTGAGCCGCTTGACGTCGGTGGGGCGCAGCTGCCTTCTCATCGTTGCACCTTCAGGATTCGGTAGGCGGCCCGGGAGGCCTCGCGGGAGGCCTGCCAGCCCTGCTCGCCGAGCCAGCGCTGCAGGGAGTCCGAGCCGAGGTGTTTCTGGACGACCAGGTAGGCGGCGCCGCCGGGAGCCAGCCGGGACAGCCACCTGGTGAGCATCTCGTGCAGCGCCGCCTTGCCGATGCGGATGGCGGGGTTGGACCAGATCGCCTGGAACGTCACGTCCTCCGGCATCTCGTCGGCGTGCACGGGCCGTACTTTGTAAAGGCGCGCGGCCTGGGCGTTGCGCTCGGTGAGCTCCAGGCTGCGCCGGTTCACGTCGACGGCCCACACCGTCGCGTTGGGCGCCCGCGAGGCCATCGTCAGCGCGATCGGGCCGTAGCCGCAGCCCAGGTCGAGCAGGTCGCCCTCCTGGGGTGGCGGCGGGACCGTCTCCAGCAGGATGCGCGTGCCGGCGTCGACCCGCTCCGGCGAGAACACGCCCCTGTCGGTCTCCAGCCGCAGGTGCAGGTCGGGCAGCACCAGGTCGACAGAGCCGGGCTTGCTGGCGGTCTCGGGACGCTCGGAGAAGTAGTGGGCCACGTGGGGAAACGTTACGGGATCCGGGTGCCGAACAAGACCGCGGCGCCCGCGACCAGCAGGCCGAGGACGAGCGCGGCGACGATGAACTGCTGGGTGATCTCCTGCTTGACCAGCTTGTAGCCGAGCGAGGTGCCGATCTGCTCGTAGACCTCGCGCAGCTCGCTGCCGGACTCGGCCGTGTAGGCGCGCCCGCCGGTGCCGTCGGAGAGCTGCTGGAGCGTCTGCTTGTTGACGGGCACGTTGACGGGCCTGCCGTCGATGGAGACGGTGCCCTCCTGGGTGCCGTAGGCGATGGTGGAGACCGGGATGTGCGCCTGCGTGGCGGCGTCGGTGGCCTCCTTGACCGAGCGGCCCGAGGTGTTGTCGCCGTCGGACAGCAGCACGATCGCGGCGGGCGGCGGGTCGGTGGCGGCGTCCTGGTCGAAGGAGCGCACCGATTCGAGCGAGTTGAACACCGCCTCGCCGATCGCGGTGCCGGGCCGGGTGGACAGATTGCCGATCGCGGTCACCACGGCGCCGTGGTCGGTGGTGGGGGAGATCAGCACGTTGGCGGAGCGGGCGAAGGCGACGACGCCGACGTTGAACCGGTCGGGCAGCTCGCGGACGAACGACTGGGCGGCGGACTTGGCGGCGGTGATCCGGTTGGGGTCGACGTCGCCGGCCTCCATGGACAGCGACACGTCCAGGGCGATCATGATGGTGGCCCGGTCGCGCGGCACCCGTACCTCGTCGGCGGGGCGGGCCGCGCCGAGGACGAGCAGCGACATCATGACGAGGAACAGCGCGGGCGGCACGTGCCTGCGCCAGCCGGGGCCGGCGGGGGCGACCAGGTTGAGCAGCGCCAGGTTCGTGAAGCGGACGGTGTAGCGGCGGCGGAAGAACTGCGCGGCCACGTAGCCGGCGGCCAGCAGCAGCACCAGCACCGACAGCCAGAGCCAGGCCGGCGACAGAAAAGTCACGGGGTCACCTTCCGGTGTGCCAGGTGGCGGGTGCGCCGCTGGCGCAGGACGAACTGCGCGACGTCGAACACCCAGTCGCGGTCGGTGCGCAGCACCAGGTGGGCGACGCCGGCGCGGCGCAGGGCGGCGCGGGTGCCCTCCCGTTGCAGCGCCGCGGCCTCGGCGTAGGCGCGGCGTACTTTGGGCGAAAGGTGCACTTCGCGTACGTGCCCGGTCTCGGGGTCGGCGAACGCGACGCGGCCCACGTCGGGGAGTTCGAGCTCGCGCGGGTCGACGATCTCCACGGCCAGCACCTGGTGGCGGGCGGACAGGCGGCGGATGGGGCGCTCCCAGGGGCGTTCGGCGTCGGGGTCGAGGGAGGGGCGGGCGTCGAGGAAGTCGGAGACGATCACGCGCATGCCGCGCCGCCGCCGGGTGGCCGCCAGCACGTCGATGCCCTCGGCCAGGTCGGGCGCGTCGGGGACGGCGCGGCCGCGCGGGGCGTCCATGAGCGCGGACAGCAGGCCGTACAGGGCGGGGCGGCCGGTGCGGGCGGGCATGCGGTGGATGAACTCGTCGTGGATGACCAGGGCGCCGAAGCGGTCGCCCATCCGGCTGGACAGGAAGCCGAGCGCGCCGACGGCGGCCACGACCAGGTCGCGCTTGTCGGTGTCGGCGGTGCCGAAGTCCATGCTGGGCGACAGGTCGGCCAGCGCCCACGTCTCCAGCTCGCGGTCGGCGACCAGGTCGCGCACGTGCGGCACGGTCGTGCGGGCGGTGACGGCCCAGTCCATGCGGCGCACGTCGTCCTCGCCCGGCACGTAGACGCGGCTGTCGCCGGCCTCGCTGCCGGTGCCGGGCAGCAGGCCCTGGTGGGCGCCGTGCAGGAGCCCGTCCAGGCGCCGGGTGACGACCAGCTCCAGCTTGCGCAGGGCCTGTTCGGCGGTGCTCACCGGTTCTGGTTCCACACGACGAGGGGCGGCGGGACGGCGTGCAGGATCTGGCGGACGACCTGCTCGGGGTCGACGCCGTCGGCCAGCGCGTCGAAGGTGAGCATCAGCCGGTGCGCCATCACGTCCACGGCCACGTCGCGCACGTCGTCGGGCAGCAGGTAGTCGCGGCCGCGCAGCACGGCCAGGGCGCGGCCGGCGGAGACCAGGCCGAGGGTGGCGCGCGGGCTGACGCCGATCTCGATCGTCTCGGCCAGGTCGGCCAGGCCGTAGTCGGAGGGGGCGCGGGTCGACATGACGAGGCGGACCACGTAGTCGGCGACGAGCTGGTGGACCGAGACGTTCTCGGCGGCCTCCTGGAGCGCCAGCAGCCGCTGCGGGTCGAGGACGCGGTCGGGGGCGGGCGGGGTGACGCTCATCCGGTGCAGGATCTCCAGCTCCTCGTGCGCGGTCGGGTGCGGCACCCGTACGCGGAACAGGAAGCGGTCGCGCTGGACCTCGGGCAGGGGGTAGACGCCCTCGGACTCGATCGGGTTCTGGGTGGCCAGCACGATGAAGGGGCGGGGCAGCGGGTGGGTGACGCCGGCGAGCGTGACCTGGCGTTCGGCCATGACCTCCAGCAGCGCCGACTGCACCTTGGCGGGGGCGCGGTTGATCTCGTCGGCGAGCAGGAAGTTGACGAACACCGGGCCGAGCTCGACGTCGAACTTCTCGTTGGACGGGTGGAAGACGCGGGTGCCGACGATGTCGCTGGGCACCAGGTCGGGGGTGAACTGGATACGGGCGAACGTGCCGCCCACGACGGTGGCCAGGGTGGAGGCGGCGAGGGTCTTGGCGACGCCCGGAACCCCTTCCAGCAGGCAGTGGCCGCGTGCCAGCAGGGCCACGACCAGTCTCTCGACCATGTGCTCCTGGCCGACGATGACCCGCCGGACCTCGTCGAGGGCCTGACGCAGCACCGCCGCGTCCGTTCCGCCTGGCTGCTCTTCGGCGTCGCTCATGACGCTATTCCACCAAAGGCGCCGCAAACGTGCACGACGCCACGTCTGTGCTTTCATGGCAGATGTGGCAAGTCCGCTTCAGTTCGGTGATCCGCCACGGCTCGGGCCGTTCGTGGTGCAGGCCCGCCTGCACGCGGCCCCGGCCGGTTTCGTCTATCTGGGGCAGGGGCCTGACGGGCGCGCGGTCTCCCTGGCCGTGCTCACGCGCGGGGCGGCGTTCGACGCGGCGGCGCGCGAGCGGTTCGTGACCGCCGTGCGCGAGGCCGCGCCCGCCGAGCAGGCGGGCGTGCGCGGCTGGCTCGGGCGCGCCGGCAGGTCGCGGTCCGCGGTGGTCGACGACGTGCCCGCGGTGCTGGGCATGAACACCGGGCGGGCGCCCTGGGTGGCGGTGCCGTACGCGCCGGGCAAGGCGGGGGCCGAGCGGTTCCTGGAGCCGGTCATGGTGGGCGGCACGCTGATCGGGCAGGCGCACGGCCCGGACTTCGTCCCGTACTGGCTGACCGACCGCGCGCCCGCGCTGGCCCCGCCGGTGCGCAAGCGGCCGCTGACCGAGACGCGCAAGCGGGTGCTGATGGCGGCGCTGGCGGTGCTCGTGCTGCTTCTGCTGATGACGGTGATCGCGCTGCTCATGCTGGTGCGTTCCGACAACAGCGACCCGATGCCGCGCCAGCTCCCGCCGACGCAGTTCCTGCCGAGCCCGCCGCCGACGCCGGCCACGCCGGAGCCGCAGCGGCCGAGCCCGTCGCCGACGCCCGAGCCGACGCGCAGCGGCGAGACGCCCGGCCGTTCGCCGGGGGAGGGCGATCCGGAGAATCGGCAGCTCTGATCGATTTGAGCCTGACGTCGCGTGAGGCTCTAGCGTCAGCGCCATGAAGTTCATCGTTCACGACACGGTCTCGGCGATGGCCGGGATGCTGAAGGGGCCGCGGGAGAAGCGGCCCGACGCGCTGCGCGAGATGCTCGCGCCGATGTGGGCGGCCTCGCGCGTGCCCGTGCCGGCCGACCTCGTCGACATGCACCACCAGGCCGGCGGGTTCCGGGCGGACGCCGACGATCCGCGCTACCTGGAGGCGCTGGAGAGGCTGGCCCGGCAGGACGTGCTGGGGCAGATCGAGCGGGAGCTGGAGCGGGCCTCCGAGGCGCTGGGACACCTGGAGCAGGAGGAGCGGATCCAGGTGATGTTCGTGCTCGGCGATCCGGACAACGACCATCTGATGAGGGTGGCCGCCGGCTACTACGGGATGGGCGGCATCCCCGGGTGGCTCTACCTGCTGGCGTGGCCCACCGACGAGGTCATCGGGCGGATCGGGCATCTGGCGGTGCACGAGTTCCACCACGCGGTGCGTTTCACCACGGTCGAGTGGCACCCGGTCGAGGTGACGGTCGGCGAGCACGTGATCAGCGAGGGGCTGGCCGAGGCGTTCGTGCGGGAGCTGTCGGGGGCCGAGGCGATGGGGCCGTGGTCGTCGATGGTGACGGGGGAGGAGTACGAGCGCGCGCGGACGAAGATCATGGCCGACTTCGAGCTGGCGGGCATGCAGCACACCTCCGCGTACGTGCTGGGCGACAGCGCCATGCGGCTGTTCGGCCAGGAGCCGCGCGGCATTCCGGATATGGCGGGATATTCGGTGGGGCTGTCGCTGGTGGACGAGATCATCGAGGCCACCGGCATGACCGCCGCCCAGCTCAGCGGCCTGCCTGTCGCCGAGCTCATGCGGCTGCGCGCTCAGCGCGGCGAGACGAAGCCCGACTCGTAGGCGGCGATGACCGCCTGGGTGCGGTCACGGGCGCCCAGCTTGGCGAGCACGTTGCCGACGTGCGTCTTGACCGTCTCCGGGCTGACGGTCAGCTCGGCGGCGATCTCGCCGTTGGACAGGCCCTTGGCCATCAGCCGCAGCACGTCCCCCTCCCGGCCGGTCAGCCTGCCGATCCCGGGCACCTCGGTGACCGGGCGGCGACCGGCCAGCGCGCGGATGGCGGCCGGGAACAGCAGCGTCTCCCCGGCCGCCACCAGCTTGACCGCGCGCACCAGCTCGTCCGGCCTGGTCCGCTTCAGCAGGAACCCGTCCGCGCCCGCCCGCAGCGCGTCGTAGACGTAGTCGTCGTTCTCGAACGTCGTCACCACCAGCACCTTCGGCGGGTCGTCCAGCGCCACCAGCCGCCGCGTGGCCTGGATGCCGTCGACGTCCGGCATCCGCACGTCCATCAGCACCACGTCGGGCCGCTCCCGGCGCACCACCGGCAGCACCGCGGCACCGTCGGCGGCCTCCCCGACCACGCTCAGCTCCGGCTCGGAGTCGAGGATGACGCGCAGCCCCGCGCGGATGAGGTCCTCGTCGTCGGCGATCACGACCCTGATAGTCATGGATGCGACCGTAGCGGCAGCCGTACCCGGACGTGCCAGCCGCCCTCCCGCGGCCCCGCGTCCATCTCGCCGCCGAGCAGCCGCACCCGCTCCCGCATCCCGGCCACCCCCCTGCCGCCGCCTCCGGGCCTGCCCCGGTCCGGCTCGCCGCCGGTCCGGTTGACGACCTCCAGGTGCAGCGCGTGCTCCCGCACGCCGACCGTGACGTCCACGGGCGGGCGGCCGTGCTTGATGGCGTTGGTCAGCGCCTCCTGGACGATCCGGTACGCCTCCCGGGACACCGATCCGGGGACCGCGGCCAGGTCGCCCGCCTCCAGCCGCACCGGCACCCCCGCCCCGGCCACCAGCTCGGGCAGCCGCGCCAACGTGGCCGCGGGCTCCCTGCTCCGGCCGGGGTCGTCGGCGCCCTGGTCGCGGTCGTCGGTGGGCCGATCGTTCACGGGCCGGTCGTTCACGGGCCGGTCGCTCGCGGGGCGGTCGTCCTCGCGAAGGAGGCCGAGGACGTGGTCGAGGTCCTCCAGGGCGGAGCGGGCCGACTGCTCGATGGCCGACAGGGCCGTACGCGCCAGGGCGGGGTCGCGGTCGAGGACGCGGCCGGCCGCGGCCGCCTGCAGCGTGACCACGCTCAGCGCGTGCCCCACCGAGTCGTGCAGCTCGCGGGCCAGCCGGTTGCGCTGGGCCAGCGTACGGGCGTGCTCCTCGGCGGCGGCCAGCCGTTCGGCGGGGGTCGGGCCGAGCAGCGGGGGCGCCAGGCGGGCCAGCAGCGCCGCCGACCAGTGGACGAGCAGCACGAGCGGCACCAGCAGCGCCACCCCGGCGGCGGCCCAGCCGACCGCCTGCCACCCGCCGTCGACGCGGTAGCCGAGCATGTCCGGGGCGCCGCCGACGAACGGCAGCGCCAGCGAGACCACCGTGAACGGCACGACCGCGAGCGTGAAGCCGCTGGCGAGCCCGCCGACGGCCAGGTGCATCGTGTACCAGGCGGCCGTGCGCCGCCGCTCCTGCCAGGACCGCCGCGCCCCCGGCACCCCCGGCTCGACCCGGACGCCCAGCAGGCCCTCGGCCGCGCTGATCTCCAGCGAGCGCACCGGCAGGAACAGCCCGGTGAGCGCCACGACGGGCAGCACCGCGGCGAAGACGCCGATCTGGGTGGGGAGCAGCACGCTGGCGGTCTGGTCGCCGCGCAGGATGCCGGAGACCAGCACGCCGACCATCATGTACGGCATCAGCAGGGCCCCGCCCAGGATCAGGCACGACCAGCGCCGGGCCAGCGATCGGTTCCATCTCACATCGGCGATTGTATGTCGACCTTTATTCGCTCTCGGTGGAATGCGCTTTTAGAGAAATGCGCCGCCAGCGAAAAGATTCCTTAAGTCGCGAAGACCGGGTCTAACGTCGTCAATGTAAAACGGCACCACCAGAAAGGGCGAAGCCCATGACGGAGACTCTGCGCGCACAGTGGCCTGACCAGCTCAATCAGCGCCTGCTCAAGGAGCGCATCCTCGTTCTCGGCCAGGAGGTCGACGACGACATTTGCAACCGGCTGTGCGGTGAGCTGCTATTGCTGGCAGCCGAGGATCCGACCCGCGACATTACGCTTTACATCAATTCGCCGGGCGGTTCGGTGAGTGCCGGGATGGCGCTCTACGACATGATGCAGTTCGTGCCGTGCGACGTGGCGACGGTCGCGATGGGGTTCGCCGCGTCCATGGGGCAGCTCCTGCTCTGCGCCGGCGCGCCCGGCAAGCGCTACGCGCTGCCCAACTCACGCGTCGTCATGCACCAGCCGCTCGGCGGCATCGGAGGCTCGGCCGCCGACATCCAGATCCAGGCCGAGAACATGCTCCACACCAAGCGGCGGATGGCCGAGATCATCGCCCACCACACGGGCCAGCCGCTGGAGCGCATCCAGGCCGATTCCGACCGCGACCGCTGGTTCACCGCCCGGGAAGCCCTGGAGTACGGCTTCGTCGACCACATCGCCGAAGGGACCAACTGACATGAGCGGACGCTACGTGCTGCCCTCGTTCACCGAGCGCACCTCCTACGGGGTCAAGGAGCTCAACCCGTACAACAAGCTCTTCGAGGACCGGATCATCTTCATCGGCACGCCGATCGACGACACCTCCGCCAACGACGTGATGGCGCAGCTCCTGACGCTCGAGTCGATCGACCCCGACCGGGACATCAACATGTACATCAACTCGCCGGGCGGGTCGTTCACCGCCATGGCGGCCATCTACGACACCATGCAGTTCGTCCGGCCGGAGATCCAGACGGTCTGCATCGGCGAGGCCGCCTCGGCGGCGGCCGTCCTGCTCGCCGCCGGCGCCCCCGGCAAGCGCGCCGCGCTGCCGCACGCCCGGGTCCTGCTCCACCAGCCCGCCACCGAGGGCGGCCGGGGCCAGGGCAGCGACCTGGAGATCCACGCCCGCGAGATCCTGCGCATGCGTGACCAGCAGGAGGAGATCCTGGCCCGCCACACCGGGCGCGGCCCCCTGGAAATCAGGAAGGACATCGAGCGCGACCGCATCTTCACCGCCGAGCAGGCGCGCACCTACCGGCTCATCGACGACATCTTCGCCTCCCGCAAACGCACCCTCACCCCGGCCCGCTAGCCGGCCTTCCGGGGATCGCCCCCGTCCTGGGCGCGGCCGGGGCGGGGGCCTCTCCGGCCCATCGCGCCCCGCAGGAGGCGGCGCGGCGTTGGGGCAGTGTCCGGTGATTGGCGTGTAACGCCTGCCCTATACCCTTTGAGGGCCCTTTTTGGGGTTTATCGGGGGAGCGGGGAGTCGGGTGTCGCTGGAACAGGTTCTGCTCCTGCTCGTCGCGGCGGCCGGCGCCGGCTGGGTGGACGCGGTGGTGGGCGGCGGCGGGCTCCTGCAGTTGCCGGCGCTGATGGTGACCGGCATCTCGCCGGTGCAGGCGATGGCCACGAACAAGTTCTCCTCCGTGTTCGGCACCGCCTCGGCCGCCGTCACGTACGCGCTGACCACGAAGTTCGACCGGGAGGTGGCGCTGCCGGGGGCGGCGCTCGCGGTGCTGAGCGCCGGGCTGGGCGCGTCGGCGGCGGCGGCGATCAGCGCGGAGGTGCTGCGGCCGGCGGTGATGGTGATCCTGCTCGGCGTGGCGGCGTTCGTGACGTTGCGGCCGGCGCTCGGCGCCACCGGGCAGCCGCAGTTGCGCACCCGGCGCCGGGTGGCGCTCGCGGTGGGCGTGGCGGGGCTGGGGATCGCGTTCTACGACGGGATCATGGGCCCGGGCACGGGGACGTTCCTGATCATCGCGTTCACCACGATCATCGGGCTGGACTTCGTGTCGGCGTCCGCCTCGGCCAAGATCATCAATACCGGGACGAACCTGGGGGCGCTGCTGGTGTTCGGCTGGCAGGGGCACGTGCTGTGGGGGCTCGGCCTGGGCATGGCGGCGTGCAATATCGCCGGGGCGCAGGTCGGCGCGCGGATGGCCATCCGGCGCGGCACCGGGTTCGTGCGGATCATCCTGCTGTGCGTGGTGGTCGCGATGGTGGCCAGGCTCGGCTGGCAGCAGTTCGCATAACGGACGCGTCCCTACAATGGCGGCATGCGCGCGAGCCGTCTGTTGTCGCTACTGCTGCTGTTGCAGACGCGCGGCCGCATGACGGCGACCGAGCTGTCGGCGGAGCTGGAGGTCTCGGTCCGTACGGTGTACCGCGACGTGGAGGCGCTGTCGGCGGCCGGGGTGCCGGTCTACGCCGACCGCGGCCCGGCGGGCGGCTACCAGCTGCTCGACGGCTACCGCACCCGGCTCAACGGGCTGACCGCGGAGGAGGCGTCGTCGCTGTTCCTGGCCGGGCTGCCGGGGCCGGCGGCCGAGCTGGGGCTGGCCGAGGTGGCGGCGAACGCCGAGCTGAAGCTCCTGGCCGCGCTGCCGCCCGAGCCGCGCTCGCACGCCTCGCGGATGCGCGAGCGGTTCCTGCTGGACGTGCCCGGCTGGTACCGCGGCGCCGACGACGTGCCGCACCTGACCGAGGTGTCGGAGGCGGTGTGGGATCAGCGCCCGCTGCGGATGACCTACCGGCGGTGGGGGCAGCAGGTGGTCGAGCGGCTGGTGCACCCGTACGGGCTGGTGCTCAAGGGCGGCACCTGGTACATGGTCGCGGCGCCGCCCGGCGGCAGCCCGCGCACGTACCGGGTGTCGCGGGTGCTGACGGCCGAGACGGCGCCCGGGCGCTTCGAGCGGCCCGAGGGGTTCGACCTGGCAGAGTTCTGGCAGGCGTACGCGGCCGAGTTCCGGCAGCGCATGTACACCGCCGAGGCGGTGATCAGGCTGGCGCCCGGCATGGAGGACATGCTGGCGTACACGATGGGCGCCGAGGTGGTCACGGCGGCGCTGGAGGCGGGCGGCGAGCCCGACGCCGAAGGGTGGCGCACGCTGACCGTGCCCATCGAGTCGATCAGGCACGCCCGCTGGCTGCTGCTGCGCATGGGCGCGGACGTGGAGGTGCTCGGCCCGCCCGAACTGCGCGTCCTCATGGCGGAGGCGGTCACGGCCCTCGGAAAAATGTACGGATAATCCGGTTTCGTTCTGGCACGATGGCCGCTTATGTATCTACTAGCTTTCATCGGCGCGTGCGTGCTGGTGGCGATGGTGCCCGGGGTGAGCACCGCCGTCATCCTGCGCCAGACGGTCAGATCGGGGCGCGGCTCCGGGCTGTCGGCCACGCTCGGCAACGAGACGGGCATCCTGGCGTGGGGCCTGGCCGCCGCGTTCGGCCTCTCGGCGCTGCTGCTCGCCTCGCAGCTGGCCTACGACGTCATGCGGATCACCGGCGCGGTCGTGCTCGTGGTCATGGGCGCGCAGTCGCTCTGGCAGGCCCGGCGCGGCGCGCCCGAGCCCCGGCCGGCCGACGCGCTCGTGCCGTCCGCCGCCGGTCACCGCAGGTCCTACCTGCTCGGGCTGGGCACCTGCCTGGCCAACCCGAAGGCGGCCGTGTTCGCGATGTCGTTCCTGCCGCAGTTCGTGCCGCAAGGCCGGAACGTCCCGCTCACGCTGGTGACCCTGGCCGTCGTGTGGGTCCTCGTGGACCTGCTCTGGTACACCGCGCTCATCTGGGCCGTCGCGCAGGCCAAGGACATGCTGGGACGCCCGGCGGTGCGGCGATGGCTGGAGCGGATCTCCGGTGTCGTCCTCATCGGACTGGGCATGCGACTGGTCGTGGAGGCCAAATGACGATCTGGTACGAAGAAGCGGGCACCGGCGAGCCGGTCGTGCTCCTCGCGTCGAGCGCCGCCGACGCCGGCATGTGGGACGCCCAGTGGGAGCCGCTGGCCGAGCGGTTCCGCGTGATCAGGCTCGACTACCGCGGCTTCGGCCGCACCCCGAACGCCGCCGACGCGCCCTACAGCGACGCGGGCGACGTGGCCGACGTGCTCGCCACGCTCGGCGTGGAACGCGCCGCGCTCGTCGCCTCCTCCTACGGTTGCCGGGTCGCGCTGCAGCTCGGCGCCATGGCGACCCGGCTCGTGCTCATGAACCCCGGCTCCGACCTGCCCAAGACGCCCGACGTGCTCGCGTTCGGCGAGGAGGAGGACCGGCTGCTGGAGCTCGGCGACGCGCAGGGCGCGGCCGAGCTGAACGCCCGCACCTGGCTCGGCCCCGAGGCCGACGAGGCCACCAGGCAGCGCGTGACCGAGATGCAGCGCCACGCCTTCACGATGCAGCTCGCGGCCGACCCCGAGCCGTCGCAGTTCGAGCCGGACTTCTCGCTCGCCGACGTCAAGGCGCCCGCGCTGATCGTCACCGGCCCGTACGACCTGGAGCACTTCCGCCAGAGCGCCCGCCACCTGGCCACCGAACTGCCGGACGCCCGGCTGCTCGAACTCGACTGGGCCGGCCACCTGCCCGCCCTCGAACGGCCGCAGGAGGTCACCCGGCTCCTGCTGGACTACCTTTAGTGCATGACGAACGATCTGGCGACACTGCTGCGGCAGGCCCAGGACGACGACCCGATCCGGGCACTGGAGGCCACGACCGCGCTGCGCCATGAGATCGAGCGCATCGAAGCGGTCCAGGTCCGGCGCGCCCGCGTGGCGGGCCTGGCGTGGGCCCAGATCGCCCACGCGATCGGCGTCAGCAAGCAGGCCGTGCACAAGAAGTACGGCAAACGCTAGGCCGGCCAGCCTCGCCGACGTTCCCCGGCGCAGCCGCGCCCGACCACGCGGCTGCGCCGAGCCCTACTCCCTCTTCTGGCGTCGCACCGCGAACCAGGCGCTGATCATGGCAATGGCCGTGCCGCCGGCTCCGAACATGAAGCCGCGCCCGAACCCGATGCCGATGACGCTGGTGAAGATGCCGACGGCCGTGGCGCACACGGCGATGACGAGCAGGACGACAACGCCTCCTGCCATGATCTGGGCCGCCTTCTTCAGGTCGGGCATGAAAGGATCCTAGGGGGCTCGCCGCAGGGCCGTTCTCGGGCCGGCCGCGGGCGATGACGCTGAACGTTCTGGAGGCACCGGTATGTCCGCGCAGCTCGGCTACTTCACGTTGTCCGTGACGGACCTGGATCGGGCCGCCGCCTTCTACGGGGCGCTGTTCGGGTGGGAGAGCAGGTGGGAGCACGAGACGTACCTGCATGTCACGAACACGACGGTGCCGATGGGGTTCGTGCCGGGCGGGCCGTCGTCGCAGCCCAACCTCTACTTCCACGTGGCCGACCTCGACGCCGCGATCGAGCGGGTGCGCGAGCTCGGCGGCAGCACCGGCGACGTGATGGACAGCAAGTCGGGCCGGGGCTGCACGTGCACCGACGACCAGGGCACGGTCGTCAGCCTGTGGCAGGCCGCCCCGGGCTTCGGGTGAGCGCGCGGGTTAGCACACGGGTGGTCAGTCGGGCGCCTTGACCGTGGCGATGCCGAGCGTGCTGGTCATCGGCAGCAGCCCGGACCCGAAGACCGGGCCGAGCACCGGCCCGATCAGCTTCGCCAGCCGCATGGCGCCTTCCTCGCCCAGCTCGCGCCACGGCCCGGCGGCCAGCTCGTCGGTCATCCGCTCCACCTGGTCGCGCAGCTCGCGGCCGCGCGCGGTGGCCAGGCCGGCGTCGTCGACGAGCCCGCGCGCGGCCAGCCGGTCGCGGGCCGCGGCCCACTCCTCGGCGCTCCAGCCGCGCCCGGCGAAGTTCTCCACCGGCGCCGCGCCGATCGCCGCGAACGACACCAGCGACTCGCACGGGTCGAGCCCGGCGGCCAGCAGCGCGGCCAGGTGGCCGTCGCCGCGGTGCTCGCGCAGCACGGTGGCGGCGTGCCACAGCGCCAGGTGCGGCTCGTCCGGCCACGGCAGGTCCATGTTGGCGGCGGCGAGCGGCCGCCCCGCCGCCGTCACGCTCCGGGCGGCGCGCCC
>NZ_JAHKRO010000126.1 GCF_019396325.1 Nonomuraea ceibae
GCGCGGCCAGGCCCGCGTCGAGCTCACGGCGGCCGCCGCCCGGGTGCTCGGCCCCCTCCCGGACGCCGCCGGCGTCGCCGACCGGCTGGCCGTCGCGCTGGCCGCCGAGCAGCTCGGCGTGATGCGCGCCGCGCTCGACGCCATCGTCGCCTACGCCAAGGCGCGGGTCGCCTTCGGCCGCTACATCGGCTCCTACCAGGGCGTCAAGCACAAGCTCGCCGACATGCACGGCAAGCTGGAGCAGGCCGAGTCGATCGTCCGCTACGCCGCCTGGGCCGCCGACGAGTCGCCCGGCGAGCTGCCGGAGGCCGCCGCGCTCGCCCAGGCGTACGTGGGCCGCGCCTGCTTCGAGGTGGCCCGCGACCACCTGCTGCTGCACGGCGGCATCGGCTACACCTGGGAGCACGACGCGCACCTGTACTACAAGCGCGCCAAGACGGACGAGGTGCTGCTGGGGCCGCCGCGCGAGCACCGGGCCAGGCTCGCCCGCCTGCTGGAGCTGTGATGGACGTCAGCGCCCTGCCCGGCTTCTACGCCATCGCCCAGGCCGACCCCGGCCGGCTCGCCGTCATCGGCCCCGACGGCGCCCGCACCACCTACGGGGAGCTGCTCGCCCTGGTCAACCAGGTGTCCCACGGGCTGCGCGAGCGCGGCCTCGGCGGCGGCGACGTGGTGGCGGGCGTGCTGCCCAACGGCCTGGACGCCGTCGTCATGCTGATGGCGACCGGGCAGATCGGCCTCTACTACGTGCCGGTCAACTGGCATCTGACCGAGGCGGAGATCGCGTACATCGTCGGGGACTGCGACGCCAGGCTGGTCGTGACGGCGGAGGAGGGGACGGCGGGGCTGGCCGCAGGGCAGCCCTCGGGCGCGCCCGGCGAGCGGGCGGCCGGGGCGGTCATGTGGTACACCTCCGGCACCACCGGCTTCCCCAAGGGCGTGCAGCGCCCCCTGCCCGGCGCCGAGCCCGAGGCCGTCGTGCCGCTCTACACGTGGTTCCTCGGCGAGGTCGTCGACCTGCGGCCGGGCGACGGCGTCCACCTGGTGACCTCGCCGATGTACCACTCCGCGCCGTGCGCCCACACGCAGTTCGCGCTGCACCTCGGGCACACGGTGGTGATCGCGCCGAAGTTCGGGCCGGAGACCGTGCTGGAGCTGATCGGGCGGCACCGGGTGACGAACGCGATGATGGTGCCCACGATGTTCCACCGGATGCTGCAACTGCCGCAGGAGGTCCGCGACCGCTACGACGTGTCCAGCCTCCAGCAGGTCATCCACACCGCCGCCGCCTGCCCCGTCGCGGTCAAGCAGCAGATCATGGACTGGTGGGGGCCGGTGCTCTACGAGTACTACGGCTCCACCGAGTCGGCGATCGCCTTCGCCGTCAAGCCGCACGACTGGCTGGCCAGGCCCGGCACCGTCGGCAGGCCCGCGCCCACGTTCGAGGCGCGCGTCCTCGACGACGACGGGAACGAGCTGCCGCCCGGCGAGCCCGGGCTCGTCTACGTCAAGTCGAGCCTCGGCTCGTTCGAGTACCGCAAGGACCCGGCCAAGACCGCCGCCAGCATGCGCGGCGACTGGTACACCCCGGGCGACATCGGCTACCTGGACAAGGACGGCTTCCTCTTCCTGTGCGACCGGCGGACCGACCTCATCGTGTCGGGCGGGGTCAACATCTACCCGGCCGAGATCGAGGCCGCGCTGCTGGAGCATCCGGCGGTGGCCGACGTGGCCGTCATCGGCGTCCCCGACGAGGAGTGGGGCCACAACGTGGTCGCCCTCGTCGAGCCCGCCGAAGGGGTCACGCCGGGCCCCGGGCTCACCGCCGAGCTGCTGGAGCACTGCGGCCCGCGCATCGCCAGGTTCAAGCACCCGAAGGTGATCGCCTACCGCGACAGCCTGCCGCGCACGCCCACGGGCAAGCTGTCACGCTCGAAGGTCAGGCAGTCCTACCTGGACGGGGAGTGAACACCAGCTCCTCACTGTAGCCGGCCTCGTCGCCCAGGTAGAAGCGGGTCGACAGGGTGCGGTCGTGCGTGTCGAACACGGTGGTCCAGATCGTGCGCCAGGGCCCCTCCGTGCCCGCAGGCACGGCCACCGAGGCCAGGCTCGCGCGCAGGTCGTCCGGCGACATGAGCACGCCCTTGCTCCGCTCGTACAGCGTGCGCAGCCTGCCGTACGTGCCGAAGCTCGCCTCGCCGTCCTGCGGCAGGTTCATCGGGTCGGGGTTGCGGTGCAGCAGGTGGTTGGTGACGCACAGCGGCCCGTCGCCGACCTCGATGACGTGCTCGGTGCCGTCCCGGCCGCGCTCCCACACGAACGCGCCGCCGCGCGCGTCGGCGACCAGGTAGTGCAGCGGGGCGCCGTGGTCGTAGTGCTTGGCGCCGAGCAGCGCCTGCTTGGCCTGCTCGACGTTCTCGCAGGTGTCGACGAGGAACCGGGGGAGCTGCACGCTGCCGAGCCCGACCTGCGGGTCGGCCGTCTCCGGCGGCGTCGTGTGCTCGATGTCGGCGATGAGCAGCATCACCGCCAGCCCGGCCTCGTTGATGCCGTCCATGCAGCCGTCCAGCTCGTTCATCGTGATCACGGTCGAGGCCAGGCCCTCGTCCGGCACCGTGGTGATCACGTACGGGCGCGAGGCGATCGGCAGCTCGCCTGGTGTGCTGTCCCGGCCCATGAACTCGCTGGTCGTCAGCGTGAAGAAGTCGTAGTTGCGGCCCGCCCTGCCGTGCCCGTCGGGGGCCGCCGACGGCGGGCACCACAGCGCCGAGCAGCCCGACCCGCCCGGGATCACGCTCAGGCCGTCCAGCGCCAGCTCGTCCTGCTCGGGGTCGAGGCCGAGCGCCTGCGCCGCGCCGTCCATGCGGGCGTGATGCTGCGGCCAGTGCCGCTCGAACCAGGTGCGGCGGGCCCGGCTCACCACCGGGTCGATCCGCTGCGGCTGCCAGCCGAGCCGCCGCGCCTCCTCGGTGAGCCGCCTGCCGATCTCCTCCTGGGAACCGCCGACGGTCAGGTGGTGCACGGTCTGGAAGTCGCCCCTGCCGCCCGCGATCTGCGTGATTGTCATGACCTCACGATGCGCGCGGGGGCTGACCGCCGTCCTACCGCCCGCTGACCGCGCGCCGGTAGCGCTCTGACAGCTCCCGTACGACCTCCGCCAGCTCCGGGGGGTCGAGCACCTCGAAGTCCAGGCCGAGGAAGCCCACCCAGACGGCCATCCCCGTCAGGTCGTCGCCGCCCAGCCGGAGCAGGCAAGAGGCGTCGTCGACCGGCTCCACGTCCAGCCCGGCGGTCGCGCCCAGCTCCCGCACCCGCTCGGCGGGGGCGTGCACCAGCACCGTGCCCCGGTGGCGCCACATCGCCGTGCTGACGGCCCGTTCCACGAACGCGGCCACGTCGCCGTCCTCCGGCAGCTCGCGCGGCGTGAACCGGGGCCCGCCCGGCGTGCGCGGCGTGAGCCGGTCCACCCGGTAGGTCCGCCAGCCGTCGCGGCCCACGTCGTAGCCGAGCAGGTACCAGCGGCCCCGGCGGTGCACCAGCCGGTACGGCTCCGCGTCGCGCTCGCTCTCGGCGCCGTCGTGCCCGGTGTAGCCGAAGCGGAGCCGTTCGCGGTCGCGGGCCGCGTTCGCGATCGTGGTCAGCACGCCGGGCGGCACCGACGGGGCGGCGCCGGGGATCTGCACGGTGTAGGAGTTCAGCGCGCTGACCCGGTGCCGCAGCCGCGACGGCAGCACCTGCTCCAGCTTGGCCAGCGCCCGCACCGACGACTCCTCGATGCCCTCGACGCCGCCGCCCGCCGCCCGGCCGAGCCCGACGGCCACGGCCACCGCCTCCTCGTCGTCGAGCAGCAGCGGGGGCAGCGCGGCGCCCGCGCCGAGCCGGTAGCCGCCGGACACGCCCGGGGTGGCGTGCACCGGGTAGCCGAGCGTGCGCAGCCGCTCCACGTCGTTGCGGATGGTCCTGGTGGAGACCCCGAGCCGCCGTGACAGCTCGGGGCCGGTCCACTCCCTGTGCGCCTGGAGCAGCGACAGCAGCTTGAGCAGGCGGGCCGAGGTTTCCAGCATGCCGACCAGTCTGCCGCCGATGGCGGAAGGATCGCTTCCGCGTCAGCCGCCGAACAGCTTGCGTCCCTGCTCGATCAGCGTCAGCACGGTCAGCCCGCCGAAGAAGGCCACCGACCAGACCAGCGCGCCGAGCCGGTAGGAGCGCACCTTGATGGCGTCGGGCAGCGCGCCCCGGTTCAGCACGATGAGCAGGATCGAGTAGACGAACATCATCACGGCCGCGACGCTGCCCGACACCACCAGCAGGATGAGCGGCTGGTCGAAGCCCAGGAGCAGGATCGCGGCGCCGGCCAGCGCCATCGCCCACACGACGTAGAAGTAGACGCGGTTCACCGACACGGCCCGCTCGCGCAGGTAGACGGTCTTGATCGTGTCGGAGGCCAGCCGCGAGGTGTAGTCGACGATGCCCATCGCCGAGGCGAACAGCGCCAGCGCGCCGATCAGCCAGAACAGCACGCCGAACCAGGGCCCGACGACCTCCTGCAGCACCTGGCCCTCGATCCGCAGGAAGTCGATGCTGTTGGCCAGCCCCTCCCGGCCGAACACCGTCGAGTAGGCCAGCATCGACATGAACGCGATCGTCAGGAACGACACCAGCGCGAACGTGGCGCCCTGCTCCACGTTGGCGAAGCGCCACCACTGCCGCCAGCGCTCCAGGTTCGCCTTCGTCGGCGCGAACTGGTAGCCGGTGGACGAGGCCGCCTCCTCCTGCCCGGTGACCGGGCTGACCAGGCGGGGCACGTACGCGCCCATGCCGAAGCCCTTGTCGCGGATCCAGTTGCTCTGGCACAGGTTCTGGCCGCCGCCCGCGCCGGCGTAGGCGATGGCGCCCATCACCAGCGCGAACCCCAGGTCGTCGGCGGGGAACCCGGCGTTCACCGTCAGGCCGCGGCCGAGCTCGACCCAGCTCTCGGCGTTGATCGCGAACAGGATCGCGACGACGATCAGCGTGACGACCAGGGCGATCTTCACGAAGATCACCCGCTCCAGCGCGGTGTAGATCACCGGCGCGAGCGTCAGCCCGAGCGCGATCACCGCCAGCATGCCGACCGCGATCCAGCGCACGCTCTCCGCGCCGGTGCCGGTCAGGTACGTCACCATTGTCGCCGACGTGGTGACCCAGCCGGGCCACAGGTTCGCGCAGAGCGTCATGAGCACGAACACCAGGCCCCAGTGCCGCCACATCCGGCTGAACCCGGTGAGCGCCGTCTCGCCGGTGGCCAGCGTGTAGCGCTCGATCTCCATGTTGAGGAACCACTGCGTGATGATGCCGATCGCCGCCCCCCACAGGAAGATCAGGCCGACCTGGGAGGCGATGTACGGCCAGAGGATGAACTCGCCGGAGGCCAGCCCGACCCCGGCGCCGACCAGTCCGGGGCCGATGACGCGCCAGGTCGAGCGGGGCGGTTCGGGAAGGTCGCGGACGGTGACGGGAGGCAGGACCCGCGTGGGCACGGTGGGGGTGAAGTCCGTCATGCGGAGCTCCTTGCTGCAGTCCTGATCGCCGCGCTTTACGCGGCTTTCGACAGCTTGTTACCCCCGCTCGACCACGTAATCCCCGTCGTCGGTGAACCCGGTGACGCGGGCGCCCCCGGCGAGCAGCCCGCCGAGCACCCGGCGCGTCGCCAGCCGCCACTCCCGGGCCGCGCCCGGGTCGGCGCGGCGCAGCGTCTCCACGTCGTCCGGCGTGGCCACCAGCACCACCGGCCCGTCCGCGTCGGTGACGACCGGCCGCTCGCCCACCGCGTCCAGCAGCCGCGCCGCCCCGGGCGCGGCCCGGCCGCCGCCCGGCGGCCCGGTCAGGTGCCACACCGCCAGCAGCCGGTCGGAGTCGTCGCCCTCGTTGATCGCGTCGGCCATCGCGCCGTAGAAGCTCTCCAGGTACGCCTCGGGCCGCGCGCCCAGCTTGGCCAGGTTGAACCGGGCGTTCCTGCGCACCAGCGGATCGAACGTCCAGGTGATGCGGTCCAGCCCGCGCCGCAGGCACCAGGCGCGCTGGTGCAGCTTGAGCGCGTAGCCGACGCCGCGCCCGACCAGCGCGCCGGTGACGTGCGAGTGCAGGGCGCGGCCGGCCGCCAGGAAACCGACCGACGCGCCCACGAGCACGTCGTCCTCGTAGGCGCCCGCCACGTAGCCGCCCGCGTGCGCGAAGGCGATCATCAGCTCCAGCGGCACCGGAACGTTGCCCGGGTCGGGATGCCAGATGTCGTCGAACAGCCGCAGCGCCTGCCGGAACTCGGCCATCGCGTGCAGCTCGCGGATCGCCACCCCGCTCCGCGCGGCGGCCCCGGCCGCCAGGTCCTCGCCGGTCAGGTCGGTCACACCCTCACTGGTCACACCCTGGTCGTACCCGTGCTCGCGCCCGCCTGTCACACGAGCAGCTCGGCGAAGAGCCGGTGCACGTTGCCGCCGAGGATCTTCAGCACGTCCTTCTCCGGCACGCCGCGCCCGAGCAGGCCCTCGGTGACCATCGGCAGCCCCGACGGCCCCTCCAGACCGGGGATGGCCGCCCGCGTGTCGACGCCCCTGAGCTGCAGGTCCTCGCAGCAGGGCGGGGTCAGGTCGTCCATCACCTCGCGGATGAAGTCGGGGCCCAGGCCGACGTGGTCGATCCCGGCCACCGAGGCGACGTGCTCGATGTGGTCGAGCAGGTGGTCGAGGGTCGCCTCGTGCTCGCGCTCGGTGAGGAACGGCGCGAAGAAGTTCACGCACACCACGCCGCCCGTGGCCGCCACGGCGCGCAGCTGCTCGTCGGTGAGGTTGCGGTGGTGGTCGCGCAGCGCGCGGGCCGAGGAGTGCGTCGCGATGAGCGGCTTGGTGGTCAGCTCCAGCACGTGCGCGACGCCGGAGGCGCCCAGGTGGGAGACGTCGAAGACGACGCCGAGCCGCTCCATCTCGCGCAGCGCCGCCACGCCGTGCGAGGTGAGCCCGCTGCCGGTGGCGTCCTCGCCGCTGCCGTCGGCCAGCGGGGTGCGGCCCCAGTGCGCGATCGAGGCCACCCGCACGCCCAGCCGGCGCACCGTGGAGATCAGCTCCACGCTCGCGTCCAGGCCCGGCATGCTCTCCAGCGCCAGCACGAGGGCGATCAGGCCGGCGTCGAGCGCGGCGTCGATCTCCGCCGCGTCACGGCAGAGCCGGACGTGCTCCGGGTTGCCCTCGGCGATCACGTGGGCGCACTCGATCATGCGCAGCGTCTGGCGCAGCGCGCCCTCCGGCCGGTACTGGTCGTCGATGAAGACGGGCAGCACCTGGAGGTTCACGCCGCCCGCGACGAGCTGCGGCAGCCAGCGCTCGCGGAAGAAGTCCGCCCACCGCTCCGGCGGGCGCGCCGAGACGGCCATGAGCAGGTCGTTGTGGGTGTCCGCGACGAGCGCGCGCTGATGCAGGGAGGTCGTCATGCGAGGGACGCTACCGCCCCGGCCATGCCGGTGCCATGTGGCATCGTACGGAAATCGCGGCGCGCGTTGGACGCTCACACCTGCCGGTAGGCCGGGCGCGGCGGCCGGGCCGTCAGGCGGCGGTAGAGCGGTGCCGGACCCGGCCAGTTGTTGGTGACGCGGCCCTCGGCGTTCTTGTACCAGCTCCGGCAGCCATCACTCCACACCATGCGGGCCATCGCCGCGTCGAGCTGGGCGCGCCAGGCCGCCATCGCCTCCGGCCGCACCTCCAGCCGCCGCCCGCCCGACAGGTGCGGCAGGCACGCCATGACGTGCGCCACCTGGCATTCGAGCATGAACACGATCGAGTTGTGCCCCAGGTTCGTGTGGGGCCCGTACAGCAGGAACAGGTTCGGGAAGTGCGGCACCGAGATGCCCAGGTACGCCTCCGGGCCGCCGGCCCACTGCTCGGCCAGGTCGCGCCCGGCCCGGCCCGTCACCCGGATCGGCGCCAGGAACTCGGTGGCGCGGAAACCGGTCGCGTAGACGATCGTGTCGGCCTCGTACGCGGTGGTGGCCGTCTCGACGCCCTTGGGCGTGATGCGGGAGATCGGGTCGGTCACCACGTCCACGCCGGCGCGGCACAGCGCCGGGTAGAACGCGCTGTCGATGATCACCCGCTTGCAGCCGGGCGGGTGATCGGGCGTGAGCTTGGCGCGCAGCTCCGGGTCGGGCACCTGGTCACGTAGATGGCCCAGGGCCCGCTTGCGCAGCAGGTCGCGGCTCCAGCCGCCGGCGAGCGCGGGGTAGAGTGCGGCCTCGGCGTAGCGGAAGATCCACTCCCGGTAGGCGCGCTGGAGCCCCGGCACGAACCGGAACGCCAGCCTGGCCGCCGTGCCGAACTCGGCGTCGGGCTTGGGGATCACCCAGTTGGGCGTGCGCTGGAACACGGTCAGCCGCTCGGCGCGCTCGGCCACCCGGGGGATGAGCTGCGCCGCCGACGAGCCGCTGCCGATCACCGCGACCCGCCTGCCGGTCAGGTCGTGGCCGTGGTCCCAGCGGGCGGAGTGGAAGGCGGCGCCCTCGAAGTCGTCCATGCCGGGGATCTCGGGCAGCCGGGGGCGGTTGAGCTGGCCGACGCTCATCACGACGACGTCGAACGCCTCGCTCTCGCCGCCGGCGGTGACCTGCCAGCGGGAGCCGTCGAAGGCGGCGTCGGTGACCTCGGCGTTGAACCTGATTTTCCGCCTGACGTCGTACTTGTCGGCGCAGTGTTCTAAGTAGGCCAGGATCTCGGGCTGTTCCGGGTATCTGCGGGTCCAGCTCGCGTACTTCTCGAACGAGTACGAGTACAGGTGCGACGGGATGTCGCAGCCCGCCCCCGGATAGCTGTTGTCGCGCCACGTGCCGCCGAGCGCGCCCGCCTTCTCGAACACCGTGTAGGAGCCGATCCCGGCCTTCTCCAGCCGGATCGCCATGCACAGCCCGCCGAACCCCGCCCCGATGATCGCGACCTTCGGTGTCATGCGCCCTCCGCCCGAGTCAGGATCCACTTACATTACGCCCGAAGGGATGCCGCGCCCAGCCCCGCGCTCCTCGTCCGGCCGTAGATCCCGATAGTCTTCCCAGGTGGCTGCTGTGACGCTGACTGACGTGATCGACGTGCTCGAGGCGGCCTACCCGCCCGCCCGGGCCGAGTCCTGGGACGCCGTGGGCCTGGTCTGCGGCGATCCCGCCCAGCCGGTGGGGCGGGTGCTGTTCGCGGTCGACCCGGTCGCCGCCGTCGCCGACGAGGCGCTGGAGTGGGGCGCCGACCTGATCGTCACCCACCACCCCCTCTATCTGCGCGGCACCACCAGCGTCGCCGCGACCACCCCCAAGGGCCGGCTGATCCACACCCTGATCAAGCACGACATCGCCCTCTACACCGCCCATACCAACGCCGACGTGGCCAACCCGGGCGTCTCCGACGCGCTGGCCCGCGCCGTTGGCCTCACCGGCGGCCTGACGCCGCTGCGGCCGCTGCCCGACGACCCCGCGTGCGGGCTCGGCCGCGTCGGCGACCTGCCGGAGGAGACCACGCTCGGCGACTTCGCCGCCCGCGCCGCCGCCGGGCTGCCCGCCACCTCGTGGGGCATCCGCGTCGCCGGCGACGTGAGCCGCCCCGTCTCGCGGGTCGCCGTCAGCGGGGGAGCGGGCGACTCGCTGCTGGCCGACGCGCGCGCCGCCGGGGCGGACGTGTTCCTCACCGCCGACCTCCGCCACCACCCCGCCAGCGAGTTCATGGAGGCGGGCGGGCCCGCGCTGATCGACGCCGCCCACTGGGCCACCGAATGGCCGTGGCTCGACGGCGCCGCGTCCATCCTGGCCGCCGGTGGCGTTAACGTTGAGACGCGCGTCTCCGCCGCGGTCACCGATGCTTGGACACGAGGATATTGATCATGAAAGCAGCCCCCGAGGCCCAGAAGAGACTTCTCGATCTGGCCGCGCTCGACTCCCAGCTCGACCGGCTGGCCCACCGCCGCCGCACCCTGCCGGAGCTGGCCGAGATCGACGAGCGGTCCAAGCGGTTCGCCAAGCTCGCCACCGAGGTGATCGAGGCCGAGACCGAGGCGGGCGACCTGGCGCGCGAGCAGGCCAAGGCCGAGAGCGACGTCGACACCGTCCGCGCCCGCGCCGACCGCGACCAGAAGCGCCTCGACTCCGGCGCCGTCACCTCCCCGCGCGACCTGGCGAGCCTGCAGTCGGAGATCGCCTCGCTGCAGCGCCGCCAGAGCGACCTGGAGGAGGTCGTGCTGGAGATCATGGAGCGCCGCGAGGCCGCCGACGCCCGCGTCCGCGACCTGGTGGCCCAGCGTGACGAGGTGGCCGCCGGCCTGACCGCCGCCGAGGCCGGCCGCGACGCCGCGCTCGGCGACATCGGCAAGGAGACCGACGAGGTGCAGGGCCGCCGCGACGCCCTCTCCGGCGAGATCCCCGCCGACCTGCTGGCCCTCTACGACAAGCTCAAGGCCCAGTACGGCGTCGGCGCCGCCATGCTGCACGGCGGCCGCTGCCAGGGGTGCAAGGTGGCGCTGTCCATCGCCGAGATGAACCGCATCAAGTCCGCCCCGCACGACGAGGTGCTGCGCTGCGACGAGTGCCGCCGGATCCTCGTCCGCACCCCAGAGTCGGGCCTGTGACCTCCTACCTCATCGAGGCCGACGGCGGCTCGCGCGGCAACCCGGGCCCCGCCGGTTACGGCGCCGTCGTCAAGGACGCCGCCGACGGCCAGGTGCTGGCCGAGGCGGCCGAGGCGATCGGCGTCACGACCAACAACGTGGCCGAGTACCGGGGCCTCATCGCCGGCCTGCGGACCGTGCTGTCGCTGGCCGGCGACGGGGCGCGGGTAGCGGTCCGGATGGACTCCAAGCTCGTCATCGAGCAGATGGCCGGCCGCTGGAAGATCAAGAACGAGGGCCTGCGCCCGCTGGCGCTCGAGGCGGGCAAGCTGGCCCGGCGGCTGCGGATCACCGAGTGGACGTGGATCCCGCGCGCCCACAACGCCCACGCCGACCGGCTGGCCAACGAGGCCATGGACGCCGCCGCCAAGGGCCTGGCCTGGTCCGCGGGCGGCTCCACCGCGGGCGCCACGGCCCCACCGGCGACCGGCGACCACCGCCCGCCGCTGGTGGAGCAGACCGACCTGCTCGACCTGTCCGCCCCCGCCGCCTCCGTGGCCGCCCAGGAGAGCACGCCGGGCACCGGCTGGGCCCCGCCCACCCGCGTGGCCACCTCCCTGCTCCTGCTCCGGCACGGCGAGACCCCGCTGTCGGTGGAGCGCCGCTTCTCCGGCCTCGGCGACGCCGAGCTCACGCCCAACGGCCACGCCCAGGCCGAGGCGGCCGCCGCCCGGCTCTCCCGCGACCCGTACCGGCTCGACGCCGTCGTGAGCTCCCCGCTCACTCGCGCCCGCCAGACGGCCGAGGCCGTGGCCGGGCGCACCGGCCTGAGCGTCGAGGTGGACGACGACCTGCGGGAGGTCGACTTCGGCGCCTGGGAGGGGCTGACGTTCACCGAGGTGGGGCGCCGCTGGCCGGACGAGCTCACCGCCTGGCTCGCCGACCCCGCCACCCCGCCGCCCGGCGGCGAGAGCTTCACCGCCGTGGCCGACCGCGTCGAGCGCGCCCAGCGGCGGCTCATGGAGACCTACGAGGGCCGTACCGTCCTGGTGGTCTCCCACGTGACGCCGATCAAGACCCTGCTGCGCCTGGCCCTCACGGCGCCCCCCGCGGCCCTCTACCGCATGCACCTGGACGTGGCCTGCCTGTCGCTCATCGAGCACTACCTCGACGGCCAGGCCGTGGTGAAGTCGTTCAACGACACGTCCCACCTGCGCTGACCGGTTCCGGTCGTGCCGGGCGCCGCCAGAACACCCGGCACGACCACCGGTGCCTCCGCCCCCCTCAGGCGGTGACGGGTCCCATCCCATCGCCTCGATCTTGCTATTTGCTTGCGGTTGGCTTGTAGCTGATAGCCTCACCCACAGACGAGCCGGCCGGGCGGCCGCGTCGGGCCCGCACGGGCCCGCCGAGGAAGGTCCGGGCTCCACAGGGCAGGGTGGTCGGTAACGCCGACCCGGGGTGACCCGCGGGACAGTGCCACAGAAAGCAAACCGCCTCCCGGTTTTCCGGGCGGTAAGGGTGAAACGGTGGTGTAAGAGACCACCAGCGCCCACGGTGACGTGGGCGGCTCGGTAAACCCCACCTGGAGCAAGGTCAAGAAGGGTCGCTCTCCGGAGCGGCCCGCGCGCGCCGTTCGAGGGCTGCCCGCCCGAGGCGCGCGGGTAGACCGCTTGAGGCCGCCGGCAACGGCGGCCCTAGATGGATGGTCGCCCCTCCGTCCCCGGTCACGGGGCCGGAGGACAGAACCCGGCCTACAGGCCGGCTCGTCTCCCGCCGTCCGGTGTCGCGGGCGGGGTGCGGGAGACTGGACGGGTGAGCACCGAGAACGACTCCCGCCCCGCGACTCCCGTGACCAGCACCTCCATCGTGGTGCTCACCCTGGCGCGGCGGATCGAGACCGAGCTCAACGCCGCCCTCGCGCCGCTCGACCTCACCGTCAGCAGGCTCGGGCTGCTCGGCCACATCTCCGCCATGCCCGGGGTGTCGTTCAGCGACCTGGCCCGGATGTCCGGCATCACCGTCCAGAGCGTCCACGGGGCGGTCAAGGCGCTGGCCGGGGCCGGGCTGGTGCGCGACACGACGGCCCGCGCCGGGTCCGCCTCCGCCATCGAGCTCACCGCCGACGGCGCCCGCCTGCTGCGGGCGGCGCGGGCGGCGGTGCAGGAGGTCGACGAGCGGATGTTCGGGCCCGCGGCCGACCCGATCCAGCGGCAGGTGGGCGACGCCGTACGCGCCGCGTTCTCCGGCCTGGCCTGACCTCCGGCGCCTCCGCCGGCAGCACTGTCCCTCCGCCATTCCGGCCCCTCCTTCAGGGCCTCCCCTCCACCACTCCGGGCCCTCCTTCAGGGACCCTGAAGGTTGTCTGCTAAGTTTCAGGCAACCTGAAGGTCCCTGAGGAGAACTCATGGAAGATTTCCTGCTGTCCGTGCACGTGCTGGCCGCCATCGTGTTCATCGGCGGCTCGGCGGTCGCCACCAGCCTGTTCCCCCGCTACGTGCCGGTCGCCGTGCCCGTGGCGGTGGGCGCGGGCTCGCCGGCGCCGCCGCCGGAGGATCGCAGCCGTGCCGTGGCCGTCGCGCTGCACCGCATCACCCGCGGCTACAGCCTCCTGGGCCTCGTGGTGCCCGCCGCCGGGCTGGTGCTCGCCTTCGCCCAGGGACGCAGCGGCGAGATCTGGATCACGCTCTCGATGATCCTCACCGCCGCCGCGGGCATCCTGCTGGCCCTGCAGATCTACCCCCGCCAGCGCGACGCGCTCGCCACTCCCGGCGACCGCGACCGGCTGCGCCCGCTGTCCATGCTCGCCGACGTCTACAACCTGCTGTGGGCCGCCGTCGTCGTCATGATGATCGTGCGCCCCGGCGCCGGCGGAGGTGCGTGACCGTGCTGCTCGCGCTCCGGATCGCCGCCGCCGTCGAGGCCGTCAGCCTGGTGGTTCTCCTCACCAACGTCTTCACCGTGCACCACGACGCGATCACGTCGCTCGGCGGCCCGCTGCACGGCTCGGCCTACCTCACCGTCCTGGTGACCACCATCCTGTCGCCCGCCGTGGCCTCGACCGCCACCCGCTGGCGCGCCGCGGTCCCCGGCATCGGCGGCCTGCTCGTGCTCCGGCACATCCGGCGCACCGACCCCCAAGGAGGCTGACGTGCTCGACACGTACGGGAACCTGACCTTCCCCTGGACCGGGCTGACGCTGAACGCCGTCCGCTTCGCCCGAGACCTGGTGGCGCGCCCGATCTTCAACCACTGCATGCGCGCCTACCTCTACGGGCGCTTCCTCGGCGAGCAGCAGGGGCTGCGGCCCGGCCAGGACTACGACGACGAGCTGCTGCTGCTCGGCTGCGTGCTGCACGACGCCGGGCTGAGCGAGCGCGGCGACGGCGACCAGCGCTTCGACCTCGACGGCGCCGACCTGGCCGCCGGGTTCCTCGCCGAGCAGGGCGTCGCGCCGGAGCGGGTCGAGGTCGTCTGGGACGCGATCGCCCTGCACCTGCACCCGCAGCTCGCCGCGCGCAAGCGGCCGGAGATCGCGCTGGTCTCTGCCGGGTCCGGGTACGATCTCGGGCCCGACGGGCCGGCCCTGCCGCCGGGCTACGCCGACCGGATCCACGCCGTGCTGCCCCGGCTGCACGCTGCGGCAGTGCTCCACGACGCGATCGTGGGCCAGGCGGCCGCCAAGCCGCAGAAGGCGCCGCCGTACACCATGCCCGGCGAGCTCGTCCGCCAGGCGACCGGGCAGCGCTGGCCCACCTGGCGGGAGCTGATGGAGGCCGGCGGCTGGGGCGACTACGACGGCTACGAGGGCTGAGCTCACGGCGGGCCCAGGACCTCCGGGGTGAGCAGGGCGCGGGCGGCGGCGGCGAAGTACGGCTCCGGGGCCGTGTCGGCCAGGCCGAGCACGACGCCCTGGCTCAGACCCGTCAGCAGCCCCCTCAGCGCCGTCTTCAGGCGCCGCGCCTGCCGCTCGGTGATCCGGGCGCCGTCGTGCGTCCTGCCGGCCAGCAGCGCCACCAGGCGCTCCTCCTGGAGGCGTACGGCCTCGGCGAGCTTGGGGCGCAGGGCGGGCTCGCGCAGCCCGAGATCCTGGAGGCTGAGCTCGAACGAGAGCCGCTGCCGCGCCTCGGGGTCGTCGCACAGGCGGCGGTGGTGGCGGGCGAAGGCGTCGACCGTCCCGGCGAGATCCAGGTCGGGCGGGAAGGCGCGGGCCAGGTCCTCGTACTCGGGGTCGAGGTAGTCGGTGGCCAGCGCGACCAGCAGGCCGTTCTTGCTGCCGAACAGCGAGTAGACGGCCCCGGTGGTGAGCCCGGCCTGCTCGGCGATCTCCTCCAGCTTGGCGCGGTGGCCGTCCCTGGCGACGATCCGGCGCGCGGCGTCGAGCAGGGCGCGCCGGTTGCGCTCCTTCGTCTCCGCCCTTGTCATTCTCATAATCCAATTATTACAGTAATCTCGTTAGGAGTCGACAACCAGGGGGAACGGACCTATGGACATCAGGGCGGCCATCGCGGCCGAACGCCGGGAGCTGGCGGACATGCTGGACGGCCTCTCGCCCGGACAGTGGGACGAGCCCACGCTGTGCGCCGGATGGCGGGTGCGCGAGGTCGCGGCCCACATGTCGCTCGGCTTCCGCTACCCGCTGCCCAGGATGGCGCTGGAGCTCGTCAAGGCCGGAGGCAACCTGAACCGGATGACCGACCGGTGCGCCCGCAAGGACGCCGCCGCCCTGTCCACCGCACAGCTCGCGGCGGCGCTCAGGGACAACGCGCACCACCCGTGGAAGCCGCCCGTCGGCGGCGTGGCCGCGGCGCTCGGGCACGACGTGGTCCACGGCCTCGACATCACCGTCGCCCTCGGCCTGGAACGCGCCGTCCCCGAGGAGCGCCTGCGCGTGCTCCTCGGCCAGGTCACCCCCAGGACCACCAGGTTCTTCGGCGCCGACCTGGCCGGCGTCGAGCTGCGCGCCACCGACCTCGACTGGTCCTTCGGCGCCGGCACCCCGCTCAGCGGCGCCGCCCAGGACCTCCTGCTGCTCGCCTACGGCCGCAGGCTCCCCCCGGGCCACCTCCAGGGCCAGGCCCGCGACCGCTACACCGCCGTGTGAACGCTCCGCCGCCCGGGTGAGGGGCGATCCGCCCGCAGGCTGACGACCGCCTGCGCCCGCGCTGCCTAACGTTCGCGGCATGCTCAACGACCAAGTGACCTTCAGGCGCGTCTCGGCGGGCCTGCTGCTGATCGTCGCGCCGCTGCTCCAGGCCGTGGCTGTCGTCGTCGACCCCGGCACGTGGGGCGACGACCGCGAGGCGGTCAGCTTCGGCGACAACCCGGCCCTCGCCCAGACCCAGTCCGTGCTCTACCACTGGAGCTGGATGCTCATGGCCGTGGCCGCGTTCGGGCTGGTCCACCTCACCCGGCGCAAGGCCGTCGCGCTCGGCCACGTCGCGGGCGCGAGCACGGTGATCGGCTACCTGTCGCTGTCCGGGCTGCTGCTCAGCGACCCGGTGGAATGGTGGCTGGGCCAGCGCCACCCGCCAGAGGAGGCGCAGCGCATCCTCGACGAGATGCTCGGCCTGCCGGGCGTCACGTTCGGCTTCCAGCTGCCGTGGATGTTCCTCGGCTTCCTCGGTCTGCCCGTGCTCGTCGCCGCGGTCTGGCGGGCGGGGTTCGTCGGCTGGTGGGCGCCGGCGCTGGTCGCCGCCGGCTACGTGGGCTCCTTCACGGTCTCGTACGGGCCCCTCACCGTGATCTTCTGGACCGTGCCGGTCGTCCCACTCGGCTGGATCGGCGTGCGCATGCTGCGCATGGGCGACGAGGCGTGGGCCGCCTACTACCCGGCCCGCGCGTGAATGACGTGATTCAGCTCTTGACCGTGAGCGACGACGGCGCCGGCGGCAGGATGTGCACCCGCGCCGAGCCGATGTCGAAGTAGAGGCCCACCAGCTTCAGCCGCCCCGCCCTGACCTGCTCGTCCACCTTGCGGTAGGTGCGCAGGTTCTCCAGCTGCTGCTGGACGTTCACCCGGCACAGCACGTCCAGCGCGCCGCCGTCGAGCCGGTCGCCCTCCGTCTCGATGAACCTGGCCAGACTGTGGTTGCCGTGCCGCAGCCAGCGCCGCATCCCCGGCAGGCTGCCCGCCTTCACCCCGCCGCTCAGCAGCCCGGCCATCGCCCCGCAGCCCGAATGCCCGCACACCGTGATGGTGTGCACGCCCAGCACCTGCGTCGCGTACTCGATCGCCGCGCTCACCGAGTCGTCGTTCGGCTCGGCGCCCCGGCGCGGCACCAGGTTGCCGATGTTGCGCACGGTGAACAGGTCGCCGGGGCCGCTCGACGTGATCAGGCTCGGCATGATCCGCGAGTCGGCGCACGTGATGAACAGGTGCGTCGGCTGCTGCTGCTTGCCGGCCAGCTCGCTGAGGATCGGCCGCACCAGCGGCGCCGTACGCCGGTGATATTCCCGCGCCCCCACCGTGAGCTGGCAGTCGGCCGGGTGCAGCGGCAGCATCCGGTGCGGCTTGCGGCGGCCCCGGTGCGACCACGGCAGCCACGACCGGTCCGGCGGGCGCGCCGGCGTCTTGGCCGGGTACATGCGGGCGCCGCTGGCCGCCAGCGTGTACCACTCGTCGTGCAGCTCGTCGATGTCGACGGTGCCGCCCGACCTCTCGTGGTCCAGCCGCCAGGAGTGGATCGCCTCGAACGCCGCGTTGTCCATGAAGTCGATGTTGAGGTCGAGGTCCACCGACGCCCCGGCGGGGATGGCGCGCAGCTCCTGGGTGAGCCTCGGCACCCCGAGGAACGTCAGCGAGCCCGAGATCGTCGCGTGGTGCCGCCCGCCGGCCTCCTGCCGCGTCCTGACCGTCACCCACGTCAGCCGCCGCAGCGCCAGCAGCGCCGCCAGCGCCAGCCCGAACAGCACCCCCTCGGCCAGCCCCAGCACCACCACACCGGCCATCGTCACCATGTAGACCGGGACCTCGCCGTGGCCGTGCACCTTGCGCACGTGCCCCAGGTTGACCATCTGCACGCCGATGAACACCAGCAGCGCCGCCAGCGCCTCCATCGGGATCAGCTGGATCGCCCAGCCGAAGCCCAGCGCGAACAGCAGCACCCACACGCCGTGCAGGATCGTCGACATCCGGCTGCGCGCGCCCGCCTTCACGTTCGTGGTGCTGCGCACGATCACGCCCGCGAGCGGCAGGCCGCCCAGCGCGCCCGCCACCATGTTGGCCACGCCCTGACCGGTCAGCTCCTGGTCCAGGTCGCCGCGCGGGCCCTTGTGCATGCTGTCGACCGCCACCGAGCACAGCAGCGACTCCACCCCGGCCAGCAGCGCCAGAAGCAGCACGGCCGCCACGATCACGTGCCAGTCGCCCTGTGGCAGCACCGGGAACGACCACTCGGTGAACGTGCCGGACAGGTCGATGCGCGTCACGTCCCAGCCGAACGCCCACGCGCTCAGCGAGGCGATCACCAGCGCGGCCAGCGGCGCCGGCACCGCCTTGACCGGCTTCGGCAGCCTGCTCCACACCGCCAGCACGGTGATCATGAGCAGGCCGACCGCGATCTTGTGGCCGTGCAGCTCCGCGAGCTGGCCGGGCAGCTCCACCAGGTTCGCCATCGCCGAATACTGGGGGCTGCCGCCCAGCACGACGTGGAGCTGCGCGAGCGCGATGACCACGCCGACGCCCGCGAGCATGCCGTGGATCACCGCGGGCGACACCGCCAGCGCCGCCCGCGCCGCCCGGAACACCCCCAGCACGAGCTGCACCGCCCCCGCCAGCAAGGTGATCATGCAGGTGGCCCGCCAGCCGTAGGTTTGGACCAGGTCCGCCACCACCAGCGACAGGCCCGCCGCCGGGCCGCTCACCTGCACGGCCGAGCCGCCGAGCGCCCCGGCCACGATCCCCCCGACCACGGCCGCGATCAGCCCGGCGGCGAACGGGGCGCCCGAGGCCATCGCGATCCCCAGCGAAAGGGGCACGGCGACCAGGAACACCACGAGCGAGGCGGGCACGTCGTATCGGAGCGTGGCCATGACGCTACTCTTCGTGACGCGGAACATGCGAAAACCCTAATGCCGCTGGGGCCGCGCGTGAGACGTGCACCCCGGGTTTTACCGAAGGGCCACGAACCCTCGGCCTTCGAGCCCGGGAGGAACCGCTCCCTGACGGGACAGTCCGCCGCTCCCCGACGGACGGTCCTGCCGTCCCCGACGGACGGTCCTGCCGTCCCCGACGGACGGTCCTGCCGTCCCCGACGTACGGTCCGGCCGTCCCTGGCGGGACAGTCCGGCCGGACGCGCGAGATCCCCGCCCTGGGAACCAGGACGGGGATCTCGGCCGCCGGACGTCAGCGGTAGTAGTCGGGGAACTCCTGCTCGGGAGTCGGCCGCGGGCGCGGGGCGGGCCTGCCGCCCGGCTCGGGCGCGCCGTAGCCGGGCCACCCGGCGGCCGGCGCCGGCGGCTCCGGCCACGCGGCCTGACCCGGCTGGGTCATCGCGGGGCTGGTGAAGTCGCCCGTCTCGTACGCGTAGGACTGCCCGGGGACCTGCGCCGGGGGCGGCGCAGACAGCACGTCGTCGTAGGCCGACACCGCGCGGGCGGGCGCCGTCGGGGTGCCGGTGACGGGCGACGGGCCGGTCAGCGCGTCGGAGTCGTCGGCCACCGCCCACCCGGCGCGCACCTCGTAGGAGGCGGGGTAGGCCGGCTGCTGCGGCTCGAAGGCCGGCCAGGAGCCGCTCGGGGTGGAGGCGGGACCCGGGTCGTCGAGGATGTCGGGAGAGGCCGCCCAAGAGCCGGACGTGGTGCCTGGGGAGGAGATGCCGGAGGAGGCGCCGGGAGGGGCGGGCCACGGGGAGTCGAGCGGGCCGGTGGAGCCCTGGGCGGAGCCGCCGTTGTAGGCCGGGAACGGGTCGCTGGTCGGGGCGCCGTGGATGGGGGAGGCGGGCACGGCGGTGAAGGCGCCCGTGGAGGCGGCGCTCGTGGCGGGGAACGAACCGCTTGACGGCGAGGCCGCGGCCGGGAAGGAGCCGCTCGACGGGGAGCCCGCCGCGGGGAAGGAGCCGCTGCCCGGGTAGGAGCCGGTCGGCTCGGGGCGGGCGGGCGGCACCGGCTGGGCGCCGGCGCCGAGGATGGACAGCACGTCGGCCGTCGGCGCCGCGAACGTCATCGTGCGCTGGTCGGCCAGGTCGGCGCTGGAGCGGGCGGGCCGCTGCACCGGCTCGACCAGGTCGGCCAGGCCCGAAGCGGCGGCGGCCGGAGCCGGGGCCTTGGCGGGCCGCTGCGGCAGCGGCGCCTGCACGGTGGCGGCGTTGGGGTCGGCGGCGACGGGCTCGCGCTTGGCCCGGCGCGAAGGACGCTCCGGGCGCCCGGCGGGCCGCTCGGCGGCGGGCCGGTCAGCGGGCCGGTCAGTAGGACGGTCGGCGGCAGCGGGACGCTCGGCAGGACGGTCGGCGGCGGGACGCTCGCGCTCGACCGGCCGGGAGGCGCCCTTGCGCGCCGCGACCGTGCCGCCCGCGCCGAAGCCGCCCTCCTCCGCGTCGCTGCGGATGTTGGCCCAGAACTCCTCGTCCTCGTCGTCGGAGTGCGGGTTGCCCCACTCGTCGACGCCACGCTTGCCACGCTGCCCCGTACGCACCGGTTTGGGCTTCGGCTCGTCGATCGGGCTGAAATCTGGGCTGAACTTGCTCATCCGCGGCTCGTGCGCGGCGAACTCGTCCGTCGACCGCGCGTGCGTCTTCTCCTCCTTCTCGGCCATCTCCTTCAGCCGTTCGGGAGGGAGAGAGCTCTCCCGCCGGTTCATGGAACGCATGCCCAGTGCCACGACGACGAGCACGAGGAGCACGACAGCGACCAAGCTCACGATAACCGCGGTCATTGCACCACCCTCAAAGCCATGGCCTCCCTGTGGCACCGGTGAGATCGCGCGGCCATCGACGCGATCTGCCCCCTTTGATCACCAGCGCCTAACAATTGGATCTGATTCTGGCGGACTACGACGAGCGTTGTCACACCCTAAGTGAAGAATTGGTAACCAGTACTACCGACTGCTTCCGGGCTGTCACTCAATGTCGACCGCCGTGAGCTGTCCGCGGGCAATGGTCTTGTCCGCGATCTCCTTCAAGATCGTGGAAAGCGGAGCGTCCTTCTCGGACTCCACCTTCCCGCTCAGTGTGTAGACACTGAAACGGTAGCTGCCCTTGTCGTCGCACGGGGGCTGATAGCCCGTCTTCCCTCCGGTGACCACCGCCTGACCCGAGCCCTCCGGCGGGCTCTCCGAGGCCCCCGGCCCCAGCTCGGTCGTGGTCGCCGGGATGTTGTAGATCACCCAGTGCACGGCAGGCTCGGCCTGGGTGTGGGAGTCCACCACGATCGCGATCGACTTCGCGTCGGGCAGCGGACGGCTCGACCAGCGCAACGCCGGGCTCCCCGCGGTGCCCTTGCAGGAGTGCTGGCGAGGCAGCGGCTTGCCCTCGCGAAGATCCGGCCCGGAGACGTTGATCCGCGCGATGTCGCTGGCTTCGGACCTTCCGAAGACGGTGGCGCACCCGGACAAAGCGAACGCGCTCGCCACCGCTGTCACCATGACGGCGATGCGTCGCACGCGTCCAGCCCTGTTACGCAGCCCCATGCCGGATGATGCTACGCGCGTCTCGGCGGTGCGCCGACCGTTTCGCCAGGGTCGGTGGCCGGTGGAGGGCCCGAAATCCGCCACAATCGAGGGATGGAGCGGGACACCAGCATCACCTTCGCCGTCCTCGGCCCGCTCGAGGTCCGGCGAGACGGCGAGCTCGTCGACATCGCGGGACGGCGCCTGTGCACCCTCCTTGGCCTGCTCGTTCTCGACGCCGGCCGGACCGTTCCAGTCGAACGCCTCGTCGCCGGGATCTGGGACGACCGCGAACCCGCCGCCGTCGCCAACGCCCTCCAGGCGCTCGTCTCCAGGCTCCGCACGGCGCTCGGAAAAAACTGGGCACGCCAGCTCGTGGTGGCCGATCCGTCCGGGTATCGGCTGATCGCGAATCCCGATCAGGTGGACGCGCGACGCTTCACCGTCCTCGCCGGGCAAGGGCACGCCGCCCTCGCCGCCGACGACCCCCGCACCGCCGCCGCCCTCCTGCGCGAAGCCCTCGCCCTGTGGCGCGGCCCCGTCCTCGCCGGCCTCCCCGGCTGCGCCGCCGGCCCCGCCGCCCACCTGGAAAGCCGCCGCCTGTCGGCCGTCGAGGACCGTATCGAGGCCGACCTGCTCCTCGGCCGGCCCGCCGGCCTGCTCGACGAACTCGCCGGCCTCCTCGCCGCCCACCCCCTCCGCGAGCGCCTGCACGCCCAGCGCATGCGCGCCCTCCACGCCGCGGGCCGCCGCGTCGAGGCCCTGGCCGCGTACGAGGAAGCCCGCCGCACCTTCCGCGACGAACTCGGCGCCGACCCCTCGCCCGCCCTCACCTCCCTCCACCTCACCCTCCTCCGCGACACCCACCCCACCCCGGAAACCACGCACACCCGGGGGAGCATCCCGGACCTCCCGGAAGAGCCCCCCGCCCCGGAAGCCCGCCACCCCGAGAGCCTCCAAACGAAAGCCGCCCGTCCCCCCGGCACCGAGCCGGCCCCTCCAGCCCTGAGCCCCTCCAGCCCCACTCTCCGCCCACACCCCTCCGGCGAGGGCGCGCACCCTGCGGAGGAGGCGGCTGCTCACAGTGGTGCGCCCCGCCCAGGAGGCGCAGCCCGTGCGGAGGGGGTGTGGGCGGGGGAGGGCGGATCGGCCCGGGTCGGCGGGGTGGGGGCGTTCGAGTACGAGGGGGGCAAGCGGGGGAACGTGCGGGCGCGGTTGACGAGCTTCGTGGGCCGGGAGCGGGATCTCGCCTACACCGCCGGGCTGGTGGGCGGGCATCGGCTGGTGACGCTGATCGGTCCAGGCGGGGCGGGGAAGACGCGGCTGGCCACGGAGGTGGCCGGGAGCGTGGGGCCGCCCGACGGGGTGTGGCTGGCCGAGCTCGCGCCCGTACAGGACGAGGCGGGCGTGGTGCAGAGCGTCACGAGCGCGCTGGACGTGCGTGACGCGTTGCCGCAGGCGGCCGGGCTGGGCGTGACGGAGCCGCTGGACCGGCTGGTGGCGGCGCTGCGCGGCAAGCGGCTGCTGATCGTGCTGGACAACTGCGAGCACGTGGTGGAGCAGGCGGCCCGGGTGGCGGACCGGGTGCTGGCCGACTGCCCGGGGGTGCGGATCCTGGCGACGAGCCGGGAGCCGCTGGGCATCACCGGCGAGGTCACCTGGACGCTGCCGCCGCTGGGCCTGCCGCCGGCGGGGACGGGCGCGGACGAGGCCGGCGCGTACCCCGCCGTGCGGCTGTTCGCCGAACGGGCCGCCGCCGTGCGGCCCGGGTACGAGGTGGGCGCGGACACCGAGGCGGTCGTGGCGATCTGCCGGGCGCTGGACGGGATGCCGCTCGCGATCGAGCTGGCCGCCGCCCGGCTGCGGTCGATGTCCGCCTCGGAGATCGCCTCCCGGCTGGGCGGCGTGGGCCAGTTCCGGCTGCTCAGCAGCGGCAGCCGGACGGCCCAGCCGCGCCACCAGACGCTGCGGGCGGTGGTGGAGTGGAGCTGGAACCTGCTGGACGAGCAGGAGCGGGCGCTGGGGCGGAGGCTGTCGGTGTTCGCCGGGGGCGCCGGGCTGGCGACGATCGAGCGGCTGTACGGGGACGTGCTGGAGCCGCTCACCCGGCTGGTGGACAAGTCGCTCGTGGTGTTCGACGGCGGACGCTATCGGATGCTGGAGACGATCCGCGCGTACGCCCACGAACGCCTCGCCGAGTCGGGCGAGCTGGAGGACGTGCGCCGCAGGCACGCCCATCACTTCACGGAGCTGGCCGAGGCCGCCGAGCCGGGCCTGCGGACCGGCGCGCAGCTCGACCGGCTGGCCGAGCTGACGGCGGAGCACGAGAACCTGACGGCCGCCCTGCGCTGGGCGACCGCCACCGCCACCGACAGCGCCGGCGCCGCCGCGTCCGGCGGGGGAGCGGCGGCGGTGGCGTTGCGGCTGGTCGGGGCGCTGGGCTGGTACTGGTGGCTGCGCGGCCACCGGCTGGAGGGCGCGCTCAGGGCGCGCGAGGTGCTGGAGGCCACGCCCGGCGCGCCGGGACCGGCGCGGGCCCTGGGCCTGGCCGTGTACGTGCTGAACGGGCTCGGCACGATGCTGTCGTGGGAGGAGGCGGGCGAGGCCCAGGCGGAGATCGGCAGGCTCAAGGGCCCGCCGCCGCACCACCCGCTGGTGGCGATGGTGGGGCCGATGTTCGTGATGTTCGGCGCCACCCAGCCGGAGGCCGAGCAGCTCATGGCGGAGATGGCCCGCCACCCGGACCCGTGGGTGGTGGCCGCGGGGCAGCTGTGCGGCGGGCTGGCCCACTACGCGGCCGGGCGCATCGAGGAGGGCGAGCGCGACTACCTGGCGGCGCTCGACGGCTTCCGCGCGGCCGGTGACCGCTGGGGCGCCGGCACCGCCCTGGCCGGCATGTCGGACGTCCTCCTGCTGCGCGGCGAGAGCACCCGGGGCATCGCCGTCATGCGGGAGGCGCTGCGGGTGATGGACGAGCTGGGCGCCCAGGACGACACCGCGTACATGCGGGCCAGGCTGGCGCTCGGGCTCAACCAGCTGGGCCACCGGGCGGAGGCGGAGGAGATGCTGCGCGAGGTCGTCCGGCTGGTCACGGAGAACGGCGACCAGGTGGGCGAGGCGGGCGTGGTGGGCGCGTGGGGCGAGTTCGCCCGCCAGGACGGCGACCTGGCCACCGCCCGCGAGCTCTTCGCGCGGTCCGCGGAGATCATGGAGCGGGCGCGCGGGGTGCCGCTCCAGATGGTCTCGGCGGTCAACGCCTCCCGCGGCCTGCTGTCCGTACAGGAAGGCGATCTTCCCGAGGCGCGGCGGCTGGTGGCGCTCGGGCTGGAGCAGGCGGCGCAGTCGGGCGACGCGCAGCTCATCGGCATCGCGGTCATCGCCTGCGCCGCCGTCGCGCTCGCGGCCGGGCGGGCCGAGGACGCCGCCGCGCTGCTGGGCGGGGCCGAGGCGGTCAAGGGCATCGCCGCCGTCGTGGACTTCGACCATGTACGGATCACCGGCGACACCGAAGCCGCGCTCGGGGCGGCGGAGTTCGGCCGCCACCTCGCGCGCGGCCGCC
>NZ_JAHKRO010000127.1 GCF_019396325.1 Nonomuraea ceibae
CGGGTCAGGGCGAGGACGCCGACGTAGCCGAGGAAGCCCAGCGTCGTCGCCGCCAGCGCGGCGACGAACACGCGGGCGGGCCGGGCGGCCACGGGGACGCCCCGGCGCCCGCGCACCCGGCGTACGAGGGCCGCGACGGGATGGCCGAGGCAGGCGAGCGCGAAGAGCGCGAGCGCCACCGGCTGCCACCAGGGCGCCTCGTACCAGGCGAGCGGCCCGTCCACCGGCTCGCTCACCCGCGCCCGCGCCTGGGCCGCCGGGATGCTGACGCTGGACGGCGGCGCGCCACCGGCCTGAGACTCGATCCAGGCCGTCTCCAGTTCGGCGTAGCTCGCCGGCAACAGGTCGGGGCGGTCGAAACCGTCGTCACGGGTACCGTTGAGGTTGTGGCGCACGCCGTCGATGAACCGGATCGTGTGGTGCTCATTGCCGCCCCTGGCCAGCGCCGCCGCGATGATCTTCGCGCTCTCGGCGGGCACCGCCTCCCTGTCCAGGGTGCCCCACACCGCGAGGACCGGCTGGCGTATCCGCTCCCACTCCCGTACGGGATCGTGCTCCGCCTCCGCGAACAGCCCGGCGGCCACAGCGTAACGGGTGAACCGCCATGGCAGCGCCGTGACGAGCGACCCCCGCACACCCGCGTGCGCGAGCCGCTCGCCGTACGCCCACGCCTGCTGCCTGGCGGGAGTCGTGCCGACCGCCCCCGCGACGATCAGGAAGGCGACCTGCGGCGAGCGCACCGCCGCGACGGGCGCCACCCAGGCCCCCTCCGACAGACCCCAGATTCCCACCCTGTGCGGATCGACCTCGGGCCGGGCACGCAGGGTGCGCACGGCGGCGAGCGCGTCGGCCGCCAGCATCCCGTAGTCGCGCCGCACGGGGGAGTAGCCCTCGGTGCGCTTGTCGTAGATCAGGGCCACGACGCCGCGCCTGGCGTACGCCTCGGCCTCGTCCCGGAATTCGTCCCTGGTGACCGGTCCCGCGCCGTGCACCATGACGATGGCGGGGCGCCGGCCCTTGGCCTGCGGCGGGGCGACGACCGTCCCGTGCAGGGTCACGCCGCCGGCGCCGGTGAAGGTGACCTCACTGCTGCGCACGTCCCGCGTCCCGGCGTCGGCGGCAGCGCTCCCCGGCCCGGGAGGTAACCCGGGGAGCAGTACGGCGGCGAGAAGGGCGACCGTGAACGCGGTCCCGCGGCATCTTGAGTTGCGTAGGAGCAGCATGAGCTGCTCTCCTTTCTCTGGGAGTTCGCACACGTAGAGACACGCCCTTCGCGGGCGTGGTGATGCGGTTTCCGTTCCTGGGCCGCCGGGCTGGCACCCGGCGGCCCGGACTCACACGTCCCGGCTAGCCCTCGTCACGGTCCTCGTCGCCGGGCGGTTCAGGGAAGGCCAGCAGCCGCGCGAGCACGACCCGCGCGCCCTCCGGCGTCTCCTCCGGCGGGCGCTTGTAGCGGTAGATCAGCTTCACGTACGCCTCGAGGAACTCGCCCAGCTCCTCGGCCGTGAGCGTGATCGCCGAGCGGGACCAGGCGAGGGCATCGGCCCACTCTCCCATCTCCCCGCGCTGGAGCTGGAAGCGGGTCAGCTGCTCCAGCTCCTCGGCGAGGTCGAGGCGGCTGATCTCCTCCGCCACCGCGCGCATCTCGGGCGACTGCCTGCTGTATGGCGGGAGCCTGCGATCGGCCGGGACGTGCCGCCACCATCTTTCTCGCCCCCGCGACAGCTCGGGGACCTCTTCGATGAAGCCGTGCCTGGCCATCTGACGGAGGTGGTAGCTGGTCAGCCCACTGCTCTCGCCCAAGGCGCGGGCGAGTGTCGTGGAGGTGGCCGGGCCATGTCTGAGCTGCCGTTCGATGCGCTGCCGCATGGGGTGGGCCAGCAGCTTCAGCGCCTCGACGTCGGTGATCTCCTGCCGGGCGGGCGAGTCTGACATGGGGACACCATACGGTGTGCAAAGACCCTTTGCAAACAGTCTTTGTAACCTCCGGGCATGTGAGGGGTACTACTACGTGTGGGCCAGCACGCGGTTGTAGAGCCAGCGTCGGCCCGGCCGGCAGCAGTCCGCCCGCCACGTCTGCTTTCCGGGAACGCCGCGCACCACTACCGGTGGAGTCGCGCATTGAAGTGTCGCCAGTTGCCGTTCCGCAGAACCCGGTGGTGACGTTCGGAGTACGCGGCGGGCGTTACGTCCTCCAGTGAGCGGGCATCGGGTGTGGCCGGGCGGTCAGGATCGGCTCGGCCTGCTGCCTTTCATGCCTCTTGACATGGGAGGCGTCCAGGAGCAGGTGGTGCAGCACGACGTTCGTCAGGTCGCGGCGGCACCAGGAATCGTCCGCGGCCACGATGGCCTGGCAGATCGTGGAGTTCGTCGATTTGGGCAGGGCAGCCTCGGGCCGCGCACCTACGAGGGAGTCCACTCGATATGAATCTACTTTGTAAAGGGCCGCCGTGTCAGCCATGCTGAGACGACCTTGACTATCGAGAACACCGACGGGACCCCCGCGCCACCACGAAGACGATCGCCCGGTTCGCCGTTCGAAGACGGCATCCGCAGAAGGCCTTCTCCTGAAAATCGCGCGGGACACGAATGTCAGGGCGCTGGCGTACCTTCCACACCGTGATCTCTTATGTGACCGGCGACGCGACCCATCCCCACGGCCAGGGACCAAAGGTCATCAGCCACGTGTGCAACGACGTCGGCAGCCGGAAGCCGGCTACCGAGCGCGGTATCGCGGTCACGGTCTACGACCTGCCCTGACCGTGTGGCTTCACGGAGGCCCAGTCCCATGCAATCCTTTGGCGTACCAGGGCGCGATACTGTCATCCACCGGACCTACCGAGGATCACCTCCCGAGCCAGATCTGCCGCACGGGTCCTGAGACCTGACGGAACAAGCCACCGGACCTGGTGCGGCGGGGGCCGCGTCGCGCCGTACGGGCAGATGCCCTGCGAGGCGTGCTCCCGTGGGGCGGTGCTCATGCTGAGGAGGTGCCGGGCCGGTCGCCGGGGTGTTCACTCCTGGTTCCTGATGAACTCGCGCAGCCAGTGGAAGCTCGCCTTCTCCGTGCGGGCCTGGGTCTCGTAGTCGACGTGGACGAGCCCGAACCGGGCGGCGTACCCGCGGGCCCACTCGAAGTTGTCCAGCAGCGACCAGCAGAAGTAGCCGCGCACGTCCACGCCGTCGGCCATCGCGGTGCGGATGGCGGCCAGGTGGTCGCGCAGGAAGCCGACCCGGCCGGTGTCGTCGAGGGTTCCGTCGTCGCCGTAGCCGTTCTCGGTGATGAAGATCGGCGGCAGCGCCGGATAGCGCCGGGCCAGGCCGAGCAGGGTCTCGTGGAGCCCGTGCGGCTCCATCGGCCAGCCCAGCCCGCTGGTCGCCGCTCCGTCCGGGGTGACGCTGCGCACGCCCAGGTCGAAGGCGGAGCGCAGTGCGGGGTCCGCCTGCTGGTACGGGGCCGCGGCGGCGTGGATGCGGTAGTAGTAGTTGACCCCCAGGAAGTCCAGCGGGGCGCCGATGACGTCCAGGTCGCCCTCGCGGCGGAAGGAGAAGTCGCTGATCGCGCCGAAGACCTCCGCCATGCCGGAGGCGTAGGCGCCGAGCAGCAGCGGGTCGGTGAACTGCCGGTTGACCAGCAGGTCCATCTTGCGCGCTGCCTCCGCGTCGGCGGCCGAGCCGGTCGCGGGCACGGTGGGCGACATGTTGAGCGTGATGCCGACCTGCTGTCCCGGCCGCGCCCGCGCCCGTAGCCTGGCCACCGCGAGGCCGTGGCCCAGCAGCAGGTGGTGGGCGGCGGCGAGCGCGCCGTGTCCCTCGCGGGCGCCGGGTGCGTGGCGGCCTTCGGCGTAGCCGACGATGGACGAGCAGTACGGCTCGTTCAGCGTGATCCACTGTGTCACCGTGTCGCCCAGCGCCTCGTGCGCGACCTCGGCGTAGTCGGCGAAGCGCGCGGCGGTGTCGCGGGCGCGCCAGCCGCCGCGGTCCTCCAGCGCCTGGGGCAGGTCCCAGTGGTAGAGGGTGACGTACGGCTCGATGCCGCGCTCGCGCAGGGTGTCGGCGAGCTTCCGGTAGAAGTCGAGGCCGCGCTGGTTCACCCGGCCGTCGCCGTCGGGCATGATCCTGGGCCAGGCCAGCGAGAAGCGGTAGGCCCCGGCGCCGAGCCGGTCCATCAGCTCCACGTCCTGCGGCCAGCGGTGGTAGAAGTCGCAGGCGTGCTCGCCGCTGTCGCCTCCGGCCACGGCGCCGGGGACGCGGCAGAACGTGTCCCAGATGGAGGGCCCGCGCCCGTCGGCGGCCACGGCGCCCTCGATCTGGTAGGCGGCGGTGGCCGTGCCCCACACGAATCCAGGGGGAAAGGCGGTACGTTCCCGGTTCATCCCTTGATCGCTCCTGACATGATTCCCCCAATGATCTGACGGCCCAGCGCGGCGAAGACGGCCACGATCGGCACGATGGCGAGCACGGTGCCGGTGAGCACGAGCGCGTAGTCGGTGGTGTAGCCGCTGGCCAGGCTGGAGAGCGCGACCTGGACGGTCGGGTTCTCCGGGGTGAGGACGACCAGCGGCCAGAAGAAGTCGTTCCAGGCCTGCATGAAGGTGAACAGCCCGAGCACGGCGGCGGCCGGGCGGGCGGCGGGCAGCACGACGTGCCAGAACAGCCGCAGCGTGCTGCACCCGTCGATGCGCCCGGCCTCCAGCAGTTCGTCGGGGATGGCGCTGGAGAGGTACTGGGTCATGAGGAACACGCCGAACGCGGTGACCAGGCCGGGCACGATCACCGCCTCGAGCCTGCCGGTCCAGCCGAGCTCCGCCATGAGGATGTACAGCGGGATGATGCCGAGCTGCTGCGGCACGGTGGTGGTGGCGATGGCCATGACGAGCAGCACGTTGCGCCCGCGGAAGCGCAGCTTGGCGAAGGCGAAGCCGGCCAGTGTGGAGAACAGCACGACCGAGACGGTGACCGAGCTGGAGACGAGGACGGAGTTGAGCATCGCCTGCCCGAACGCGGTGGTGTCGAAGACCCGGGCGATGTTCTCGAACAGGTGGCCGCCGGGGGTGAGGACCGGCGGGACGCTGGCGATGGCGTCATTGTCGTGGGAGGCCACGACCAGCGACCAGTAGACGGGGAACAGCGAGCCGAGCAGGACGGCGATGAGCGCGGCGTACGTCCAGAACCCCGCCCCTTGGGGATGGAAGCGGCGTCGGACGGCGGTGACGGCGGCCATGTCAGCTGCTCCTGATCCTGCGCGTGATGGCAAAGTTGACGAGCGCCATGACCACGATGATCATGCAGAGGGTCCAGGCGATCGCCGAGGCGTAGCCGAACTCGTACAGGCTGAAGCCCTGCTCGTAGAGGTAGAGGCCGACGGTCTGGAACTGGCGGTCCGAGCCGCCGGTCGGGTTGCCGGTGCCGGCCTGGAACAGCAGCGGTTCGGCGATGATCTGGAAGCCGCCGATGGTGGACACGACGGCGGTGAAGATGATCGTGGGGCGGAGCATCGGCACGGTGATCCTCCGGAACTGGGTGAACTGGCTCGCGCCGTCCAGCCGGGCCGCCTCGTACAGGTCCTCGGGGATGGTCTGCATGGCGGCCAGGTAGATGAGGGCGTTGTAGCCGGTCCACCGCCAGATGACGATCAGCGAGATCGCGACGTGCGACGAGAGCGTGCCGGCCTGCCAGTCGATCGGATCCAGGCCCACCAGTTCGAGAGCCCAGTTCACCATGCCGAAGTCGCGGCCGAAGAGCTGGGCGAAGATGATCGTGACCGCGACGATCGAGGTCACGTTGGGCAGCAGCACGCCCATCCTGAACAGCGTGCGGGCGCGCAGCCTGCGGTTGAGCATGTGCGCGATGAACAGCGCGGCCAGCAGCTGGGGCACGGTGGACAACAGCCAGATGCTGACGGTGTTGAACAGCGCGTTCCAGAAGTAGTCGTCGGCCAGCAGGTCGGCGTAGTTGGCCAGGCCCACCCACTCGTGGGCCGGGTCCAGCAGGTTCCAGTCGGTGAGGGAGACGTAGGCGGTGTACAGCAGCGGGAACATGCCCACCAGGCCGAACAGCAGGAAGAACGGCGCGATGTACAGGTACGGCGAGCCCTTGACGTCGAGCTGGTAGGCCCAGCGGCGCCGGGGCCCTGATCTGACGGAGGTCATGGTCGGCTCCTCGGGGGGCGGGTGGTGACGGCGGGCCCTGACCGCCCGCCGTCACCGGCTTTCACAGGTCGGCGCGCGTCACTTGCTGATGCGCTCGACGTCCCCGAGCATCTGCGTCCACGCCTCGGCGCCGTCCTGCTTGCCTTCCTCCACGCGGTTGATCGCGTCGCGGATGGCCGTCTGGATGTCGCCGGCCCTCGGGCCCTGGTACTGCGGCTTGAGGTTGCGGGCGGCGGTGGTGAAGATCTGGCCGATCGGCGCGTCGTTGAAGAACTCGTGCTTGAGCCCCGTCACCTCGGGCTTGTCGTACGTGGCCACGGTCGAGGGCAGAATGCCGTGCTTGGCGAACACCTCGATCTGCTGTTCGGGCGCCGTCAGCCAGGCGATCAGCGCCACGGCCTCCTTCGTGTGCTTGCCCTGGGCGGGGACGGTCAGGTACGAGCCGCCCCAGTTGCCGCCGCCGCCCGGGATGGCGGCCACGTCCCACTGCCCGGCGAAGGCCTTGCCCTGGTCCTGGATCTTGGCGAGCATCCAGGCGGGGCAGGCGATGGTGGCGAACTGGCTCTTGGCGAAGCCGGTGTTCCAGGCGGGCGAGCTGCCGACGAGCTTGGCCGACTGGCCTTCGGCCACGGCCTCGAGCACCTGGTCGTAGGCGGAGCGGATGGCCGGGTTGGTGGCGACCACGACGTTGTCCTGGGTGTCGTAGTAGCCGGTCTCCATCTGGCCGACCATCGCGTTGAACACCTGGGGGCCGCCGTCGAAGAACGCGGCGCCTTCGGGCTTCTTGGCGGTGTAGCGCTTGCCGGTCTCGAAGTAGGACGTCCAGTCGGGCCAGAGCTCGGCGACCTTGTCACGGTCGGTGGGCAGCCCGGCCTTTTCGAACAGGTCGCGGCGGTAGCACATGGCCAGGCCGCCGACGTCGGTGCCGTAGCCGATCTGGGCTCCCGACTTGGCCAGCGACGCCTCCCACTTCCACGGCAGCCAGCGGTCCTTGAGCTGGTCGGCGCCGTGCTGGCGCAGGTCGGCGAAGTGCTGGGGCTGGTTCCTGAACTGGGCGATGAAGCCGGTGTCGATCGCCTCGACGTCGGCGGCGCCGCTGCGGGTGGCCAGGTGCGCCGCGAGGTTGCGGTGGTGGTCGTTGTACGCCGACGTCCTTTCGACGATCTTGATGTTGGGGTGGGCGGCCTCGTACTTGGCGTAGAGCTCCTTGAAGCCCATGTTCCCGAACAGGTTGAGCGTCAGTGTGATCTTGCCGTCGGTCGGCGTGGAGCCGGCGGAGGGGGAGCCGCCGCAACCGGCGGCGAGCATGCCGATGACCAGCGCTCCGGCGGCGAGACGGGTTCGTCCTGCAGACACCTGGGACTCCTTCGAGGGGAGAGAAAGGGTGACTGCGAGATGCGATGAAGGCCGAGCCCCGCGGCAACGGTGCGGCATCGGCCTGTTAGAGCGTCATCTCACATACTGCTGCCACCCTCTGTCAAGTCACAGAAACGTCACGTGTCGGAAATCGACGGTGATTGATTGACAGGGGCTGGACCCTCACATAGGTTTCATGCAACCGGTTACATGAAACCGGTTTCAGCGAGATGCGATAGCGTACGTCCGTGGCAACGATTCGAGAGCTGGCGCGCCTTTGCGGGGTGTCACCGGCGACTGTCTCCCGCGTGTTCAACAACCCCGAGGTGGTGAACGCCCAGACCCGCGAGCTGATCCTCAGCACCGCGGCACGCATCGGATACCTGCCCAACGAGTCGGCCCGCACCCTGGCCACCAAGAGATCCCACATGGTGGGCCTCATCTGGGACACCGACCACCGCCGCCCCGGCTGGCGGCACCCGTTCTTCCAAGAGATCCTCATCGGGCTGAAGACCGCGCTGAGCGAGCGCGGCTACCACCTGCTCATGCTCGCCACCAGCGAGGACGGCACGCCCGACAGCTTTCTCCGCGCCGTGCGCAGGCACAACCTCGACGGCGTGGTCTTCATAGACAACGGCAGAGCCGACCCCTCGCTCCAGCCGCTGGCGGAGTCGGAGGTGCCCTGCGTCTCCCTCGACCGGCCCGTACGGGGACCGTGGACCACCTACGTGACCTCCGACAACGTGGGCGGGGCCCGTGAGGCGGTCCGCCACCTGCACGCGATCGGGCGCCGGGCCATCGCCACCATCACCGGCCCGGCCGGCACCAGGCCGGGCGCCGAGCGGCTGCGCGGCTACCTGGACGAACTGGCCGCGCTCGGCCTGGCGCACCGGCCGGAACTGGTCGTCGAGGGCGACTTCTACCTGTCCGGCGGCCACACCGCGATGCGCGCCCTGCTGGAGCTGGAGGAGCGGCCCGACGCGGTGTTCGCCGCGGGCGACGAGATGGCGATCGGCGCGCTGCGGGCCGTGACCGAGGCGGGGCTGAAGGTGCCCGAGGACATCGCGCTGGTCGGGTTCGACGACATCGAGCTGGCCGCTCTGGTGCCGCCGGGGCTGACCACCGTGGCCCAGGACAAGGCGGGCTTCGGGACGGCGGCGGCCGCGGCGGTCATCACGATGATCAACGAAGGCGCCACCCCTGCCCCGCGGATCCTGCCGACCTCCCTGGTCGTCCGGGGCTCCACTGGATAGACCTCGGGCGGGCGGCCGTCATCCCTGTGGTGGGGAAGGGTCGTGAGGCCCAAGATCACCGGTAGGGTTCGCCGGGAAGCGAAGGAGCCCGTGACGTGTCACCCTCAGCCCCGTGGGCCTGGCCGGCGGCCATCGCCGCCGCGAGCTACCCCACCTGGGACACCTGGAAGAGCTGGTTCGACCGGTCCTCCCTGTACGCGGCGGCCAGTCTTTACGAGGAGAGCGACGCGAGCGATTACGACGGGGGCTTCACCGAGGGCGTCATCCGCTGCGTACGCCCGTACGACGCGATCGACCGCTCGCCGTTCCTGCCGTTGCGCGACGACCTCGCCACGCTCACCGAGCTCGCGATCGTCTGGGCCGTGCCGGTGGTGGCCGTGCTGGTCGCCCTCGTGCGGCGGCGTTCGGCGACGGCGGGACCGCGTGCCGCCGGGGTGCTGGCGCTGGTCGCGCTCGCCCGGCCGCTCTCGGCCGACTACCGGGGGGACGGCATCTGCTCCGGCTCGCTGCCGGTGTTCGGCGCGGAGTGGTTCGGGGCGTTGCCGGGCGGCTGGGGGCTCTGGGAGTTGTGCCTGCTGGTGGCGGCCCTGCTGGTGTTGCTCGCCTCCGGCTCCCCGGCGCCGCCGGTCCCGGGGCGGCGCGCGGCGGCGGCGGTCCTGGACGCCCTGGTGGTGTGGGGGCTGGTGGCCCTGGCCCCGCTCCTCACCGGGGACGACTCCCTGCGCGCCGGCCTGCTGAGCCTGCTCCGGTTCGACGACCTCCGCGACGACCCCGCCCGGCTGCTGGTGCTCGTGCTGCCGGCCGGCTACCTCCTGTGGCGGCAGGCCCGGCGGCGTAAGGGGGAGGTGGAACGCCTTGACGGGCTGAGGTCCTAGAGGCCGAGGAGGGAGAGGGCCTGGTGGCCGGCGGGGCCGAGCCAGGTGGCGATGGCGGTGATGGCCTGGATGACCGCGAGGCCCGCTCCGGCGAGCGCTCCGGCATGTTCGAGGGTGGTGGTGAACGTCTGGAGGTGGCGGCCCATGCGGCCGGGGTCGGGGGAGGGCTGGGCGGCTTCGTGCTCCAGCGCGGTCAGCTCGGTCTCGGCGGTGTGGTGTTCGGCGGGGGTGAGCCGCAGGTCGTCCAGGGCGCGGCGCAGGGTGTCGAGGTCGGCGCGGAGCGCGGTGGCGGGGTCGGTGGCGGGGCCGGTGCGCAGGTCGCGGCCGGCGATCTGCTGGTGGCCGTGGATGTTCAGGTTGCCGCTGCCGGCGTTGACCGGGCCGCGTACGTCGCCGAACCGGAAGGTTTCCCCGCTCATCGGGCGCCGCCCCTCTGCCGCCGCCGCCCTTTACGGGGCTCGGTTCTTTTGCGAGCGGCTTTCGCCATGGACAGGCCGAGGGCGGCGAGCAGTCCGCCGCCGAGGAACAGCGCGAATCCGGCGGGCGCCGACGGTATTCCGTCCACCAATTCCTGTGCGAAAGGGTCGTCGAGGAGATTTCCGGAGAATCCGCTGAAGATGACGCCGGCGAAAAGCGCGAACCCCAGGAGTGACACGCACGCGCCGAGGACGGCGATGCCGCGCCCGGGGCCGCGTCCCTGGAACACCTCGTCCCACGGGTCGTAGTCGTCGGTGACGTGGACGGTGTCGCCGTAGATGTCGCGCCCGGCGATCTGCTGCCTGCCGCCCGCGTTGAGGTGGCCGCTGCCGGCGTTGACCGGCCCGGCCACGTCGCCGAAGCGGTAGCCGTACTCCGGCTCGGGCTCTTCGGCCTGCATGAACCGCAGTGTGGCGAAGCCGATGCGGACCTGGTCGCCGTCGCGCAGCACGTGGCCGGAGGTGAGCTTGCGGCCGTTGACCCAGGTGCCGTTGAGCGAGCCGAGATCGCTGATCACGGTGCGGCGGCCGTCGTTGTCGATGGAGGCGTGGCGACGGCTGACCCCGTCGCAGTCCAGCTGGATGCCGGCGCCGTGGGCGCTGCCGATCTCGGTGTGACCGGTGAAGATTTCGAAACTCGCGCCCGCCATCGGCCGGCTGGTGACGACCAGGCATGGCTGAACAGCGTCATTGTAGGACATATGCACCCCCTTTTGCGGTCAGCGCGATAAGCTTCCAGCCCGCAAATACTGCGTCGACAGTATTCGGGAGGTAACAATAACCTACTCCCCGGCTCAACAACCCATTCGATAAATCCCCTTTTATCGGTTAATAGTGGGAAATGTCGATCAGGCTTTCCCGCCATCCGCCACGTACGGCCGCAGGGTCGCGGCCAGGTCGTCGCGCAGGGCGGCGGCCAGGGTGCCGTCGCCGGACAGCGCCCACACGATGAGCGTCCCGTTGTAGGTGACCTGCACGGCGCGCGACAGCGCCGCCACGTCGGTGCCGGCGGCGAGCTCGCCCGCGGCGACGGCGTCGGCGAGCAGGGCGGCGATCTCCTGCCGCATCCGCCGGGCGTGCTCGGCGGCGTGCTCGCGGAAGCCGGGGTCGGTCAGGTCGAGCTGCAGGAAGCCGATGCTGCGGGCGAGCTCGTGGGGCGTGGCGACGCCGGAGGCGAGCGCCTCCAGGGCGGCGTGCAGGGCGGCCAGCGGCGCCGGGTGCTCGTCCCTGGCCCGCTCGAAGGGGGCGGCGACGGTGCGGGCGGAGTGGGCGGCGACGGCGAGCAGCAGCCCGCGTTTGGAGCCGAACCGCTGCACGAGCGTGGCCGCCGCCAGCCCGGCCTCGCGGGCGGCCGCGGCCAGCGTGAAGCTCTGCGCCCCGTACCGGCCGATGGCCTGGGCGGCCGCCTCGAGGATCGCCTCGTCGCTGGTCGTGCGGGGTCTGGCCATGCCGCTCCTTCGTCCGGTTTGTAAATGAGCATACATTTACTAATGTGGTGCGCATGACTTCATGGACCGATGTCGAAGCCGCGGCTCCCGAGCTGGCCGCGAAGGTGCGGCGGCTGCTGGAGGCCCAGCAGCACAAGGTGCTGGCCACCCTGCGCGCGGACGGGTCGCCCCGGGTGAGCGGCACCGAGACGCAGTTCCGCGACGGCGAGCTGTGGATGGGGTCGATGCCCGGCGCGGTCAAGGCGCTCGACCTGCGCCGCGACCCGCGCATGGCGCTGCACGTCGCCACGCCGCCCGAGCCGCCGGGCGGCGGCGTCTGGGAGGGCGACGCGAAGCTCGCCGGGCGGGCCCAGGAGATCACCGACGAGGCGACGCTGGCGGCGTTCGAGCTGCCGGGCACCGGCTCGCACCTGTTCAGGATCGAGGTGACGGAGATGGCGCTGACTCGGGTGGAGGGCGACGAGCTGGTCATCGACATGTGGCACCTGGGCAGGGGCGTCCGTCAGGTCCGGCGTAAGTGATCTACTTTGTGAAGGCGGTCAATGGACGGAGAACCCGCCGTCCACGTACAGCATCTGCCCGGTGACGAACGCCGAGGCGGCGCCGGCGAGGAACACGGCGGCGCCGGCGAAGTCGGCGGGCACGCCGTTGCGGCGGGTCATGTGGCGGGCGGCGAGCTGTTCGACGCGGCCGGGGACGGCCTGGGCCGGCTCGGTGAGCGGGGTGAGCACGAAGCCGGGGATGATCGTGTTGACGCACACGCCGCGCGGCGACCACGCCTCGGCCTGGGAGCGGGTCAGGCCGCCGATGGCGGCCTTGGCGGCGCCGTAGACGCCGCTGTCGCCGAACGCGCTGACGGTCTGCTGGGAGCCGATGTTGATGATGCGGCCCCAGCCGCGTTCGGCCATGCGGGGGCCGTAGTGCTGGCCGAGCAGGTACGGGGCGGTCAGGTTGACGGCGATCGTCTGGTCGTAGTCGTCCTCGGTGAGCTCGGCCATGGGCTTGCGGATGTTGTTGGCGGCGTCGTTGACGAGGATGTCGATCTGCCCGGCCTGCTCGCACACGCGGCGGACGGCGGCGCGCTCGCCCAGGTCGGCGCTGATGGCGGTGGCGCGGACGCCGTGGCCGGCGAGCCGGTCGAGGGCCTTGTCCAGTTCGGGCTGCCTGCGGGCGACGATGACGAGCTCGGCGCCGGCCCGGCCGAGGGCTTCGGCGATCTCGTAGCCGATGCCGGAGCTGCCGCCGGTGACCAGGGCCCGGCGGCCGTCGAGGGAGAACAGCGCGCGCAAGTAGTCGGACATGGCCGAAGAAGCTAGCACGGCGCCCGCGCCGGACCGCCGGGCGGGGCGGGCGAGCGCTGTGAATCTACTTTGTAAAGACGCCCGGTTGGAGCGGCAGACCGCGATCAACCCTTCTGAACGACCTCGACAAGGCTGGTGAGGCTGTCCTGGTCGCGGCCGGCGGCGACGCCGCGACGGAAGAGGTCCAGGGTGGCCGCGGGGAGCGAGGCGTCGACGCCGGACTCCTCGGCGGTGCGCACCACGTGTTCGAGGCTGGCCACGGCCATGGAGAGCGTCTCCATGTCGCCCGCGTGGTTGCCGGCGTCGATGCGGGGCGCGTAGAACTCCAGGAAGTAGCGGAAGTCGGCGGTCTTGAGGGCGTGCGGCAGGAAGTCCTGCGCCGAGATGCCGTTGGCCTGCGCCAGCGCCTGTCCGTGCAGGTAGCCGGTCAGGCCGATCCAGAACATGTCGATGCCGATCTGGTAGTACAGGGCGGCCAGTCCGGGGTCCTCGCCGAGGTGGTCGATGCCGGTGAGCGTCTCAAGGGCGGCCCGGTGGGTCTCGATCGCCTCCGCGGGGCCGCTGTAGTAGGTCATGGCGCCGGGGGTGCCGATGCCGGGCGGGGGCACCTGGACGCCACCGGTGAGCTGGACGGCGCCGTGGCGGGCGAGCCAGGCGGCCGCCTCGCGGGCGCGGGCGGGGGTGTCGGAGGTGAGGTTGGCGACGGTACGGCCGGCCAGGGCGGCGGGGGCCTGTTCGAGGATGGCGTACACGGCGGTGTAGTCGGTCAGGCTGAGCACGACGAGGTCGCTGGCCCGCAGCGCGTCCTCGGCGGTGGGGGCGAGGCGGGCGCCGCGGGCGACGAGGGCGTCGGCCTTGGCGGGGGTGCGGTTCCAGACGGTGAGGCCGTAGCCCCGGTCGAGGTAGGTGGTGGCCATGGCGTGGCCCATGGGGCCCAGGCCGATCACGGTCACGGACGTGGTGGTCATGAAGGACTCCTCCGGCTAAAACGAACGTTCTATTCAACGTGGAGGACCCTAGCACGACTAAAACGAACGTTCTACTCAGTACGATGGCGGCATGACGACGACGCACGAGCTCGGCACCCGGGAGCGGATCGTCCGGGCCACCTCCCGGCTGATGCAGCGGCGGGGCTACGAGGCGACCGGGCTGAAGCAGATCTCCCAGGAGGCGCGGGCCACGCTCGGCTCCGTCTACCACTTCTTCCCCGGCGGCAAGGCGGAGCTGGCGGTCGCGGCGGTGCGCCACAGCGACGAGGAGTTCGCCGCCTTCCTGCGTGAGGTCCTGGACGAGGCGGACGACCCGGCGCAGGCGATGATCGTGTGCGCCGAACGCCTCGCGCAGGGGCTCAGCGACTCCGGCTGGCTGGACGGGTGCCCGATCACCACGACCGCGCTGGAAAGCTCCGGGCGGGCGCCCGACATCCAGCGCGCCGCCGACGAGGCGTTCGCCCACTGGCGTGCCGTGGTGGCGGCCAGGCTGCGCCGGTCGGGGTTCGCCGGCGACGTGGCGGCCGACCTCGCGCACACGGTGGTCAACACGCTGGAGGGCGCCGAGATGTCCGCGCAGGTGTCGCAGAGCCGGACGCCGCTGCTCGTGGCGGGCAGGCACCTGGCCCGGCTGATCGACTCCTACCGCTGAGGCGCCCTCCCGGTCAGTAGGCGGGCAGCCAGGTGGTGAGCGCCGTCATCAGCAGGTCGGGGGCCACGTCGTGGTCCTGGCCGGGCAGCTCGCGCAGCGTGGCGTCGGGCAGCACGGCGGCCAGCGCCGTGGCGGCCCCGGCGAGCCAGGGCTCGCTCGCGCCGCCGTACATGACGAGGGCGGGGACGCCGACGCCGGCGAAGCGGTCCAGGGCGGCCGGGTCGCCGCTCTGGGTGTCGCCCATGACGGCGGCGTCGTGGGCGAGTGAGGGCGCGAGCCGTTCCATGCCCGCCCAGAACGGTTCGGCGCGCATCGGGGCGACGGCCTCGGCGGGGAACCCGGCGGCCTCGGCGAAGAACTGGGCGAGCGCGTCGCCGGGGCGGCCTTCGGCCAGGGCCCGCTGGAGGCGTTCGCGGTAGCCGGGGCCGAGCGGCGGGCGCGCGCCGTTGACGACGAACGGCGGCTCCCACAGGGCGAGCGCGGTGATCGGCAGCCCGGCGCGTACGGCTTCCAGGGCCAGGACGGCGCCGGAGGACAGGCCGAGCACGGCGGCCTTGCCCCCGGCCAGGTCGATGAGGGCGGCGACGTCGGCGATCTCGGCCGCGATGGCGTCGGCGGCGGGCAGGGCGGGGCCGGCGGGGCCGCTGGCGCCGCGCCCGCGCCGGTCGTAGGTGATGACGGTGTGCCGGTCGGTCAGGGAGCGGGCGAGGATGCCCTCGGTGGGGTGGGAGTCGCGGTGCGCGAGGGCGCCGTTGACGACGACCAGGGCGGGGCCGGAGCCGATCATCGTGCAGGCGATGAGGGTGCCGTCGGCGGAGGTGACGGTGTCGTTCACGGGGGGTCTGTCCTCTCGGCGGGGCGCTTCAGCGGGGTGGTTCGATGAGGGCGCCGGCGCGCAGGCAGGCGGCGAGGGCGCGGGGGTCTCCGGTGCGGGTGTAGACCTCGGCCGCGGTGTCGGTGAACTTGATGACGTGCTCGTCGGCGTGCGCGACGGCCCGCTCCACCACGTCGGCGGCCCCGTCGGAGTCGGTGGGTGCGCCGGGCAGCGTCTCGGCCGGGGCTGGGCGCGCGGGGGCGTAGGCGGAGAAGATCGCGGCGGTGGTGGTCCAGATCGCGGTCAGGCTGGGCTCCCACAGCTGGTGCGGGAGCGCGGGCAGCGCGTGCAGGACGGCGTTGGGGGCGGTGGCGGTGTGGACGAGCAGGACGGGCGCGCCGTGGCCGTGGGTGAGGTAGCGCAGGGTGGCCGCGGTGACGAGGTCGGCCAGGCGGGCGCGTACGTCGTCGGGGGTGGCGGCGGGGCGCAGCGCGGTGACCGTGGTGTCCCAGCCGGGCAGGCGGGGAAGCTGGCCGAGCCGGTCGGCGACGTAGCCGCTCTGGTCGGGGATGCGGGGCAGGGCGTCCAGGGCGGCGTGCGGGTCGAGCGTCCCGGAGGGGCGGCCGGCGGCGGGCACGGGCTGGGAGCGGGCGGCCCAGAAGGCCAGGCCGTGGGCGAGTTCGCCGAGCGGGGCGGGGCCTTCGGCGCCGGCCAGGAGCGCGCGGGTGGCGTGGCCGACCCTGATGACGCCGTGGGTGGTGCCGGCCAGGACGCCGGGCAGCAGGCGGGCCCACCAGGTGGCGAGCACGTCGCGCCAGGGCTGTTCGGCCAGCAGGCGGGTGAAGTACGCGGTCCAGTCGCCGACGCGCCGCCCGTCGCCGAGCGCTTCGGCCCAGGTGGCGTCGTCGATGTCGGCGGTGCGGCCGGGCAGGTCGTCGAGCCGGTCGAGGTAGCCGGTCATCCAGCGGTCCACGCGGTCGGCGTGGCCTCGGCGCACGAGCACTTCGACGGCCATCGGGCCGTGGTTGGTGAGCTGGTTCTCGCCCCATTCGGGGCCGGTGCGGTGGAATCGTGCGTAGGCCTCGTTCAGTACGTCGCTGGCCACGGTGATCTCCTTCGTCCTCGTCCGGGTTCGTGGAGATCAGTATGTGCCGGGGTGGTGGTGCGGGGCATGCGTGGTGGCCACGGATTCACCACGCATGCCCACTGATCGGCCACCTACGGGCGATGTGCCAGGCGGTCCCAGAAGGCCAGGTTGTGGAGGGCGTCCTGGTCGTAGGCGCCGACGCCGCCGGGGCCCGGGGCCAGGCGGTGGACGTGCCCGGTGCGTACGGGGCTCCAGCGCGGCAGGCCGGGAGCGTTGGGGTCGCCGGTCGCGGCGAAGCGCAACCAGTACGTGATCATCGTGTCGCCGAGCTCGCGCTGCTCGCGGGTGAGCGGGGCCCCGGGGAACAGGAACGACAGTTCCGATCCGTGCGAGGCGAGCGGCTCGACGCCGCCGGGAAGGGGGAAGATCGGCGGCGCGGTGCGGTCGGCGAAGGCGTAGGAGTAGACCGGGGTGCGCTCGCTGAGCAGCCGGTCGCTGGCCCGGCCGGCCCAGGCCCAGTCGAGATCGCTCATGATCGCCGCCACGGCCTGCGCGGGCCGCCCGCGGGACGGGTACTCGGCCGCGATCGCCGCGGCGTCGTCGCCGAAGATGTCCCGCAGGCCCTGCTGGTATTCCTGCTCGGTGAGACCGGGGAAGATCAGCGAGGTGAACAGCGTCCCCTCGTCACGGGTGATGCCGGTGAGGATCGGCACGCGGTGGAAGCGGCCCTGCGCGAACACGGTGGCGGGATCGGCGGGCAGCACGGCGTTGCCGTAGCCGGGGAGGGGGAGCGGCTGCTGCGCGAGGAGCTGTGAGACGGGCTTGCGGCGCAGGCAGGCGACGGCTGTCTTCGGGTCGGTGCAGCCGAGCGCGGTGGCGATGGTGGCGCCGTGCGCCTCGTGGGCGGTCTTGGGCACCCACATGGGGAGGTCCATGACCGGCCTCAGGCGGCTGCCGGTGAAGGCGGTCTGGGAGCAGAACGTGCTCTGGGTGATCGCCCGGTGGAAGAGGCCGGCGGCGGTGGGCGACGCCAGGTGGGCGCAGACCGAGTGCGCTCCGGCGGACTCCCCGAACAGCGTGACGTTGCGCGGGTCGCCGCCGAAGGCCGCGGCGTTGCGCTGGACCCAGCGTAGGGCGGCCTGCTGGTCCTCCAGCCCGTAGGCCCCGCCGCCCGCCAGCCCGGGATGACCGAAGAAGCCGAACACGCCCAGCCGGTAGTTGACGGTGACCACCACGACGTCGCCGCGCGTGGCCAGGCGGGTGGCGTCGTAGTCGCTGCCGGCTCCCTTGGTCAGGCTGCCGCCGTGCAGCCAGACCATGACGGGCCTGAGGTGGCGCGCGGTGGCCGGGCGCGGGGCGGTCACGTCGAGGTACAGGCAGTCCTCGCTGTCGCTGGCCGGCAGCCCCCACAGGTCCGTGGACTGGGCGCATCTGTCACTGGAGCGTGTCGCGTCGCGGACCCCACGCCAGGCGGGCGCCGGCTGGGGCGACCGCCAGCGCAGGTCGCCGACGGGGGGAGCGGCGTAGGGGATGCCCCGGAAGGTCCGGTGGTCGCGGGCGGTCTCGCCTCGCACCAGGCCCGTGTCGGTCCGGACGACGTCCCGTGGGGCCGCGTCCGCCTGCGCGGCGCCCGCCATGACGAAGGCCAAGCTCAGCACCGCTGCGCCGAGAGTACGTTTCAAGGTCATGCCGCGAGCCTAGGGATGGCGGCTCGGCGGGGTAATGGCGGTGAATCCCGGCCCGGGGTGCACCTGGATACACCGTCGGGCTTGCCGCGGACGCGCGGGAACGGGTAGGCTCGACTGCTCGGAACGGCGACAGCCCACAAAGCCTCCTGTTAGGAGTGTATCACAGAATGGCGAATCGTCAAGATGCTCTTGCGGAAGCCCTTGACACCGAGCAGGGTGTCGTCTCGGCGCTCTACGCCAGGCTGGACGAGGCCCGCCGGCGGACGGCGGAGCTGCTGCGCGACGTGTACGGGCGTGACGCGGGCGGGTCGCGGCAGGCCAGGGTGGAGCGCGAGGCGCTGGCGGCCGAGCAGGCGCGCCGGCTGGCGCAGCTCAACGCGGTCGAGCGCGGCCTGTGTTTCGGCCGGGTCGACGACCGGGCGGGGCGCACGACGTACGTGGGGCGGATCGGGCTGCGCGACGAGGAGCACGAGTCGGTGCTGATCGACTGGCGGGCGCCCGCGGCCCGCGCGTTCTACCTGGCGACGGCGACCGATCCGGGCGGGCTGGTGCGCCGCCGCCATCTGCACACGCGGGACCGTACCGTCGTGGGGCTGGACGACGAGGTGTTCGACCTGGAGGGGATGAGCGACGGCGACCGGCGGGCGCTGGTGGGCGAGGCGGCGCTGCTAGCGGCGCTGCGCCGGGGCCGGACGGGCCGGATGGGCGACGTGGTGGCGACGATCCAGACCGAGCAGGACCGGGTGATCCGCTCGTCGCTGCAGGGCGCGCTGGTGGTGCAGGGCGGGCCGGGCACGGGCAAGACGGTGGCGGCGCTGCACCGGGCCGCCTACCTGCTCTACACCCACCGCGACACGCTGGAGCGGCGCGGCGTGCTGGTGGTGGGGCCGAACGCGATGTTCCTGCGCTACATCAGTCAGGTGCTGCCGGCGCTGGGCGAGACGCAGGTGGTGATGGCGACGCTCGGCGAGCTGTTCCCGGGCGTGCGGGCGACGGCCGCCGACGCGCCGCGCGCGGCGGCGGTCAAGGGTGACGCGCGGATGGCGGAGCTGGTCGCGGCGGCGGTCCGCGACCGGCAGCGGGTGCCGGACGGCGACCTGGAGGTGGTGGCCGACGGGCTGACGCTGCGGGTGCCGGGCGAGGTGTGCCGGCGGCTGCGCGTGCGGGCGCGGGCGGTGCGGCTGCCGCACAACATGGCGCGCAAGCTGTACGTGACCGAGCTGCTGAAGGAGCTGGCCCTGGCCGAGGCGCGGGCGCTGGAGGCGGGGCTGCGGCTGGCGGAGATGGAGCTGGAGGATCCGGAGCTGCACGAGCCGCTGGACCTGGAGCGTGACCTGGACGAGGTGGACGTGGCGCTGGCCTCGCGGCGGCTGTGGGCCGAACCGGCGGTGCGGCGGGCGGTCGACGCGCTGTGGCCGGAGCTGGCGCCGCAGCGGCTGGTCGCGGAGCTGCTGTCCTCGCCGGGGACGTTGCGGGCGCTGGCGCCGGCGGGGCTGGACTGGCGGGCGCTGGTGCGCCCGCGTGAGTCGGGGTGGACGGTGGGTGACGTGCCGCTGCTGGACGAGGCGGCCGAGCTGCTGGGGCGTGACGACTCGGCCGAGCGGGTGGCGGGCCGGGCGGCGCTGGAGGAGCGGCGTGAGCAGGAGCTGTACGCCTACGAGGTGCTGGCGACGACGGGCCTGCTGGACGAGGGCGTGTTCAACGAGGCGGCGATGCTGGCCGACCGGCATGACGGCGGCGGTGACGATCTGACGACGGCGGACCGGGCGGCGGCCGACCGGACGTGGGCGTACGGGCACGTGATCGTCGACGAGGCGCAGGAGCTGTCGGCGATGGCGTGGCGGATGGTGATGCGGCGGGTTCCGGCCAGGTCGCTGACGGTGGTGGGCGACATCGCGCAGACGGGGTCGGCGGCGGGCGCGCGTTCGTGGGGTGACGTGCTGGATCCTCATCTGGCGGGCCGGTGGCGGGTGGAGCGGCTGGAGGTGAACTACCGGACGCCGGCGCAGATCATGCGGGTGGCGGCGCGGGTGCTGCGGGCGATCGATCCGGGGCTGCGGCCGCCGGAGTCGGTGCGCGAGGGTGACGCGCCGCCGCGGGCGGTGCGGTGCGGCCTGGCGGGGGTGCCGGCGCTGGCGGCCGAGGAGCTGGCGGCGATCGGCGAGGGCCGGGTGGGCGTGCTCGTGCCCGACGCGCTGCGGGAGCGGGCCGGGGAGCTGTTCCCGGGCGGCGACCTGGACGCGCCGGTGGTGGCGCTGACGGTGACGCAGGCCAAGGGACTGGAGTTCGACGCGGTCGTGGTGGTGGATCCGGCGGGCATGGCGGGGCAGTCGCCGATGGGGTTGCGGGACCTGTATGTGGCGCTGACGCGGGCGACGCGGCGGCTCACGGTGGCCTACGAGGGTGATCTGCCGGAGGTGCTGTCCGGCCTGACCGAGAAATCTACATTGTAAAGGACGTGGGCTGGGGCGATTCCAGGGAATCGCCCCAGCAGAACAACCGATCGACGACGGGGGAGTCTCACTCCTTGTAGAGCTTCTCGGCGACCTCGCGCAGGCGGGTGGTGACGTGGTCGAGGCAGCGCAGCGTCTCGGTGTCGAGGTGCTCCATGATGCGCCGGTACTGCCGCAGCCCGACGTTGTTGATCTCCTCGACGAGCTTGGCGCCGGCCTCGGTGAGTTCGACGCGGCGTACGCGGCGGTCGTGGGGGTCCTCGTGGCGGCTGACGAGGCCGTGGGCGACGAGGCGGTCGACGAGGCCGGTGACGGTGGCGAGGGCGACGCCGAGGTGGTGGGCGAGGTCCTGGCCGGTGGCGGAGCCGTTGACGGCGACCAGCATGATCACCTTGAGCTGGCGCATGGTGAGGTTGGAGGTGAACAGGGGGGATTTGTGCTGGGCGAAGACTCGGCCGAGGCCGCGCTGGGTGTCGGAGATCCGCTGGATCAGGTCTTCGCGTTCGTCGTTCACATACACCTCTCGGTTCCTGAGAAGGTTATCAGGAAAGTCATGTAGGGCTAAATATTCGTATCAGGCGAAGTGTTAGTCTCGGGGCGAACTCTTGAAGGGGACACCTCCATGACCGCACTCGCCCGGTTGAGCCTTGCCAACCGCAGCCTTGTGATATTGATCGCGGTCGTGCTCAGCGCCTTCGGCGCGTTCACGATCCCGCAGCTGAAGCAGCAGTTGCTGCCGTCCTTGTCCTTTCCCGGCGCGTTCGTGGTGGCGCCGTATCCGGGTGCTTCTCCGGAGATCGTGGAGGAGCAGGTCACCGAGCCGCTGGAGGATGCGTTCCAGGGGCTGGCCGGGATGGAGTCGATGACGTCGACGTCGAAGGAGGGCCTGGCGCAGATCCAGGTGGCTTTCGCGTTCGGGACGGACATCGAGCAGTCGGTGAGCAAGATGCAGCAGGCGGTGAGCCGGGTGCAGAGCCGGCTGCCGGCTGATGTGGAGCCGCAGGTGGTGGCGGGTAACACCGATGACCTGCCGGTGCTGGTGCTGGCGGTGGGTGACGGCGGGGATCCGCGGGCGATGGCGGACAAGCTGCGTCAGGTGATGGTGCCGGAGCTGCAGGCGGTCGAGGGTGTGCGGGAGGCCGAGGTCACGGGTACGCGTGACGAGGTCGTGACGATCACGCCGGATGTGAAGAAGATGGCGCTGGCCGGGGTGTCGGCGGCGCAGATCCCCGAGGTGCTGCGGGCGAACGGGACGCCGATCCCGGCGGGCACGCTGGTCGATGACGGCAAGTCGCTGACGGTGCAGGTGGGGTCGCGGGTAGATTCGCTGGCGGAGCTGAAGGGGTTGTATCTGACGCCGGCTCAGCCGCAGGCGCAGCAGCCTGCCGCCCGGCAGCAGGTCCCGCAGCAGGCCCAGCAGCAGGCACGGCAGGGTCAGCTGCAGGCGGTGGCGCAGCCCCGGCCGTTGAAGCCGGTGCGGCTGGGTGATGTGGCGACGGTGGAGCGCGGCCTGGCCGACGCGACGACGATCACGCGTACGGACGGCAAGACGAGCCTGGGCGTGTCGGTGACGATGACGCCGGACGGCAACGCGGTGGCGATCTCGCACGAGGTGCGGGAGAAGCTGCCGGAGCTGACACGGGCGCTGGGTGACAGTTCGGACACCGCGGTGGAGGTGGTGTTCGATCAGGCTCCGTACGTGGAGGAGTCGATCGAGAACCTGACGACCGAGGGCGTGCTGGGCCTGGTGTTCGCGGTGCTGGTCATCCTGGTGTTCCTGTTGTCGGTGCGTTCGACGCTGGTGACGGCGGTGTCGATCCCGCTGTCGGTGGTGATCGCGCTGCTGGTGCTGTGGGCGGGTGATTACTCGCTGAACATGCTGACGCTGGGCGCGTTGACGATCGCGGTGGGCCGGGTGGTCGATGACTCGATCGTGGTGCTGGAGAACATCAAGCGTCATCTGGGTTATGGGGAGGCGAAGCTGTCGGCGATCCTCGCGGGTGTGCGCGAGGTGGCGGGGGCGGTGACGGCCTCGACGTTGACGACGGTGGCGGTGTTCGTGCCGATCGCGGTCGTGGGCGGCATGGTGGGTGAGTTGTTCAGCCCGTTCGCGATCACGGTGTCGGTGGCGTTGCTGGCGTCGCTGGTGGTGTCGCTGACGGTGGTGCCGGTGCTGGCGTTCTGGTTCCTGAAGGCGCCGTCGCTGTCTTCTGAGGAGGCGCGTAAGCAGCGTGAGGTGGCCGAGGCCAAGGAGCGGCGCAGCCTGTTGCAGCGGGCGTATCTGCCGGTGTTGCGGTTCGCGACGCGGTTCAAGCTGGTGACGGTGCTGATCGGTGTGGCGGTGTTCGTCGGCACGATGGGGCTGGCGGGTGGTCTGCAGACGAACTTCCTGGATTCGTCGGGGCAGAATTCGGTGTCGTTGAGCCAGCGCATGCCGGTGGGCACGGATCTCAGGACGACGGACGAGGCCGCGGCGAAGGTGGAGGACGTGCTCTCCGGTCTGGAGGGTGTGGAGTCGTACCAGGTGACCGTGGGTGGCGGCAACGCGATGATGGGCGGGGCCGGAGGTGGCGCGGATCGGGCGTCGTACTCGGTGACGCTGGCCGAGGGCGTGGACACGCCGGCGGTGGAGCAGGCGTTGCGTGAGCGGCTGGCGTCGGTGTCGGGGATCGGTGAGGTGACGGTCGGCGCCGCGGGTGCGGGGGGTTTCTCCTCCGACGGGGTCGAGGTGATCGTGCGGGCGCCGGACGAGCAGGCGTTGCGGTCGGCGGCGGACGCGGTGGCGTCGGCGATGGGTGAGGTCGCGGGTCTGCGTGATGTGTCGTCGAACCTGGAGTCGTCGGCGCCTCGGATCGAGGTGCGGGTGGACCGTGAGGAGGCGGCCGAGCGTGGTCTGTCGGAGGCGGCGGTGGGCCAGGCGGTGGCGCAGGCGTTCCGGGGCGCGCCGCTGGGTCAGCTGACGCTGGACGGACGGGCGAGTGATCTGGTGCTGCGGGGCGGTGACGCGCCGGAGGACGTGAAGGCGGTGGAGGATCTGCGGTTGCCGACGGCGGCGGGTCTGGTGAAGCTGTCGTCGGTGGCCGAGGTGGAGCGGGTCGCGGGTCCGACGCAGGTGACGCGGATCGACGGTGAGCGGTCGGCGACGGTGTCGGCGAAGGCGACGGCTGCTGATCTGGGCAGTGTGACGCAGGCGTTGACGGAGAAGCTGGACGGTCTGGGGTTGTCGGCGGGTGCGTCGTACGAGATCGGGGGCGCGTCGGCGGATCAGCAGGAGGCGTTCGCGGATCTGGGGCTGGCGATGCTGGCGGCGATCGCGATCGTGTTCATGATCATGGTGGCGACGTTCCGGAGTTTCGTGCAGCCGTTGATCCTGCTGGTGTCGGTGCCGTTCGCGGCGACGGGCGCGGTGGGGTTGCTGGTGGCGACGGACACGGCGATGGGTGTGCCGGCGTTGATCGGCATGTTGATGCTGATCGGCATCGTGGTGACGAACGCGATCGTGCTCATCGACCTGATCAATCAGTATCGGGATCAGGGGATGGGTGTGGTGGAGGCGGTCGTCGAGGGTGGCCGGCAGCGGTTGCGGCCGATCTTGATGACGGCGGTGGCGACGATCTGCGCGTTGACGCCGATGGCGTTGGGTGTGACGGGGTCGGGCGGGTTCATCTCGCAGCCGCTGGCGATCGTGGTGATCGGCGGGCTGGTGACGTCGACGTTGCTGACGCTGGTGCTGGTGCCGACGCTGTACACGATGGTGGAGCGGGCCAAGGAGCGGTTGCGGCGTTCGCCGCAGGAGCCTAAGGCGGGCAAGGTGCTGGAGCCGGCCTGACCTGCTGGCCTGGGCCGGTGGTGTGTGGCGGGCGTCTTCCCTGGGGTGGGGAGGCGCCCGCCGGCGTTGGGCGGGGGGTGGGGTGCGGGGCGGGGGGTGGTGAATACACTTGTCCAACGTGACTTC
>NZ_JAHKRO010000128.1 GCF_019396325.1 Nonomuraea ceibae
TGTTGCATGAAAAACTTCATGCACTGGCTTTTGACACACTGTTGAGTTCTCAAGAAACGGACGCTTGCTCTCCAGTCCTGCGAGAGGCGCTCATTTCGTTGTGTCTTAATTCTTTCAGCCGTTCAAGTCCCTGTCAAATTGACCGGACTTGCTCGACCTGCGGGAATTTCGACCGCCCCGTCTCCGGAGCAACCCTTCTAACTTACTCCGAACTCCGACTCTTGTCGAATCGGCGCCCCGTGGACGTGAAGCATCCGCGGACCGGAGGTGGTTGGAGGAGGTGCCCTGGGCGATTCCGGTGATCACACCGTCCTCGCGGGACTGGTGAACTCTATGTACGGCTCCCGCAACCGTCAAATCGGCGGCGCGCGGCGGTGTGTTCCCTAGGGCAGGGGTAGGAACCCCGCGTGAATGATCAGCCGGTGCCCAGAGCGCTCATCGTCCTGATGGGGATCGCCGGCGCGGTGATCGCACTGTTCGGGATCCGCGAAGTGGCCTCCATCGCCGGGCCGGTCATCCTGGCCCTGGTTCTCGTCATCGCGGTGTCACCACTGCGCGGGTGGCTTGCCCGGCACGGCGCGCCCGTCTGGATCCAGGTGGCGGTGCCGTTCCTCATCCTCGTTCTGGTGCTGCTCGGGATGGCCGCGGTGCTGACGGTGTCGGCGGTGCAGCTCACCACCCTGATCAGCTCGTACGCGGGGAAGTTCAGCCAGTTGCTGGGCGACGCCGAACGGTTCGCGGTCTCGCACGGCATCAGTGACGCGCAGATCGACCGCGCCTTCGACAGCTTCGACCCCGAGCGGCTGCTCGGCATCGCGCAGAGCCTGCTGGGCGGCGTGATCGGGGTGCTGTCGAGCCTGTTCCTCATCGTGGTGCTGCTGCTGGCGATGTGCCTGGACGCGCCGATCACCTCGCGCATCCTCGCGGCGGGCGAGGGGCGCCGGCGGGGGCTGGTGATCGCGCTGGCCGGGTTCACCCACAAGACGCGCCGCTACCTGATCGTCTCGACGGTGTTCGGGCTGCTCAACGCCGTGCTGGACGTCATCGCGCTCACGCTCATCGGGGTGCCGCTGCCGCTCCTGTGGGGGGTGCTGGCGATGATCGGCATGTACATCCCCAACATCGGCTTCGTGCTGAGCCTGATCCCGCCCGCGCTGCTGGCGCTGCTGCACGGCGGGGTGAAGGAGATGCTGCTGGTCGTCGCCGCCTACGGGGCCATCAACGTGGTGACGCAGTCGTTCATCCTGCCCAAGTTCCTCGGCGACGCGGTGGGGCTGTCGACGACGATGACGTTCCTGTCGCTGATCCTGTGGACGTTCGTGCTGGGGCCGCTGGGCGCGATCCTCGCGATCCCGCTGAGCCTGCTGGTCAGGGCGCTGCTGATCGACAGCGACCCGCGGGCGGAGTGGGCGGGGGCGCTCATCTCCAGCAAGCCCGCGAGCCTCCCCCGGTAGCCCGGTCAGCCGGTGGGCACCAGGCGGCGCAGCGTGACGCCGCTCAGCCGCTTGACGTCGTTGGCCAGGTGGGCCTGGTCGGCGTAGCCGGCGCGGGCGGCGACGTCGGCGAACGGGACCCCAGCCCGGGTCAGCCTGAGCGCGCGCTGGAACCGTACGACGCGTTGGAGGGTCTTGGGCGCGTAGCCGAAGCCGGCCAGGGAGCGGCGGTGGAGCTGGCGGACGCTGAGCCCGAGGTCCCACGCCGTCTCGGCGACCGTGCGGCCGGTGCGCAGGCGGGCGGCGATGGCGGGGACGGACGGGTCGGGGGCGGCGGTGCGGCGCAGCCGCGTCTGCACCACCGCGAGCAGCACCCGGAGGGGGTCGTCCGGCGGGTCGGCGGGCAGCCCGGCGAGGGCGTCGAGCGCGGCGGCCGGGACGCGCTGGTCACGCAGCTCCGACAGCGGCACGCCGAACACGTCGCCGGCGGCACCCGGCTTGAAGCGGACGCCGGCGAACCGGTCGCCGGCCCGCATCGCGACCGGGTCGGGCCGGGTGTCGGGCCCGGCCACGAACGGCCCTCGGGGGCCCCAGATCAGGTCGACGCAGCCGTCGGGCACCACCAGCTGTGCCCGGTCGTCCTCGCTGGCCTGCCGCCACAGGCAGGCCACGCGATCGGCAAGGGCCGGCTCCGGAGCCCGTTCCGCGTACATGCCCCCAGGCTACGCACGGGCACCGACAGAACTTCAGAGGCGTCCGTACGCCCGCAGGGTGTTGAGGTTGGCCACCGTGATGTAGCCGCCCCACTCGTGCCGCACCAGCGGCGTCCACATCTCCCAGTTGGGCGCCCAGCCGCCCTCGTCGTCCTGGTCGCGCAGCATCACGTCCAGGTGGCGCTCCAGCACGGCGGCCTCGAACAGGGGCAGCGTGAGCGGCTCCGGCGCGAAGTCGAGCGGGTAGTGCACGTGGCCGGGCTGGTCGGGTTCGAGGGAGACCGCCGCCAGCAGCGCGGGCTTGAGCCGGGTGAACTCGGCGAGCGCCCGCTCCCTGTCGGGGACGTGTTCGAGGAAGGTGAGCACGGCGCGGGCCTCGTACTGCTCGGCCTTGTCGGTGATCCGGGCGATCCGCGACCAGCAGAAGGCGGTGGCGGGGCCGAGCCACGGGTGGGTGACGCCGTGCTTGTGGAGCAGGCCCGCGAGCGGGGCGGTGGGGTTGAGGTCGGCGGGCGGGTCGTCGGGCGTCTGCCACCAAGGAGCGCGCGGCTCGCCGGTGGGCAGCATGAACGGGACACCGCCCTCGGGGGTGCTGACGGCGGCGAGGTAGTCGCAGGCGGCGGCCACCATCGGGTCGCCGAACGCGTCGAGCTCGTCCAGCAGCCGGAAGGCGACCTCGACGGGCTGCGGCTGGCTGCCCGCGCCGCGCAGGTCGGGCTCCAGCGCGTGGCCGAAGCCGCCGTCGGGGTTCTGGTAGGCGCGCAGCGCGCCGGCCACCCGCTCGCGCGAGCCGCCGGCGAACAGGGCCTCGAACCTGAGCCTGTCGATGAGTCTGGCGTGCAGCCGCAGGTAGCCGGCCGCACGGTCGAGAACGTCCATGCGGCCGACGGTACGCCACCGGCCGCATGGTTCTCTTGTACGAATCGGCCTCGTCAGGGAGCGGCCAGCGCTTCCGTGGGGGACATGCGGGCGGCGCGGACCGCCGGATAGAAGCCGGCCACGCCGCCGATGACGAGCGTGGCCAGCACTCCCCCGGCCATCGCCCACGCGGGCACGGTCGCGGGCCAGCCCTGGAGGCTCGCGTAGGCGGCGGTGACGAGGATGCCGAGCGCCACGCCGCCGACGCCGCCGATGGCCGACAGCAGCAGCGACTCGGCGAGGAACTGCAGCCTGATCTGGCCCCGGGTGGCGCCGAGCGAGCGGCGCAGGCCGATCTCCGCGCGGCGTTCGAGCACCGAGATGACCATCGTGTTGGCCACGCCGACGCCGCCGACCAGGAGGGCGACGCCGCCGAGGCCGAGCAGGAGGGCGTTGAGCGTGGCGTCGGTGGCCTGCTTGGCGGCGAGCACGTCCGACGGCCTGGACACCTCGACCTCGTTCGGCGCCCGCGGGTTGGCGGTGGCGGCGAGCACGTCGCGCACCGCGGTCACCGACGGCTCGCCGGCCCTGGCGTAGATCGTGGTCGGGTAGCCGTCGAAGTCCAGCCGCTCCTCGGCGACAGGCCAGCCGACCAGGGCCGCGGTGTCGAGCTCGGGGGCAAGCGGGACGTGGGCGAGCACGCCGACGACCGTGAACCACTGACCGCCGAGCCGGACCCGCTGGTCGGGGCCGGCCTGGACGACGCCGAGCCGGTCGGCGGCCTTGGCGCCGAGCACGACGGCCGGGTAGCGGTGGGTGGCCTCGTTGAGCCAGACGCCGGTGGTGAGGGCGGCGTTCACGTCCGCGGGCAGGTCGAGGCGGGCTGCCAGGACGGAGATGCTGCCCGACTCGCTCTCCGGGATGTGCTCGTTGCGGTAGACCTTGGCCGGGGTGCGGCCGGTGGCGGTGACCGAGGTGACCGGGCCTATGTGGCCGATCATGCCTTCGGCCTCGGCGGGCAGATGGGCGTCGGCGCCGAAGAGCGTCTGGCCGGGGGCGACGGTGAGCAGGTTGGTGCCGAGCGCGGCGAGCTGCCGGTTCAGGTCCTCCCGGCTGGAGGCGGAGATGCCGACGACGCCGAGCATGGCGGCGATGCCGATGGCGATGCCGAGCGCCGACAGGAACACGCGCAGCGGTCTGGCGCGCAGGCCGGAGCCGCCCGTCCTGATCACGTCGCGGGGGCGCATGCGGGGGCTTTCCAGGACGTTCACCGGCGTGCCCCGTCGAGCATCCGGCCGTCGAGCATCTCCACCTGGCGGGGCAGCGAGGCGGCGATGTCGCGGTCGTGGGTGATGACGACGACGGTGGTGCCCGTGGCGTTGAGCTCGCGCAGCAGGTCCATGACGCCGGCGCCGGAGCGGGAGTCGAGGTTGCCGGTGGGCTCGTCGGCCAGCAGCAGGCCCGGGTCGCCGACGACGGCGCGGGCGATGGCGACCCGCTGCCGTTCGCCGCCGGACAGCTCGTGCGGGCGGTGGCCGAGCCGGTGGCCGAGCCCGACGCGCTCCAGCGCCTCGGCGGCCCGGTCGCGACGTTCGCGCAGCGCGGGCCCGTTGTAGAGCAGGCCGTCGGCGACGTTGTCCAGTGCCGGGACCCCGGCGGCCAGGTGGAACTGCTGGAAGACGAAGCCGATGACGTTGGCGCGCAGGGCCGACAGCTGCCTGTCGCCGAGCGTGCCGACGTCGTGCCCGGCGATGCGGACGGTTCCGGCGGAGGGCCGGTCCAGGGTGCCGAGCATGTTGAGCATGGTCGACTTGCCGGATCCGGACGGCCCGACGATGCCGACGAGCTCGCCGTGCCCGATGCTCATGGTGACGCCGCGCAGGGCGGCGACGTCGCCGTACTCCTTGCGCACGTCGGTCAGCTCGGCGATCACGTGGGCACCGCCACGGTGACGCCCTCGGCGATGCCGGTGACCTCGACCTGGCCGTCGGCGAACATGCCGGTCTCCACGGCGGCGTAGCGGGTGGCGGGGCCCTCGACGACCTGGACGCCGTAGCCGCCCTCGGCGAGGGCGACCAGGGCGCCGACGGGGACGGCCAGGACGTTCTCGCGCTGCCGGGCGACGACGGTGACTTCGACGGGGGCGCTGTCGTAGGTCTTCTTCAGCCCGGACACCGACACCTCGACCTCGACCGTGGTCGCGGTGTCGTCTGCGTCGCCGCTCTGCTCGGCGACGCGGCCGACGGCGGTGACCTTGCCGTCGACCTCGGTGCCGTCGGGCAGCTCGACGGTGGCGGGCATGCCCTTGCGCACCAGGTGGCTGTCGGCCACGTCGAGGTCGACGAGCACCCGGCGGGTGGTGCCCGTGGCGGTGAGCACGGGGCCGGCCGCGCTGTCGCCGAGCGCCTTCTTGAGCTCGGCGACGCGCAGGGGGCCGCCGGCCACGACGACGTCGCCGGGCTCGACGCGGCCGGTGACGTCGAGGCCGAGATCCTCCTGCCAGTCCTCGACGGCCTCGCGGGTGGCCCAGGTGTAGGCGTCGTCGACGTCGAACCCGGTGTAGCCGAGCTTGGCCAGGTTGCGTTCCAGGAGCTTGACGTCGGCGCCCTCGACGCCGTCCTGGAGGGTGCGGTAGAGGGGCATGGCGCCGTAGAGGAGGGGGCGGCGGTCGGCGTCGACGCTGTAGACGGCGCGGCCCCGGGTGATGGTGGCGCCCTCGGCGGGCAGCCAGGTGATCGTGCCCTGCGCCTTGGCGGTGACGGTCGTGGCGGGGCCGTGGCCGAGGGCGCCGTCGACGGTCTTGGTCTCGGTGAGGGTCGTCCTGGTGACGGTGGCGGTGGCGGGCGGGGTGCGGACGGCGGCGGCCGGGCCGGTGGCGTCGCCGCCGAAGCCGAGCGCGGCGGCCGTGACGGCGGCCGCGAGCAGGGCGGCGCCCGCGGTCCAGGCGACCGGGCGCACCAGCGACCGCCGGGGCCTCGGCAGGGGTTCCGGTGTGCGGGTCATCCTGGTCACTTCCGCTTCCCGTTGCGGGGCAGCCGGTCCTGGCACGTGTCCATCGCCTTCCGGAACGCGGGGTCCTCCGGGTCGATCCGGCCGTCGGCCTTGAGCCTGAGGCCGCTGCCCGGCTCCGGGTCCGGCATGTCCACGCCGTTGTCGCGCATGCACTTGGCGTAGGCGCGCATCCGCTCCTCGTCCTCGGGGGTGAGCTCGCCGCGGTCCTTGAACGGGGCCAGCGATCGGCAGGCGGCCATGGCCTTCTCGAACTCCGCCTTGCCCGCCTGGGCCTTGCCGAGCACGCGCACGTTCCCGCCCGGCTCGGGATCGGGCATGTCGACGCCGTGCTCGCGCATGCACGCGGCGAACTTCCTGCCCTGCTCCTCCGGGTCCGCCGTGGCGGCCGGGGAGGCGGAGGCCGTCGGCGCGGCCGAGGCGCTCGACACCGAGGCGACGCCGGTGGCGGGCTGCTGCGTCCCGCATCCCGCGGCCAGCGCGAGCAGGGCCGCGGTGAGAAGTGTTCGTCTCATGCCCCCGACGGTGGCGGGTGCGGATCAGAGCGGGCTGGGAGCCGCCTGGGAACCAGGTAGGAGCACCGAGAACGTGGCACCCCGGCCCGGCGCGGTGTCGACGTCCACGCTGCCGCCGTGGGCGCGCACGATGGCGGCGACGATGGCCAGGCCCAGGCCGTTGCCGCCGTCGGACCTGGATCTGCCCTGGCTGATCCGGTAGAGGCGGTCGAACAGGTGGGGGACGTGCTCGGGCGCGATGCCGGGGCCGGTGTCGGCGACCTCCAGCACGGCCCGCCCGGCCCGGCTGCCGACGCGGACGGTGACGGCGGCCTCGGGCGGGGTGTGGGTGAGGGCGTTGCCGATGAGGTTGGCCGCGACCTGCCGCAGCCGGGCCTCGTCGCCCAGGGCGGAGACGGGGGCCAGCGCGCCGCCCAGGCCGGCCAGCCTGACCTGCCGGTCGGGGACGCGGGCGCGGGCGTCGCGGATGGAGTCGGCGGCCACCGCCAGCAGGTCGACCGGCTTCCGGTCCAGCGGCCGTTCCTCGTCGAGCTGGGCGAGCGTGAGCAGGTCGTTGACCAGGACGCTCATCCTGGCGGCCTCGTCCTCGATGCGGCCCATCATCTCGCCGGTGTCGCCGCCGCCCCGGCGGTAGAGCTCGGCGAAGCCGCGTACGGAGGTGAGGGGGGTGCGCAGCTCGTGGGAGGCGTCGGCGAGGAAGCGGCGCATGCGGGCCTCGGAGGCGGTGCGGGCGGCGATCTCCGACTCGACGCGGTCGAGCATGACGTTCATGGCGGCGCCGAGGCGGCCGGCCTCGGTGTGCGGGTCGGGGGCGGGCACGCGGCTGGCGAAGTCGCCCCGGGTGATGTGGCCGGCCGTGCGCTCCATGCGGGTCAGGGGGCGCAGGCCGAGGCGTACCAGGGCGTCGCCGGCGAGGCCGAGCAGGAGCAGCACGAGCGCGCTGACGGCGGTGGCGATGGCGATGCTGGAGGTCCTGACCTGCTCGGCCTCGGCGAGCGACTGGGCGACCACCCACACGGTGCCGTCGGGCGACGGGGTGACGAGCACCCGCCAGGACGCGCCGGTGGTGCCGGGCACGGTGTACGGGGCGCCCACCCGCAACGTCTCGATCGCGGGGCCGGGGCTGCCCGCGCCGGGCGTCTGGGCGATGATGCTGCCGTCGGCGGCGAAGACGAGGATGCGGAGCTGGCTGGCGAACCGTTTGGCCAGCACGCCGCTCTTCACGACCGCCCCCGACGGCTGGACCCGCTCCCCGCTGATCTTGCTGAGGCCGGTGAGCTCCTTGTCCACCCGGCCGACCATGGTGTTGTGCAGCAGCGTGATGCCGAACACGTTGGCCAGCACGAGCGCGACGGCGGTGAGGGCGAGGACGGCCATGACGAGGCGGGTGCGCAGCGTCCAGGTGGCGGGTCTCACCGGGGCGTCCTGAGCGTGTAGCCGAAGCCGCGCACGGTGTGGATGAGCTGCGGCTCCCACCGGTCGATCTTCTTGCGCAGGTAGTAGACGTACGACTCGACGATGCTGGAGTCGCCGTCGAAGTCGTAGCGCCAGACGCTGTCGAGGATCTGCGCCTTGCTGACGACGCGGCCGGCGTTGGCCATCAGATACTGCAGCAGGTTGAACTCGGTGGGCGACAGCTCGACCGGGACGCCGCCGCGCCGCACCTCGTGGGCGGCAGCGTCGAGCTCCAGGTCGGCGTAGCGCAGGACGTCGTCCGGTGGGGCCGGGGTGCGGCTGCGGCGCAGGATGGCGCGGATCCGCAGCACGACCTCCTCCAGGCTGAACGGCTTGGTCACGTAGTCGTCGGCGCCGAGCGTCAGCCCGCGCACCCGGTCCTCGACGGCGTCGCGGGCGGTCAGGAACAGCACCGGGACGCGCTCGCCGAGCCGCCCGGCGACCTCGAACCCGTCGATGTCCGCCAGCATGACGTCGAGCACCACCAGGTCGGGGTCGAACTCGCGGGCGGCCGCCACCGCCTCGGCGCCGGTCTCGGCGGTCCTGACCTCGAAGGAGACCAGGCGCAGCGTTTGCGAGAGCAGGGCGCGGATGTTGGGTTCGTCGTCGACGACGAGCACCCTGGCCGGACGGTCCATAAGCCAAGGAATACCTCAGGGACTTCAATGCCAGCTCAAAGCGGATTTAATCGGTTGCCGCGCGGGGGCGGCTCTTCCTAGCATCAGCCGCATGTTCGGCACCGTCTACATGCGCATGCGCCGCAGCCGGCCTCTGGCCCGCTAGCGGACGACTGAGCGCGTCCGCGGCGCGCCCGGGGCCCTTCGAGCCTCCCATCGACTCGAAGACCCGAGAGGGCGAAAGCTGTGGCGCAGAACTTCGCGCACGGAAACTATTCACACACCCAGAAGAAGGCCAGGAGCTCCGGCGGTGGCCGCACGCCCCGGGATCGGGCGCGGCGCGAGCTGTCGCAGAACTTCCTGGTCGACAGGCATGCCCTGGAGCTGGTGGTCAAGGCCGCCGCACCGGCCGGGCCCGTCCTGGAGCCCGGGGCGGGCGAAGGAGCGCTCACGCTGGCGCTGGCCGAGGCCGGGGCCCAGGTCACGGCCTACGAGATCGACCCCCGGCTGGCCGGCAGGCTGGCCTCTCGGACGCGCGACGATCCGCGGATCGACGTGGTCCGGGGCGACTTCACGGCGGCCCGCGCGCCACGCGAGCCGTTCGCGGTCGTGGGCAACATCCCCTACGCGGTCACGTCGAGGATCGTCGGCTGGTGCCTGCGGGCGCCGGGGTTGACCTCGGCGACCCTGCTCACCCAGCGGGAGTACGCCCGTAAACGCACGGGCGACTACGGCCGCTGGAGCCTGGTCACGGTCGAGTCATGGCCGTGGTTCGACTGGCGGCTGGGCGAGCGGGTCGGCCGGGAGAGCTTCCGGCCGGTCCCGTCGGTCGACTCGGCGATCCTGCGCGTCGAGCGCAGGCCGGAGCCTCTGGCCGGCTCGCGCCGCGACTATCAGGCGCTGGTCGAGCTGGGCTTCAGCGGGGTGGGCGGGTCGCTGCGCGCCTCGCTGCGGACACGCTACGAGGGCGTGGACGCGGCGCTCGCCGCCGCGGGCGTGGCCCGCGACACCGTGGTCGGGTACGTGCGACCCGACCAGTGGATCACCCTGTACGACCGGCTGAGGTGAGGCCGCCCGGGCCCGCCGGAGTGGCGGGCCCGGTCAGGCCGGGCGCCTGCGGCTTGCGCCGGCCCCACGGCATGGCCAGCAGCAGCACCGGCAGCAGCACGATCGAGGCCCGCGACCAGTCGGCGTGCAGCACGCCCCACGCCTCGCCCCTGTACTGCGTCATGTAGATGTAGCCGTAGGCCGACCAGAGCGAGACGCCGAGGATCGCCGGCCAGGCGAACCGGGTCGGCCTGGCGACCAGGAACGGCATGAACCACAGCAGGTACTGGGCGCCGAGCCGGGGCGTGACGACCATGAAGATGAGCAGGATCGCGATCGTCATGTCGATCGGGTCGGCGCGCCGCCAGACCAGGATCGCGGCCACCACGCACGCGTAGATCAGGTAGGTGCCGAACGTCGCCAGGTCGGGCCGCAGGTCCCAGTGGCCGCCGGTGAAGTGCGGGGTCCAGCCCCACTCGCCGACGATCGGGCGGATCGACTGGATGGTGCGGATGACCTCGGGGATCTGGTCGAACGCGGTGCCGGCGAACACCGGCAGCGTCACCAGGAAGAACAGCGGCACCGCGCCGGTCGTGAACAGCGCCACGATCCGGGAGCGCAGGTGGGGCAGCAGCAGCAGGAAGCCCGGGATCAGCCAGATGGGCCAGCTCTTGGCGCACAGGGCGAGCCCCATGAGGACGCCGGCCAGCGCGGCCCGCTTGAGGTCGGCGCGGTCCGTGGGGCCGGGCCGCAGCGCCTGGAGCACCATGCGCGGCAGCACCCGCAGCCCGCCTTCGGAGACGGCCTGGCGCACCCGGCCGATGGCGGCGTCGGTGACGCCCACCCGGTGCGGCGAGCCGGGGCCGCGCGCGACGACGAACGCGGCCACGCCGAACACCAGCGCCACCGGCTCGACCTGCCCGTGGATGGAGGCGACCAGCAGGGCCAGCGGGTTGAGCGCGTACTGGAAGGCGCGCAGCGACGCCTTCGGGCCGCCGGCGAGCTTGGCCACGAGCGGGATCAGCACGATGTCGGCGACCACGGTGACCAGGCGGCCGGCGTAGTCCCACGGGATGCCGAGCCAGAGCAGGATGCCGTAGACGTAGGGGATCGTGGGCAGGAAGTGCCAGCCGCCGTTGCTGGCCAGCACCGGATCCTCGCCGCGCAGCACGGCCTCGCCGGCCGGGCGGAAGCTGTTGACGTAGTCGACCGGCTGCCACTGGGTGTCGGTCGCCGCTGTGAAGAGCAGCAGGACCCGCACCGCGATCCCGACGAGGATCGCGACGAGCAGGGACGGCCGCCAGTCTCGCCACTGGGCGATCAGGGCGAGGACGACACCGGTGACGAGGACGACCCCCGTGAGGACTGCGTGTTCCATGGCGGAATCTAGAGTGCCGTACGCGCCCGCATGCTGCCACATTCTTATCCCCGACATGCCGGGTCGTACGGCGTCAGAACATGACTGTCTGTGCTGAACTTTTTCCATGGGGGGATCGCAGGTCAACCAGGCGCTGGTCAGGCTCTATTTCGAGGCACGGGAGGGGCCGGGGGACCCGGTGGCCGCCTGGGCGGAACTCACAGCCAACTCGGAGGTTTACCGCCGGGCGCGCGGCGGGCGGCGGGTCCCGCTGGACGACGGCACGGCCGCCGAGCTGGCCGCCGCCGCGATCGTGCACACCGCGTCCGAGCACGGCGCGGACCAGGTGGCGGCGCTGGCGACGGCGCCGCTGGCCGGGCTGGTGGCGGGGCTCGGCGGCGCGGTGCTGACCGAGCAGTCGAACGCGCCCGCGCAGATGCTCGGGCCGGGCTATCGCGGGCCGCGCCCGGAGGACTGGGCGCGCGCGTCGTACGTGCTGCTGTGGGGTGAGAACAACCGGACCGTACGCTCCCCCGACACCCCGTGGGTGATCGCCGGGCGCTACAAGGGGCAGAAGGTGGTGGCGATCGGCCCGCACCCGACGCGCCTGTCGGACGAGACGGTGGTGGTGCGGCCGGGCGCCGACGGGGCGCTGGCCATGGCGGTCGGGCACGTGCTGCTCAAGGAGTTCTACCTGGACCGGCCCGCGTTCGCCGCGCAGGCGCTGGCGGGCACCGACCTGCCGCTGCTGGTGCGGCTGCGCGAGCGCGGCGGCGCGCTGGTGCCGGGCGGGCTGCACGGGGGCTCGGCGGGGCGGCTGAGCCTGTACGGCGAGGAGGGGGCGGCCGGCGTCGAGGTGCTGCTGCCCCGGTTCGACGCGGGCCCGGACGTGCTGCGGCGCGGGGTGCCGGCGACGTCCGAGGGCGGGCAGCTGGTGACGACGGTGTTCGACCTGCTGCTGGCGGTGTACGGGGTGGTCAGGCCGGGGCTGCCGGGCCGGTGGCCGTCGGGGTACGACGACCGGGACGAGCCGTACACGCCGGGCTGGCAGGAGGCGTGCACGGGCGTGGCCGCGTCGCGGGCGCTGAAGATCGCGCGCGAGCTGGGGGTGACGGCGGAGAAGACGGGCGGGCGGTGCATGGTGGTGCCCGGCCGGCTGGAGACGCCGCACGCCGACACGGCCTACCGGGCGATGCTGGCGCTGCTGGTGCTGACCGGGTGCCGCGAGGGGTGGGCGCAGCCGGCGGGCGGGACGGACATCCCGCTGGTGCCGTACCTGTGCCTGCACGCCTGTGGCGAGGACCGGGCGGACGTGGGGGCGCTGAGCTGGGCGCTCGGCGACGGGCTGTTCGAGCGGCGGACGGCGCGGTCGATGCTGCTGGAGGCGGTGGGCGACGGGCTGCCGATGGCGCCGCCGCCCCGCGTGCTCTGCCTGCCGAGGTGGATCTACCCGCTGCCGCCCGAGGTGGACCTGCTGATCGGGCCGGACGACCGGTGCGACCTGGCGCCGCCCGACCCCGGCCTGGTCGCCGACGCGGTGGCCAAGCTGTCGGCCGGGCACGCCGGTCACCCGGGTCATGCCGGTCATGCGGGCCACGCCGGGCGGCCGGACGTGCCGGAGCCCGGCGGGCGGCGGATGCGGCTGCTGATCGACCACGCCTGGATGCACGAGTACGGCGAGGCCCTGCCCGTCTACCGCCCGCCGGGCGCCGGCCTGCCGATCAAGCCGACGCACCTGGTCCGGTGAGCCCTACTGGCGGTCCAGGTAGGCCCGGTGGCTGCGGGAGAACTCGTAACCGTTGTACTTGTCCCAGTTGATGGACCAGGTCATCAGGCCGCGCAGCCCCGGGTAGACCCCGCGCGGCTTGTACGGCCCGCAGTTCGTGCCCTTGGACAGGCAGTCGAACGCCTTCTGCACCTCCCCGACCGTGGTGAAGCCGTTGCCGGCGTTGGGCGAGGCGGGCAGGCCGATGGCGACCTTCTCCGGCGGCAGCGCCGGGAACACGTTGGCCGCGTTGCCCATGATGGGGAAGCCGGCCAGCAGCATGTCCGTCATGGCCACGTGGAAGTCGTGGCCGCCCATCGTGTGGTACTGGTTGTCGAGCCCGGTGATCGGCCCGGAGTTGTAGTCCTGCACGTGCAGCAGGGTCAGGTCGTCGCGCATGGCGTGGATGACCGGCAGGTAGGAGGCGCTCCTGCGGTCGGCCGTGCCGTTCGGCCCGGGGCCGTAGAACTGGTAGCCGAGCTGGACGAAGAACGTCTCCGGGGCCATCGTCAGCACGAAGTCTGACCCGTACCTGCTCTTGAGGGTCTTGAGCGCCTGGATGAGGTTGACGATCACCGGGGTGGTGGGGTTGGCGAGGCTGGTGTCGCCCTGGTTGAGGTAGAGGGAGTGGCCCTCGAAGTCGATGTCGAGGCCGTCGAGACCGTAGCGGTCGATGATGGCGCTGACCGACTGGACGAACTTGTCGCGGGCGGCCGTGGTGGTGAGCTGGACCTGGCCGTTCTGGCCGCCGATGGAGATCAGCACCTTCTTGCCCTGGGCCTGCTTGGCGTCGATGGCGGCGATGAAGTCGGCCTCGGACTCGACGTTGGGGCACTCGGCCACCGGGCACTGGCTGAAGCGGATGTCGCCGGAGGTCACCGAGGTGGGCTCGCCGAAGGCCAGGTTGATGATGTCCCATTCGGCGGGGACGTCGCTCATGCGGATGTAGCCGGAGCCGTTGGCGAACGAGGCGTGCAGGTAGCCGACCATGACCCGTTCGGGCAGGTCGCCGCCGTCGCCGCCGCCCACCGTGGTGGTGCCGGTCACCTCGCCGGTGTACGGGGAGCAGTTGCCGGCGGCGTCGCAGGCGCGGACCTTGAAGCGGTAGGCCGTCTGGGGGGTCAGGCCGGTGGCCGTGTGGGTGGTGCCGGTCGTGGCGGCGGGGGCGCCGCCGTTGCGTGAGACCTCGTAGCGGGCGACGCTCCCGGAGTTGTCGGTCGAGGCACTCCAGGTGGCGGTGAGGCTCGTGCTGGTGGCGTTGCCGACGGCGAGGTTGCCGGGCGTGCTCGGCGCCTCGGTGTCGGGCTGGCCGCCGGGGCCGTCGAGGATCACGTCGTCGAGCACGTACGCGCCGGTGCCGTACCAGCCGTTGACGTGGATGGCGACGCTGGTGGTGGTCGCGCCGGTGGTGAAGGAGGTCTTCAGCTGCTGCCACTGGGCGCCGGGCTGGCCCCAGGTGCTGGCGTTCACCCCGGTGCCGGTCGCGCCCAGGAAGACGTAGCCGCCCTGGACCCAGGCGGAGAGCTGGTAGGCGGTGCTGGGCTGGACGGTGATCGTCTGCTGGCAGCGGGCGAAGTCGGCGCCGGCGGGGGTGCCGCGGACGGCGCCGGCGCCGCCGTGCACCGGGGAGGAGACGGCCTCGGCCGACGAGCAGGTCCAGCCGGACAGGCCCGACTCGAAGCCGGGGTTCAGCACGATGTTCGCGGCCAGGGCGGAGGTGGGGTGGAGGGCGGTCAGGCCCAGCGCGAGGGCGGCCGCCGCCGCGAACCCTCGGAACTTCATGGTGATCCTTCCTTGTCTGGCATGAGAAGGGAGGGCGCCGGCAGGTGTGGCGCCCTCCCCCGTCGATCACCTGCCGGTCAGAAGCCGGCGGTGGTCTTCGTGAACTCCCACTCCGTCTGGGCGATGCCGCTGCAGTGAGCGGTGACGCCGCCGCCCGGGCAGGGGCGGTCGCGGTTGACGGCCCAGTAGGCGAGCCTGGTCAGGCCCTTGGACAGGGCCCAGTCGCGGATCTGCGTCCAGATCGCCGGCGAGGTCAGCTCCTGCTGGTCGGACAGGCCGTTCATGCCGGAGATGCCCATGTGCGCGTACGCCTGCGCGTCGGTCCAGCCGTAGGCGTTCTTGAGCGCGGTCTTCAGGCCCTCGGAGGCGTTGACCGTGTCCTGGTACATGTTGGAGCCGCCGAAGTCGAACGGCATGATCGTGAAGTTGTCGATCGGCACGCCCAGGGCCTTGGCCTGGTTGATCAGCCGGACGCCGTGGGCGTTGGGGCCGGTCCTGGTGGTGCCGAAGGTGACCACGATCTTGACGTTCGGGTTGTTCTGCTTGACGATCTTGAGGCCGTTCAGGATGCGGTCCTGGACGGTGTAGTTCTCGAACTCGTCGGTGTTCTCGATGTCGAAGTCCACCACGGCGGGCCCGACGGCGTTGATGACCTGCTGCACCGCGCCGGCGAACGCCTGCGGCGTGGAGCAGTTCGGGCCGAGCTTGTTGCCCGACCAGCCGCCGAAGGACACCTGGACGCTGCCGCCCTTGGACTTGATCGTGGAGATCGCCTGGGCGTCGGCGCCGCCGGTCAGCGGCCGGTTGCCGTCCCACGCCGGGTTGCAGCCGCCGCTGGCCAGGATGAAGGCCATGGTGAACGACTTGACGCCGGTGGCGTCCATGACGGTGCCCGGGTTCGGCGGGCTGCCCCAGCCCATGTAGAGGTAGGGCGCGCCGGGCATCCTGGTCGGGTCCGGCTGGCCGGGGCCGTCGGGCGTGGTGACGGTGACCGCGTTGCTGGCGGCCGACACGTTGCCGGCGGCGTCGCGGGCCCGGACCGTGTAGGTGTAGGAGGTGTTCGGGGTGCGGCCGGTGTCGGTGAACGACGTGCCCGTCGCGGTCGACACCAGCGTGCTGCCCCGGTAGACGTCGTAGCCGCTGACGGCCACGTTGTCCGTGGAGGCGTTCCAGGCCAGCGAGACGCTGGTCGTGGTGGTGCCGGTCGATCGCAGGTTGGCCGGCACCGACGGCGCCTGGGTGTCGTTGCCGCCTCCGGTGGCCGTCTTCCACAGCGCGGGCACGTTCGGCGGCTCCCAGCCGGGCAGGGAGGTGTGGCTCTGGATCGCCTCGTAGTCGGCGCCGTTGTGGGTGACGCGGGTGCCGGCGGTGTAGGCCGTCCACGCGGCCCAGGCCGGGTAGGCGGCGGTGGCGGCGCTCGTGGCGCTACCGGTGGCGCCGTAGGCGGCCGGGCTGATCGCGGCCACCCCGGACGCGGTCAGCGCCGCTGAGGTGAGCAGGGCGAGGGACAGGCGACGGATTCTCATGGCATTCCCCGGAGGTGCGGCTTGACGGTCCTGGAGAAGTTCCAGTTGTGGCTGGCGTCCCAGTTGATCGACCAGGTCATCGCGCCCCGGATGCCCGGGTAGGCGCGCGGCGGCCGGAAGGTCCCGCAATTGGTCAGCTTGGCCAGGCAGTCGAGCGCCTGGTTGACGAGCGTGGGCGACACGATGCCGCCGCCCGCCGCACCCGGCCCGGCGGGCAGCCCCAGGGCCACCTGGTCGGGGCGCAGGCCGTTCTCCAGCTGGATGCAGGCGAGCGCGGTCATGAAGTTGACCGAGCCCTGCGAGTACGCCTGCGACTGGTCGCAGCCGAGCATGGAGCCGGAGTTGTAGAACTGCGTGTGGACGACGGTGAGGATGTCCTTGATGTTCAGCGCGAGCTTGAAGTACTCCATCCCGGTCGACTGCATGTCGATGGTCTGGGGGGCCATCGTGATGATGAGGTCCGCGCCGGCCTTGGCGCGCAGCGAGCGCAGGGCCTGGCCCATGTAGGTGGCGTTGAGGCCGTTCTCCAGGTCGATGTCGACGCCGTCGAACCCGTAGCTCTGCATGAGCCCGTACACCGAGTCGGCGAACCTGGTGGCGGCGGCCGCGCTGGCGACCTGCACCCGGCCGGCCTCGCCGCCGACGGACAGGATGACCTTCTTGCCGCGCTGCTGCAGCGCCCGCACGTCGGCCCTGAACTGGGCGTCGGTGTAGCCGCCGACGGCGGCGGCCAGGGCCGGGTCGAGCGAGAAGACGACCTCGCCGGCCGTGGAGGTGGCCTCGCCGAACGCGATCGCGATCAGGTCGTAGTCGTCCGGCACCTGGGAGAGCTTCAGCTCGGTGGCGGCGTTGACGAAGTTGTGCCAGTAGCCGGTGAGGAAGTGCTTGGGCAGCGGGCCGGGGTTGCCGGTGTCGCAGCCGGTCGTGGTGGCGGTGACGGGGTCGCTGGCCGCCGACTCACCCTGGTCGTTGTACGCCTTGACCGTGTAGGTGTGCGGCTCGCAGGTGCCCAGGCCGCTGATCGTGGCGCTGGTGGAGCTGACTGTGGCCTTGACAGCGGTGCCCTCGTAGACGCGGTAGCCGGTGACGGTTCCGCTGGAGGCGCCCCACGTCAGCGCGATGCTGTTGTCGGTGCTGGTGGCCTGGACGGCGCCGGGCTTGCCGGGCGCGCCGGGCTCGTTGTCGCCGCCGCCGCACGGGGCGCCGTTGAGCGTGCAGTTGGTGATGCCGGGGAAGTTGCCGGGCGTGCCGTTGAAGCCGAAGCTGGCGCTCGCCCCGGCGGCCAGGTTGCCTGCCCAGCTCGGGTTCGTGAACGTGTAGTGCTGGCCGTTCCTGGACATGTTGGCGTTCCAGGCGGACGGGATCGTGAAGCCGGCCGGCACGTCGAACTGGACGTTCCAGCCGTTCATGGCGGTGGTGGTGCCGTTGGTGATGGTCACCTTGCCTTCGAAGCCGGAGCCCCAGTCGGAGACCTTGGCGAAGGTGGCGGTGGCCGAGGCAGCCTGGGCGGGGAGCGCGATGAGGCTGACGGCGAGAGTCGCGAGGGCTACGAGGATGACGCGAGGTTTCACATGTCGTCCTTCTGGATGATGTGCCGTACGGCTCGCGCCGGGGGGTGAGAACGCGAGCCGTACGGCACAGCCCGCAGCGGCGAGGCGCGGGCTCCTGGGGGGGTGTCACGCGGGCCATGATTTCTTTTAGGAAAGTTTCCTAAGAGTTGCCGTGATCGTAGCTTTGACACCGTTGCCTTACAAGACCCAAAGCAGTTCCCAGGTTAAGGACGCCGATAATGCCCGAATCGGCCTTTCCGGTATTACGGCTGCTGGGTGATGCGGACGTCGTCCACAGCCGCCTCCACCAGGGAGGCGGTGCCCGCGTCGGCCGCTTCGACGACGATGCGGACCGTCTGCCCGGCGAAGGCGTTCAGGTTCGCGGTCGCCACGCTCCAGGCGGCGTCACGGTCGGTGGCCGCGCCCGCCTGGTTCACCACCGTGGCCGTGGTGGCGCCCACCACCCTGACCCGGAAGTAGTCCGCGCTCGACGCGTTCGAGCCGTGCGCGAGATACCAGGAAAGGGACAGGCCGAGCGTGCCCGAGGCCGGCAGCGTGATCGGCGGCGACTGGATCGACGTCACGCCGCCGTCGATGTCGTACGTCCCGGCCGAGCCGCCCAACCGGCCCGTCACCAGGTCGTTCGAGCCGCTGACCGTGGTGCCGAGCTGCTTGACGCCCGAGGAGTCGGTCTGCTCCGGGTCGCCGCGCTCCCACTGCCCGGCCGTCGCCGTGTCCGTGCCGCCCGGATTCGCCGTCCAGCCCGTGGCCGTCTCGAACGTGTCGGAGTAGACGGTCACCGGCGGGGTGCCGGTGCCGCAGTACTGGGCCTCCTTGCCGATCACCCGGTAGACGCAGTCGGCGCTCTCCAGGAACAGCAGCACCGCCTCCCGGTTGCGCGTCGTCTGCGGCACGATCTGCTCGTCCGGCGGGTAGAAGCCGGGGCTGGCGCCCCTCGGGTACATCTCGAAGGTGTAGCTGAAAATCTTGTAGACGCCCCACATCCAGTCGTTGATCGTGCCGTCGGTGATGTAGAGGTCACTGGACTGCTCGGGCGTGTAGCCGTTGCTGGCGGCCATGCTCTGACCCAGCGTCGCGTGCGCGTCCCGGTCGTCCTGCGTCAGGCCCGGCGCCGTGTCGTTGTAGGTGTAGCCGTACGGCCACAGCACCAGCTCGCTGTAGGTGTGCCAGTCGAGGTGCGCCTTGATCTGCTGCACGCCGCCCACGACCCGGCCGCGCACCCAGTTCGCCGCCGCGCTCACCTCGGGCGCCGACTCGGCCGACGGGCCCCGGTACGTCTCGCTCGACGTCGAGCCGGACGAGCCGCCGCAGCAGCCCCACTGGTAGGCCCAGTTGCGGTTCAGGTCGGTGCCGACGGCCGAGGAGCCGCTGTTCGGCTGCCTGTTCTTGCGCCAGGACCGGTAGCTGCCGGTGGCGATGTCGTACTCGCCGCCGTCCGGGTTGAGGTCCGGCATGATCCAGATCTCCCGCGTGTTCACCAGGTTCGTGATCCGCGAGTCCGTGCCGTACCCGTCGGTCAGCAGGTCCATCATGTACAGGGCCATCTCGACGGTGAGGTGCTCGCGCGCGTGCTGGTGCGCGGTGAACAGCACCTCCGGCTCCGCCTCGTCCGTCCCGGCGTTGTCGCTGATCTTGACGCCCACGAGCTGCCGGCCCTGGTACGAGGTCCCGTACGTGAACGTGCTGACCAGCCCGGGATGGTCGGCCGCCAGGTCCTGGATGAACGCGATCATCTCCGCGTACGTGTGGTAGCCGGAGTCCGCGGGCGGGAAGTCAGCCACCCGCGCACGGGCCGGGGGTAACGGGCCGGGCGCCTCCGTCACCCGGTAGCCGAGCTTCCGGATCGCGGACACCTCGGCTTCCGTGGCGGTGACCAGGACCGAGTCCTTCGTCACCTCGTCGATCGCGGCCCCGGTCGCGGCGACCGCGCTGCGCTCCCGCGCGTCCGCCGGGCCCTGCACCCGGTACTGCTTGTTCGCCGGCGGCTCCGCGGTCGCTCCCGCCCCGGTCGCGCCGGTCAGGCAGATCAGACCCAGGACGGCGAGCAGGATGACTAATCGGCGTTTCACCTTCGTCCTCCCAGGCGCGTGGGCTCGGTGTTGACACGCGCCTGAACTGAGAGTGAAGACGACGGCCCGGCTAGGAAAGGCCCAAATCCGGTGGGAACGGCACCAGTGTCTCCTCCAGCGGCTTGCGCGCCAGGTCGGGGACCCGCACGCCGGGGGCCGCGTAGCCCACCGGGAACAGGATGTAGGGCCGCTCGCTGGCCGGGCGCTCGCAGATCTCTGTCAGGAACGCCATCGGGTTCGGCGTGTGCGTCAGCGTCGACAGGCCCATGGAGTGCAGCGCCGCGATGAACAGGCCGCAGGCGATGCCCACGCTCTCGTTGACGTAGTAGTGCTTGACGCGGGAGCCGTCGGGGCGGGCCCCGTACTTCTGCGCGAAGCAGACCACCAGCCAGGGCGCCACCTCCAGGTAGCCCTTGTCGGAGTTCGTCTCCAGCGGGGCCAGCGCCTCACGCCACTCCGGGGGCAGCCGGCCGCCCTCGTAGTTCTGGCGCTCCTCCACCTCGGCGGCCTCGCGGATGCGCTTCCTGGTCTCCCGGTCGCCGATCACCACGAACGTCCACGGCTGCTGGTGCGCGCCCGACGGCGCGGTCCCGGCCGCCCGCACGGCCAGCTCCACGGCCTCGTACGGGACCGGCTCGTCGCTGAACATGCGGACGCTGCGCCGGGAGTCGGCGAACGCGTAGAACTCCTCGCCGCGCCTGATCATCTCTTCGGGGGTGTAGCGGGGTGGGGCATAAGGGATGAAAGGGTGCTCCATGACCCCGCAGTCTCCGTACGCCTCGCTTCTGTGACAACAGGGGGCCGTCTATGCTGCACGTTTCGACACGAAATTTCGGCTTAAGGTGGCAAATATGCCAGCACGGCGCCACGGACTGGACGAACTGGACCTTCGACTGCTGCGCCTCCTCGCCGAGCGGCCCCGCGCCGGGCTCCTGGAGATCGCCCGCCTGCTCGGCGTCGCCCGCGGCACCGTCCAGGCGCGCCTCGACCGCCTCACCGCCGACGGCGTCGTGACCGGCTTCGGCCCTGTCCTCTCCCCCGCCGCCCTCGGCTACCCCGTCCAGGCGTTCACCACCCTGGAGGTCGAGCAGGCCGCCCGCGCGCACATCTCCGAAGCGCTCCACGCCATGCCCGAGCTCCTGGAAGCCCACATCGTCACCGGCCCCGGCGACGTCTGGTGCCGCATCGCCGGCCGCGACAACGAACACGTCCAGCAGGTCATCGACAGCATGCTCGCCATCCCGGGCGTCCGCCGCAGCACCACCGTCATCACCCTCTCCACCGTCGTCCACCACCGCGTCCACCCCCTCGCCGCCCACCGATTCCCCGGAAACTCTGTGCGATGATTCAGTAACGTTCCGTACATGGTGACCGCGAAACACGAGGCACTTCACCGCCTGTTCCAGACAGAACCCTCGCTGCTTCCCCGCACGCTCCAGATCCTGGACATCCCCTTTCCGGACGAGTGCGAGGTAACAGTGATCAACGCCGATCTCACCGAGATCGTGCCGGTCGAGCGCCGTTGCGACACGCTGCTCGACGTCAGGTGCCCCGACGGGCCGTACACGATGATCATCGAATCCCAGTTGGAGGAGGACGCCGCCAAGGGCGACGCCTGGGCCTACTACGTCAGTTACCTCAAGGCCAAGTACGGCCACCAGGTCGTGCTGATCGTCATCTGCCAGAAGCCGGGCACCGCCCGGTGGGCCCGCGAGCCCAAGACCATCGGCCTGCCCGGCAGGCCCACCTCGGTCCTCTACCCGGTCGTGCTCGGGCCCGACAACGTCCCGGCGATCACGGACCGGTCCGAGGCGGCCAAGGATGTGGTGCTGGCGGCGTTCTCCGCCATCACGCACGGGACCTCACGCAGGGTGAATGTCATACTGGATGCGCTGGCAGCCGCCCTGGACACCATCGACAGCGACCATGCTGGGTTCCTCGCCGAGTTCACCGAGGTGGGTCTCGGTGACACCAAGGCCCGACGACTTTGGAGAGAGCTGATGTCCACCAAGACGTACCGCTACCAGTCCGAGTACGCGCAGCAGCTCCGGGCCGAGGGCGAGGCGCGATCGGTGCTGAAGGTGCTGGAGCAGCGGGGGGTTCAGGTGCCCGATGCGGTGCGGGAGCGGGTGATGGCCTGTACGGACACCGACCTGCTCGACGAGCTGCTCGTGCGGTCGTTGAAGGTCAGCTCGGCGGAGGAGCTCTTCGGCTGAGTCCCGCCAGGCGATACCGTGATGTGTCACCACGTTTCACCTGGAGTGCAGCGGCATGTTCTTCGGTATCACCGACCTGTGGACCTACGTCATCGGCGCCTTCTTCATCATCCTGCTGCCGGGGCCCAACTCGCTGTTCGTGCTGACGCTGGCCGCGCAGCGGGGGGTGCGTGAGGGGTATCGGGCCGCGGCCGGGGTGTTCGTGGGCGACACGGTGCTCATGGCGCTGGCCGCCGTCGGGGCGGCCTCGCTGCTGCAGTCGTCGCCGCTGCTGTTCTCCGTCGTGAAGTACGCCGGCGCCGGCTACCTGGTGTGGATCGGCTTCCAGATGCTGCGCGGGGCGTGGCGGGCCTGGCGTGACCCGTCGCCCGCCGAGGCCGCGGCGGAGGTGCGGCCGGTGCGCGACCCTCGGCCGTTCCGCAAGGCGCTCGCCATCAGCCTGCTCAACCCGAAGGCCATCCTGTTCTTCATCTCGTTCTTCGTGCAGTTCGTGGACCCCGGCTACGCGACCCCGGCGCTGTCGTTCCTCATCCTGGGGGCGATCATCCAGGTGTTCAGCCTGCTCTACCTGACGGCCCTGATCTTCGGCGGGAGCTTCCTGGCGGCGCAGTTCCGCTCGCGCAGGCGGCTGAGCGCCGGGCTGACGTCGGGCGTGGGGGCGCTGTTCGTCGGGTTCGGGGCCAAGCTGGCCACGACGTCGCTCGGCTGAGACTCTTTCCCAAGAAGTATGGCGGCCCCGACATGCGGTAACGGGCGGCGGGCCGATGGAACGCGGCAAAACAGGCCGTCGCGGCCCGGGACCTCAGGTACGGTAAGCCACCGGTAAGTGACCGGCAACCCGCCGGTGCGATCGTCTCAGGCGTCAGGGTGACCGCCAGGTGACATCGAGCGGCCCATCCGGCAAGCCTGCCAGCCCGTAAGCCCGGGTAGTGCCCCGGCCATCGGCCTATCAGCGGAGTCAGCGTTGAATCATCCACCCGTGACCCTGCCCCGTCTCACCGCCCTCGCCCGCCAGGCGGCGCCCCGGCTGCTCGAAGCCGTGGTGGCGCCGATGGCGGTGTTCTACCTGGCGATGGTCGTGCTGGGGCTGCAGTGGGCGCTCATCCTGACGTGCGCCTGGGTGTACGGGGGCGTGGCGTGGCGGCTGATCAGGCGGATCCCGGTGCCGGCGACGATGCTGCTGGCCGCCGCCGCGATCACGTTGCGCACGATCGTCGGCCTGTGGACCGGCACCTGGATGTGGTACTTCATCCAGCCCGAACTCGGCACGATCTGCATCAGCATGGCCTTCCTCGCCTCCGTACGGCTCAACCGGCCGCTCGTGCAGAAGCTCACCCTCGACTACATCCACCTGCCGAACGCGGTGCTCAAGCACGAGCGGGTACGCCGCTTCTTCGCCAGGATCACGCTGCTGTGGGCGTTCGTGCTGCTGGCCAACTCGACGGTGAGCATCGCGCTGGCCGTGTACGAGTCGCTGGCGGGATCACTCGGCGGGTTCATGCTGCTGCGCACCTCAGCGGTGGCCGTGATGAGCGGCCTGGCGATCGCCGTCTCGGTCTTCGCCTTCAAGCGGGTGCTGCGGCGGCTGCACGTCGCCCACGGTTAGCCTCTCCACCAGCACGAATCCCCCGCACATCCCGATCACCAGCCCCGTCAGCGTGGTGAACAGCTCCACCAGCCCCGCCGCCGCCTCGATCTCGACGCCGAGCGGGCCGCCCACGATCATCACGATCAGCGCGTACATGCCCCAGCCGAACATCGCCCCCGAGCCCAGCCAGCCCGCCGCCAGCGGCTGCCAGAACGGCCTGCGCCCGCTCCCCCGCACGACGACCAGCAGCGCCGCCCCGGCCGCGATCGCCAGCCCGCCCTTCAGCACGCCCTGCGCGGCCGCCACCGCCGACAGCCCGCCGCCCAGCGCCCAGACGATCCGCGTCCCGCCGAGCAGAGCGACCACCAGCAGCGCGCCCCACCCGACGACGAGCTGGAACGGCTTGGTCGCCGGCGCGGGACCGTACCCGATCGGGGTGGAGAAGAGGGCGGGCCAGCGGTCGCGCGCGTACAGCACGAACGCCGTCAGCAGGCCCGCGCCCTGGCCGAAGAAGCCGGCGTAGACGGCCAGGTAGACCCACGGCTCGATCGGGCCGCCGTTCGCGAACACCCCCATGCCTTCCAGCCCCAGGCCCAGCGGCGCGGTCATCATCACCACCGACAGCAGGCCCGTGCCCACCCACAGCGGCAGCAGCACCAGCCAGGCGGGCAGCCGCATCCCCCACCGCATCGTGAACGCCAGCGCCAGCACCAGGGCCACGGCGTCCATGCCGAACGTCAGCGCGTTCATGCCGAGCATGGTGGAGGTGCCCATGAGGTTCGGGTCCGTGACGCCCAGCGAACTGCCGGTCAGCCAGAGGACCTTGATGGTGAGGTAGGGGAGCATGGCGGCGATCGCCACGAGCGCCGCGGTGATCCGGCCGATTCCGGCCCTCGGAGTCGTCATACCCCGACCCTCCTCCGGCCCCGCCCCCCGCACCTCCCGCCCCCAGGGGACCCCC
>NZ_JAHKRO010000129.1 GCF_019396325.1 Nonomuraea ceibae
TTCGCGCACCCGCCGCGCCAGCTCGTCGTCGTCTAGACGGTGGTCGGCAGCCATGGCTGCCGACCATTCTCGTACGTGGCGATGTCGTCGGCGTGACGCAGGGTCAGCCCGATGTCGTCCAGGCCCTCCATGAGCCGCCAGCGGGTGTAGTCGTCGATCTCGAAGGCGACGGTCTCGCCGGCCCAGCGGACCTGGCGCTCGGCCAGGTCGACGGTCACCTGGAGGCCCGGGTCGGCCTCGACGGCGTCCTGCAGCGCCTCGACCTTGTCGCCCGGCAGCACGACCGGCAGCAGCCCCATCTTGGTGGAGTTGTTGCGGAAGATGTCGCCGAACCGGGCGGCGATCACGACGCGGAACCCGTACTGCTGGAGCGCCCACACGGCGTGCTCACGCGAGGAGCCGGTGCCGAAGTCGGGGCCGGAGACCAGGACGGACGCGCCCGAGTAGGCGGGGTCGTTGAGGACGAAGGACGGGTCCTCGCGCCAGGCGGCGAACAGGCCCTTCTCGAACCCGGTGCGGCTGACCTGCTTGAGCCAGACGGCCGGGATGATCTGGTCGGTGTCGACGTTGCTGCGGCGCAGCGGCACCGCCGTACCGGTGTGGGTGGTGAAGGCTTCCATCGGTGGGTCTCCTAGAGGTCGGCGGGGGCGGTCAGGCGGCCGGTGACGGCGGTCGCGGCGGCGACCTGCGGCGACACCAGATGGGTGCGGCCACCCTTGCCCTGGCGGCCCTCGAAGTTGCGGTTGGAGGTGGAAGCGCTGCGCTCGCCCGGCTGGAGGGTGTCGGGGTTCATGCCGAGGCACATGGAGCAGCCGGCCTCGCGCCACTCGGCGCCGGCGGCCTTGAACACCTCGTGCAGGCCCTCCTCCTCGGCCTGGCGCTTGACCAGCATCGAGCCGGGGACGATGAGCGTGCGCGTCCGGACCTGGCGGCCGCGCAGGATCTCGGCGGCCGAGCGCAGGTCCTCGATGCGGCCGTTGGTGCACGAGCCGACGAAGACGGTGTCGACCTCGATGTCGCGCAGCGGGGTGCCGGCGGTCAGGCCCATGTATTCGAGGGCGCGCTCGGCGGCCGAGCGGGCGACCGGGTCGGCGAAACTCTCCGGGGCGGGGACGCTGTCGCTCAGCGGCAGGCCCTGGCCGGGGTTCGTGCCCCAGGTGACGTACGGCGTCAGCGTCGAGGCGTCGATCTCGACGACCTTGTCGAAGACGGCGTCGTCGTCGCTCCTGAGCGTCTTCCAGTAGGCGACGGCCTGGTCCCACGCCTCGCCCGACGGCGCGTGCGGGCGGCCCTTGAGGTAGGCGAACGTGGTCTCGTCGGGCGCGATCAGGCCGGCCCTGGCGCCCGCCTCGATGGACATGTTGCACACCGTCATGCGGCCCTCCATGGAGAGCTTGCGCACGGCCTCGCCGCGGTACTCGACGATGTAGCCCTGGCCGCCGCCGGTGCCGATCTTGGCGATGATGGCCAGGATCAGGTCCTTGGCGGTGACGCCGACGGGCAGCTCGCCGGAGACCTCGATGGCCATCGTCTTAGGCCGGTAGGCGGGCAGCGTCTGGGTGGCCAGCACGTGCTCGACCTCGGAGGTGCCGATGCCGAACGCGATGCCGCCGAACGCGCCGTGGGTGGAGGTGTGGGAGTCGCCGCACACGATCGTCATGCCGGGCTGCGTCAGGCCGAACTGCGGGCCGATGATGTGGACCACGCCCTGGCCGGCGTCGCCCATCGGGTGGAGCCGCAGGCCGAACTCGGCGGCGTTCTTGCGCAGGGTCTCGACCTGCGTCTTGGACACCGGGTCGGAGATCGGGCCGAGGACGGTCGGCACGTTGTGGTCCTCGGTGGCGATGGTGAGATCGGGCCTTCGCACGGTCCGGCCGGCGAGACGGAGACCGTCGAACGCCTGCGGGCTGGTCACCTCGTGGATGAGGTGCAGGTCGATGTAGAGCAGGTCGGGCTCGCCGTCGGCGCGGCGCACGACGTGCTGCTCCCAGACCTTCTCGGCCAGTGTGCGGCCCATGGGATCTCCTCCTTGAGACAGACCTCCGACTTGCCTTCTCATATGTCGAGACGGCAGTATCGGTGTATGGACAACTCTAGCGGAGTCGGAGTACTGGACAAGGCCGTTCTGGTGCTCAACGCCCTCGAAGCCGGACCGGCGTCACTGGCGCAGCTCGTCCAGGCCACCGGCCTGGCCCGCCCCACGGCCCACCGGCTGGCCGTCGCCCTTGAGCACCACCGCATCGTGACCCGTGACACGCAGGGCAGGTTCGTGCTCGGCCCCAGGCTTTCGGAGTTGTCCACGGCCGCCGGCGAGGACCGCCTGCTCGCGGTCGCCGCGCCCGTGCTCATGCAGCTGAGGGACCTGACCGGCGAGAGCGCGCAACTCTACCGGCGGCAGGGCGACGAGCGGGTGTGCGTGGCCGCCGCCGAGCGCTCCAGCGGCCTGCGCGACACCGTGCCCGTCGGCTCGGCGCTGCCGATGACCGCCGGGTCGGCGGCCCAGATCCTGCTGGCCTGGGAGGAGCCCGACCGGCTGCACCGGGGGCTGCGCGGCGCCAAGTTCACCGCCGCCACCCTCGCCTCCGTGCGGCGCCGGGGGTGGGCCCACAGCGTGGGAGAGCGCGAGCAGGGTGTGGCGAGCGTCTCAGCCGCCATAAGGGGCAGCGGCGGCAAGGTGATCGCGGCGGTCAGCGTGTCGGGTCCCATCGAGCGCCTGACCCGCGCCCCGGGGCGGCTGCACGCGGTGCCGGTGATGGCCGCGGCCGAGCGCATCACGGAGGCCATGCGACGCACGTCATGATCCGCCAAAGCCGGTATTTAGGGAGCCGAGTGCGTCGCTGGCGCACTAGCCTGAGTGCGTGACAGATCGCATCGAGGTAGCCGCCACTGAGCTGCGACCCCTGCTCGAAGAGTTCATCTTGTGGGCACGGACCAACGCGCCCGACAGCGACCCCGAGCTCGTGGGGCCCGCCGCACTGTGGCACCGTCTCGCCTTCTCGCAGGACCTCGGCACGTGGAAGCGCGCCGACCTGCGTAACCTGCTGCTCGATCGCATGCCGAAGGTCGTCGACGACCCCGACGCGGCCGCCGACGGCATGCTCCCCGCCGTCGACGCCTACCTGACCTTCCTGTCGAGCACCGGCAGGCTGGCCAAGGGCTCCGACAGCCTCGCCGATCTGCAGGCCGAGCTCGACGACGTGGAGGACGACTTCGTCGAGCTGATGGAAGACCTGATCGAGGACGTCGAGGACGAGGACGAGACGGGCGACCTCGGCGACTTCGAGCCCTTCGCCGACGATCTGGCCGACCTGCCCACGATCAGGCTGCGGCCCGACGCCGAGCTGGCCGCCGCCGCGCGCGCGGTGCCGCTCATCGCCAAGGCCCGCGACCTGGCCCTGTGGGTCGGCTCCGGCCGCCGCGTGGGCGAGGACACGCTGCTGTCCGACGCCGAGGTCGAGGAGGCGCTGGCCGCCGTCGGCCTGCCCAGGCCGGAGACCGAGGGCGCGCTCGCCGAGGCCGTGCCCGACCTGTGGAACCTGTGGAACCTCGCCGTCGACCTGGAGTTCCTGGAGCCGGGCGAGGGCAACACGGTGGCCGTGCAGGACGACACCGCCGAGTGGCCGTTCGACGACGACGAGGACGTGCTCGACGCCTGGATGCTCGGCCTCCACTCCGTCGACTACGGCGACCCCGAGCTGGCCGACGAGGACCTCACCATGGCCCTGGCCGGCCTCACCCGGGGCCTGCTGGTCAGGCTGCTGCTCGCGGGCGGCTCACGCGATCTGGCCGGGCTGCGGCGCGAGCTGGCCGAGGCCGCCGCCGAGATCGACGAGCTGGGCGCCCAGGCGTGGCACGAGGCGGGCGACCCGCTCGCCCCCGCGCTCACCTGGCTGGCCGGCTATGGCATGACGGAGGTCTCCGGCGACACCGTCAGCCTCACGCCGCTCGGCACCGAGGGCGTCGTCCACCTGCTCGACGACTCCGACATCGAGATCGACGCCCGGCCCGCCATCGAGTCGATGAGCGCGCACGAGCTGCTGGTCCTCAGCGCCGAGCTGCCCGAGGAGGAGGCCGACGCGGAGTTCGCCGCCTGGATGCGGCTGCGCGAGCCCGCCAAGGCCGCCGAGGAGCTGCTGGAGGCCGCCGCCAAGGACGGCGACGACGCGCTCATCCGGGTGCAGGCGGCCAGCGTCGTCGGCACGCTCGGCGAGGCCGCCGTGCCCGCCTGGCAGGCCGCGCTCGACGAGGTGTCGCTGCGCCCCTACGCGGCCACGCACCTGAGCCAGCTCGGCGTGGAGGGCGCGCCCGAGCCCACCCCTGACGACACCAACTGGCTGATCCTCGACATGTGGACCATCTCGGCCGGGCTGGGGCGGCAGGAGTTCGTGGGCAGCCTGCGCGACATCGGGCCGGAGCTGCTCAACAACCTGCTGGACGTGGTGTGGAAGATCCCGCACGCGCACGTGGAGGAGCTGCTGGACCTGATCTCCCAGGTGCATCCGGACAAGCAGATCGCCAAGGCGGCCCGGCGGGCGCTGTTCAAGGCACGGTCTGCCGCGCAGTAGGACGCACGACCGAGCGCGCCTCCCTCAACGGGGGGCGCGCTTTCGCGTCTCAGCTTCGGGAAAGAAAAAGACCCGGCGCCAGATGGGCCGGGTCTCACAGGTGAAGGAGTAGTCCCGACCGGATTCGAACCGGCGCTACCGCCTTGAGAGGGCGGCGTCCTGGGCCACTAGACGACGGGACCTTCATGAGCTTGTGACAGTGGTAGTCCCGACCGGATTCGAACCGGCGCTACCGCCTTGAGAGGGCGGCGTCCTGGGCCACTAGACGACGGGACCCTGTCCACAAGCTGGTGCCGGGCCTCCCCGGCAACGGACGTAACTCTACCGCACGGCGAGGAGCACAACCAAACCGCTATCGGACCATCAGATCGGGCCTGCGCTGTCGTACCAGCTCACCCATCGGCCCGCGCTCCCACAGCGGGTCGATCGCGCCGAGCGGGATGCCGAGCCACTGCAGGCCGGACTCGGGGTGGACGGGCACCCGGGCCAGGTGGTCGCGCATCCAGCCGGGGACGCGGCCCGGCAGCACCCGCGAGCCCCAACCGACGAGGCCGATCGTGCGCATCTCCCCGGCGCGCACCCGGACGCCGCCGGGGCGCCCGATGACCCTGCGGCCGGCCATCGGGCTCTCCACCACGTCGACGCGCTCGATGTCGGCCCACGCCAGCCGCAGGCGGAAGCCGTACGAGTCGGACAGCTCGACGCCCTGCGGCGAGAAGCGCACCACGGTGCCGTCGACCATCCGCCGGTATTTGACCGCGAGCACGCCGACGAGCGCGGCCGTGGCCGCGGCGGCGACGAGGACGCCGAGGAGCGTGCTCCGGGTGAGGATCGCGCCCAGCGCCAGGCAGACCGGGAAGAAGAGCGCGAGCGGCATCAGGAAGGGGGCGGCGAACGCGTAGAAGGAACCGCGACGCATCCGGAACTCGGTCATGAAAACAAGAAAGCGGATGTTTCTGATCGAAACATCCGCACTGTCACTGCACTGTGCTGGGGTACCAGGACTCGAACCTAGACTAACTGAACCAGAATCAGTCGTGCTGCCAATTACACCATACCCCACCGCGGCGGACCCCCTGCGGGGCGCGCTCGGCGATGTCCGAAAGAATAGCCCAGCTCGGGGGGTAAGACCAAAACGAATACGCGGCGGGGTCCGGCACCGGCCGTGACGTGCCAAGCTGATGGGGACAAATCACCACGTGGAGGAGCCTCAGCGTTGGCCGAGAACCCGTTCTTCGCCCCTAGCACCCTGCCCTATCAGCTGCCGCCCTTCGCGGAGATCCGGGAGGAGCACTACCTGCCCGCGTTCGAGCGCGGGATGGCCGAGCAGCTGGCCGAGGTGGCGGCCATCGCGGCCGCCGAGGAGCCGCCCACGTTCGACAACACGGTCGCCGCGCTGGAGAGGTCCGGGCGCGTCCTGAACCGGGTGGCGACGGTCTTCTACTCGATGGCGTCCTCCAACACCTCCGACGCGCTGATGGAGATCGAGAAGCGGATCTCGCCGGAGCTGGCCAGGCACAGCGACGCGATCCGCCTCGACCGGGCGCTGTGGGACCGGCTCAAGCGGGTCACGACCGACGACCCGGAGGAGGCGTGGCTGCTGGAGAAGTACCGCGACGACTTCGTCCGCGCCGGCGCCGACCTGTCGGAGCCGGAGCAGGAGCGGCTGCGGGCGCTCAACGAGGAGCTGTCGACGCTGTCGACGGAGTTCTCGCAGAACCTGCTCAAGGCCTCCACCGAGTCGGCGCTGGTCGTCGACGACGCCAAGGAGCTCGACGGGCTCGACGAGGCCACGATCAGGTCGCTGCGCCAGGACGGCCGTTACGTGCTGCCGCTGCTCAACTTCACCAACCAGCCCGCGCTGGCCCAGCTCACCGACCGCGACGTGCGCCGCCGCCTGTACGAGCTGAGCGTCGAGCGGGCGCCTGGCAACCGCGCGCTCGCGATCCGGATGGCGAGCCTGCGCGCCGAGCGCGCCGCGCTGCTCGGCTTCCCCAGCCACGCCGCGTACGTGGTCGCCGACGAGACGGCCAAGACCGTGGAGGCCGTCGAGGAGATGCTCTCCCAGCTCGTCGGCCCGGCCGTGCGCAACGCCCGCGAGGAGGCCGAGGCGCTGGCGGAGCAGGCCGGGTTCGCGATCGAGCCGTGGGACTGGTCCTACTACGCCGAGAAGGTGCGCCGGGCCCGCTACGACCTCGACGCCGACGCCATGCGCCCCTACTTCGAGCTGGACCGCGTCTTCCGCGACGGCATCTTCCGGGCCGCCGAGCTGCTGTACGGGCTGAGCTTCGCCGACCGGCCCGACCTGCACGGCTACCACGAGGACGTGCGCGTCTTCGAGGTGTCCGACGAGGGCGGCGAGGCTCTCGGCCTGTTCCTGCTGGACCCGTACGCCAGGGCCAACAAGCGCGGCGGCGCGTGGATGAACAACCTGGTCGACCAGTCGTTCCTGTTCGGCGAGAAGCCGGTCGTGATGAACAACCTGAACGTCACCAAGCCCGCCGAAGGGCCGACGCTGCTGACGTACGAGGAGGTCAACACGGCCTTCCACGAGTTCGGGCACGCGCTGCACGGGCTGTTCTCCGAGGTGCGCTACCCGAGGGTGTCGGGCACCAACGTGCCGCGTGACTTCGTCGAGTATCCGTCGCAGGTCAACGAGATGTGGGTGACCTGGCCGGAGATCCTCGAAAGCTACGCCCGCCACCACGAGACCGGCGAGCCGATGCCGGCCGAGCTGGTGGCCAAGCTGAAGGCGGCCGAGCGGTTCAACCAGGGCTTCAAGACCGTGGAGTATCTGGCCGCGACGCTGCTCGACTGGGCCTGGCACAAGCTGGCCCCGGGCGAGGAGGTGACCGACGCCGAGGCGTTCGAGGCGGCGGCCCTGGAGGCGGCCGGCATCGCGTTCCCGCTGGTGCGGCCGCGTTACCGGACCAACTACTTCGCGCACGTCTTCTCGGGCGGCTACAGCGCGGGCTACTACTCCTACATCTGGAGCGAGGTGCTCGACGCCGAGAGCGTGGAGTGGTTCAAGGAGAACGGCGGGCTCAAGCGGGCCAACGGCGACCACTTCCGGCGGGAGCTGCTGTCGAAGGGCGGCAGCGTCGACGCGCTGACCGCGTTCCGCAACTTCCGGGGCCGCGAGCCGGGCATCCGCCCGCTGCTGGAGCGCCGCGGCCTGGTGTGACCCGGCCCGGGACCACCAGGGTCACCAGGGTCATCGCGCGGGGTCGTCGCGGGGGGCTTCGAGCTCCGCGATGGCCTCGCGCAGCCATGTCCGCTCGGCCTCGCTGGAGGCTCGGGCGACGATCAGCATGCCGCGCCGGTACGGGTCGCGCTCGTCCTTGATCCGCACCGGCGCGCCCCCCTCGTGGAAGAAGCTCGCCGGGGCCTCCAGGAACGCCAGCCTGCGCCGCAGCACCCCGGCCCGCTCGGCCCGGTCGCGCAGGGCTGACAGGAACGTCAGCAGGCCGAAGAACCGGGTCTGGTCGCTGATGTCGAGGTCGCTGGGCTCGCGCAGGCGCCTCAGCAGCTCCTCGCGGCCCGCCGGGGTGAGCGTGAGGACCTGGCGGCGGGCGGCGTGCGTGCCGGCCTCCTCGTGCCGCTCGACGAGGCCCTTGGACTCCAGCCGGGCGATCGCCGGGTAGAGGGCGCCGTCGCTGACCGGGCGCAGGTGGCCGGTCAGCGACGCGATTTTGGCCTTGAGCTCGTAGCCGTGCATGGGGCGCTCGCCGAGGAACCCCAGGATGGAGAGGGTCAGGTCACCGCCACTTGCCATGGGATGCATCGTAACGCTATACCTCTAATCGAGATACTACGATTCGAGGTATGCGTGTTCAGGCTGGCGACGCCCATCTATGTGGAACTGCTCACGGCCGTCGTGGCGGTGGGGCTCATCGACCTGCTCTGGGTGTCCGGGCTCGGCGAGGACGCCATCGCCACGGTGACCATCGCCACGACCGCCGAGACCCTGGCCTACGGGATCTTCCTGGCCGTGCCGACGGGCGTGACCGTGCTCGTCGGGCGGCGCGACGGGCACGCCCCGCTGGCGCCCGTCGTCAGGACCGGGCGGATGCTGTGGGCGGGGCTCTCCGTGCCCATCACGGCAGCCGGGCTGTGGCTGTCGGGCGGGGAGGCGTACTTCCTCATCGCCTTCGCCGGATGGCCCGTGTACTTCGCCCAGACGGTCGTGGACGGGGTGCTCAAGGGCCGGGGCGACACCAGGCGGCCGATGCGCCACGCGCTGCTGTGCAACGCGCTGGTCGTCGCGCTGGACCCGCTGTTCATCCACGGGCTCGGCCTCGGCGTCGAGGGCGCCGCCCTGGCCACCGTGCTCGCCCGCGCCATCACCCTGGCGGCCTCCTTCCCCGCCCTGCGCAGCCCGGAAGCGAGCACGGAAGCGAGCACGGAGCCCGGGGCGGGGCCAAGGACGGGGCCGGGGACGGTGGCGGGGGCGCGGGCGGGGTTGCTTGTGGGAGCGGTGGTGCGCACCGGGCTTCCCATGTCCGGGGACTTCCTGGCGCGGGCGCTCGTGGGCATGGTGCTCGTCGACCTCGTCGCCGGCTTCGGCACCGCCGAGCTGGCCGGGTACGGGGTCGGGCAGAAGGTGATGCTGGCCGGGGTGATGGCGTTCTACGCGCTCCGCCAGGCCACGATGATCCGCACCGCCCGGGGCGAGCACACCGGGTCGCCCCTGCTCGCCGGGCTGGCCACGGGAGCCGTGGTGGCGGCGGTGCTCAACGTGGCCGCCGAGCCGGTCGCCGCGCTGTTCGCCGCCGACCCGGGGCCCGCCGTGGGATTCCTGCGCTGGATGACGCTCTATCTGGTGCCGTTCGGCGGGCTGATCGCCGTGGGCGGCGTGCTGCAGGCCACCGGGAGAGGCGGCCGGCTGCTCGCCGCCACCCTGGCGGGCTTCGCCGCCCAGCTGCCCCTCGCGTACGCGCTGAGCGCCTGGCTGGGCGTGACCGGGGTGTGGCTGTCGATGGCCGCCGGCGCGACCCTCAGCCTCACCGCCGCCGTACTCCCCCGCACCACGCGGGCGGGCGGACCGCGGTGACCGGCCTCGAGGGCCCCGGCCGGTGGCCGGGGCGGCGGCGGGTCAGCCGTCGAGGCGGCTGAGGGCGGCGCGGAGGCGGTCCTGGGAGCGCTCGCGGCCGAGGACCTCGATGGACTCGAACAGCGGCAGCCCCACCGTGCGGCCGGTGACGGCGACGCGGACCGGAGCCTGGGCCTTGCCGAGCTTGAGGCCGTGGGCGGCGCCGACCTCCTCCAGCGCGACCTTGAGCGACTCGGGGTCCCAGCTCACGGTGTCGAGCCGCTCCAGGTAGCCGGAGAGGATCTCGCGCGGCGAGTTCTTCATCGCCTTGTCCCAGGACGCCTGGTCGAAGACCGGCTCCGGCAGGAAGAGGAAGTCGACGTTCTGCCGGATCTCCGACAGCACGCCGATGCGGGTCTGGGCGAGCGCGGCGACCTTGCTGAACCGCTCGCGGTCCCAGGACGGGTCGAGGTAGGGCAGGCACCGCTCCTCGAACGTCTCGATGGGCAGCGCCCGGATGTACTCGCCGTTGAAGGCGCGCAGCTTCTTCTCGTCGAAGAAGGCGCTGGAGGAGTTGACGTCCTCCAGCCGGAACAGCGGCACCATCTCCGACCACGGCATGATCTCGCGGTCGTCGCCGGGCCCCCAGCCGAGCAGCATGAGGTAGTTGACCATCGCTTCGGCCAGGTAGCCCTCGGCGCGGTAGTCCTCCAGGGCGACCTTGTCGCGGCGCTTGGACAGCTTCTTGCGCTGCTCGTTGACGATCACCGGCAGGTGGGCCCACACGGGCGGGACCGCGCCGAGCGCCGGCCACAGGAGCTGCTGCTTGGCGGCGTTGCCCAGGTGCTCCTCGCCGCGCACGACGTGGGTGATGCCCTGGGTGATGTCGTCGACGGCGTTGGCGAGCACGTAGAGGGGCGAGCCGTCGGTGCGGGCGATGACGAAGTCTTCCTGGGCGTCGTTGGGGAACTCGACGCGGCCCCGGACCAGGTCCTCGACGACGGTGACGCCCTCGTCGGGCGTGCGGAAGCGGACGGCGCCCTCGGTGAGGCCGCGCTCGCGGCAGTGGCCGTCATAGCCCTTGTGCTCGGAGCCGGTGCGGGCGACGAGCTGCTCGCGGGTGCAGTCGCAGTGGTAGGCGCCGCCGCCGGCCAGGAGCTTGGCGACGGCCTCGCGGTGCTGCGGCTCGTAGGCCGACTGGAAGTACGGGCCCTCGAAGACGGGGTTGGTGCCGTTGATGCCGATCCAGTCGAGGGCGGAGATGATGCCCTCGGTCCACTCCGGCCGGTTCCTGGTGGCGTCGGTGTCCTCGATGCGCAGCACGAAGCGGCCGCCCGTCTGCTCGGCCAGCGCCCAGTTGAACAGCGCCGTGCGGGCGCCGCCGACGTGGAACATGCCGGTCGGGGACGGGGCGAAGCGCACCCGTAGATCAGTCACGAGAGACCACCTTGTTCGTCAGAGTGCCGATGCCTTCGATCCCGACGCTGACCTCGTCGCCGATCTCCAGCGGGCCGACTCCGGCCGGGGTGCCGGTCAGGATCACGTCGCCGGGGATCAGCGTCATGACCGCGCTGACGTAGGCGACGAGGGCGGGGATGTCATGGATGAGCTGGCTGGTGCGGCCGCTCTGCCGCATCTCGCCGTTGACCGTCGTGGTCAGCGCCAGGTCGGCGGGGTCCAGGTCGGTCTGAATCCACGGGCCGATCGGGCAGAACGTGTCGAACCCCTTGGCCCGGGTGAACTGCACGTCCTTCTTCTGCAGGTCACGCGCGGTGACGTCGTTGGCGCAGGTGTAGCCGAAGATGACGTCCTTGACGCGCTCGGCGGGCACCTCGCGGCACAGCCGGCCGATGACCACGGCGAGCTCGCCTTCGAAGTCGACGCGGTGCGAGAGCGTGGTCGGGTAGGCGATCGCCTCGCCGTGGCCGATCACGGAGGTGGACGGCTTCATGAAGATGAGCGGCTCGTCGGGCACCTCGTTGCCCATCTCCCGGGCGTGCTCGGCGTAGTTGCGGCCGATGGCGACGACCTTGCTCGGCAGCATCGGGGCGAGCAGCCGCACCTGGGAGAGCGGGAAGCGTTCGCCGGTGAACTGGACCTGGCCGAACGGGTGACCGGAGATCGCGGAGACGAACTCCTCGCCCGGACCGCCTTCGACCACGCCGAACGAGACGCCTTCACCTGTGGAGAACCTCGCTATACGCACCTGACAAGGCTATCGCCGCCACCGGTGCGGGTCCGCCCGGTACCGGGGCGGGGCGTGGTTTGCTTGGTGGACCAACTTTGCCGAGGAGCTGACATGCCTTCCGTCGTGAAGATCAACGTGTTGACCGTGCCCGCCGAGATGCGGGAGCAGCTGGAGCAGCGGTTCGCCAACCGGGCCGGGATGGTCGAGTCGGCCGACGGGTTCGAGTGGTTCGAGCTGCTGCGGCCGGTCGACGGCACCGACCAGTATCTGGTCTACACCCGCTGGCGCAGCGAGGAGGACTTCCAGCGCTGGCAGGAGAGCCAGGCGTTCCAGCGCGGCCATGCCCAGGCCAGGGCCGAGGCCCAGGGACCCGGCCAGGGCCACGGGCACGGGCAGGGTCAGGAACCCGGCCAGGGTCACGGCCAGGGTCACGGGCACGGACAGGGGCCGACCGCTTCGGGGTCGCAGCTGTGGTCGTTCGAGGTCGTCCAGAGCGCCACCCCCAAGTCCTGAAATTTCACCTGTCGAGCGGGTTCGCGGCGATGCGCTGGGCGATGCCCGCCCGCACGAACCCGCCCGCGAAGCTGTCCGGCTTGCGCGCCCCCTGGTCCGCGATGCAGGCGGCGAACTCCCCCGCGATCTCCAGCCTCGGGTAGCGTCGCAGCACCTCCTGCCGCACGCCGCCGGGGATCCGGTCGGTGTGCCTGCCGGAGATGTCCATGCCGGTCGACAGCTCCAGCAGGTGCCCCTCCGGGTCCTGCTCGACCGGCACCTCGGCCCACATGTGCCGGACGATCACCTCGGCCGCCCGCTGCCTGCGCTCCTCGGGCCAGCCGGCGCCGGCGCAGAACGCCCAGGCCACATGCCCGCCCGCCTCCTCGTACGGCACGGTGTGGCTGTCGAACTCGGCGGCGAGCCCGATGTCGTGCAGCATCGCCGACACCCACAGCAGCTCGGCGTCGAACGCGATGCCGTGCTCGGCCGCGTACGCGGCGGCCCACAGGTAGGCCCGGATCGAATGGTTGAGCAGCGACGGCGTGTGGTAGCGGGTGGCCACCTCCAGCGCGGCGCGGCAGACGGACGTGTCGGGGATCACCAGGTCGTCGTATCGCATGGCAGAAGCATGGCGCATCGAGCCGCTAACGATCGCGGGGGCCAACTTGACCTTGAGTTCGCCGGTCGGACAGCATGTTGCGCCCCCGTCTTTCGGTCCGGAAGGAATCTGGCGTGCGCCGCCTCGCGATCCCCCTTGCTCTCACGCTCCTGCTCAGCGGGACGGTGAGCCCGGCGCGGGCCGACGCCCCGGTCAAGCGGACCGCCCAGTGCCAGGGCGACTGGCTGCCGGGCACCCCCACCGCCGCCGACGTGATGGCCGGCGAGATCTCCCTGGTGGGCCTGCCCGCGTTCAAGCTCGGCAAGAAGATCAACTGGGCGGCGAGCCCGTACAGGAACCGGTCCTGGGAGTACGTGTTCCAGTCGCTGCGCTGGATGGGCACGCTCGTCGTCGAGTACGAGCGGACCGGTGAGGAGCGCTACCTGCGGCGCGCCGAGGAGATCACCAAGGACTGGGTGGCCCACAACAAGCTCGGCGCACGCGGCACCAAGGCGTACGTGTGGAAGGACCACCCGGTGTCGCTGCGCACGCAGCCGCTGGTGTGCCTGAGCATGCACGTCAAGGACGGGTGGCTGAAGGAGAGCCTGGCCACCCACGCCAAGCTGCTGTCCGACGCGCGGCTCTACAAGAAGGGCCACAACCACGGCATCGACCAGGACATCGCGCTGCTGGCGATCGGCTGCCGCTACGACCGGCGCGACTGGGCCGACCTGGCGGTCAAGCGCCTGCGGGGCACGGTCAGGCTCGACGTCGACTCGCAGGGCGCGCTCATGGAGCAGGCGCCGCGTTACGCCGTCTACGTCCACAACCGGCTGCAGGTCGCGATGGAGGGCATGCGCTCGTGCGGCCGCAAGGTGCCGGGCGACATCAGCGAGCGGACTCACGCGCTGAAGGACTTCATCGCCCACTCCACCCAGCCCAACGGCTACATGGTGCCGATCGGCGACGGCAGCGCCGAGACCGAGCCGAAGATGGACGCGGGCACGCCCAAGCAGGAAGTCAGGACCTACAACGCGGGTTACGTGTTCGGCCGGACGGCCTGGGGCAAGCCGGAGTCGGCTTTCTACTCGATCCGGTTCGGCCCCGGCATGAAGTGGCACGGCCACGAGGACCATCTGGGCGTCACCTATTACGCGCACGGCCGTGACATCCTGGTCGACGCGGGATTCCACTCCTACGAGAAGAACTCCTACCGTTACTGGACCCTCTCGCCGCAGGCGCACAACGTCCCGACCGTGGTGGGCGAGCGTTTCCGCCCGCGTACGGCCAGCAAACTCACCAAGACGAAGTACGGCTCCGGCCGCCAGTCGTTCCGCCTTTCCGACAAGGCCTACGGCGTGACCCGCACCCGTTCGGTCCTGGTCAACCACGGCGACGACATGATGGCGGTGCTGGACGAGGCGTCGGGCGGCAAGAAGGTGCAGAGCCTGTGGCGGTTCGACGACGCGTTCAAGCTCGTGTCCAACCGGGGCGGCCGGGTGGTGCTGAGTGACGGCAAGTTCAAGGTGACGCTGGTCCAGCTCTCCTCGTGCAAGCCGGTCAGCGGGCAGAAGGTGCAGCGCGGGGGCAAGCTGGGCTGGATGTCGCCCACCTACCTGGCCAAGCAGCGGACCAACGTGGTGGTGTCGCCGGCGGCCAGGTCGCTGCTGACGATCGTGGTGCCGGGCACCGGCTCGCCCAAGGTGTCGTGCACGGGGGGCAAGGTCACGGTCGACGGGGTGAGCTTCGCCGCCGACCTCTTCTGACGGAACATTGTTTCGTCATTGATTTCATCGCGAATATCCAGGTCACCCACAGTTCCCGGCGCTCTTCGGACGCCGGGAATTGACATTTCAACGACCGCACTACACCCTAATGGGAACTGCGCCAATGGGGTCGCGAAAACTTTACTCACCGGTTTTCCTATTTCCTGCATTCACCCCGCAGGAGCGGCATTCGGAAGGTGATCCCATGCACCCCCTAGACCGGTTCGCCCAGCCCGTGCTCGCGCTCTTCCGCATCGTCACCGGATTCCTCTTCAGCATTCACGGCGTTACATCGCTGTTCGGCGTGATGGGAGGCAATCGCGGAACCGGCCAGGCCGTCGCCTTCATGGCGTGGCCGAGCTGGTGGGCGGCGCTCATCGAGCTCGTCTGCGGCCTGCTGGTGATGAGCGGCCTGTTCAGCCGCGTCGCCGCCACGCTCGCCTCGGGCACGATGGCCTACGCGTACTTCATGGTCCACCAGCCCGCCGACCTGCTGCCGTTGCGCAACGGCGGCGAGCTGGCGGCGATGTACTGCTGGGCGTTCCTGCTCATCGCCGTCCTGGGCCCGGGAGCGTGGGCCCTGGACAACCTGCTCGGACGCCGCCGCCAGCACCTGATCGCGGTGCGGTCCTAGGCGGTCTCGTGGCCGGCCCTGAGCAGGCCGTACGTGACCGCCTGCTCCAGGGCCTGCCAGGAGGCGTCGATGATGTTCTCGGCCACGCCGACGGTCGCCCATTCGGCGGTGTCGTCGCTCGAGGTGATGAGCACCCGGGTGATGGCGCCCGTGCCGTGGGTGCCTTCGAGGATCCGCACCTTGTAGTCGACCAGCTCCAGCCTGGCCAGCTCGGGGTAGAGCTTCTCCAGGGCCTGGCGGACCGCCTTGTCCAGGGCGTTGACCGGGCCGTTGCCCTCGCCGGTGGCGACGATCCGCTCGCCCTTGGCGTGGAGCTTGACCGTGGCCTCACTGACCAGCTCGCCGCCCTTGGTGCGCTCGACGATCACCCGCCATGACTCGACCTCGAAGTGGCGGCGCCGCTCGCCGTGGACGGTGTCGCGCAGCAGCAGCTCGAAGGAGGCGTCGGCCGCCTCGAACGTGAACCCCTTGGACTCCAGGTCCTTGACCCGCTCGACGAGCGTCTTGGTGTCGGCCGCGCCGAGCTCGTAGCCCAGCTCGCGGCCCTTGAGCTCGACCGAGGCCCGCCCGGCCATGTCGGAGACCAGCATCCGCATGTCGTTGCCCACCTGGGCGGGGTCGATGTGCTGGTAGAGGTTGGGGTCGACCTTGATGGCGCTGGCGTGCAGCCCGGCCTTGTGCGCGAAGGCGGAGGCCCCGACGTAGGGGGCGTGGGAGTTGGGCGTGACGTTGGTGACCTCGGTGATCGCGTGGGCGATGCGGGTCATGTCGGCGAGCGCCTCCGGCGGCACCAGGTCGAAGCCGCGCTTGAGCTGGAGGTTGGCCACGACGGTGAACAGGTTGGCGTTGCCGGAGCGCTCGCCGTAGCCGTTGGCGCAGCCCTGCACGTGGGTGGCGCCGGCCCTGACGGCGGCCAGCGTGTTGGCGACGGCGCAGCCGGTGTCGTCGTGGCAGTGGATGCCGACGCGGGCGCTGGTCTGGACGGCGGCGTGCACGACCTCGGCGAGCTCGTCGGGCAGCATGCCGCCGTTGGTGTCGCACAGGGCGATGACGTCGGCGCCCGCCTCGGCGGCGGTGCGGATGACCTCCAGCGCGTAGGCTGGGTTGGACGTGTAGCCGTCGAAGAAGTGCTCGGCGTCGAGGAAGACTCGCTGTCCCTCCGCACGAAGGTGAGAGACCGTGTCGCGGATCATCGCGAGGTTCTCCTGGAGAGTCGTGCGGAGGGCCAGCTCCACGTGCCGGTCGTGACTCTTGGCGACAAGGGTCACGACCGGCGCGCCGGATTCGCGCAGAGCGGCCACCAACGGGTCGTCGGCTGCCTTCACCCCGGCTCGGCGGGTCGCACCGAACGCGGCGAGCTGCGCGTGCTTCAGGTCGAGCTCTGTTTGAGCGCGCCTGAAGAACTCTGTGTCCTTGGGGTTGGCGCCCGGCCAGCCCCCTTCGATGAAGCCGACGCCCAGGCCGTCCAGGTGCCGCGCGATGCTGATCTTGTCGGCGACGGTGAGGTTGAGCCCCTCCTGCTGTGCGCCGTCACGCAGCGTCGTGTCGTAGACGTGGAAGCGGTCGTCGGCCATGGTTCTTCTTTCTGATGGAGGTCTGGAAAACAAAAAGACCCCTCACGGACGTGAGAGGTCTGCGCGCTGGCGTTGTCCCTGTGTCAGCCAGCGCGCCTGCCGATAATGAGCAGACCGTAGAACATGGTGCTTGTGAGTGTGCCACACCCACTCACCATCTGGCACATCGATCTCATCCTGTGGGACGGTGTCGTCAGACGGTCACGCCGGTGCCGCCCGTGATGGCCTGCTCCAGCGCGGCCGGGTCGAACGCCTCGTTGCCCAGCACCCGGCCGTTCAGCACCACGGTGGGCGTGCCCTCGATGCGGATCTTGGCGCTCGCGGCCACGTGGGAGTCCGCGTACGCCTGCGAGGTCACGCACTCGCCGACGGCCGTCGCCCCGGCCGTGCTCGCGGCCTTGGCCAGCTCCTCCACGGTGAACCCGGACGCGATGCCGTGCGGCGCCGGCTGCATGGCGTAGAGGGCGTCGCGGAAGGCCAGCCAGTTGGCCTCGGGCACGCAGCGGGCGGCCGCGGCGGCCCGGATGGAGTTGGAGCGCATCGGCTCCTGCTGGAAGATCGTCACCGGGTGGAAGACGACCTTGACCCGGCCCTCCCTGGCCAGCCGCTGGATGGTGGCGTCGACCCGGCTGTGCAGCTCCTTGCAGACGGGGCAGTCGAAGTCCTCGTACAGGTCGAGCACGGGGGCGTCGCCGCCCTTGTCGGCCAGCACCATGGAGCCGTCGGGCTGGCGCATCAGCCGCACCTCGCCGGAGGCCGACGACCGGCCGGGCCCCGACACCGTCACCACCGCGATCACGGCCAGCGTCACGCAGGCGACCACCACTGCCGCCACCCTCTTCATCATCCGCCCGACCCTACCTGACCCGGCCGCCAGCCCTGCCGGGTGGTAAACCAGATCCATGAAGGCATACGTCCTGACCTCGCAGGTCGCGCAGTACATCCTCGACCACTCCACCCCGCCCGACCCGCTGCTGCGTGAGCTGGCGGCCGAGACCGCGGAGCTGACGGGCGACGACGCCGGGATGCAGATCTCCGCCGACCAGGGCACGTTCCTGACGATGATCACCCAGCTCGTCGCGCCCCGGGTGGCGGTGGAGGTGGGGACGTTCACCGGCTACTCGTCGGTGTGCATCGCGCGCGGCCTGTCGGGCGGGCGGCTGCACTGCTTCGACGTGAGCGAGGAGTGGACCTCCGTCGCCCGCCGCTACTGGAAGCGGGCCGGGGTGGCCGACCGGGTGACGCTCACGCTGGGCCCGGCCGTGGAGACGCTGGCCGGCTTCGACGAGCCGATCGACCTGGCGTTCCTCGACGCCGACAAGCCCAGCTACCCCCGCTACTACGAGCTGCTGATCGACCGGCTGCGGCCGGGCGGGCTGCTGATGGTGGACAACACGCTGCGGCGCGGGCACGTGGCCGACCCGGCGCACGACGACGCCCCGACGGCGCTGATGCGCGAGTTCAACGACCTGGTCCGGGAGGACCCTCGGGTGACCGTGCTCATGCTGCCGGTCGCCGACGGTCTCACGCTGGTGCGAAAGCTCTGACGCAGGGCGGCTTCGTCATGATCGTGTACGAGGCGGCCGCGACGAGCAGGCCGATCCCCCACACCGTGTAGCCGGGGATCACGGTCAGCGTCCACCAGAGCGGCTGCCCCGTGCCCTCGGCCAGCATCATGCTGAACCCCGCTATCCCGAAATATCCGGTAAGTCCGCCGCCGACCAGGAACGCGGGCACCAGCACCACCCACCGGGGCACCTCCCGCCCGGCCACCCCCGGCACCCAGCCCGGCCAGATCCGCCCCCACCGGTGCACCAGCGCCATCGGCAGCAGCGTTCCGGCCAGCGCGTACAGCGTCAGGAAGATCGGCCCCGCCGGGTCGCCCGTCGCCCACGGCCAGTCGGCGAGCTGCCCGGCGATCCGCGCGACGGCCCCCGCCACCGCCGCGTACGCCGCCACGTACGCCCAGCGCGGGGACGGGTCCGTACGGGACTCCGGGCTGCTGCCGTGGGAGCGCCCGCAGGCCGGGCAGGCGCCGGCGACGAGCCGCCGGGCGGCGACCGCGCGCAGCATGGTCAGCACCCCGGCCGCCACGCCCGCGCCCCGGACGAGGAAGCCGGGCACGTCCAGCGGCTCGCCGAACAGCAGGCCCACCAGGTCCAGCGCGAACAGGAAGCAGTAGCCGACCAGCCCCGCCCCGGCCGCCCAGCCGAGCGCCACGGCGGCCCGGCCCGCCGGAAGCAGGCAGGCCGTCGTGGCCAGCGCCGCCAGCACGATCGGCGGCCACTCCCCCGGGACGAACGACTCGCCGAACCTCCCGAACTCGGGAGCTCCGGCCACCAGCCACCACACGTGCACCGCACCGTAGGCGGCGGTCCAGGCCGCCGCGAGCCGCTTCGCCATGCCGTCGAGTCTGCGGGCGGGGCCCCGCCGCCGACTCCCCCGCCGCGGGGAGCCGACTCCCCCGCGCCGGGGACCGCTCAGACGTCGAGCAGCTTGCCGGTGTCGAGCGTGCAGTCCCACGGCGCGGGCAGGCGCAGGGCCACGCCCACCGGCTCCACCGTCACCTGCGTGTAGCCGCTCACCTCGGGCGCGCTGTGCAGCTTGACCATCCGCTGGAACGGGTCGACCACCAGGTAGAGCGGCACCCCCGCCGGGGCGTAGCTCATCGGCTTGACGACGTGGTCGTCGTAGGCGTTGCCCGCGGCCACCACGTCGACGAGCAGCATCGTGCTGTGGCCGTGGACCGCCTCGTCGGTCTCCATCACCGGGTTCGGCGGCACCACCGTCAGGTCGGGCACGTAGCGGTCGGCCTCGGGGCCGATGAACACGCTGATGTTGGGCCACACCTCCCAGCCGCGCTCGGCCACGGCGGGCAGCAGCTGGAAGAGCGCCTGGGCGATGATCGTGTTGTGCTGCCAGGTGCCGGGCTCGTTGACCACGATGCGACCGCCCACCATCTCGATGCGCAGCTCGGGGAACAGGTCGCGCACCGTGCGGTATCGCTCTTCGACCGGCCTGATCATGCCTTTTCCCTCACCTGTGTGTGATCGCTTCCTGGCAGAGCGTATTGCGCGCAGGCCGGGACAGTCTCGGGAAACGGTGAAGTACGTCTCACTCCCGGGCGGCCAGCGCCTCGGCCGGACGGGCCCGCAGCGCGAACCTGGCCGGGACCGCGGTGGCGGCCAGCGCCAGCGCGACGGTGGCGGCGACGACGCCCAGATAGCCGAGCGGCTGCGGGTAGGGCGTGGCCGATCCCGTCATCCCGGCGCCGAACGCGGCCAGCGTCAGCAGCGAGATCCCGGTGCCGAGCGTCACGGCCAGCGCGGCGGCGACCGCCGTCTCCGTGCGCAGCATCCCCAGGATCTGCCGCCGCGTGGTGCCGACCATGCGAAGCAGCGCCAGCTCGCGGCTTCTGGCCGAGGTGGACATGGCCAGCGTGTTGACCACGGCGATGGCGCAGAAACCGATGATCAGGCCCATCGCGACGTACGTGACAGCCGCGTTGGAGGTGCCGGCCTCCGCCGCCTCGGCCCGGTCGCGCACGGTCACGCCGGGCAGGGCGCGCTCCAGCGCGGCACGTTCGCCACCGGAGACCAGGACGGTGGCGCGGGGGTCGTCCACGTGGTCGGCGACCAGCTCGTGGGGCAGCGTCAGGTCGGCGAAGCCGAGGCCGCGCGCGTAGACGGCCGCGATCGTGACCGTGGCGGGGGTGCCGTCACCGAGCGTCAGGGCGAGCCTGTCGCCGACGCCGACGCCGAGCCTGTCGGCCGCGGTGCGGCTGACCGCCGCCGATGTGCCGCCGAAGCCGTCCAGCGAGCCCGCCGTCACGCCCAGGTCCATGGTGCGGTCCAGGCCGTCGGGCGTGACCGCCTGCACGCCGTACTTCTCCAGCTCGATCCGGGCGGTGGTGCGCAGCACCTCCGTGGCCGCGCGCACGCCGGGCGCCTGGCGGACGGCCTCGGCGGACGCGCCGGGGTCGAGCACGTGGTCGGCGGTGATGCCGGCGTTCAGCTCCTGCTGCGCGGCGTGCCCGAGCGTGGCGGGAGAGAACAGGATGGTGCTCGTCATCGCGGTCATGAGGGTGAGCGGCCCGATCACCGCGGCGAGCCGCCCGGTGCCGGCGCGCAGGTTGCGGTGCGCCAGGTAGCCGCCGGCGCCGGGCACGCGCAGCGGCAGCGCGGTGACCGCGCGGGCGATCGCCGGGCCGAGCAGGACCACCGCGACCGTCCAGACCAGTGCGGTCAGCATGGAGACCGGGCTGGAGGCCGCCTCGACGGACAGGTTCGCCAGCAGGATCGTCAGCGCCACGGCGCCCGCGAGGACGAGCACGCCGGCGACCGTCCGCGCCCGGGGCAGCCCGGCAGCGGCCAGCGCGGCCTCGCTCAGCGCCTCCACCGGCCTGATCCTGGCGACGCGGCGGGCCGACACGCGGGCGGCGGTCCACGCCGCGGCCAGGGTGGCGAGCAGCGCGGCGAGCGCCGGGAACGGGCTGACGACGAGCGCCAGGTTCTCCGGCACGGCGCCGAGCGCGACGAAGCGCTCACGCAGCCAGAGTCCCAGCAGGATCCCGCCACCCGCGCCGATCGTCCCGGCGACCACGCTGATCGTCAGCGCCTCGCCGCCGATGAGCTTCCTGATCTGCCGGGGCGTGGCCGCGACGGCGCGCAGCATGGCGAGCTCGCGCCGGCGCTGCTGGATGGAGAGCGCGAACGTGCCGGCCACCACGAGGATCGCCACCAGCAGCGAGGTGCCGCCGAGCGCGCCGCCGAGGCTGATCAGCTTGACCCTGGCGTTCTCCGCGTCGAGGAACTCCACGGTGCCGCGCGCGTCGCCGGTGTAGGCGAGCGCGCCGTCGACCTTGACGTCCACCCGGGGGAAGACGCCGATCGCGGTGACGAGGCCGTCGCGCCCGGCCAGGCGGCGGGCCTCGTCCGTGCTGAAGAAGATCGTGTCCTGGCTGGGCAGCGCCTGCGCGGTGACGCCGACGACCCGGTATCCGGGGATCTTCGCCGTACGGTGCCGGGCGTCCACGACGACCTCGCCGGCGGCACGCGGCGGCCGGCCGCTCGCCAGCGTGAACGGGGTGAGCGCGGCCGACTCCCAGCCGTGCGCGGTGAACCCGGCGAACGGGAACGTCACCTCCGTCACGACCTTCGTCACGCCCGGCGCCCGCCTGACCTCGGCGGCGATCCTCTCGGGGATCCAGCGGCGCTCGGCGAGCAGCTTGGCCTTGGTCTTGCCGTTCGCCTTGGTGTGCCGGGCGTACTGGTCGCCGGCCAGGACGACGGGGGCGCCCGCGTAGCGCTCCGGCGCCACCGCGCCCCGCAGGCCCGTCTCCAGCAGCATGCCGCAGGCCGTCACCAGCGCCGCCGCGCACAGCAGCGCCACGAACGCGCCCGCGAACCCGGCCCTGCGGTGCCCGATGGTCCGCCACGCGAAGGAGATCATCACGTCCACGCCCCCAGCCTGGTCATCCGCTCGGCGACCTTGTCGGCGGCCGGGGCGCTCATCGAGTCCACGATCCGGCCGTCCGCCAGGAACAGCACGGTGTCGGCGTACGAGGCGGCCACCGGGTCGTGGGTGACCATCACCACGGTCTGGCCGAGCCCGGAGACGACCTCGCGCAGCAGGACCAGCACGTCGCGGGCGGTCATGGTGTCGAGCGCCCCCGTGGGCTCGTCGCCGAACACCACTTCGGGCCTGGTGACCAGCGCCCTGGCGATCGCCACGCGCTGCTGCTGCCCGCCGGAGAGCTGGGCGGGACGGTGCCCGGCGCGCCCGTCGAGCCCGACCCGGCGCACGATCTCCGCCAGCCAGGCCGGGTCCGGCCTGACGCCCGCCAGGGTGAGCGGGAGCGTGATGTTCTCGGTCACGGTGAGGGAGCCGACCAGGTTGAACGCCTGGAAGACGAAGCCCACGCGCTTCCTGCGCAGCTCGGTCAGCTGGGTCTCGTTCATGCCGGCCAGCTCGGTGCCGCCGAGCCGGACCGACCCCGAGGTGGGCAGGTCCAGGCCGGCGGCGCAGTGCAGGAACGTGCTCTTGCCCGAGCCGGACGGGCCCATGATCGCGGTGAACGTGCCCGCCGGGATGCCCACCGACACCTCGCGCAGGGCGGCCACCGCGCCATGCCCCTTGCCGTACACCTTGCTCACGGCGTTCAGCCGCACGACTTCTGTCATGGGAACCAGCCTGCTGATCTGGGCTTTCCCGGACCAGAGAGCCGATCATCACCCGGGCATGACCTCATCATGATCCGGACATACTGGTAGACATACCCTCGTGATTCGCATACTCCTGGCCGAGGACCAGCACGTGATCCGGGAAGCGCTCGTGACGCTGCTGGGCCTGGAAGCCGACATCGACGTCGTCGCGGCCGTCGAGTCGGGCGAGGCGGCCGTCGCCGCCGCCGTCGAGCACCGGCCGGACGTGGCCGTGCTCGACATCGACATGCCAGGGGCGATGGACGGCCTCGACGCCGCCGCCAAACTGCGCACCCGGGCGCCCGGCTCAGGTGGACGGGTTCGTGCTGAAGACGGC
>NZ_JAHKRO010000013.1 GCF_019396325.1 Nonomuraea ceibae
GAGGCGTTCTCGGCGCCGATCCCCGCGGGGCTATGGTCCGACCTGTGCGAGGCGGGCCTGCTGGACGAACGCGCCGTGGTGCACGCCGGACCGTGAGTCGATCGAGTCACAGTGCGGGCGTGCCGGGCTGACCACTGGGGATTGGCGTCGGCGGCCCGTTTCTGCCGTATTCCGGTGGCACCCGATGTTCTGCCTCCTGTCCGGGACAGCTGGGACGGTCGGCCCCGCGCCTGCGGGGGTGGTCCGGCGCATGCTGGGGTGGTCCCCCACTCCGGCGGCAGTGTGCCCGGCCTCACCTCGTTGGCCCGCCCTACATGAGGGTGGTCCCGCTGCGTATTTCCTCGGCTCATAGATTTGAAGTCCGCCCCGCACCCTGCAGGGGCTCGGCATCCGCGCCGTCTGGAGCACTGTGGCGGAAGCGAGTGCCTCTTGGGCGTGCACCAGCTCGCCCGCTGCCCAGCGGATCTGGGACATCAGCAACTCGTAGCTACCGATAAGGGCGGCGCTCGGCCAGGCTGCCATGACTCTGCCGATCACACTCGGCTCCGCGACGGCGACGTTGGCGCCGAGGCTGGCCAGGCTGCCGACCACGAGCAGGGTCCAGGCCAGGGCACCACCGCGGGAACCACATCGGTTGGCCAGCAGTATGGACATCGAAGCGACGACGATCAGCCCGTCGACCGCTAGCGGAATGAGTACCGCCGCGAAACGGTCCTCACCGTGGCGCAGGCAGAGCTCATGCATATGCCTGAAGGAAACAACCGCCGCGACCAGCGCGAGGAAGGCAACGCCGGCGATGGTCGTCCGCTGAATGCGACGAACCGCGAGAGTGCTTGCCGCCATCGCTGTTCACCCCGTCCGATCAGGGAGAACGAGAGTGGTGGAGGCATTGAAGGGCATGTACGTATCGGCGGTGTCCCCCCTCGGACACACGCCTTCGTACATGATCGCCCGAGCTCAGCTTGGGCGATCGCTGCGTTTACGGGCCGGTTCACGGCTCAGGGCGCAGGCCGGTCTCGGTCTCGTTCCTCTGGGCTCGTGCGAGCGGCGCGGGGTGAGACGAAGACGCAGAACGGGTGGCCGGCCGGGTCGGCGTACACGTGGAGCGGCTCCTCGGGGTCGTCGGCGCGGTCCAGCAGCAGCCGGCCGCCGAGGCGCAGGACGCGTTCGTGCTGGGCCAGCAGGTCCTCCACCAAGGTCACGGTCAGGTCCAGGTGCAGCTGCTGGGGGATCCCGTCCTGGGGCCAGGTCGGCTCGGGGAGCCGCTCGACCTGCTGGAAGGCAAGTTGCGGAGCGCCCTCGGGGGTTCGCAGCACCAGCCAGTCGCGGCCCCGTTCGTCGTCGCCGCCCGCCTCGGGCGGGTCGTCGCCCGGCCGGTAGACCAGGCCGAGCAGGTGGCGGTAGAACTCGGCCAGGGCTCTGGCGTCGGTGCAGTCGAGCACCACCTGGCACAACGTGGGCCTGACGTCCTGTCCGGTCAATCGAACGCGCCTCCTCGTGATGTGACGTGTCTTCTGCACCTGCCGCCCCGGTTCAAACGAGCGGCCCACCGCCGGCCGCCCGCGGCGCGGTAGAAGCGGTCGCGGGAAGAAAAGGCGCGGGTGCCGTGAAGGGTGGATGAAAGTAGCGTTCTCCATCCGGAAGGAACACTCATGACAGAGACGGCCACATGACCGCCGATGTGGGCGAGCAGGTGACCGATGCCGATCTCGTCGCAGGCTACCGGCGGAACCCTGAGCTGTTCACCGCCGTATATGACCGGTATTTCCACGACATCTACCGCTACGTAACGGGCCGCCTGGGCAGCCAGGCGGCCGAGGACATCACGGCGGAGACGTTTCTGCTGGCGTTCGACCGGCGTGACCGGTTCAACCTGGAGCGAGGCGGCCTGCGGCCCTGGCTGTTCGGCTTCGCCACGAACCTGGTGGCCCGGCATCGCCACAAGGAGGCCCGGCGCTACAAGGCGCTGGCCCGGCTGGATCCCGCGCCGGTCGTGGAGGGGCACGAGAACCGGGTCGTCGCCGCCGTGACCGCGCAGCCGTACCTGGCCGTGGCGCTCGCCTCGCTGAACGGCGGCGAGCGTGACGTGCTGCTGCTTCTCGCCCTCGGCCAGCTCAGCTACACCGAGATCGCCCAGGCGCTCGGCATTTCCCTCGGCACGGTGGGCTCACGGCTCAGCCGGGCCCGCGCCAAGATCCAGGCCCTCACTGACAAGGAGACCACCCATGAACGACCTTGACGAGATCGCCGCCCTGCTGAGCGGGCCGGAGCCGTCCGCGGCGGCGGTCGCGCGCGGGCGGGAGCGCCTGAGGCGCAGGGCGCGGACGAGCCGGATGCGCCGGCGGGCCGGGTGGTTCGTCCCGGGGATCGCGCTGGTCGCCGCCGGCGCCACGGCGGCGGTGGTGTTCGCGGCGGGAGCGCCCGCGAACGACGGCGCGCCGGTCACGGGCAGGGAGGTGCTGCTCATGGCCGCCGCCACGGCGGAACGCACGCCCCAGGGTTCGGGGACGTACTGGCACGTCAGGCATCAGCGGCTCCAGTCGGACATCCCGCCGATGGAGACCTGGACCAGGCGTGACGGCAAGCGCTGGACCAGGGGGGTGCCGGGGGATCCGCCCGACGCCGTCGTCCCGGCACCGGCCTGGAAGACGCTCCGGCTCAAGGGCGCCGAGATCGGCTTCGAGGAGCTCGAAAGGCTGCCGACGGACCCGGAGCCGCTGAAGGCGTGGATCGCCGCCCGCACGGGCGACGAGAAGGACATGTTCGGCTCCGAGGTCCGGGGCGATCCCACCTTCACCCTGCTCGCGCTGATCACGGGCCTCCCGGCGCCGGCGGAGGTGCGCTCGGCGGCGTTCCGCGCGCTCGCCGCGACGCCGGGGGTGGAGAACGCGGGCCCGGCCGAGGACGGGCAGCGGGTGCGTTTCCCCAGCCCCGACGGCGGCATGGACATCGAGCTGGTCATCGATCCCGGGAAGGCCCGGGTGGTCCGTGCCAACCTGGTCATCGTCGACGACGGCGACCTGTCGTTCAGCTCCGGGTTCATCTCGGTGTCCACCGGGTGGACGGACGAGCTGCCTCCGGTGCGGAAGGGCTGACAGGGCTGAAAGGGGATCGTCAGCCGACGGCGTAGGCGCGGATCACGGTCTGGGTGACGGCGTTGCCCGCCCGATCCTTGACCGTCGCGCGTAGCGAGACGTGCCCGGGGGTCGCGGGGTTGGACAGCCGGGCCGTCCAGCCCGACCGGGTCACCCGGACAGGCGCCGGTCGCCACGTCTTCCCGTCGTCGGCGGACGCCTCCAGCCTGACGGACGAGACGGCCGCCCCTCGGGCGCCGGGGGCCCGCTCGACCCGGATCGGCAGGGTGGTCCGTGACCCCGGCTCAGCGCGGTTGGCGTCGTCGAGACCCTGCGGCGCGTAGCGCACGGCCATCAGCGGCAGGGGCTCGGGCTCGGCCGTCCGGGCGGAGCGGAAGGTCCAGACGGCCTCGACGCCCGTGGACAGCGCCGCTTCCGGCCGCCGGGAGGAGGCGGTCAGCGTGTAGGCGGTGTCCGCCTCAGGCACCGTGGCCGTGAGCGTGCATTCCTCGCTCCGGTAGGGGAGGCAGCCGGTGATGCCGGTCGTGGCGATCCGCTTCCCGTTCGCGGTCAGGGTGAGGGCGCCGGTCGCGGCCGCGTCCATGCCGGTACGGCCGGCGGCTCCGCTGCTGTACAGGCCGACGGCGGGGAAGTCCAGCGTGTCGCCGGTACGGCTGCCGCCCGGCGAGGCGAACGACGGGCCGGTCACCGCGGCGTTCCAGACCTGGGTGAAGTCCTTGTCACGCACCGGGCCGGTGCCGACCTCCGTCAGAGTGCCCGTGCTGAACTCCTCGTTCCACGCGAATCCCGGGGTGAGGTACCGCGTCCGGCTGCCCGGTTGCGGGATGTCCCACGTGCTCGCCCCTCCCCCGACGTCGCTGCCGGGCAGCACCGGCCCCGAGTGCAGCGCGCCCGTGGCGCCCGGCGCGGCCGAGCGGAACGTCTCGGTCGCCTTGACCATGTCCCGGGTCCGCGCGGCGTACCCGGGGTCGTCAGGGAAGCCGTCCGTACGGTGGTCCACGAGGTCATAGCGGTACGGGCTGAACGCCGTGTCCTTCTTGACCCAGGCGACATGGGCCAGGTAGGCGAGGCCCGGCTGCCGCACCGGGACGACGTAGTAGCCGCCGGCGTAGTTGTAGGCGAACATCGCGGCCTTCCAGGGGCCGTTGACCAGGGAAAGGCCGAACGTGGGGTCGGGGACGGCGGTGGGGTCGTCGACCGTGAACGCGAACCGCTTCGCCTGGCGGCCGTCGATCGTCAGCGACACGTCGGCGTCGTCGATCTCGAACGGCTGGTGCGCGAACGTCAGGCTGTGTTCCGCCCTGCCGAAGACGGTGGTGGAGACGTTCCAGCGTCCCTTCGGCAGCCTGATCCTGGCCACGTTCCCGTGGAAGACGAGGCTGCGCTGCGCGCCGGTCTCCTGGTCGTAGACGACTCCCCGGATCCCGTCGGCGGCGGCCCCGTCCCTGCCCAGGACGGTCACCGTGGCGTCGTAGGACTCCGGCTCCACGTAGGCGCCGGCCGGGGTGCGGATCACCGTGTCACCGGCCGTGGCGGTGACGATGCCCGGATGGTCGCCGGGGCTCCTGCCTCCGGCGTCGATCGTCACCGTGACCGACGCCTCCCCGCCCGCTGGCACCTCCAGGCGCTGCGGCGACAGCGTGAGCACGTCCGAGTCGGCGGCGAGGTCCAGGGTGACGGGCGTGCTCCCGGTGTTGGCGTACGTGATCTTCCCGGTGGCCTGCCGCTCGCCCGGGTGCTGCCAGGGGAACACGGCCCACACGCCGGTGGGCGTGGCGAGCACCTCCTGGGCCAGCGAGCGGGGCACGTCCACCCGCCCGGTGCCCTGCTGGTACGGCGTGGCGCCACCGGTCGGCCTGGCGCTGCCGACGAGCGCCGCCTTGAGCTGCTGCCCGCTCCAGCCGGGGTGGCGCTGGGCGAGGACGGCCGCCGCGCCCACCACGTGCGGGGTGGCCATCGACGTGCCGCTCTTGGCCACATGGGTACCGTCGGCGGTGCCCGTCGCGGCGGCGGCCACGATGTCCACGCCGGGGGCGGTGACGTCCGGCTTGACCGCGTGGTCGCCGACGCGCGGGCCCGTGCTGGAGAAGTCGGCCACCTGGTCGGCGTGGTCGACCGCGCCGACGGTCAGCGCGGCGTCCGCGCTGCCGGGGGAGTACAGGGTGCCGACGCCCTGGTCACCCTCGTTGCCCGAGGCCACCACGAACAGGGTGCCCGTGTCGCGCGACAGCGTGTTCACCGCCTCCTCGACCGGGTCGAGGCCGGGTTCGTCGGGGCTGCCGAAGCTCATGTTGACGACCTTGGCCTTGACCTCCGTGGCGGCCCACTCCATCCCGGCCAGGATCGCGGAGTCGGTGATCCCGGCGGCTCCGCCCACCTTGCCGAGGGCGATGCGGGCTCCCGGCGCCACGCCTCGGTACTTCTCCCCTGCTCCGGCGATGATCGAGGCGACGTGGGTGCCGTGTCCGAGACGGTCCTCGATGCCGGGCTCGTCGGAGAAGTTCCGTGACTGGGTGACCACGTCCTTCAGGTCCGGATGCGTGGGGTCGTACCCGCTGTCGAGCACGGCGACCGTGACGCCCTGCCCGGTCAGGCCCTGCCGCCACGCCTCGGTCGCGCCGATCTGCTCGGTGCTGCGGTCCAGGGTGTACGAGCGCCGGCCGTCGACCCAGATCCTGCTCTTGCCCTCGGCCAGGGTGGACGCCCCGGCGAGCAGGCCCCGCCACGCCTCGGCGGCGCTCTTCTTGGCCACCCGCTGCGCCGTCATGCCCAGGCTGTTCAGCCGCCGGGTCGCCGCGGCGGCGCCCTTCAGCGCGGGCGCCGTTCCCTCGGGCGACCGGGTGATCAGCGGGATGTCGGCCGTGTCCGCGTCGCCGTAGCGCCAGGCGAGCAGCTGGGTGACGTCGAACAGCCGCTCGTCCAGCACCCCCTGGTCGATCAGGGGCGCGGCGTCGGACGGGATCACGTACAGGTGCCCGTCGCGGTACCCGGACGTGAAGTGCACCTCCCGCTCCGCGCCCGGCTCCACCCGGAACCTCTTGCCCGTGACCACGACCCGGTCGCCGGTCAGCAGCGTCACGCTGCCCGCCGCGTCCAAGCTCGCATGCCCGGCCGCGGCGGCCGCCGGTGTCGCGCCCGCGCTCAGCGTGCCTGCCAGGACCGCTGCCACGAGTTTCTTGCCTGATGTCATTGACCCTCGCAAGATGAGAAATCGATTCGCTTTCCTCCCCTGTTCCTTCGAAGGTCGTTTCTTCTTCCACGGCTATCGGGCGAACAGCTGGGACAGCCTCTCGCTGAGCTGGTCGTAGGGGCCTTCGGCGGCGACGCGTCCCTCCTCCAGCAGCACGATGTGGTCGGCTTCCCGGATGGTGGAGAGCCGGTGGGCGATGACGAGCGTGGCCCGGCCCGCGGCGGCTCGCCGGAGCGCCTCGGTGAGGCGGGCCTCGTTCTCGGGGTCGAGGTTGGCCACCGCCTCGTCCAGGACGAGCACCGGGGCCCGCGTGGCCAGCGCCCGGGCGACCGCCACCCGGGCGCGCTGGCCGCCGGAGAGCGTGACGCCCCGTTCCCCGACGGGAAGCTCCGGGTCGATGGCGAGCTGCGCGGTGCGCAGCGCCCCGGCCACGTCGGCGTCGGGCGCGCCGAGTCGCACGTTCTGCCCGACCGTGCCGGCGAACAGGTGCACGTCCTGGGGCACCACCGTGACGTGCCGGTGCGGCTCGGCGATGTTCGGCAGGGGCACGCCGCCGACCAGGATGCGCCCGTCGTCCGGGTCCCAGTGGCGCAGCAGCAGTGACACGCAGGTGGACTTGCCCGCCCCCGACGCGCCGACCAGGGCGACGGTCGTGCCGTACGGGATGCGGAACGACACTCCGCGCAGCACGTCGGGCCCCTCGGGCGTGTAGCGGAACCGTACGTTCTCGAAGACCACGTCCGGGCGGGCGGCGACCTCGCGCGGCTCCTGCGGCGGGGGCACGTTGGCGGGTGCGGTGACCAGCGTGTGCACCCGGTCGGCGGCCGCGCGCAGCGTGCCGTACTCCTTGAGCAGCAGCGCCACCTGGGCGGCCGGGCCCAGCGAGCTGGCGGCGAGGATCATGGCGAGCGGGGCGTCGGCGGGGGTCCGGATGACGGTGACGACCAGGAGCAGCGTCCCCGCCGCCGCGACGGCGAGGAGCAGGTCGGTGAGCGCCGCCTCCAGCCCGCCGCGGGCCGCGTTCGCCGCCTGGGCGCGGGCCAGCCGGCGGGTCTTGCGGGCCAGCAGGTCCCTGCGGCGGTCGAGCGCGCGGAAGGCGGTGAGCTCGCGCATGCCCTGGACGGTGTCGACCACGTCGGACGTCAGCTCGGCGGTGGCGGCCCGCAGTTCGTCGCCGTGCCGGCGGGAGGTCTTGCGCAGCCACAGCGGCACGGCGAGCACGCACGCGGCCAGCGGGAGCGAGACGGCCAGGAGCAGGGGGTCGATCATCGCCGCGGCCACGGTCCCGGCCGTCAGCACCGTGCCCGCCGTGATGAGCTGCGCCAGGGTGTGCGCGAACAGCCATTCCAGGGTCTCGATGTCGGACAGCGCGGCGGCGGACAGGTCGCCGCTGCGGCGGCCCAGCAGGCGGGCGGGGGTGATCCTGGCGACCGCGTCGTACACCTGACCCCGGAGCCTGGCCAGCACCAGGTACGCCAGGTCGTGCGCGACGTAGGTCTCCCACCAGGCGGCCAGTGTGGCGACCACGACGAGCCCGCCGAGCACGGCGCCGGCCAGGCCGAGGGGCGCGCTCTGGCCGGCGATCGCCCGGCCGGCCAGCCAGGCGCCGGTCACGGCCGCGCCGAGCACGGCGAGCTGCCCGATCAGGTTCGCGGCCAGGGTGGAGAGGAAGGCCCGGCGGTGCGCGCCGACGGCGCCCGCGAGCCAGCGGATGGACGGGGTCATGCCACGCTCTCCAGGATGGTGCCGTTCTCCAGGGTGACCACGTGGTCGGCCTGCCGGATGGTGTCGGGACGGTGGGCGATCATCAGGCAGGTGCGGCCCTCGCGCACCTGCGCCAGGGCCTGCTCGGTACGCGCGTCCACGTGTGAGGTGGCCTCGTCGAGCACCAGGACCGGGGCGTCGGCCAGCAGGGCCCGCGCGATGGACAGGCGCTGCCGCTGCCCGCCCGACAGCGTCGCCCCGCGCTCCCCCAGCGGCGTGTCGTAGCCGGCGGGCAGTTCGGTGATGAAGTCGTGGGCGGCGGCCGTCCTGGCGGCGGCGACCAGTTCCTCGTCGGTGGCGTCGGGCCTGGCCAGGCGCAGGTTCTCGGCCACGGTGCCGTGGAAGAGGTACGTGTCCTGCGCCACGACGGCGACGCCGCCGCGCAGCGCGTCGAGGGTGAGGTCGCGTACGTCGACCCCGCCGATGCTGATCCGCCCCTGGTCGGGGTCGTGGTGCCGCTGGAGCAGGGCGGCCAGCGTGCTCTTGCCCGCGCCGGAAGGGCCGACCAGGGCGACGGTCCGACCCGGCTCGACGGTGAGGCCGACGCCGTGGACGGCGGGGCGCCCGGCGCCCGGATAGGTGAACGTGACGTCCTCGAACGTGACGGCGGGCGGCGCGGGGAAGTCCCGCCGCGTCCCCCGGTCCTCGACGGCCGGGGAGGCGGCCAGCAGCGCCTCGATGCCGTCAACCGCCGTTATCCCGAGATATCCGGCGTGCCAGGCGTCGGAGAGGTTCCTCACCGGCCGGAAGCACTCGACGGCGATCACCAGCACCGCGAACACCTCCCACGCGCTGCCCGAGGCCGTCGCGGCGAGGACGGCCGCAGCCGTGCCCGCCTGCACGAAGAACGCGCTGATCCCGGTCTCCACGAGGGAGATCCTGAGCTGGCGCATGGTGGTCAGGTAGAGGTCGTGGGCCCGCCCGGCCAGCCGTGCCCCCAGGGCGGCGACCGCCCCGAACGCCCGCAGCGTCGCCATGCCCTGCATCGCCTCCAGGTAGTCCGAGGCCAGCGCGGCGAACGCGGCCCACCGGCCACGCCCCCGGCGCAGCAGGGTCGCGTCCCAGAACCTGGGCACGACCAGGACCCCGGCCACGGCGACGGCCAGGACCGCGGCGGCCGCCGCGTCGACCGTGAACAGCCAGCCGACCAGCGCCACCGGTACGCAGAAGGTGACCACGACCTGCGGAAGGTAGCGGCTGAAGTACGGGTCGAGCCCTTCCACGCCGTCGACCAGCGTGGTCTGCACGTTCCCGGTGCGGGCGCCGGACAGGTGCGCGGGACCCAGCCTGCCCAGGTGGACGATGAGCCGGTCGCGCAGCCTGGCCTTGATCAGCCCGCCCGCCCACACGGTCACCGCCTCCCTGGCCCACAGGAGTGCCGCCCGCGCCGCGATCACCGCGAAGGTCCAGGCCAGCAGGCCCACCGCGGCCGGAACGTCCCCGCGTACGAGGGCTGCCAGAGCGGCGGTGAGGAGGACCGCCTGGGTCACGTACGCGGCGCTGACCGCCAGGCCGAGGGCCACGCAGGCCGCGATCGGCCCTCTCACGCTGCCGGCCAGCTGCAGCAGCCGGCGATGAACGATCACGCGCTGTCCTTCCGGGTCCCTGAGGCACGTTGTGCCGACTTGATGGGAAGCGAGCGTAAATGATAACTATTTTCATCGTCTAGAGACGACAATGATTTTCACTCCTGGAGGTTCCATGCGCCGCGGCGCTTTCTCCCTCGGCCGGCATCGCGCCCGGCCCGCGCTGAGGCGCTCACTCCTCGCCCTGATCCCGCTCGTCCTGGTGGCGTCCTGCGGTCAGAGCGACCCCCGTCCAGGCGCCACGGCGTCCCCCAAGGCCACCGCCACCGCCGCCCCGGTCGCCCCCGTCAGCGCCGCGCTGACCGTCACCGACCCGCACGGCGGGACGTTCACGCTGAAGAAGAAGCCCGAGCGCGTCGTGTGCCTGACCGGGCTGTGCGACGACGCCCTGGTCGAGCTGGGCCTGACCCCCGTGGCCACGACCACGCCCGCCCTGCTCTCCCGCTCTGACTACCTGGGCGCGAAGGGCGCCGGCGTCCCCGTCATCCCCGGCAGCTTCGGCGGCGAGGACGTCGCGAAGATCGCCGAGGCGAAGCCGGACCTGGTGATCGGCCTGGCCGGGGTGCACGACCAGCTCAGGACCGCCGTGGAGAAGTTCGCGCCGCTGTGGGTGGTCCAGGTGAAGTCGTACGACGACTCCATCGGCTACCTGCGCGCGCTCGCCCAGCTCACCGACCGCGGGCGGCAGCAGGCCGAGGCCGAGAGCCGCTTCCGCGCCAAGCTCACCGAGGGAGCCGCCCGGGCCAAGGCGGCGGGGCTGGACCGGACGCCGGTCCTGGCGATGTACGGGGGCACCTCGGTAGGCGTCAACACCACCGAGGACGTACTGGGGCATTTCTTGTCGCAGTTCTTCGCCTACCCCTGGCCCAGCAAGGGCGGCGGCTTCGAGACCGCGCAGGCCTACAGCATCGAGGAGATCCTGGCCAAGGCCCCTCAGGTCATCTTCATCCAGTCGTTCGGCACCAAGGTCAGCGACCACTACAAGGACAACCCGGTGTGGAAGCGCGTTCCCGCCGTGTCGGCAGGCAGGGTGTTCGAGGTGCCGACCGAGCTGTGGGCGTCCGGCCGGGGCACCAGGGCGTTCGGCATCATCCTCGACGAGGCGCTCGCCAAGGCCGCCGGGTGAGCGCTGCGCTCGGCGGACGCCCGGCGATCGTCACCGGGCTCGGCCTCGCCGTCGCGGCGCTGGCCGGCCTCTGCCTGGGCACGCCGTTCGTGGCCCCGCAGGACCTGCTCACGACGTCCCCGGAGTCGATCGCGCACCTCGTGGTCTGGGAGCTGCGCGTGCCCCGCGTGCTGATCGGCCTGGTGGGCGGCGCGGCGATCGGCGCCGCCGGGCTCCTGCTCCAGGAGTCGCTGCGGAACCCGCTCGCCGTGCCCGAGATGCTCGGCGTCTCGACCGGGGCCGCGCTGGCGGTCAGCGTGTGCGTGATCTGGGCGCTGCCCGTGCCGCCGTCGCTGTACCCGCTGGCGGGCCTGCTCGGCGCCGCGCTCGGCGGGCTCGTCACGCTGGCCGCGGCCAGGTCGGGCCGCAGCGCGGGCGGCGTCCTGCTGATCGGCGCGGCGGTGTCGACCGGCATCCAGGCGCTGCTGCTGGCCGTGATGGCCACCGCCGACCGGCTCCAGTACGACATGCTCTTCCGCTATCTCGTCGGCAGCCTGTCCGGCCTGATGTGGGAGCAGACCTCGGAGACGCTGCCGTGGTTCGCCGTCGCGCTCCCCCTCGTCGTGCTGTGCGTGCCCGCGCTCGGCCTGCTGCGCCTCGGTGACGACGCGGCCGCCTCGCTCGGCAGCCGGGTCGGCCTCGCCCGGCTCGGGGTGCTCGCGGTGTCGACCCTGCTGATCGGGGCGGTGACGGGGCCGTGCGGCCCGATCGCCTGGGTCGGGTTCCTGGCACCGGTGCTGGCCAGGCGGTTGCGCCCGCACGCGGGAGCCCGGGGCTGGCTCCCGTGGTCGGCCGCGCTCGGGGCGCTGATCACCTTGACGGCCGACCTGGCCGCGCGGCTGGCGTTCGACCCGGTGGAGACTCCGCTCGGGGCGTGGACGGCGCTGGCCGGCGTGCTGGCCGGAGCCGCCCTGCTGCGCAGGCGGGCGGCCTCATGACGACGAGGCCCGCGCGGGTCGTCGTGGCGGCGGCCCTGCTGCTGGTGGTCGCGGCCACGCACCTGCTCGTCTCCGGCCAGCCGCCCGGCGCGATCTCCGGCCTGCTCGACGGGGCCGCCGACAGCCAGGCCGAGAAGATCGTGTGGGAGCTCGGCGTGCCGAGGCTGCTCACCGCCCTGCTCACCGGCGCCGCCCTGGGCGTCGCCGGGTACGTGCTCCAGGCGACGCTGCGCAACGCGCTGGCCGCGCCCGAGTTCTCCGGCGTGAACCCCGGCGCGGTGCTCGGCATCCTCGGCGGGCTCACGCTCGGCCTGTTCCCCGCCGACTCCGCCGCGGGGGCGCTGCTCGCCGCCCTGGCCGGAGGCGCGCTGGGCGGCGGGCTCACCTGGCTGCTGTCGGCGGGCCGCGACCCGGCCAACCTGGTGGTGCACGGCCTGCTCGGCAGTGCGCTGCTGGCCGGGCTGACCACGATGCTGCTGGCCTACCAGCCGAGCAGGTTCGGCAACGCGCTGCGCTGGCTGATCGGCTCGGTCGAGGGACGGGTGTGGGAGCACCTGGCCTTCGCCTCCTGGTGGATCGCCGGGGGCGTCGCCGTGGCGTGGGCCTGCTCGGGCATGCTGGCCGTCCTGTCACCCGGTGACGACCACGCTGCCTCGCTCGGCCTGCGTCCCGGCCTCGGCCGGGCGGTCGCGCTCACTGTGGCCATCGCCCTGACCGCCGGCGCGGCCGCCCTGTCGGGGGCGATCGCGTTCGTCGGCCTGGCCGCCCCGCACGTCGCGCGCAGGCTGGGCGGGCGCGTCCCCACCGTCGCCGTCGTCGGCGCCGTCGCCCTCGCGGGCGCCGACAGCCTCGCCCAGCTCGCCGGGCACCTCCTCGACGGCACGCACCGGCTCGGCGTCCCGACCGGCGTGATCACCGCCCTGGCCGGCGCCGCCGTCCTGATCAGACTGGGAAGATCGCAATGAGCATCAAGGTCGAGGACCTGCACTTCTCGTACGCCACCCGCCCCGTCCTGACCGGCGTCGACCTCACCGTCGAGCCCGGCGAGTTCGTGGCCCTGGTCGGCGTCAACGGCTGCGGCAAGAGCACGCTGCTGCGCCTGATCGCGGGCCTGGTCAAGCCGTCGTCCGGCCGCATCCTGCTCGGCGGCGCGGAGCTGACGTCGCTGTCGCGCCGGCAGGTGGCCCAGCGGCTCGCGGTGCTGCACCAGAGCCTGCCGCCCGTGCCCGCGCTGACCGTCCGCCAACTCGTCCGCCAAGGCCGCTACCCCCACCAGGGGCCGCTCGGCCTGCTGCGGGAGTCGGACTCCATGGACGAGGCGCTGGAGCTGGCCGGGGTCGCCCACCTCGCCGACCGCGTCCTCGACACGCTGTCCGGCGGCGAACGCCAGCGCGTCCGGCTGGCGCTCGCCGTGGCCCAGGACACCGGCATCCTGCTCCTGGACGAGCCGACCGCCCATCTGGACATCCGCCATCAGCTGGAGGTCCTCGAACTCGTCCGCACCCTGCGCGAGATCCGCGGGCTCACCGTCGTGACCGTCCTGCACGAGCTGGACCATGCGGCCCGCTTCGCCGAACGCGTCGTCGCGCTCCACGAGGGCCGGGTCCACGCCGACGGCGAGCCGGCACACGTGATCACGCCGGAGCTCCTGGCCGACGTGTTCGGCGTGGCCGGGCGGGTGGTCACGGACGAGCTGCACGGCTCGCCCCGCTGCCTGCTCGACGCCGCCCTCTGACCGCCGCCCTGGCCGGGGTCCGCTACTCCTCGCGTACCAGCTCGTGGTCCTCGCCGCGGTCGATGCGGTCGGCGTGGTAGAGGCCCTGGGCGAGCAGGCGGCGTACGTGCTCGTCGGCGGCGGTGTAGTAGACGAACGTGCCTTCCCTGCGTCCCTTGACCAGGCCGGCCAGGCGGAGCTTGGCCAGGTGCTGGCTGACGGCGGTGGGGGCGGCGTCGGCGAGCTCGGCCAGGCAGGCGACCGACGACTCGCCCTGGAGGAGCGCCCACAGGATCTTGATGCGGGTGGGGTCCGACAGCAGCCGGAACGACTCGGCCGCCAGGTGCACCTGCTCTTCGGACGGCATGTCGAAGCCGGACAGCGACGTGTGCATGGTCTCAGCCTAGCCACAGCCCGCCCTGCTTGCCTGCCTGCGTATATACGCATATACGATGGCGCGGTGATTACCGATCTGAGCGCCGCCCAGGCCGCCGCCCCCGCCCCCGGGCATCGGCGCGCCACGCCGTGGAGCGCCGGCATGTGGACGCTGCCGGAAGTGCGCTGGGCCGCCGTCGCCGTCGCGCTGTTCGCCGCCGGCGGCCTCTGCCAGTTGGCCGGGGCGCCCCCGTGGCTGTGGTGGACCCTGTACCTGACCTGCTACGCCGCCGGCGGCTGGGAGCCCGGGCTGGCGGGGCTGCGGGCGTTGCGCGAGCCCCGGCTGGACGTGGACCTGCTCATGGTCGCCGCGGCGATCGGCGCCGCCGCGATCGGGCAGGTCTTCGACGGCGCGCTGCTCATCGTCATCTTCGCCACCTCCGGCGCGCTCGAGGCGGTCGCCACCAAGCGCACCGAGGACTCCGTACGCAGCCTGCTCGACCTGGCCCCCACCACGGCCAGCCGCCTCACCGAGGAAGGCGGCGAGGAGACCGTCCCCACCGAGCGGCTCGCGATCGGCGACGTGATCCTGATCCGGCCCGGCGAGCGCGTCGGCGCCGACGGGCGCGTGCTCGACGGGGCCGGCGAGGTCGACCAGGCCACCATCACCGGAGAACCGCTGCCCGTGACCAAGCAGGCGGGGGACGAGGTGTTCGCCGGCACCCTCAACGGCAGCGGCGCCCTGCGCGTACGGGTCGAACGGGACCCGGCGGACTCGGTGATCGCCCGGATCGTGGCCCTGGTGGAAGAGGCGTCGAGGACCAAGGCGCCGACCCAGCTGTTCATCGAGAAGGTCGAACAGCGCTACTCCATCGGCATGGTCATCGCCACGGTGGCGCTGTTCGCGCTGCCGCTCGTGTTCGGCGCCGACCTGGAGCCGACCCTGCTGCGCGCGATGACGTTCATGATCGTCGCGTCGCCGTGCGCGGTCGTGCTGGCGACCATGCCGCCGCTGCTGTCGGCGATCGCCAACGCCGGGCGGCACGGCGTACTGATCAAGTCCGCGGTCGTCATGGAACGCCTGGGCCAGGTCGACGCCGTCGCGCTGGACAAGACCGGCACCCTCACCGAAGGCGCCCCGCAGGTCGCCGACATCCGCCCGGTCGCCGGCCTGTCCGCCGACGAGGTGCTCGCCCTGGCCGCCGCGGCCGAACACCCCAGCGAACACCCCCTCGGCCGCGCCGTCACCGACGGCGCCCGCGAACGCGGCCTCGACGTGGCGAGAGCCGAGAACTTCGCCTCCACCCCCGGCCTCGGCGTGACCGCCACGGTGGGCGGCGCCGAGATCACGGTCGGCAGCCCCGACCGCCTGCCGCACGGGCCGGGCGTGCCGGACACCGCCGACCTGAGAGCCCAGGGCCGCACCACCGTCCTGGTCACCCGCGACGGCGAGCCGATCGGGGTGCTCGGCATCACCGACCGCCTCCGGCCCGACGCCGTCGCTACCGTCGCCTCACTCACCGCGCTCACCGGCAGCGCCCCCGTCCTGGTCACCGGCGACAACGCCCGCGCGGCCGCCCACGTGGCCGGCCAGGTCGGCATCACCGACGTACGCGCCGGGCTGCTCCCCCAGGACAAGGTCGGCGTCGTACGTCAGTTGCAGGACACCGGCCGCAAGGTGCTCGTCGTCGGCGACGGCGTCAACGACGCTCCCGCGCTGGCCGCCGCCCACAGCGGCATCGCCATGGGCCGCGCCGGATCGGACCTCGCCCTGGAGACCGCCGACGCCGTGGTGGTACGGGACGAGCTCGCCGCCATCCCCGCCGCGGTGGCCCTCTCCCGCCAGGCCAGGCGCCTCATCGTCCAGAACCTGGTCATCGCCGGAGCCTTCATCACCGGCCTGGTCATCTGGGACCTCACGGGCGACCTGCCGCTGCCGCTCGGGGTGGCCGGACACGAGGGCTCGACCGTCATCGTCGGCCTCAACGGGCTGCGCCTGCTCCGCGAACAGGCCTGGCTCCAGGCACGGGCCGGTCGGGGCTAGCCAGGCGTTTCCGCCACGGGCACGGCTGCGGCCGCGGCCGGTTCGCCGCGGACGGGCAGGAGGCGGGTCAGCAGGGCCGTGGCCAGGCCGGCGATCAGGGCGGCCTCCAGCATGCGCTCCAGGATGAGCATGTGGATCGTCCACGGGAGCGCCGTCCGCAAGGGGAGCACCACCAGCTCCAGCACGAGGGCGTGGACCACCGCGCCGGCCAGCCCGGCCAGCATGCCCTTCGCGACCGGGGACGTCCGGGACAGCCCGGCCGCGACGGCGGCGAGAGCGGCGGCGAACGCGGCTCCGACGGCAAGGTGGTCCGACAGGGTGGTGCCGGGCCGCTGGAAGACATAGGCGTTGACCGTGCCCGACACCAGCACCGTGATCAGGGCCGCGGCGGCTGCGGAGCCCACGGCCAGGGCGACGCGGCCGGTGCGGCGGGGCGCCGGCGGCCGGGGCTCGCCGAGTGTGGTGAAGCGCACCGCCATCGGGACCAGCATGAGCAGGACGACGGCGACCAGGAGCAGGGCGCCCGTGGACAGCCGGCTGTCCAGCGTGATCTGCGCGCTGATCAGCACATGGGCCAGCGGGTCGGAGACGGCCGGATAGTCCTGGACGTGCGCGATGATGATGTCGCTCTGGACGCGGTAGAACGTGCGCGCGGTCAGCGTCACCACGGCCGCGATGAGCAGCAGCGGAGCCAGCGCCGACCGCAGGTCGCGCACCCTCGGCGCCCACACCCGCGCCACCCACCGCACCCAGACCCCCAGCAGCAGGCCCGCCACCGCCAGCAGCACCAGCCCGGCGAGCTGCACCGACACGGGGAACGGGGCCAGTGCGTGGTCCGTCATCCTGCTGGGGGCGAGAAGCCAGCCACCGGCCAGCCCCACGGCCAGGCCGAGCGGCACGTGCACGGCATCGCTCGGCGCCTCCACGGCCCGTAACGCCCGCAGCCCCAGCACGACGGCCAGCAGCAGGGCGAACACCTCCGCAGGCCACGGCAGCGTGTTGGTGCGTCCCAGCGCGGTGAACGACGCGGCGGGGTCCATGGTGAGGGAGAAGCAGCCGCCCAGGGCCACCGGGAAGACGAAGCCCTGGCGTACCAGCGGTCCCGGCTCGTCCAGGGCGGCGCGGCGTACGGCGAGATGGGGGTGGGTGCGCACCCGCAGCGACACCGGCCACCGGCGCGGGGCCGGCGCGTCCTCGAACAGGCGGCGCAGCGGCGTCGCGTCCTCCTGCCACGACAGCACGCGGGCGTCGGCCATCAGCTCACGCGACTGCAGCACCGCCGAGCGGGTCAGCCACGACAGCACCGCCAGCCCGATGATCTGGGCGGCGAACAGCCACGACAGCACCACGCTCGAGCCGAACGGCATCTCCAGAGGCCGCAGGAACGGCGCGTGCCCCGACAGCACCCCGATCACGGCGGCGAGCAGGCCCGGTACGAGGATCACCGCGGCGTACGACCGCCACATCGCCAGCGTCACGGCCGTGATGCCCAGGTCCCTGTTGCGCACGTGCGCCAGCTCGTGCAGCACCACCGCGCGGAACAGCGGCCGGTCGCGCTCGTACAGCATCCAGGTGCCCCGGCTGATCACGGCGTAACTGCGCCCGGCCCGGCCGAACGCCAGCCCGGCCACCGCGGGGTTGAGCACGTCGAGCAGGAAGACGACCCGCCGTCCGCCGAGCACCTCCTGCGCCATCCGCGCCAGCTCGTCGTGGACCTCGCCGGCGACCGGGCGCAGCCGACGGCGGCGGATCCGCCAGGCCGGGCCGAACCAGTACTGCAGCCCGGTGAGCAGGACGAGCGTCGCGAAACAGAGCAACGTGCCCAGCCGGAGATCCTGGTCGGCGGCCCGGCCCAGCACCTCGCACGCAGGGTCGTCCCGGCCCTTCAGCGCCGCCAGCAGGCACGCCTCCCTGACCTTCGGCGGGACCGGCGAGCCGTGCGTCGACAGCCGGTCGAACACCCCCGGCCGGTAGATCGCGGTCGTCGCGAACGCCAGGCTGATCAGCAGGACGAACGCGGACGCGGTGGCCGACGGGACGCGGCCGGTCATGAGGGCTTGCGAGCGAGCTCACTCACCACCGCATCGGCCAGGGCGTCGGCCTGGGCCTCCGACATGCCCATCCGGCGCGCCTTCCGGTAGGCGACCTTCCGGATCTCGGTCAGCCGGGCCGGCGGCAGCGGCGGCGGGCCCTCGGTCAGCTCCTTCGGGCGGCGGCGCAACCGGCCGATCAGCCGGCCGGTCCACGAGCCGACGTCCTTGCCCACGTCCATGAGCACCGTGGTCACGACGCCGGAGACGATCGCCGTCACCAGCATCTCGTCCACCCCCGGCAGCCCGAACCCGAGTGGCTCCCGGTGGGATCTCGCCCTGTTGCCGCCGCCGAGCGCGTCCCAGGTCTGATCGAACAGCGGCAATTCGGCAGGCGCGATTCTCGTCACGACTCGGCGGCTGAGATCCTTGGCGAACACATCGGACACCTGGGCCTCCAACGCGGGATTCTGTTTTCAGAAATATAGGCAGCGCCGAGGCCGGCTGTCTGTAATTCATCATGCATCGGAACAGCGACACCATAGACATTTCGCTCGCGAAATCGCCGGGCCGCGGGTATTGGTTTTGGGGGATTGCCAGGTTCGGGATTGCACCACCATGATCGGGACCAGCCGACACCTCATGGAGGAAGCAGCATGCTGACCGTGATCGGCGCGGGGTTCCCGCGCACCGGTACGAGTTCGATGAAGGCGGCACTGGAGCGGCTCGGGTTCGGGCCGTGCCATCACATGTTCGACGTGGGGTCGAACTCCGACCGGGCCAAGCGGTGGGCGCCTCTGGCCAGCCACGACACGGTCCCGGACTGGGAGTACGTGCTGGAGGGGTTCCGGTCGTCGGTGGACTGGCCGGCCTCGTTCTTCTGGCGGGAGCTGGCGGAGGCGTACCCGGAGGCCAAGGTGGTTCTCACGGTCCGCGACCCGCAGTCCTGGTTCGCGAGCATGCGGACGCTCATCGACAACGGGCCGGCGCGTTTACAGAGCGAGAAGCTGGCGCCCGAGATGGCCGGTCTCGTGGAGAACATGATGACCACGCGCCCGCTGCTCGAGCGGATGATCCGGGAGGGGCTGGGCAGTGACAGCCCCTTCGGCGTGGTCCCGGACGAGAAGGAGACCATCGCGGCGTTCGAGCGGCACATCGTCACGGTGCGGGAGAGCCTGCCGGCGGAGCGGCTGCTGGTGTTCGACGTGCGGGAGGGGTGGGAGCCGCTCTGCCGGTTCCTGGGCGTGGACGTCCCTGAGGGGGAGCCGTTCCCGCACCTGAACGACAGCAAGATGATGGAGGAGTCCATCGAGCGGCTGATGAAGGGCGAGAAGGTCGGGCTGCCGTTCCACCCTGTGGAGTGAGCTAGGCGTCGAGCAGGGCGGCGGCGAGCTCGCGGGCTTCGCGCAGCCAGGCGTCCCGCTGCGGTCCGTCGGAGCCGGTCACCGTGCGGAAGACCTTGCGGCGTACGTCCACGACGCCGACGTAGGGCAGCACGCAGGCTGCCCAGATGCGCTCCAGCGGGTCGCCGAACTCGTCGCGTTCGCGGTCGGCCGGGGTGTCGGAGGTGTTGAGCACCAGTGCCCGCCCGGCCTTGAGCAGCCCGGCGGGTTCGCCGTCGGCGGTGCCGAGCTTGTAGGCGACGCCGGGGACGAGGACGCGCTGCACCCATCCGGCCAGTATCGCGGGCGGCATGCCCCACCAGTTGGGGTGCACGAACACCACGGCGTCCAGTTCGGCGACCTCGGTCCGGTGGGCCTGGACGAGGTCGTCGGCGGACGGGGCGCCGTCAGTCACGGTCTCGGTCTCGGCGGCGGCCAGCGCCGGGGCGAAGCCCTCCGCGTAGAGGTCGTGCGCGCGGACGTCGGCGCCCCGTCCGCGCAGTTCGTCCACGACGGCGTCGAAGAGGGCGCCGTTGAAGCTGTCGGGCCTCGGGTGGGCGAGGTAGACGCCGATGCGCATGCGCGAACCCATTCAGATGTGGCTATTGGAGGGAAAAGTCTCCCACAGCTAGGGCCGGTAGTAGCTCTCGATGGGGACGCGGGCCGCCTCGAACAGCGCCGGGCCGTCCTGCTGGACCTCCGGCCAGCCCGAGCCGGGGTTGAGCTCGGCGAGCTGTTCGGTGGACAGCGCGTAGACGACGCGGCCCAGCCCGGAGCGGACGATGCCGCCGGTGCACATGCCGCAGGGCTGGCAGCTCGTGTACATGGTGGTGCGGGCTGCGGTGTCGGCGTCGAGCTCGCGGGCGGCCCAGCGGGCGAGCTTGAGCTCCGGGTGGGCGCTGATGTCGTTGTCGCGCCGCACGGTGTTGTGGGCCTCGACCAGGATCTCGCCGCCGGGCCCCGCGAGCAGGGAGCCGTAGGGGGCGTCGCCCAGGGTGACGGCGTGGGCCGCGAGGTCGATGGCGCGGCGCAGCAGCTTCTCGTCGGCGGCGGTGATCATGTGCGGTTCCTCCAGTGGGTGGCGACGGCGGTGAGCGCCCGCCACGCCGGCTGCGGGCTGCGGGTCTCCTCGGGGTCGCCGTGGTACGGGTCGAGCACGACGCTGGTGGCGCCGAGCTGCCGGAGCCGGTCGAGGTCGTCGAGGATCTGTTCCAGCGTGCCGACGCCGGCGAGGCGTTCCGGGTCGTCGACGGGCGTGGTCGTCAGCCGCAGGGCGATGCGGGGGACGAAGCCCGGCAGGGTGTGCCCGGCCACGACCGAGGCCATCCAGGGCATGGTGCCGCGCAGCGGGTGCCAGGGGTGGCCGTTCTTGACGGCCCGCCGGATGCCCACCTCGCTGTTGCCGCCGACCCAGAGGGTGTGCCCGGCGTCGCGCAGCGTGGCCAGGTAGTCGTCGGTCAGCCTGCCGCGTTCGGCGAAGGGCACGCCGAGCGCCTCGAACTCCTGCCGCGCCCAGCCGACGCCCACGCCGAGCACGAGCCTGCCCCCGCTGAGCTGGTTCAGGTTGGTGGCCATCCGCGACACCAGGAGCGGATGCCGGTAGGGCAGGATGAGCACGGTGGTGCCCAGCTTGACCGTGGTGGTGAGCCCGGCCAGCCAGGACAGCGTGGTGAACGGCTCGTAGAACGGCTCCGGGTAGCGCACGGCGACGTCCGGGGTGATCGTCACGTGGTCGGACATCATGAGGAGGTCGAAGCCGAGCCCTTCCACGATGCGCGCCCATTCGCGCAGCACGCCCGGATCGGTGCCAGGCCCGAAGTTCGGTACGTTCACCCCAAGTTCCATAAAAATGAGGCTATAGCGGTCACCAGCGCCATTGGAACCGACTTCTCCCGGCTATTCACCCCTAAGCCCGGGAATTTACCGATAGATTCTCCATATGGCCGCGAAGCTTGACGAGGTCGACTGGGCGATCATCACCCAGCTCCAGCAGGAAGCCCGCATCTCACTGAGCGAGCTGGGCCGGCGCGTCAACCTCAGCCCGTCGGCCACCACCGAACGGGTGCGCCAGCTTGAGGCGCAGGGCGTCATCACCGGCTATCACGCCGCGGTCGACCTGGACAAGGTCGGCTACCCGGTGCTCGCCCTGGTCCGGCTGAAGTATCCGGGCAACCGCCACCAGCCCCTGCGCCAGTTGCTTGCCGACCGGCGCGAGATCCTGGAGTGCCTGCGCACGACCGGCGACGACTGCTACACGCTCAAGGTGGCCGCGACCTCCATGAGCCACCTGGAGGCGCTCATGGACGAGCTGGCCGGCCTCGGCAGCACGACCACGAGCATCGTCTACAGCCGGCCCCTGCCCTACCGCGGCCCCGACCGCCCCTGACCGAGCAGGTCGCCCAGGGACGCGAGAGCGGAGGCCAGGCCGGGGTCGGCCCCGCCGGCCTCCGCCAGCGCGGCGCTCAGCGTCTCCTCGTAGGTGCGGCTCGCCTCGGCGTGACGCACCCGGCCGCTCTCGGTGATGACCGTGTAGACGCCGCGCTTGTCGTCGGGGCACAGGTCCCGGTACGTGAACTCCGCCGCGTTCAGCCGGGCGACCAGCCGCGTCACGGAGCTCTGGTTGAGCCCGAGCTTGTCGGCGAGCTCCTGCATGCGCAGTTCGCTGTCGGGCGCGGCGGCCAGGTGGCCGAGCGCGCGATACTCCGACAGGCCGATGCCGTGCCGCCGCTGCAACGCGGTGCCGAGCCTGGCCTCCACCCGGGCGTGCAGCAGCAGCAGATGGTTCCAGGTCGCGGCGAGCTCCGCCACCGACGGGTCCGCTGGGGCGTTGGGGGCTGCGGGTGTCATCGACCCCTCCTTGTGCTGGTTTCTCGGCCGCTGGACAGAAATATACATGCACATACATAATTCTGGCCAGCCCGGGCTACAGCGGCAGCCACGCGGTCAGTGACCACCCGTCCGGCACGGCCCGCGAGACCAGCTCGCCGCCCTGCGCCTCGACCAGCGCGGCCAGCCCCGGCAGGCCCGCCCCGCCGGTCCGCCCGCTCCGCGACGGCGTCACGCCGTCGTTGGTCATCGTGATCTCCAACCGCCCGTCCGCCACGCTCACGTCCAGGTCGACGCGCCCCGCCCGCGCGGCGTGCCGCCGCACGTTGGTGAGGCCCTCGACCACGATCCGGTACGCCAGCGCCGCGCTGCCGGCCGGGACCTGGAGCGCCGGGTCCATGCGCAGGCGGACCCGGGCGGGACCGGCGGCCGAGAAGCGCTCGGCCGCCTCGCGGATGTCCTTCAGGCCGCCGGCGGAGGTCGCGGGCCGGTCGTGGTGCAGCATGTCGAGCGTGCGATCCAGCATCGACAGGGCGCGCTGCCCCGCAGCCTCGACGCGTTCGAGCGCCCGTGCCGGGTCGCCCGTCACCCTGCCCGCCTGGGCGTGGGCCACCATCTCGCTGATGTCGTGGGCGAGGAAGTCGTGCAGGTCCCCGGCCAGCCGCAGCCGGAGCGCGGTGCGGGTGTCGTCGAGGGCGCGGCGCTGCCGTACGCCGAGAAGGCGCAGGTAGCCGCCCAGACCGGCGGCGAGGAGCGCGCCCAGCCCCCAGAACGCGCACGCGCCCACCGCCTCCAGCGGCGAGGCCGGCTGGAGGAAGCGCAGCAGCCAGGTGGCCGCGGCCAGGCCCGCCGCGGGGGCCGCCACCGCGGCGCGGCGGGCGGGCGCGTCCCGGACGATCAGCCCGGCCAGCACCATGAACGCCAGGCTCTCGGCCATCCCAAGGGCGGCGGCGGGCTGCTCGGACGGCACGACGCCGTACAGCTGGGCCAGCGTGACGGCCAGCGAGACCACCGCCGCCACGCACGTCAGCTCCGGCAGCCGCGCGGCGAGCGGCGTCCGCGACAGCGCCACCAGCGCCACGGGGAGCAGCAGCGACGCCGACACGGCGATCCACAGGAGAGTCACCGCACCGACGATACGGCCGCCGGGAGACCCGGCCGCAGGTGCCGTTCGGCACGGGCGCGGGTGGCCGAGGGTGCCGAACGGCATCTGGTCCGCGCCGTCGCCGCGCCGCGACGCTGAACACATGAAATCCTTCACTCCTGCCTCGCGCGCCCATGCGACGGCGCTGTGGGCGCTCGGCTATGGCGGGCTCGGCGCGGCGTGGGCGCTCGGGCTGCCCGGCTACCCGTGGGGCGCCTCCGATCCCGACCCCGACGGGGCGCTGTCCCTCCTGGCCGGGACGACACCCCGGTTCGGGTGGTGGATCGCCGCGTTCGCCCTGCTCACCGCGGTGACGGCGGTGGCTCTCACTCGCCGGGGCGATCGGCGGGCGCCGCTGCTCCTGGCCTGGCCGATCGCCGCGATCCTGGTCCTGGTGATCCCCGACTCGCGCCTGATGATGGGCGTCGCGTACACGCCGCTGCTGCTGGTCGCCCCCGTCTTCGGCTGGAGCCTGGGCGGCGCCACCTTCGCCGACGCCTGGCCGTGGCCGGTGCTCAACCAGCTCGTCTGCGTGCTCGGCGGGCTGCTGCTGGCCGCCGCGGCGCTCGCGTACGGCCGTGACCGAGGGCGGGCGCGCTGGTTCACGCCCGAGCGGGGGCGCACGGCGGTGTACGTGGCCGTGGCCGTGCCTCTCGTGTACTGCGCCACCCGGTGGGCGTGGGCGCTGGGCATCCCGCTCGGCGTGAGCCCGGAGTTCCTGGCCGAGGGCGAGGACGGGCTGTGGCTGGCGGGAGCCTACCTGGCGACGTTCGGCGCGCTCGGCGGCGTGCTCACACTCGGGCTGACCCAGCGCTGGGGGGAGATCTTCCCCAGATGGATCCCCGGGCTGCGCGGCAGGCGGGTGCCGCCCCTGCTGGCGGTCATCCCCGCCGGATTCGTCTCGATCATCGTGACCGTGGCGGGGCTGTCCTACGTCCGGTGGACGGTCGCGGGCCGGTTCGCGCTGGAGGAGTGGGGCGCCTGGCTGCCGGAGTGCTTCTGGCCGGTCTGGGGCGCCGCCCTGGCCACCGCCACCGTCTCCTACCACCTGCGGCGGCGCGACGGCACGCGGCTCAGGACGGGCGAGCCGGCGGCGTAGGCGTCGCCCAGGGCAGGAGTTCGGGGCGTTTGGCGGTGCGGCCGTCGCCGGAGGACCTGCCGCGCAGGCGGCGGCCGATCCACGGGCCCGCGAACGTGGCCAGCCAGCGCGCCTCCGCCGCCGCGACCCGCAACGGGCCCGGCGCGGGCAGGGCGGGCAGGGGCCGCATCCAGGCGTCGTCGCTGCCGGGCAGCCCCAGCGTGTGGGCCATGGCTGCGGCGATGCGGGCGTGGCCGGCCGGGCTGGCGTGCAGGCGGTCGACGCACCACATGCGGGCGTCCGTGACGAACTCCAGCGGGAACGTGTCGACCACCGCGACCCCGTGCCGGGCGGCGGCCTCGCGGATGCGGGCGTTGAGGTCGAGCACGCGGGGCCGGAACCGCCTGGCCATCGGCGCGATCTTGCCGATGTCGGGGAAGGTCACGGTGACCACGTGCGCGCCCGCCCCGGTGAGCGCGGCGAACATCGCCTCCAGGTCGGCCACCACCCGGCCGGCCTCGAAGCCGGGCCGGATGAGGTCGTTCATGCCCGCCATGACCGTGGCCAGGTCGGGGCGGAGCGCCAGCGCGACGGGTAGCTGCTCGGCGCGGATCTGCCCGGCCAGCCGGCCCCGGACGGCGAGGTTGGCGTAGTGGAGCCCGGGTTCGGCGGCGGCCAGGTGCTCGGCGAGGCGGTCGGCCCAGCCCCGGTGACCGTTGACGTCGTCGCCGTCGCCGAGGCCCTCGGTCTGGCTGTCGCCGAGCGCGACGTAGCGCGTGTAGGTGGTCATGGCGTCTCCACTCGTGCGGCCAGGGTCAGCGCGGTGTCGCGGCACCAGTCGCGCATCTCGCGTTCGAAACGGCAGCCGGCCAGGCCGGACAGGTAGGGGCCGATGTGCTCGCCCTCGCGCAGGAACGTCTCCTCGTCCAGGTCGCCGCGCAGGCCGGCCAGGAGCTGCTCGAAGATCTCCAGCTTGGCCACGGCCTCCCGCTCCCGCTCGCGGAGCTGCTCGATCAGCGGGGCCCGGTCGAGCAGGTCCGCGGCGTGCACCTTGACGACCAGCTCGTCGCGGAGCAGCAGGGGCTTGGCCGGCCGGGCGGCGAAGGCGGCCAGCTCGGCGAGCCCGGCCTCGGTGACCTTGAAGACGCGCTTGTTGGGGCGGCCGGTCTGGACGACCTCACGGCCGGTGACCAGGCCGTCGGCCTCCAGCTTGGCCAGCTCGGCGTAGAGCTGCTGCGGGGCGGCGTACCAGAAGTTGGAGACGCCGATGTCGAAGATCTTGGTGAGCTGGTAGCCGCTGTATTCGCCGTCGAGCAGCGCCGCCAGCACCGCGTGTCGGAGCGCCACGGCTCAGCCGTACTCATGAAGGCGACTAGTCATGGATATGACTATAGCCCGAGCGCGGCCCGGGAGCGGGCGATCTGCTCGCGGGCGCGGGCCGACCAGATCAGCTCGCGGTGCGCGCTCAGCACGGTGTGGCAGGTGGTGAAGTGGGCCAGCGCGGCCCGCTCGTCCCCTTGGCGGCGGCGCACGTCGCCCAGCGTGTAGGCGGTCAGCGCCTCCCCCAGCTCGTCACCGGCGCGGGCGCACATCTCGGCGCACTCGGCGAGCATGCGCTCGGCGGAACCGAAGTGCCCCAGCGCGCCCTCGGCCTCGGCCAGCCGGCGCAGCGCGATCCGCTCGCCGTTGTTCCAGCGCAGCTCACGGCTGAGGTCGAGGCTCGCCCGGTAGTGGCCGACGGCCTCCTCGGTCCGGCCCGTCTCGTGGCAGGCGACGCCCAGCGAGCGCAGGAACCTGGCGCGGTGGACGGCGCTCTCCCCGGCGGCCAGGCCCAGCGCCCGGCGGGAGGTGGCGGCGGCCTCGTCGTAGCGGCCCAGGTAGAGCTGCACCACGGCGACCTCGGTCCACGCGGTCAGCAGCCCGTTCGCGTCGCCGAGCGCGCGGAACCGGCCCGCCGCCCGGACGGCGGTGTCCAGCGCGGCCTCCAGGTCGTCGACCAGCGAGGCGGCGACGCCCAGCAGCGCGTAGGCGGCCGAGTGCTGGTCCCCCGCCCGCTCGCTGCGCGCCAGCAGCCCGCGGAACTCCGCGCCCACGGCATGGGCGCGGCCCCGGTCCATCTCGGCGTCGGCGCGCACCAGCCGCAGGCGCGTCTCGGCCGCGTCGTCGCCCGCCGCCCTGGCCGCCTCGACGGCGGCGTCCAGCATCGTCACGGCGTCCTCGTGGAAGCCCCGTACGACGAGGAAGGGCGCCAGGGCATGGGCGAGGCCGGCCGCGGCGGACGCCAGCCCGGCGCGGGCCGCGGCGGCGACCAGCGCGACGAGCATGCCGCGCTCCGCCGCCAGCCAGGCGCCGTCATCGGGCGAGGGCGGCGTGCGCGCCGGGGCGCCGGGCGGCGGTGGGGCGGGGGCGAGCGGCAGCTCACGCGCGGCGGCGGTGACCCGGGCGCACGCCTCGGCGGTGAGCCGGGCCAGCGCCGCCGCCCGGCCGTCCTCGCTCTCCTCGGCCGCGAAGAGCTCGGCGGCGAAGCTCCACAGCAGGTCGTGCATGCGGTAGCGGGTCTGCTTCGCGGCGTCGACGTCGCTCGCGCTGATCAGCCCGGCGGCGGCGAGCTCCTCCAGGGAGTCGTCGACCTCGCGCACGCCGGCCCCGGCCAGCGCGGCGACCGCCCACGCCGCCACGCTGTCGGCCGCGACCGCGCCGAGGAGCCGGAACGCGAGCCTGGCCGGCGGCGACAGCGACGCGTAGCTCGTCGCGAACGTGGCGCGCACGTCGAGCTGCCCCGCGTGCAGCTCGTTCAGCCGCGCCGACGTGTCCGCGAGCCGCCTGGCGAGCTCGGCCGGCGGCCACGCGGGACGGGTGACGAGACGCGCCCCGGCGATGCGCAGCGCGAGCGGCAGCCGCCCGCACGCGCGCAGGATCGCCTCCGCCGACTCCGGGTCGGCGGCGAGCCGGTCGGCGCCCACCACCCGGGCGAGCAGGTCGCGGGCGTCGGCGGGCGGCGGCACGTCCAGGACGAGCGCGACCGTGCCCGGCACCGTCGGCAGCGGCCCGCGCGACGTGACGACGACCCCCGACCCGGGCGTCCCAGGGAGCAGCGGCTCCACCTGCGTCTCGTCGCCCGCGTCGTCGAGCAGCACCAGGACGGCCCGGTCGGCGATCCTGGCCCGGTACATCGCCGCCTGCTCCTCGGTGGCGGCGGGCAGGATGCCGGGGTCCACGCCGAGCGCCCGCAGCAGCTCGGCGAGCAGGTCGGCCGGATCGCGGGGGTTCGGCGACGCGCCGCCCAGCCGGACGAACAGCTGCCCGTCGGGATAGCGATCGCGCAGCAGGTGGGCGACGTGCACGGCCAGCGTGCTCTTGCCGACGCCCGGCGGGCCGGACACGGTCACGATCGCCGGCGCCGCGCCGCCGGGGTCACTCAGCGCGGTGATCATCTCGCGCGTCTCGGTCTCGCGGCCGACGAACCCGGCGAGGTCGGCCGGCAGCAGGCAGATGCCCGCCCACGCGGGCTCCCGCTCCGGCGCGGCCGGCTCCGCCGGCACCACCGCCGGTCCTGGCGGCTCGACGGGGGCGTCGTTCAGGATGGCCGCGTGCGCGTCGCGTAACTCCTGCCCCGGCTCCACGCCCAGCTCGGCGACCAGCACCGACCTGGCCCTGCGGTACGCCTCCAGCGCCTCGGCGCGCCGGCCCGACCGGTGCAGCGCCAGCATGAGCCGGTGCCACAGCCGCTCGTTGAGCGGGGCGGTCTCCACCAGCGGGGTCAGCTCGCCGACCAGCTCGTCGTGCAGGCCGAGCCGCAGCCGCACGTCGATCCAGCCGAGCCTGGCGCTCTCCCGACGCTCCTCCAGCTCGGCGATGCGGGCGCTCACCTCGCCGCTCAGCGGCACGTCCTCGGCCGGACGGCCGCGCCACAGCGGCAGCGCCCTGGCGAACAGGCGGTGGGCCTCGGTCAGGTCGCCGCGCGCCGACTCCAGCCGGGCCCGCCGTACGTCCTCGTCGAAGGCGAGCAGGTCGAGCCGGTCGGTGCGCAGGCACAGCCGGTAGCCCTGCTCCTGCGTCTCCACGTCGATCGCGGCCTTGCGCAGGACGGAGACGTAGTTCTGCAGGTTGGCCAGGGCGGAGCGGGGCGGCTCTTCCCAGACGGAGGCGATCAGCCGGTCGCTGGAGACGACGGTGTTCGGGTGGAGCAGGAAGACGCTGAGCACCGCGCGGGGCTTGCCCGTGAGTCGCACCGGCCTTCCCGCTTCGGCGACCCGGACGGGACCGAGGATCGCGAAGTCCACTTCCGCCTCCCGAGCACGATCAGCGAAACCCCGACGGGGGGACCTGCTATGGCGACGCTATGGGCATCCTATGGGCCCGAAGAGGAGCTTGATCGAGGACATCCGGAAGGAGGTGCACCCATGAAGATCGAGGTTCGCAAGGTCGAGGCCGTCAAGGCCACGCAGTTCGTGACCTGAGGCACCGCCTCTCAGCGGACCGGGGGGCGGCGCGCCCGTCCCCCGGTCCTCCACAGCCGACGAGATCCCCACGAGCGTCCGGAGCGGCGATGCGAGTGATGTTGAAGGAATGCGCCTGGGAGCGCCTCGGCGACGAGCTCATCGTGGTCCACGACCCGCGCGAGGCGTTCACGCTGGCCGACCCGGAGGGCCGGATCACGGCGCTCCTGGACGAGCTCGGCCGCGGGCCGGCGACCGCGGAGGAGCTGGCCGCCGCGCTGGCGGCGCGGGACGTGACCGTCACGGCCGAGGAGGTCCGCGACGGGCTGACCGGTCTCGACTCCCTCGGCCTGGTCGAGGACGCCGCCGGGCGCTGGCTGGGCGACCCCGGCGCGGACGAGCGCCACTTCTCCAATCTGACCTTCTTCGGCGCCTTCGCCCGGCTCGACACGTCGCGGGCGGAGTTCGTCCGGCGGCTGCGCGAGGCGCACGTCCTGGTGCTCGGCGCCGGGGGCGGCGGCTCCTCGCTCGTGCAGTGCCTGGCCGGGCTGGGCGTCGGCGCGCTGACGCTGGTGGACCGCGACGACATCGCGCCGCGCAACTTCGCCCGCCAGTTCCTGTACCGCCACGCCGACATCGGCCGGTCGAAGGTGGAGCGCGCGGCCGAATGGGTGCGCGAGTACGACCCCGGCATCGAGGTGCGGGCGGTGGACCGGTGGATCTCCGGGCCCGAGGATTTGAAGGACCTGACCGAGGGCGTGCACGTGATGGCCGGCGGCCTGGACGGCGCCCCCGACGCCAACCTGTGGGTGAACGAGGCGGCGCTGCGCGCTGGCGTGCCGCTGGTCGCGGGCGGGATGACGCGCACGCAGCTCATCTACTTCTCCGTCGACCCGGGCCGCAGCGCCTGCCTGCGCTGCGACGAGTCGGACCTGCCGGGGCCGGAGGAGCGCACCTCCGCCGGGGTGGCCCACCGGCTCACCCGGGGGCTCCAGCTCGCCAACGGGCTCACCGGGCCGATGGCGATGCAGGTCGGGTCGCTGGTCGCGTACGAGGTGATGCGTTACCTGACGGGGGTCGAGCCGCCACGCGCGGCGGGGGCGCGGGTGGTCCTCGACCTGCGTGACGGGCTCGTCCCGGTCCGGGTGCCGTTCCCGCGCGATCCGGACTGCCCGGCGTGCGCGCTGGCGCGGCGGTGAGGCGTGGACGTCAGGCTGCGCCCGCTCACGCTGGTCGAGGAGGGTGACGAGGTCCTGGTCGGCGACCCCGGAACCGGCACGTTCGTGACGATGCCCGCCGTGGGCGGGGTGGTGATCGCGGCGTTGCAGCGCGGCGCGAGCGCGGAGGAGGCCGGGGCCGAGGCGGAGGCGTTCGCCGGGGAGCCGGTCGACATGCCGGCGTTCGTGGCGACGCTCGCCGAGCTCGGCTTCGTCGACGACCGGCCGGGCGAGGAGCGCGAGGCCGTGCGCACCGCGCCCATCCAGACGCGGCGCTGGCTCGCCGGGGTGAGCAGCCAGGCGGCGCGGCCGTTCTTCGGCCCGGTGGCCTGGACCCTCTACGGCCTGCTGGCGCTGGGCTGCGTGGCCGTTTTCGTGGCCAGGCCGTCGCTGCTGCCGAGCCCGGCACAGGACGCGTTCCTGCTGGACGACGTGGGGCTGAGCGCGCTGCTGCTGATGCCGTTCGTCATGGTCTCGACCGCGCTGCACGAGTGCGGGCACTGGCTGGCCGCGCGGGCGATCGGCGTCCGCTCCCGCTTCGGCGTGGACCGGCGGCTCATGCTGCTGGTCTTCGAGACCGACCTCACCCAGGTGTGGACGGTGCCGCGCCGCCGGCGATACGGGCCGCTGCTCGGCGGGCTGGCGGTGGACGTCGTCCTGCTCAGCGTGCTGCTGGGCGTCCGCCTGCTGATCCACGAGGGGGTGTGGGCGGCGCCCCCGGCGGTGGACGCGACGCTCGCCGTGTGGGTGTTCCTGAAGCTGGCGGGCATGCTGTGGCAGTGCATGATCTTCCTGCGGACCGATCTGTACGCGGTGCTGGTCAACGCGCTCGGCTGCCGTGACCTGTGGCGGGTCAAGACGCTGCTGCTGCGGCGCGCGTTCGGCCGCCTGACCCCGGCGCAGGCCGCCGAGCTGGTCCGGGCCGCGCCCGCCGACGTGCGGGCGGGGCGCTGGTTCCGGTGGGTGTGGCTGGCCGGGCTCGCCGGGGTGCTGGCCTGGTTCGCCGTGTTCGTGCTGCCGGTCGTGGTGGCCGTGCTGGTGTGGGCGGCCGGCGGGCTGGCCGCCGGGCCGCTCAGCCTCCGGTTCTGGTACGCGCTGCTGTGCGCGGCGCTGCTGCTCGGCCCGACGTCGCTCGCCGTCGCCCTGGCCGTCAGGGAGCGGCTGACGGTCAGATCCGGTACGTCCGGGTGATCGCGACGATGCCGCCGTCCTCCCTGGTGGCGGGGATCAGCCCCGGCGGCCGGGGCGCGAACCCGGGCACCGACGACAGCCCGTCCGTCTCGGAGATCGCCGTCAGCCGGAACCCGGCCTCCGCGCCCGGCACGCGCAGCGTGATCTCCGCGCCGCTCTCGGGCAGGCCGCGGAAGCGGACCTCGCCGGGCCAGGTCTTCGCCCGCGTTCCGGTCACGGGCACGGTGACCGGCCGCGCCCCGGCGACCCCGGCGCCAGCCTCGGTGATCGGCCGCTCGGTGCGGAGCGTGATCGAGCGCGCCCCCTTCCCTGCGACGACCTTCAGCCGGTACGTGTCGCCGTCACGCGAGAGCACGGTGACCCTCGGCCCCCGGGCGTCGACGGCCGGGGCGCGGCCCGTCCACAGCTCGCCCCTGGCGTAGCCGGGCGGCAGGAAGGCGGTGTCGCGGCCCGACACGTACCGCCTGGTCCAGGCCGGCGGGTCGAGGTCGCCGCTGACCCAGCCGGCGACCCGGGTCTCGGCGTCCATCACGTACGCCAGATGGGTGCGGCGCGGGTTGGCCACGTCGAAGTCGTCGACGGCGAGCCCGCCCGCGGCCAGCGCCACCGCCAGCCCGGCGGCCGCGGCGGGCACGCCCACCGCCACCGGCCGGCCCAGCCGGGCCCCGGGCTCCGGCAGCCACAGCTCCACCAGCGGCAGCGCCGTCAGGCCGAAGAGCGCCAGCGTCACGGCGCTCACCCCGCCGAGCGCGAGCCCCATGCCGTCGAAGGCGGTCAGGGCGAGGGCGGGCAGCAGGGCGGCGGCCACGACCGCGCCCGCCGTGATCGACGCGACCCGCCAGACGGCGCCGCGCAGCAAAAGCGCGCCCAGCCCGCCCAGCGCGGCGGCGAGCGCGGGCAGCGCGAACATGAACGACGCCCCCGGCGCGATCTGCGCGCACACCGCCCCCACCAGCGCGGGCCAGGCCAGCGCGCCGATCGCCAGCGCGGCGGGCCCGACCCTGCGCCTCAGCGCCAGGTACCAGCCCAGCACGGCCAGCGCGACCAGCACGGCGACGGCCGCGCGGAACGCCTCCGGCCGGTGCAGCAGCCCGCCCATCCCGTAGTAGTCGGACCGCACGGCCACCAGCACCTCCCACAGCCCCTGCGCCAGGACCGCCGACAGCGCGACCGGGACGACCCCCGACAGCGCGCCGACGGCCGTGCGCGGCAGGCTCGCCAGCCCCCTGCGCCGGGCGAGCAGCGCCAGGGCGGCCACCGCCGCGACGGCGAGCCCGGCCAGCGGCCAGACCAGCGCGTTCGGGTAGGTGATCAGGAAGCCGAAGATCCGGAAGTACGTGACGTCGTGCCCGGCCGCGAGCGCGGGCAGGTCGGCGCCGCCGAGCACGCGGGCCAGCGCCAGCATGTTCGTGCCGTGGTGCTGGAGGCTGCCCCGGTTCAGGAAGGCGAGGGAGTCGTCGGCCGTGTGATAGCGCGAGGAGTCCTGGATGTAGGCGAAGTTCATGCCGGAGAACCCGGCCTCGGTCATCGGGGTGAAGTCGGTGTTGTTCGGCAGCAACCGGTACAGCTCCACCATCATCGAGTCGCCGCGCGGGTGCGGCACCGCGTCGGCGAACGTCTCGACCAGCCCGGCGTTGTCCCGTGACGTCTCGAACATCAGCGACGGCCCGCTGACCCCGCGCGCCTCCCAGTTCAGCAGCACGCCTCCGGCGCGGCCGAGCGGGTGCTCCCTGACGAACGCCTCGGCGCCGAGCACGCCGTCCTCCTCGCCGTCGGTCATCAGGAACACCAGGTCGTTGCGGAGCTCGGCGTCGCCCAGCGCGCGCACGGTCTCCAGCATCGCCGCGACGGCCGCCGCGTCGTCGGAGGCGCCCGGCCCCATCGCCGCCGAGTCGTAGTGCGCGGCGATCACCACGGTGCCGGTCGGGTCGCCGCCGGGCCGGGTGGCCACGATGTTGTGGACCTGCCCGAACGACGCCAGCCCCGTCGAGGGGTTGGCGCCCACCGCCCGCTGCACCCGCACGTCGAGCCCGGCGGCGCGCAGCTCCTTCACCAGGTAGTCCCGGGCCCGCGCACCGGCCGGGCTGCCGATCGGGCGCGGCTCGGTGGCGAAGCGCTCCAGGTGCCGCATCGCCCGCCCGGCGCTGAACTCCCCGGCCGGGGCCGAGGCGGGCAGCGGCTGCATCGTGCTGTTGGCCAGCGCGGTCAGCACGACCACGGCGACCAGCACCAGCAGGGCCGTCACCGCCGCCGGGACGCGGCGCGGGACGTCGAACAACTTCTCGGTCATGGCCGGGAACGCTACGGTCGGCGGCGGGATGTCCGGAATGATGTTTGCGGCCGTTCTCGCCTGTGGTTTTCCACAGGTCGTGGACACGAGAACCGACAGAAAGGTGTCCAGATGGGGTTCGCGGTGTTGGGCGTGCACGCGCATCCGGACGACGAGGCGATCTGGACCGGCGGGACGCTGGCCAGGTTCGCCGCCGAAGGAGCCCGGACGGCGGTCGTGACGTGCACGGGCGCGCCGGGCACGGTCCGGGCCGGTGAGCTGGAGCGGTCGCTGGAGATCCTCGGCGCGGGCGAGCCCCGGCTGCTCGGCTACGGCGACGCCCGCGACGCCGGCGCCGCGCCCGACGCGCCGCGCTTCGTGGACGTGCCGCTCGACGAGGCCGTGGGGCGGCTGGTCGCCCACATCAGGGAGTTCCGGCCCGACGTGGTGCTCACCTATGACGGGTACGGGTCCTACGGGCATCCGGATCACGTGCACGCGCACCGGGTGACGCTGGCGGCGGTCGAGGCGGCCGGCTACAACCAGCTCTTCCCCGAGGCGGGCGAGCCGTGGCGGCCCCGGGCGCTGTACCTGGCGACGATCCCCAGGTCGGTGGTGGCGGCGCAGTGGGAGGCGGTGTTCGGCGCGCCGCCGGAGCCGGGCCACGTGCTGCCGGGCATCCCGGACGCGGACGTCTCGGTGCGGCTGGACGTGGGCCCGTGGGCCGAGCGCAAGTGGGCGGCCATGCACGCGCACGAGTCGGAGCTCAGGCGGGGCGCGTCGCTGACGATGCTCACCTCGCTCCCCGAGCAGGCCCGCGACCAGATGCTCCAGAACGAGTGGTATCGCCTGGCGAGCGGTCAGCCCGTCCTGGGGTGAGCCGCAGGGTGACGCTCTCCGACGCGCCGCCCCGGCCCGCCAGCCCGCCGAACGTGAGCACGGCCCGCGCCCCGACGGCGACCCGGGCCGGCGGCCGGTCTGCCCTGATCACCGCGCTGACCGGCCGGTCCCACGTCACGGTCAGCTCGCCGAGGTCGCGGCGCGGGTCCGACACGGTCACCGTGGCCGTGCCGTCGCCCGGCTCCCGGACCAGGACCGCGCAGGGCGCCGAGGCGGTGAGCGGCCCCGCCGTGCCCCCGGTCCAGAAGTTGACCGCGGTCAGCCCCAGCGACGGCACGTGCACGCCCTGCTGCCGGGCGGTGTTGGCGAGCACCCGCGCCCAGCCGGGATCGGCCGCCCGCGCCCGGGTCTCCTCCTCGGAGGCGTTCGGCAGGAGCTGGTAGACGTACCCGGCGCCGGCCGGGTTGAGCCCGTGGTCCAGCCAGAGGACCACGTGCCCGCCGGCCCGCCGGGTGCGCGCGCCGGTCACCACGTAGCCGCCGTGCCCGTCGAGGTGCGCCCACCCGTCACCGGTGGCGAGCCGGGCGCCGGTGCGCCGGTTGTCCACGACGGTCTCGACCACCGCCCCGTCGAAGCAGGTGATCCCGGCCCCCAGGCACAGCACGGCGTCGTCCAGGAAGAACCACGACTTGAACGCGTCGAGCGTGCTCTCCAGCCCGAGCAGGTGCTGCCCGACCGTGGCGTGCACGCCGTCCGTCGCGCCGCCGACCCAGCGCGCCTGCGGGCACGGCTCGCCCCACGCCCCGCCCGCGCCGTCGGGCAGCCGCCGGGACGAGACCGTCGTGCCCGGCAGCCGGTAGGGGTCGACGCTCTGCCAGAACGTGCCCGAGTACTGGTCCCGGTGCCCCTCGCCCCACCAGTAGAGCATCCCGGAGCCGGTGTGCCAGCCGCGCCGGTTCTCGCCGTTGCCGTGCTCGTAGTGGGCGATCCGGTGCGAGGCCATGCTGAGGGCCGCGCACCAGCCGGGCCTGCGGTGCACGGCGCGGGCGCTCATCGGCAGCAGCCGGTGCCCGACCGGCTCGGCCGCCGCCGCCACCCCGCCGTCGGCCACGACCCGGCCCACGCGGGCGTCGTTCAGCAGGTACGGGTTGCGTGCCGCCCAGCCCTTGACCACGGCCCGCCAGCGGGACCGCTCGGCGGGCCGGGCCGACTCGGCCAGCAGCAGGATCGCCGAGGCCAGCCGCAGCCCCCGGGCCTGGTCGCCGTCCGGCCCCCGGGTGATGCCGCGCCCGCTGACCAGCGGCATGCAGACGCCGTCGCGCACGAACGGCGCGAACGAGCGCTCCACGCTGTCGAACACGACCTGCCTGCCCGGGTCGGTGATCTCCCACGGCGAGCCGCGCAGCACCGCGAACAGGGTCGCCAGCCCCTCCAGCAGGACCGCCCCGTAGCCGCCCTGGTAGGGGACGGTCGTGTGCTGGATGAACGAGCCGTCCCGGTAGAACCCGTCGCCTTCGGTCACGTACCGGAAGACGGGTGACAGCGCCCGGGTGGCGAGCCGGGCCCTGGCGGGGTCGGCGGTGAAAATCGCGCGCAGCAGCGTCACCCTGCACAGGTCCACCCGGTTGGCCCCGGTGCTGGTGCCGCTGTAGTCGGCCAGGCGACTGACCGGGACGAAGTGGTCCACGGCGGCGGCGAGCGCGTCGTCCCGCAGGCCGGTGAGGAGCGCGGCGTCGAGGAGCTTGGCCGGGACGCCGATCTGCCAGTCCCACCAGTTGCCGCCGGGGTCGGCGCCCGCCGCGTAGACGTGGCGGCAGTAGTGGGCGATGCCGGTGGCGACGGCGGCGGCCGGTTCCGGGTCGCCGGTCAGGGCGTGCGCGCGGGCCAGGGCCAGCAGGCGGGCGGGCGTGGCCTTGAGCGAGGGGTAGGGCAGGCCGGGCCAGAGGTGGCCGGGGGCGGGGGCCATCGTGCGGGCGTGCGCGGCCGCCGCGCCGGGCGCGCGGCCGGACAGCCCGGCGAGCGTCACCTCGCGCCAGCGACGGCGCAGCGCCTCGAAGGGGTCGCCCGCGGGGATCAGCGGGCCGGCGGCGGCGAGCTGGAGGAACGACCGCCTGGACAGTTCCGGCACGATCGCATTATCGGACTGATCTCCCCGCGATCGGGTAGCCGCGGGGCATGCGGGACGAGATGGGGCTGGGGGTGCGGCTGACGATCGCCTCGGTCACGGTGGCGGTCGTCATGGTCCCGTTCATGCTGCTGCTCGTGGTGGCCAGGATGCCGCTCAACGACCTCGACGAGGGGGTGGCGCGGCAACTCCACGCGTACGCGCTGGCCAACCCGGACGTGACCACCGCGCTCATCGTGTGGACGGACGCGTTCGGGCCGATGTCGTGGCGGGTGGCGGTCGCGGTGCTGGCGATCTGGCTGGTGCGGCGCGGGGCGCGGCTGCTCGCGCTGTGGGCCGTGACCACGATGGCCGTCGGCGGGCTGCTCGGCGCCCTGATCAAGGTCATCGTGGACCGGGCACGGCCCGACCTGCCCGATCCGGTGGCCCTGGCCGACGGCGACTCGTTCCCGTCGGGGCACGCGCTCAGCGCCACGCTCGGCGCCGGGATCATCCTGCTGACCGTGATGCCGCTGCTCCGGCACCGGGCGGCGGCCTGGGCGCTCGCCTGGTTCCTGGTGGTGACGGTGGCGTGCACGCGGGTGGCGCTGGGCGTGCACTACGTCAGCGACGTCGTCGCGGGCGTGATGCTGGGCGTGGCCGTGATCGCCGCCACCGTGGCCGGGTTCGAGCGGTGGCGGCGATCCGGCGCGTCCCCGCCCTCGGCGGGCCGCCCGGCCGCCGATCAGTCCTCGGCGCGGCGCTCGTAACGCGCCCTGGCGAGCTCGTACGCCTTCCGCAGCAGGTCGCGCAGCGCCGTCTCGGTGCGCGGGCCCGGGTTGACCACGGCCAGCCAGCCCTGCGTGCCGTAGACGGGGTGCGCGATCACGGTGTCGGCGACGCTCGGATCGGTGGTGGCGGGCTCGCGGGGCGTGTGACCGGTCCACTCGACGAACGCGTCCTTCCCGGCGGCGACGTTCACCCGGTAGGCCCCGGGCCGGTCCAGGTGCGACGCCTCGTCGTCCGGGTAGTTCTTGGTCACGACGGTGGCGAAAGGCTGGATGTTGGTCGGGATGACGCCGTCGGGCGAGTAGTAGAAGAACGCGTCGCCCCAGGCGAGCTCCGGCGTGCCGTCGCCGGGCTTCGGCGTGAGGGCTAGGACGCCCTCCAGGTCCGACACGAATGCGATGATCTCGTCTTTCTCCATGTGTTCCAGCGTTACATTGAAGTCCTTGTGGAGGCTTTCGAGCAGACGACAAGGGGATTCCGGGTGCCAGGTCTCCATTTGCGTACGGTGGACGTGGGGCGGCGGGCGGGCTGCTCCGTGCAGCAGGTGCGCAACCTGGAGCGTGACGGCGTGCTGCCCCCGGCGGCGCGCACCGGCACCGGCCACCGCGTCTACGGGGAGGTCCACGTGCGCTCCGCGCTGGCCTACCGGGCGCTCGCGGCGGGCGTGGGGCCGGTCGAGGCCAAGAAGATCATGCGCGCCGCCCACCACCATCCGGAGCCCGGCGTGCTCGCCCTGCTCGACGCGGCGCACGCCCGGCTCGACGCCGAACGCGCGGACCTGCGGCGGGCGCAGGCGGCCGCGCGGGCGATCTCCGGCGAGCCGATCGCGGAGGTGCGGCCGTCCGACGCGATGACCGTCTCCGAGCTGGCCGCCGCGCTCGGCGTGCGCCCGTCGACGCTGCGCCACTGGGACGCCGAGGGCCTGGTCGTCCCCGACCGCGACCAGCCGCGCGGGCCCCGCCGTTACATGCCGGACCAGGTGCGCGACGCCCGGATCGTCCACCAGCTCCGGCTGGCCGGCTACCGCATCGCCCAGCTCAGGGACCTCATGCCCGAGCTGCGGCGGGCCAGGCGCTGGGACGACGTCTCCGCCGCGCTCGCCGCCCGGGAGGCGGACGTCGAGGCCAGGTCACGGGCGCTGCTCGGCGGCGCGGCCGCGCTCTCCGCCGTCCTCGACGCCCACATGCCCGAGCCGTGATCGGGGAAGCACACACAGTGTGCAGACGTTCCTGCCCTTTCCCGACTTCACCCGCACCGCCCGGGTGCTCGACCCGCTGCGCCTGGGCAAGCAGCGGGTCGAGGCGCTGCAGATCCTGCGCGCGCTCACCGTCCCCGGCTACGGCTGGCGCCACCACCCGGCGGTCAAGATGTGGGCCGGCTACGAGGAGGCCCTGGTCCGCTACGGCTTGGAGGTGTGCGGCCACTGGTGCTCCACCGGCCGCGCCGACACCTGCGCCGCCACGATGACGCGCGAGCTGGCCGACACCTGCGGCGCCCGCGACGTGCGCACCCAGCCGGAGCTGGCGCTGGCCGGCGAGCTGCCGCCGTGGCTGGGCGACCCCGACCTGCACCTCAGCCACCGCTCGGCGCTGCTGCGCAAGGACCCCGGCTTCTACCGGCCGCTCTTCGGCGCCGACCCGGACGACCTCGGCTACGTGTGGCCGCCCTCCGACCGGCCGCCCGCCTGCCTGTGACTCACACGACCTCGAAGTTGGCCATCATCGCCATGTCCTCGTGCTCCAGGTTGTGGCAGTGGAAGACGTAGCGCCCCTTGTAGCCGGTGAACCGGGTGACGATCTCCACCGTCTGGGCGTCGCGCAGCTCCACCGTGTCCTTCCACTCGGGCGGCCCCGCCGGGCGCTCCCCGTTCACCGACAGCACCTGGAAGTGCGACAGGTGCAGGTGCACCGGATGGGCGACGTCGCTGGACAGCCGCCAGATCTCGGTGTCGCCCAGCTTCGGCCTGGCGTCCATCCGCTTCGGGTCGAACGGCTTGCCGTTGATCAGCCAGCCGGTGGCGCCGTGCATGCTGCCGCTGCTGAACTCGAAGTCCCTGGTCACCGTGGCCTTCGCCGGGTCCAGCCGCTCGACCGTGGACAGCTTGGCGGGCACCGCCGAGTCGTCGCGGGCGTCCCGGTCCACCACGAACCTCATCACCCTGGCCTGCGGTCCCTCCCCGGCCAGGTTGCGCAGCTCGACCCGGTCTCCGACCTTGTGGGCGGCGAAGTCGACGACCACGTCCACCCTCTCGGCCGGGGCCAGCCGCACCTGCCGCACGGTGACGGGCCCGGTCAGCAGCCCGCCGTCGCTGCCGATCCGCACGATCGGGCCGCCCGTGGACAGCTCGTACGTGCGCGCGTTGGAGGCGTTGAGCAGCCGGAACCTGTAGCGGGCCCGGGCCACGCGCAGCTCCGGCCAGGGCGCGCCGTTGACCAGGATGACGTCGCCGAGCACGCCGCCCATGTACGGCTCCAGCGCGCCCGGCTTGTCGCCGTAGCCGGGGTAGGGCATCTGGCCGTCCTCGGAGAAGGACCGGTCGCAGATCATCAGCGGCAGGTCGCGCTCCCCCGAGGGCAGCGGCAGCGCCTCCTCCTCGGCGTCCCGCACCAGGAAGAACCCGGCGAGGCCGCGCCACACCTGCGGGCCCGTGTAGTCCATGCGGTGGTCGTGATACCAGAGCGTGGCGGCCCGCTGGTCGAGCGGGAAGTCGTAGTCGCGCCGCTGGGCGGGCTGCACCAGGTCCGTCGGGTAGCCGTCGGACTCCGGCGGCGTGTGCCCGCCGTGCAGGTGCATGACGGTCGGCACGTCCAGCTCGTTGGCCAGGCGCACCACGGTCCTGCGGCCGGCCCGCGCCTCGATCGTGGGGCCGGGGAAGCTGCCGCCGTAGCCCCAGATCCGGGTCTTCATGCCCGGCAGGATCTCCACGTCGGCGGCGCGCGGCGTCAGGTCGTAGTAGTCGACGCCGGCGGTCGTGCGGGACGGCTTGGCGATCTCCGGCACCGGCAGCGGCACCGCGTACGGCTTGGGCAGCGGCGCGGTGCTGGTCAGGAGCTGGGGCTGCGGCGTGCCTTCGAGCAGCGAGCAGCCCGGCAGCGCGGCGGCGACGGCGCCCAGCCCGAACAGCTGGAGCGCCCGCCGTCTCGACAGCGTCATGCCGGCACCGGGGAGCGGCTCGGCAGGACCCGGCTGAGCTGCATGACCGTTCCGCCGAACAGGAGCACGCCGAGCGGCAGGTGCAGCACCTTGAGCCCCATGACGCCCAGGACCGCCGCCACGCCGGTGAACACCAGCAGGCCGACCGCCGGCGCGACGAACATGGCGGGGCCGCCGCCCGGACGCCACACCAGGATCGCCGCCACCAGGTGCGCCAGCCCGAGGACCAGCAGCACGCCACCGGACAGCATGTGCATCTGCCGCCCGTCCGGCGACGACAGCAGCAGCCCGGCGGTCACCGCCTGGGCCAGCATGGCGAGCATGTGCAGGACCACCACGACCCGCAGGACAGGGAGGAATCTCATCGCGTTTCCTTTCGACGGCTGTGCCACATCGTGGCCTCCGCGGCCCGTCCCGGTCGTCCTGCGTGGGATGGCATTGCGCGCTACGGCGGGGGGAGAAGCGCGGCGGGTCCCGCTACCACGCGGGGAGTAGCGGCAGGTCAGACCTGGGTCCGATGACGGCGGCGCGGGGCGGGTTCTACGCTGCTCGAATGAAGTTCGAGCACGGCCGGCGCCCGGGCGCCGCCGACGTGACGCTGGCGGTGGCCGTCGCCGCCGTCCTGCTGGCCGTCGTGCTGCCCGGCAACGACACCGGGCCGCTCGGCCAGGCCGCCGTCGTGGCCGGCTCGCTCGCCCTGGTCGCCTGGCGGTGGGCGCCGCTGCCGGCGCTCCTCGTCTCCGCCTGCGGCATGCTGCTCTACGCGACGCAGGCGCAGCCCACGCCGCCGACCGCGTTCCCGGTGCTGCTGTGCCTGTTCGCCACGATCCGGTCAGGCCGCCGGGTGACGGGCATCGCGGTGAGCGCGGTGTTCCTGGCCGGGGCGCTGGCCGCCGGTCTGGCCGGCGACACCGGGCAGCCCGATCAGGAGATCATGCAGGACACCTCGCTGCTGGTCGGCTGGTTCGTCGCGGCGGGCGTGGCGGCGACCGTGAGCAAGCACCGGCAGGCGTTCCTGGAGCAGGCCGAGCAGCGGGCGGCCGAGGCCGAGCGCACCCGCGAGGAGGTGGCCCGCCGCCGCGCGGGCGAGGAGCGGCTGCGCATCGCCAGGGAGCTGCACGACTCGCTCACCCACAGCATCTCGGTCATCAAGGTCCAGGCCGGGGTGGCCATCCACCTGGCGCGCAAGCGCGGCGACGAGGTGCCCGCCGCGCTGCTGGCCATCCAGGAGGCCAGCGGTGACGCGATCCGCGAGCTGCGGGCGACGCTCGACGTGCTGCGCGAGTCCGGCGTCGAGCCGGCCGGCAGCGGCCTCGACCTGCTCGACGACCTGGTCGAGCGGGCCCGCCGCACCGGCCTGGCCGCCACGGTGACGCTCACCGGCGAGCGGCGCGAGCTGCCGCCCGACGTCGACCGGGCCGCCTACCGGATCGTCCAGGAGGCGCTGACCAACGTGTCCAGGCACGCCGGCCAAGCCGCCGCGCTGGTCCGGGTCGACTACCGGCCGGGCGTGCTGGTCGTCCAGGTCGACGACGACGGCTGCGCCGATCCGGGCCGGGCGCCCGTCCCGGGCAACGGGCTGACCGGCATGCGCGAGCGCGTCACCGCGCTCGGCGGCAGCCTGCACGCCGCCCCCCGCCCCGAGGGCGGGTTCACCGTGCGGGCCGAGCTGCCGCTCGCCCGGGAGCTGGAGCGGGCGTCATGATCCGGGTCCTCATCGTCGACGACCAGGCGCTCATCCGGGGCGGCTTCCGCGCCCTGCTGGAGGCGGAGGACGACATCGAGGTCGTAGCCGAGGCGGTGCACGGCGAGCAGGCCGTCGCCCTCGCCCTGGAGCACCGGCCCGACGTGGCGCTGATCGACGTGCAGATGCCGGTGATGGACGGCATCGAGGCCACCCGCCGCATCGCCGCCGACGAGCGGCTGTCCGGCGTGCACGTGGTGATCCTCACCAACTACGGCGTCGACGAGTACGTCTACGACGCGCTGCGGGCGGGGGCCGCCGGGTTCCTGGTCAAGGACACCGAGCCCGATGACCTGCTCCAGGGCGTCCGGGTGGCGGCCAGGGGCGACGCGCTGCTGTCGCCGTCGATCACCCGCCGCCTGATCGGCGCGTTCATGGCCAACCGGCCCGAGCCGGAGCCCGTCGGCCTCGACACGCTGACCAACCGGGAGCGGGAGGTGACGGCGCTGGTGGCGCGCGGCCTGTCCAACGACGAGATCGCCGCCGAGATGGTGATCAGCCCGATGACCGCCAAGACCCACGTCAGCCGGGCCATGACCAAGCTGGGCGCCAGGGACCGGGCGCAGCTCGTCGTCTTCGCCTACGAGTCGGGGCTGGTGACCCCGCGCTCCACGGTCACCTGACCGCGCCCGCTGCCGGATCGACCCCGGCTGATCTGCGCCGATCCCCCGTGCCCGGCGGGCTCGCTGAACTACACTCGCACCGGCCGGAACCCGTTTACGAGCCTAGGGCGCTCCTGCCCGCGGCCCCGAACGCCTGGGAGTCACGTGAGCAGCGGGCTAGTCGACGCACCGCCGACCCCGTCCACCACCCGGCCACGACGGCGCTGGCTGCGCCGGGTGATCGTGGCCGTGACGGCGCTCGTGCTGCTCGTGACCGGGGCTGCGGTCGCCGTCGCCGTGCGGCTGACCGGCAACGTGGAGCACACCGACGTGGCCGGTGACCTCGGCACCGCCCGCCCGGCCAAGGTCGCCGCGAGCGCGCTCAACGTGCTGATCGTCGGCTCCGACCAGCGTGACGGCCGCAACGCCCGCTACGGCCGCCGCATCACCGGCGAGCGCACCGACACGATCATGCTCGCCCACCTGTCGTCCGACCGCGAGAACGCGATGGTGATCAGCTTCCCGCGCGACTCGATGGTCCAGCTCCCCGCCTGCCGCGCCAAGGGCGGGCTGCCCGGCCAGCAGCCCCACGTCGGCATGATCAACGAGTCGTTCAACTCGGGCGGCATCGGCTGCACCTGGAAGACCATCGAGTCGCTCACCGGCATCCACATCGACCACTTCGTCAAGGTCGACTTCAGCGGGTTCAAGGACATGGTCGACGCCGTCGGCGGCGTCGAGGTGTGCCTGCCGGAGCGGGTCGACGACGACAAGGCCATGCTCCACCTGCCCGCGGGCCGCCAGACGCTCGGCGGCGAGCAGGCGCTCGGCTACGTCCGGGCCCGCTACAGCTTCGGCGACGGCTCCGACATCGGCCGGATCCAGCGGCAGCAGATGTTCATCGCCTCGATGGCGAAGAAGGTGATGAGCGGCGAGACGCTCACCGACCCGGTCCGGCTGTTCGGCTTCCTCGACGCCGGCACCAAGGCCGTCACCACCGACCCCGGCCTGACGCCCGGCGTGATGAAGGACCTGGCGGAGAGCCTGCGCGGGCTCACCGCCGGGAAGATCCGGTTCATCACCACGCCGTGGCACTACTCGGTCAGCCAGCCGGGCCGGGTCGAATGGGTGCAGCCCCAGGCGAACCAGCTCTTCCGCATCGTGGCCAAGGACGCCGAGCTCACCGGCGTCCAGGGTGGCCAAGCCAAGATGCCGAGGTCGAAGGTCGCCGTGGAGCTGCGCAACGGCACCTACCGCACCGGTCTCGGGGCCCAGGTGGCAGCCGTGCTCGAACAGCGCGGCTATCACATCGTCAAGATCGCCGACACCGTACGGAAGCCGTACCGGAAGTCGATGATCCTTTACGGGCCCAACGGCGAGGCGCGGGTGCCGACACTGGCCAAGGACCTGCCGAGGAGCAGGCCGAGGCTGGTGCCGGCGGCCCGGACGGCGCGGCTGGTGCTGATCCTGGGCGACGACTGGCGCGGGCTCAAGCCGCTCGACCCGGCCGACGGCGAGGCGATCAAGGGGTTCGACGCCACGCACGACACCTGCGCCGGCTGACCCCTACTGCTTGCGCACGCAGGAGATCGTCTCCAGCTGCACGACCTTGGTGGGGCCCGCGCCGGCCTCGGTGCCGGCCTCGGTTGCGGGCCTGGCGGGGGCGAACTCCACCTCGGTCGCCGCCTCCGCGTCAAGCACGTCCGTCGGGATCGCGCCGGGTTCGTCCGCCTTGACCCAGTCCTGCCCGGCGGGCTCGGCGGGGATCGCCGGGACGGCCTTGGCGACCTCCAGCTCGACCGTCTTGCCGTCGGGCGTGGTGCAGGTGACCTGGTGGGGCACATCGTCGGCGGCCAGGGCGGAGCCGCCCAGCCCGGCCAGCGCCAGCACCGCGACCGCGCCGAGCACCGCGAACCGTCGTCTGATCATGTGCTTCTCCTCTGTGGATGGGACGTTGCGGGGTTCAGGCTGGCGGGCCGCACCTGAAGCGACCCTGAACGCGCCCTAAGTGATCTTCAGGTTGGCTTTAGGCGCGATGCGGCACGCTGGCCGGTGTGCGGGTGCTACTGGTGGAGGACGAGCGGCGGCTGGCCGAGCTGGTCAGGAACGGGCTGACCGGCGAGGGGTTCGCGGTCGACGTGGCCCACGACGGGCGCGACGGGCTGTGGATGGCCACGGAGAACGCCTACGACGTGATCGTGCTGGACGTGATGCTGCCCCGGCTCAACGGCTACGCGCTCTGCTCGCGGCTGCGCGAGGCCGGCGACTGGACCCCGATCATGATGCTCACCGCCAAGGACGGCGTCCACGACGAGGCCGAGGCGCTCGACAACGGCGCCGACGACTACCTGTCCAAGCCGTTCTCGTACGTGGTGCTGCTGGCCAGGCTGCGTGCGCTGGTGCGGCGCGGCGGCCGGGAGCGGCCCGTGTCGCTCACCGTGGGCGACCTGGTCATCAACCCCGCCGGGCTGCGCTGCCGCCGGGGCGCGGCGGAGATCGCGCTGACGCCCAAGGAGTTCGCGGTGCTGCACGGGCTGGCCAGGCGGGCCGGTGAGGTGGTGTCCAAGAGCGAGCTGCTCGCCCAGGCGTGGGACTTCTCCTACGACGGCGACCCGAACATCGTCGAGGTGTACATCAGCGCGCTGCGCCGCAAGATCGACCAGCCGTTCGGCCGGTCCACCCTGGTCACGGTGCGCGGCGCCGGCTACCGGCTGGAGGCGGAGTGAACCTGTCGTCCGTGCGGGTGCGCGCCACGGCGGCGGCGACCCTGATCGTCGCGCTGGCGCTGGGCACCGCCGCGATCGCGCTGGTGACGGTGCTGCGCGGCAGCCTGGAGGGCAGCGCCGGCATGGAGGCGGCCAGGAAGGCGGCCGCCGTCGCCCCCGCGCTGACCGTCGAGGCCGTGCCCGCCCTCCCGGCCGAGCCGCTGACGGTGGCCGACCCCGACGTGTGGGTCGGCGGCGAGGACTCCCTCGGCACGTGGGCGCCCGCGGGCGAGTACGCGGTCGCCCGGCTCCAGGTGCCGACCGCCGACGGCGACACCACCGTGTGGGGCAGGGCCTCGCTGGAAGGGGCCGAGCAGGCGCTGGCGACGCTCAACGGCGTGCTGCTGCCCGGCCTGCCCGCGCTGCTGGCCGTGGTCGCCGGGATGACCTGGTTCGCGGTCGGCCGGGTGCTGCGCCCGGTGGCGGCGATCCGCGCCAAGCTCGCCCACATCACCGCCCGCGACCTGTACGAACGGGTGCCGGTCCCGCGCTCGCGCGACGAGGTCGCCGCGCTGGCGGTCACCGTGAACGGGACCCTCGACCGGCTGGAGACGTCCGTCGAGACGCACAAGCGGTTCGTCGCCGACGCGGCGCACGAGCTGCGCAGCCCGATCGCCACCCTGCGCGCCCGGCTGGAGCTCGCCGAGCCCAGCGAGCTGACCGCCGAGGCCCTGGCCGACGTCGACCGCATCCAGACACTGGCCGCCGACCTGCTGCTGCTCGCCCGGCTCGACGCCGGGGAACCGCTGCCCGCCGCCGACGTCGACCTCGGCCAGGTGGCCGTGGAGGAGGCGCTGCGCGCCCGGCGCCGCCCCGGCGTCGAGCTCGACCTGGAGATCGAACCCGACGTGGTGATCAGCGGCTCGCCCGGTCACCTCGCCCGCCTGGTCACCAACCTCGTCGACAACGCCGCCCGGCACGCCGGCTCCCGCGTCCGGGTCAGCGTCCGCGCCGACGGCGGCGGGGCCGTGCTCCAGGTGCGTGACGACGGCCCAGGCATCCCCGCCGAGCATCGGGAGGCGGTGTTCGACCGGTTCACCCGGCTGGACGAGGCGCGGGCCAGGGACGCGGGCGGCGCCGGACTGGGCCTGGCCATCGCCCGCGACATCGCCACCCTGCACGGCGGCACCCTCACGGCCGGGGTCGACGGGCTCACCGCCCGCTTCCCCCGGCCGCCGCGCTCATAGCGTCTGGTCGAGCTGCAGGAAGGCCCGCTCGATCACCTGCCGGGTCACCTGCTCGTCGTACGGGAACCGGTGGACGAGGTCGCGCAGCCCCTCCACGTGGGCCTGCCTGGCCAGCTCCGCCACCGCCGTCAGCTCGGCGTGCTGCCTCACCACGAAGTCGCGGTCCACGACCGCGCCGTGGCCCGGCACGTACACGAGCTCGCGCGTCTCCTCCAGCATGCGCGCGGTCGTGTCGGGCCAGTCGAGCGGGTACGAGTCGCCGAACGCCGGCGGCGCACCCTCCTCCACCAGGTCACCGGCGAACACCACTCCTGCGTCGGGCACGTGCGCGACGATGTCGTTCGAGCTGTGGCCCAGCCCGAAATGCCGCAGATGGACCATCCGGCCGCCGATGTCGAGCGTCGCCGTCGAGGTGAACGTGTGATCCGGCGGCACGATCTCCACCTCCTCCACCTCGGCACGCCGCTCCTCGGGGACGAACCCGGCGACCTTGGCCCGCTGCTCCCGGCCGTCCCGCTCGATCTCCTCCGCGCACCTGACATGCCCCCAGATCTCCGCGGGCTGGAACAGGGCGTTGCCGAAATAGTGGTCGAAATGCGCGTGGCTGTTCACGACCGTCCACGGGCTGGTGGTGATCCGCCTGATGGCCTCGATCAGATCGGCGGCCTCCCGATGCGACATGCGGGTGTCGAACACCATGCAGTGCCCGTCCCCGACGACCAGCCCCACGTTCAGGTCGTACGACGCGTGCCGCCGGACATAGACCCGGTCGCCGACCTCTGTCCACTGCTCAAGTGCCGTCATGGCCCACGACCCTACTTAGGATCAGGACATGGCATTCGATATCCAGATCGTCATCGACTCCCAGGCCCCGCACCCGCTGGCCGACTGGTGGGCGGAGGCGCTCGGCTGGCAGGTGGAGCGGCAGGACGAGGCGTTCATCCGCAGCCTGATCGAGAAGGGCCACGCGACGGAGGACGACACCATGTTCCACCGCGGCAACCTGGTGTGGAAGGACGGCGCCGCCATCCGCCACCCCGGCGGGCTGGAGCGGGCCCCGCGCGTGCTGTTCCAGCTCGTGCCCGAGGCCAAGACGGTCAAGAACCGGGTGCACCTGGACGTCCGGGTGGGCGCCGACAACATCGACGCCGAGGTCGAGCGGCTGGTCGCCCACGGCGCCACCGTGCTGCACAAGGGCCGCCAGGGCCCCACCTGGTGGGTCACCATCGCCGACCCCGAGGGCAACGAGCTCTGCCTGGCCTGATCACGCCCGGAGGTAGGCCAGCACCGCCAGGACCCGGCGGTGCCCGTCGGCGGCGGGAGGCAGGTCGAGCTTGCTGAAGATGTTGGCGATGTGCTTGGCCACCGCCGCCTCCGTGACGACCAGCTCGCGGGCGATCGAGGCGTTGGCCCGCCCCTCCGCGATCAGCGCCAGCACCTCCAGCTCCCGGGGTGTCAGCCGCTCCAGCGGGTCGCGCCGCCGCCGCAGCAACTGCCGCACCACCTCGGGATCGACGACCGTCGCGCCCCCGGCCACCCTGACCAGCGCGTCGACGAACTCGCGCACCTCCCCAACCCGGTCCTTCAGCAGGTAGCCGATGCCCGCCCCGCCCCCGGAGTCGAGCAGCTCGGCCGCGTAGGTCTGCTCGACGTACTGGCTGAGCACGAGCACCGCCAGGTCGGGCCGCTCCGCCCGCAGCACCAGCGCCGCGCGCAGCCCCTCGTCGGCGAACCCGGGCGGCATCCGCACGTCCGTCACCACCGCGTCGGGCCGCAGCTCGCGCGCGGCCGCCACCAGCGCGTCGGCGTCGCCCACCGACGCGACCACCTCGTGCCCGAAGCGTTGCAGCAGCCCGGCCAAACCCTCACGCAGCAGGACGGCGTCTTCGGCGATCACCACGCGCACGGGATCTCCACTCTGAGCAGGGTCGGCCCACCGGCCGGACTTCGCAAGGACAGTTTCCCGTCGACGACGGCCAGCCGGTCGGCCAGCCCCGTGAGGCCGCTCCCACGGGCCGGATCGGCCCCGCCGCGCCCGTCGTCGTACACCTCGACGACCAGCGTGCCGTCATGGACGTGCCCGGTGACGCGGGCCCGGGACGCGCCGCTGTGCTTGGCGACGTTGGCCAGCGCCTCGCTGATCACGTAGTAGGCCGTCACCTCGACCGCCTCCGCCGGCCTGCGGGGCAGCTCGATCGCCACCTCGACCGGCACCGGCGACCGGCCGGCCACGTCGTGCACCGCGGCAGCCAGCCCGCGCCCGGTCAGCACCTCCGGATGCACGCCCCGGATCAGCTCGCGCAGCTCGGCCAGCGCCCGCTTCGCCTCGTCCTGCGCCAGCCCCACCAGCCTGCCCACCGGAGAGTCGTCCGGCAGGTCGAGCCGGGCCATGCCCAGGCTCATCGACAGCGCCACCAGCCGCTGCTGCGCGCCGTCGTGCAGGTCACGCTCGATCCGCCGCCGCTCCAGCTCGAACGCGTCGACCAGCCGGGCGCGCGAGCGCAGCACCTCGGCGAGCTCGGTGTCGTACGGCGCCAGCATCGCCCGCGCCATCGCGCCCCGCCCGCCGGCCCACGCGGTCACCACGTACGCCGCCACCGGGACCAGCACCACCCCAGCCACGCTCGCGGCCGCCCCCACCCCCGGCGTCACCAGCGGCTGGACCAGCGGCGTCAGGATCAGCAGCACCGGCCCGACCGCCGTCAGCAGGATCATCAGCAGGTCGATCCACCACAGGGCCAGCGCCACGAGCACGGCCAGCCCGAGCTCCCGCCCGCGCGCCACCGGCCCCAGCGCCCTGCCGTCCACCAGCCGCAGCCGCCGCCGCTCCAGCCACCCCACCAGCGGCAGCGTGCCCACCAGGAGCACCACCGCGCCGACCAGCCGCACCTCGACCGGCAGCACGTCACCCGTGATCCCGGCGAACAGCACGATCACGCCGGGCAGCTGCCCGGCCACCAGGTACGCCAGCGACCGCCACGGCCACGCCGACGTCAGGAAAGCCACCGGCCTCCTGCTGAGCGCCTCCAGCGCGGTCCTCGTCAACACACGTGCGACCGTATCGAGGAGCCGCAGGTCACGGCAGTAGTCCTAGGTCTACCGTTCGATCGCTTGAGGTCTGCCCGCCGGGGTACTGCTCACTGATCGGCGACGCGATGGAGGTCACGGGTGGACGTGCCGTCCCTGGTGTGGTGGCTGACGGTCCTCGGGATCGTCGGCCTGCTGCTGTTCGACTTCTTCTTCCACGTACGCAAGGCGCACATCCCGACGTTGCGCGAGGCGGCGGTGTGGTCGGCGGCCTATGTGGGCGTCGCGTTGCTGTTCGGCGTCGGGGTGTGGCTGTTCGGCGGCGCCGACATGGGGGCCGAGTACTTCGCCGGGTACGTGACGGAGAAGGCGCTCTCGGTCGACAACCTGTTCGTCTTCCTCGTCATCATGTCAGGCTTCCGGGTGCCGCGGGCCGACCAGCAGAAGGTGCTGCTGTTCGGCATCACGTTCGCGCTGGTGGCGCGCACCGGGTTCATCTTCCTGGGCGCGGCGCTCATCAACACGTTCGCGTGGGCGTTCTACCTGTTCGGCCTCATCCTGCTCATCACCGCGGGCAACCTGCTCAAGCCGGAGAGCCAGGAAAGCCACTCGCCGGACAACCTGATGACCCGGCTGGCCCGCCGGTTCTTCCGCACCTCCGAGCACTACGACGGCGACCGGCTCACCACGGTCGTCGACGGCCACCGCGTGCTGACGCCCATGCTGCTCGTCATGATCGCTATCGCGGGCACGGACCTGCTGTTCGCGCTCGACTCCATCCCGGCGATCTTCGGCCTCACCCAGAACGTCTACCTGGTCTTCACCGCCACCGCGTTCTCGCTGCTGGGGCTGCGTCAGCTCTACTTCCTCATCGACGAGCTGCTGGACCGGCTCATCTACCTGTCCTTCGGCCTGGCGGCGGTGCTGGCGTTCATCGGCGTCAAGCTCGTCCTGCACGCGCTGCACGAGAACAACGTGCCGTTCATCAACGACGGCGAGCCCGTGCCCGTCACCGAGATCAGCACCGGCCTGTCCCTGTCGGTGATCATCGGCGTCCTCATCGTCACGATCGCCGCCTCGCTGCTCAGCACCCGGGGACGCGCCCAGAACATCGCCTCCTGCGCCCGGCGCTGCGCCACCGCCTACCTGGAGGACGACCTCGACCCCGCCGAGCGCGACGCCACCTACCGCAGGCTCGTCATCGAGGAGGAGCGGCTGCGCGGGCTCCCGGAGAAGTTCCGCGCCAAGCTCCGCGAGGACGAGCGGCTCATGTCACTGATCCGCCGCGCCCACGAACGCCACGCCGCCCACGCCGGCCGCTGACCTCCTCACGACGATCGCTCAGCGAACCACCTGGAGCAGGGCCTGGTCCTTGGCGGCGGCCGGCTCGGCGAGGCGCTGCACCTGGCGGCCCTTGGCGTCCAGGACGACCAGCGTGTTGGCCGTGCGGCCCGCGACGCGCACCGCCAGGCGCCCGTCGGGCAGATGGAACGCGCCGAGCAGGCGGCCCTTGACGCCGATCGGCACCCGGCGGCCGGTCGCCGTGTCGACCAGCGTCGGGGTGAACGACGTCGGCCACACGCCGTCGCCGCCCGGATCGGTGGGCCGGAGGGTGCTGACGACCACGTGACGGCCGCCCGGCGACAGGCTCTGGACGTGGTTGGCCAGCTTGACGCCCTTCACCTTGACCGACCTGCCGGTCCTGGTGTCGAGCCGGTGGACGCCCTCGGTGGTGCCGGCGTAGCCCGCCAGGTAGCGGCCGTCGGGGGACCAGGCGAGGTGGCAGGGGCCGGCCGTCCGGCCGAGGACCCGCGCGCCACGGCCGTCGGCGCCGACCACGCGCACCTGCGAACCGTCGCCGCCGACGTACGCCACCCGCCGGGAGTCGGGCGACCACACCGGTGACAGGCAGGGGATGTCGCCCTGGAGCCCGCGCGCGACCGTGCGGGTCCTGCCGCCGTCGCGCACCTGGAGCCGGCCGCCGGACGTGATCCACGCGACCTTCCGCCCGTCGGGCGAGGCCGCGAACTGCGCGCTCTGCCCCGGCTTCCCCAGCTCGGCGGGACGCCCGCCGTAGCGGGTGACGGTGTAGCCACGGTCGTAGGCCGCGTAGACGGCGACCCCGGACAGCGGGGCGGGCGCGGCGTTGGAGACAGCGGCGGTGGAGGCCGCGGCGTTGGAGACTGCAGCGGTGGAGGCCGCGGCGTGGGGCGTCGCGGCCGAGGCCGCCGGGGCGGCGGCCAGCAGGGTGGCGGCGCCCAGCACGGCACTTGCCAGAGATCGATGCATGCTCGGATTGTCCCAGCGCACCGCCCGCCACACGAGGCTTTCAGCCCGGCAACCCGTCGACGAACCTGGTCAGCAGCCTGGCGAACTCCGTGCGCTCCGCCTCGCTCCAGCCCGCCATCGCGCCGGCGAACACCGCCTGGCGTGACCGGCGCGCCTCCTCGACCGCGGCCTGCCCGGCGTCGGTGAGCACGAGGACCGAACGGCGCCCGTCGGCCTGGTCGGCGCGGCGGCGCACCCAGCCGGCCTCGACCGCCGCGGCCACGAGCTTGCTGGCCCGGGGCTGGTCGACGCCGAGCGCCTGAGCCACGGTGCTCACGGTGGCGGGCCCGGCGCCGTCGATCGCGTCGAGGACGTCGAACGCCTGCCCCGTCACCCCGGCGAGCCGGGCCAGCGCCCGCCTCCTCTGCCTGCGCCGGATGGTCACCATGGCCTGCTCAACCCGTTCGACAGCGTCCATGCCCCCATGATACATGTCATGAGACAAGTAGATGTCCTAAGACAAGGAGTCTCGCATGATGATCGGATCCCGGCTCAAGCGGCTGGACCAGCTGATCGAGGACACCTTCGAGCGCGCCTTCGCCGAGGCCGGGGTGAACCGCCGCCAGTGGCAGGCGCTCAACGTCATCAGCCGCGGCCCCACCAGCGCCGGCGAGCTCCACCAGGCGCTCAGGCCGTTCCGGGCGCCGGGCGACACCACCCCCGGCGTGCTCGCCCGGCTGACCGCCCGAGGCTGGATCGCCCGCGACACCACCGGCACGCACACCCTGACCGCCGAAGGCCGCACCGCGCACGCCGCCATCGGCCGACGCGTCCAGGACATCCGCGCCCGGATGACCCGCGACATCACCCCCGAGGAGTACGCCAGGCTCATGGACACACTCGACCGAATGACGCACAACCTGGATCAGGGCACCATGGAGCGATGAACTGGACCGCACCTCAGCCCGACCGATCCGACCCCCCACCCCTCGGCGACGAGCGCGTCCTCCTCGAGGCGTTCCTCGACCACCACCGGCACACCCTGCAGCTCAAATGCGCCGGACTGACCCCCGAACAGCTCGTCCGGCGCAGCGCCGAACCCTCGTCCATGTCGCTGCTCGGCCTGCTGCGCCACATGGCCGAGGTCGAACGCTCCTGGTTCCGGCGCAGGCTCGGCGGCGAGCAGCTCGACTTCCTCTACTGCGACCTGGACGACAACCCCGACGGCGACTTCGACGACACCGACCCGGCCCACGCCGAGGCCGACTACGCCACGTACCTGCGTGAGGTCGAGCTGGCCCGCGCCGCCGCCGCAGGCCGCGGCCTGGACGAGACCTTCCACCACAAGCACCGCGACCTGGAGATGAGCCTGCGCTGGGTGTTCCTGCACATGATCGAGGAGTACGCGCGGCACAACGGCCACGCGGACATCCTCCGCGAGCGCATCGACGGGGCGACCGGCGAGTGACTACACGCTCCTGATCTGGGCCGTCGCGGTCGCCGTCGCCACCGGCTCGCCATCGGGGCCGACCAGCTCCCCGGCCAGGAAGGCGATGTCGCGGCCCCGCTTGACCACCCGGCCGCGCCCCACCAGCCTGCCGGGGCGAGCCGGGCGCAGGAACTGCACGTGAAGCTCCAGGGTCGGCGCGAACTGCCCCGCGGGCAACGTCGCAACCAGCGCCGGACCCAGCGTGTCGTCCAGCATGGCCGCCAGGAAGCCGCCCTGGATCACGCCGACCGGGTTGGTGAACTGCTCACGCGCCGCGAACGCCACCTCGATCGTGCCCGCCTCCGGGTCCACCCCGACGAGCTCCCAGCCCAGGACCTCCGCGGCCGGCGGCGGCGGCACGGCGCCGGCCATGACGTCCCAGAACATCCCTCTCTCCATCCCCCCATTGAACAGCCCCCCACCGACAATCCCCCGCCACCCGGGCCACCCCCTGCGCGAGCCCAGCGGCACCAACACGGGGGCCGCGAGGGTCGGACCAGCGGAAGGCGGGGCAGCGGCGCCGCCCGGGGTTCCCGTTCCCGGGTCAGCGGAAGGCGGGGGCGTTGCGGTGGGCCCAGGCGGCGTAGGTGCCGGGGGTGCGGCCGAGGACCTGGGCGACGTCCGGGCTGACGCGCCGCTCGTCGGCGGTGGGCTCGCCGAGGATGTTCAGCGTGCCCTCGACGATGGGCCCGGGCATGAACGTCAGCATCCGCTCCCGCGCCTGCTCCCGCGTCAGTTCCTGGTACGTGACCCGCTCGCCCAGCGCTTCACCGATGGCCGCCGCCATCTGGCGCGGGGTGATCGGCTCGGGCCCGGTGAGCACGTAGGTCCGGCCGTGGTGCCCGGGTTCGCGCAGGGCGGCGGCGGCGACCGCGGCGATGTCGTCGGGGTCGACGGCCGGCAGCCCCACGTCGCCGAACGGCGCGAACACCGTGCGCCCGTTCCGCACCGACTCGGCCCAGGCCAGGGTGTTGGTGGCGAAGTTGCCCGGCCGCAGGATCGTCCATTCGAGCCCGGATTCGCGTACCTGGTTCTCGTCCTCCAGGGCGCGACGCCCGTGGCCGCCGGAGTCCGGTCGCGTGCCGGCGGACTGCGACGACACCAGGACGATCCGGCGCACCCCGGCGGCCTTGGCGGCGTGTACGGCCTGGCGGACGGTGTCGCCGGTGGCCGCGAGCGCCCCGGTGAGCAGCAGGAACAGCGCGTCGGCCGACTCCAGCGCGGGCCGCAGGCTGTCGGGGTCGGCCAGGTCGGCGGCGACGGCCCGCACGGGCGACGCCCCGCCGCCGACGGGCTGGGGCAGATCCGCGGGGGTGATGTGCCGGGAGACGGCGGTGACCTGCTCGCCGGCTTCGACGAGCAGCCGGACCAGCGTGCGTCCGATGTTTCCGGTGGCTCCGGTGACAACGATCATGATGAAGCTCTTTTCGAGTGAGTTAGCTGACTGACTTACTGAGAAGAGACCGTAGCACAAGGACCGCCTATAGTGAGTCAGGTGACTGACTCGAAAGTTTCCCGGGCAACGGCCGCCTCCGCCAAACGGCAACGGCTGATGGCCGCCGCCGCCCGGGTGGTGCACGAGCAGGGGGCCGAGCGCACCACCATCGCGGACATCGCCCGCGCCGCCGACGTCCCGGTGGGCAACGTGTACTACTACTTCAAGACCAAGGACGAGCTGGTCGCCGCCGCACTCTCCGAGCACGCCCGCCGTTTGCAGGAGCTCACCGGCGAGCTGGACCGCCTGCCCGACCCGCGCGCCCGGCTGACAGGGCTCGTCGAGGCGTGGGTGAGCCAGAGCGACGTCGCCGCCCGCTACGGCTGCCCGACCGGCACCCTGGCCGTCGAGCTCGACAAACGCGACGAAGGCGGCCTGGACGCGGAGGCGGGCCGGGTCATCCGGCTACTGCTCGACTGGGCCGAACGCCAGTTCCGCGAGCTCGGCCTGCCCGACCCCGGCGGGCTCGCCCTCACCCTCGTGGGCGCGTACCAGGGCATGTCACTCCTGGCCAACGCGCTGCGCGACCCCGGCGTGATGACCAGCCAGGGCGCCCGCCTTACCGCCTGGCTGACCGCGCTGCCGGACGGCCAGGAGCTCAGCTCCCTCCCGAACGGCCAAGGGTGAGCCCGCCGCCCAAAAACCGGCGCAACCCGGGGCGAACCACCCCGCCGGACGGCCGGTCGGCGTCCCGGTCGGCAAGGTCTAGACCCAGGGTGGCCCGACAATAGACCCAGGTCGCTAAGGGCATCGCGGCGAAGTTCCTAGGCTGGGTCCCGTGAACGACAGCCCCCAGCACCAGCTCCCCCTCGACCGGTGGGGCAGCATGGTGCGCTATCTCGCGGCGCTGGGTCCCATGCTGTTCTTCGCCGTGGTCTGGGCCTGGGTCGCCGCCCACGACCTCGACAAGCTGCCGCGCGCCGTGTTCGACGTGTCGCTGGGGGTCCTCGGGCTGGCGCTCATGCGCTGGCGGCGGCGGTGGCCCTGGCAGATCGCCGCCGCGACCGCGCTGCTGACCGCCTTCTCGAGCTCGGCGAGCGGCCCCGCCAACGTGGCGTACGTGTCCCTGTGCACCCACCGCCGGTGGCGCGAGATCGTGCCCGTCGCCGCCCTGTCCTGGAGCAGCGCGACGCTCTACGCGTTCGCGGGCGGCGTGAGCCAGCAGAGCATGATCAGCTTCGTCACCAGCACCACGATCCTCGCCGGGCTGACCGTCTTCGGCCTCTACCTGCGCTCGGAGCGTGAGGCCCTGCTGGCGGAGGAGCGGGCGGAGCGGCAGCGCGTCGAGCAGGCCAGGTTCGCCGAGCGCACCAAGATCGCCCAGGAGATGCACGACGCGCTGGCCCACCGCATGTCCCTGCTGGCGATGCTCGCCGGCGGGCTGGCCTACCGGGTCGACCTGGGCCCGGAGCAGACCCGCGAAACCGCGCTGGCCATCCAGGAGAACGCCCACCAGTCGCTCAACGAGCTGCGCACCGTGCTCGGCACCCTCCGCTCCGACGGCGAGCTGGCGGCCCCGCAGCCGACCATCGCCGACCTGGACGCGCTGTTCCACGAGGTGCGGTCCGCCGGCCAGAAGGTGCTCGTCACCGACACGATCGAGCAGCGCGACCGGCTGCCCACCCAGACCGGGCGCAACGCGTACCGGATCGTCCAGGAGGCGCTCACCAACGCCCGCAAGCACGCGCCGGGCAGCAGCGTCAGGGTGGAGCTCGACGGGCGGCCGGGCGACGCGCTGCGCATCGACGTGACCAACGCGACCCCCTACGGGCCGTCGTCCGCGCCGGGCGGCAGACTCGGGCTGGTCGGCGTGGCGGAACGGGCGCGGATGGCAGGCGGCACGATCGCCCACGCCCACCAGGACGGGCGATTCGTCCTCTCTGTCCGGCTGCCGTGGGAGGCTTGACGTCGTGACACGCGTGCTGATCGTCGACGACGACCCGATGGTACGCACCGGGCTGCGTCTCATCCTGGGCGGCGAGCCCGACCTGGAGATCGTCGGCGAGGCGGGCGACGGGCGCGAGGCCGTGACCCTGGTGCGCGCCGAACGGCCCGACGTGGTGCTGATGGACATCCGCATGCCCGGCCAGGACGGTTTGGTCACCACCGAGCAGCTGGCGTCGCGGCCGGACGCGCCGCGCATCCTCGTGCTGACCGCCTTCGACGCCGACGACATGGTGCTGCGTGCGCTGCGCCTCGGCGCGGCCGGGTTCCTGCTCAAGGACACGCCGCCGGCCAAGATGGTCGAAGCCGTCCGCACGGTCGCGGCCGGCGAGCCGGTGCTGTCGCCCAGCGTCACCTACCAGGTGATCGCCGCGGCCACCGGCGGCCACACGCCCGGCCGGGACGAGGCACGGCGCGAGCTGGCCAGGCTGACCGACCGGGAGCTGGAGGTCGCGGTCGAGGTGGCCCGGGGCAGCTCCAACGCCGAGATCGGGCAGCGCCTGTCCATGAGCGTCGCGACGGTCAAGGCCAACGTCACCCGCATCTTCGCCAAGCTCGGCACCGACAACCGGGTCCAGGTCGCCATGAAGATCCGCGACGCAGGCCACCTCTGACGCGCCCCTCGGCCCCGGCTCCACTGACGAGCCACCCCACCGGGCCACCCCACGGGGCCGACCCGGAAGAGGCCGCCCCGGAAGGGACCAACCTGGAAGGGGGCGCGCCCGCCGGGAGTCGCGCCCGCCGGGGGTTGAGCCCCGCTGGGGGTTGAGCCCAGAAGGACCGACCCGGAAAGGGGGCCCGGAAAGGGGTAGCGCCCGCCGGGGTCACCAGGTGAGGTGGAGGGCTTCGGGGGAGCGGTGGATGAGGGTGGGCGCCATGGTGACCTCGTCACGGGCCAGCCGCAGCCCGGGGAACTCGCGCATCAGGATCTCCAGCGTGATCCGCACCTGCTCCTTGGCGAGCTGGGAGCCGGGGCAGCCGTGCGGGCCGTGCCCGAACGACAGGCTGCGCAGCGGCGCGCGCCCGATGTCGAACACGTCGGGCCGCGTGGCGGGGTCGGCGTCGCGGCCGGCGGAGGCGTACGAGACGAAGAGCACGTCGTCCTTGCGCAGCTCGGTGCCGGCCAGCGTCACGGGCCCGGTGACCGTGCGGCGGAAGCCCTGGACGGGCGCCTCGAACCGGGCCGCCTCCTCGATGGCGACGGGCACGAGCTCGGGCCGCTCGCACAGCAGCTCCCACTGGCGGCGGTCGCGCAGCAGGTGCAGCACGACGGAACCGAGCAGCGCCGTGGTGGTGAGGTGGCCGGCGAGCAGCAGGTTCTGGAGGTTGGAGACGATCTCCTTGCGCTGGTCGAGGGTCAGGTCGCCGGTGCCGGGCGCGAGTTCCCTGACCATCTCGGTGCAGACGTCGTCACGCGGATCGCGCCGCCGGGCCCGCGCGTAGCCGTCGAGGAGCCGCTGCAGGGTCACGATCTCCTTGGCGCACTCGACCTGCCCGGCGTCGTCCAGCTCCGTGAACAGCAGCTCCTCGGCCCGCGCCGCGCCCCGGACGGCGCCCGGTGTGTCGGCCGGGTCGAGGCCGATGACGTGCCCGATGACGGAGGCGGGCAGCGGCTTGGCGTACGCCTCCATCCATTCGACCTGGCCGTCGCCGGCGAAGGAGGCGACCAGTTCCTCGGCCCGCTCGGTCACGTACGGCAGCGCGGCGGCGACGCGGGCGGGGGACAGCCCTCTGGTGAGCGGCCGACGCAGCCGCCGGTGCGCCTCCCCGTCGGCGCCGAGCACGGCCTGCACGCCGCCGACGCCCTTGACCAGCTCCGAGAGCGCGGCCTTGCCGGGCAGGTAGTCGGGGCGCAGTGCGCCCGCCGACGAGAAGAGCTCGGGCTTGCCGAGCACTTCGCGGACGTCCTCGCGCCGGGCGACCAGCCAGGCGTTCAGCTCCGGCACGAACGTGAGCCCGCGGTTGCGGCGGGCCTCGGCGTAGGTCGGGTACGGGTCGCGGTAGAGATCCACTCGCCCATGGTCGCGGCTGCCGCTGACCCGGACAAGTGCTGGTTTCACCCGGGATGTGTCAGATCCAGGACGCCGACGGTCTGGCCTCCGCTCTCCTCACCGGTGAGCTCGAACCCGAGCCTGCGGTAGAAGCCCTCGGGTCCCCCGTCCTCCGGTTCCCAGGTCACGTACATGTGGGTGCTGCCGCGCCGCCTGAGCTCGGCGGCCACCGTGGCGACGGCGAAGCTGCCGACGCCGCGCCCCTGCGCCTCGGGGACGACGTTGAGGCGCCACAGGCCGGACCGGAAGTCGACGCCCTTGCCGTCCCAGTCGATGTCGATGAAGGCCATGAGGAAGCCGACGGGCTGGTCGCCGTCGAGGATGAGGCGCGGCCAGGCGACGTCCGGCTGGACGTACGCCTCGGCCAGCGACTTGGCCACCGGCGAGACGAAGCGCTCCTGGTCGGGGCGGACCTTCACGGTCAGCGCCGTGTCGATGTTGGCGAGGGTGATACGTACGGCTCGAAGATCTTTCGTCATGTGCTGAACGATATGCCTGGTGGTTGGATGGGGAGCATGCGCTATGGCATCGACGTCGCGATCCTCGGTGACCTCGCGGAGCCGTCGCGGCTGGTGGCCCTGGCCCGCGAGGCCGAGGCCGCCGGCTGGGACGCCGTGCTGGTGTGGGACCACCTGGCCTTCGCCTGGGGCATGCCTTCGGCCGACCCGTGGGTGGCGCTCTCGGCCGCGGCCGCGGCGACGTCCCGCGTCAGGCTGGGCACGGCGGTGACGGCCGTCGCCCGGCACCGGCCGGAGGTGCTGGCGCACACGGTGGCGACGTTCGACCGGCTGAGCGGCGGGCGGGCGATCCTGGGCGCCGGGCTGGGCGGGGTCCCCGGCGAGTTCACCGCCTTCGGCGCGCCCCGGCCCGGCGGGGCGGTGCTGGACGAGGCGCTCGACGTGATCTCCGCGCTCTGGTCCGGCGACGAGGTGCGTCACCGGGGCGCCCGCTACACGGTCGACGGCGTACGGCTGGCGCCCCTGCCGGTGCAGCGCCCCCGGGTGCCGGTGTGGATCGGCGGCACGGCGCCGGCCGCCCTGCGCCGGGCGGCCCGCTGGGACGGCTGGGTCGTGGCGGGCGACGACGAGGAGGGCCGCATGACGCTGTCCCCCGCCGAGCTGGCCGCCCAGGTCGCCGAGCTCCGCCGCCACCGCGTGGCGGACGGGCCGTTCGACGTGGCGCTCATCGGCGTCAGCGAGCCGGGCGCCTCGGTGACGCCCTACGCCGACGCGGGCGCGACCTGGTGGCTGGAGCACCTGCACGGCCGCCGCGGCGACTTCGACCAGCTCATGCGGCGCGTCCGCTCGGGTCCGCCGTAGCCGGCTCCTCGGGGCTGTAGCCGAGCCGGCCCCGCGTGGCGGCCAGGACGACGAGGGCCGCCGTGGTGCCCGCGAGGAGGGTGACGCGCGACGCCTGCTCGGGCGAGGCGATCGACGGGAACAGCTCCGCGTAGGCCATCGACATGAAGTTGTTGACGCCCACGTGCAGCAGCATGACCAGCGGCAGGCTCTGGCCGGTGCGGTTGAACACCCAGGTGACGACCACGCTGAACACGCAGCAGAAGGCGAAGAACTCGCCGATCCGCATCCAGGTGACGTCCGGCCAGCCGCCCCACTCGCTCAGGTACAGCGGCAGGTGCCAGAGGCCCCAGAGCGGCCCGAGGACGAGGGTGCCGACCAGTGGCCCGAACCTGCGCTGCATGCGCGCCAGGGCGAAGTCCCGCCAGCCGGGCTCCTCGGCCAGCCCGGTGGTGACTATCTGGAGCAGCAGGCCCGGGACGTACGCCACGAGCAGGGCGACGGGCGGCATGCGGACGGGTTCCTCGGACAGGGCGGCGCCGGTCAGCACGAGCACGGCGGGCACGCCGACGGCGGTGCCGGCGTACCAGACCCAGCTCACCCGCCACTTCGTCATCCGCCCGAGCCAGCGCCGGACGCCTTCCCTGCCGTCGGCGATCCTGGTGACCAGGTACGCGGCGAAGATCGGGCCGAGGTAGGCGCCGGGGAGCACGCCCGTGAACTGCGTGGTGCCGAGCACCGAGGGGAACGTGAAGTCGAGCACTCCCAGCCCGGTCGCCGAAAGCACGTAGGGCGTCCAGGCGATCCAGCTCATCAGGTTGGCCAGGACGAAGAAGCTGACGAGCGGACGGCGGCGGATGAATCCCCGCAATCCGGTCTGCTGGTCGGGACTCTCTTCGACAGCCGGCCGGCTGTTGACTGCCATGTCATTCTCCGTGGAACGCTCGTAAGAGGACACGGTTCAGGACATCAGCCGGAACCCCGTCCGGTCTCTCCCGCGTGCACCCCAGCGGAGGTACAGCTAGGGGTATGCGCGGCGGGGCCGGACGGCCGCCAGCACCCCCGCCATGAGCAGCGCGACCACCCCGCCGCAGACCATGACGGTGGAGACGGAGGAGGCGTCGACGACCCGGCCGCCCAGGAACGCGCCGAGGGCGAAGGTCGCCTGGAAGGAGGCGGTGAAGACGACGGTGGCGGCTTCGGGCGCGTGCGGCGCGGCGGCGAGGAACGACGCCTGCGAGCAGACGGGCACGCCCCCGTACGCGAGCCCCCAGACGACGAGCAGCCCCACGGCGGCGACGGCGCCGCCTCCGGCCACGGGCAGCAGCAGGGTGGCGAGCGCGATCAGCCCGCCGCAGGTCACGAACGCGACCCGCCATCGGGCGGCCCGGCCCGCGAGGAAGTTCCCGGCGATCCCCGCGACGCCGTACGCGAGGAGCACGGCGCTGACGGCGGCCGGTCCCAGCCCCGTGACGTCCTCCAGGAAGGGCGTGACGTACGTGTACGTACCGAAATGGGCGAGGACGATGAGGAACGTCGCCACCAGCGCGATCGCGGCAGCCCGGGTGCGCAGCAGGTCCAGCAGGGCGCGCAGGCTGGTGACCTGATCGGCGGGCAGCGGCGGCAGCAGCACGACCAGTCCGCCCAGCACCGCGAGCGCGAGCACGGCCAGCACGACGAAGGCGGTCCGCCACCCGGCGAGGTCCCCGATGAACGTCCCTGCCGGGACGCCGAGCACCGACCCCAGCGGCACGGCGGAGAAGATCACGGCGGTGGCGGCGCCGACGGCGTGCGGCGGCACCAGCCGCCCAGCCAGCCCCGCCCCGATGGACCAGAAGCCGCCGATCGTGACGCCGACGAGCACCCTGGACACCAGCATGATCTCGTACGAGGTCGCCGCCGCGGCCAGCACGTCGGCCACGGCGAGCAGCGCCATGAGCGCGCACAGCATCGCGCGCCGGTCGAGCCGGGCGGTGGTCAGCGTGACGACAGGCGCGGCGACCGCGGCGACGACGCCGGGCAGGGCCATCGTCAGCCCCGCGACGCCGTCGGAGACGCCGAAGTCGGCCCCGATGGCGCTCAGCAGCCCGATCGGCAGGATCTCGCTGGTGACGATGGCGAAGATGCCCAGCATGATCGTGACGACCGCGAGCCGGCTGACCAGTGGGGTGCGGGTGATGGTTGACACGGCGTACAGCCAAACAGGCGAGAACCCCTGCGTACCGGCGCCTTTCGGACGCGACCAGTCGTCAGACGGTCTCCATCAAGGGACTGGAGGAGGTCAAACGCACCTTCGACGGAGCTGACGACGACGCATAACCTCTGAACAGGTTCGGAGGCGCCCGGCGAGAACCGCCGGGCGCCTCACCCGTTCAGGCCGGCCTGCTTCTCCAGCCATTCCAGAATCGCCCGGGTCGTTTCTTCCGGCTTCTCTTGCTGGATCCAATGGCCGCAGTCCAGGTTGACCACTTCCACGTCGGGCACGAACTCCGCCAGCTTGTCGGATTTCGGGACCACATCCCGGTCGCCGTAGATCATGAGGGCGGGCTGCCGGATGATCGGCTCCACGTCCGCCAGCAGGTGCCAGTTACGATCAGCATTCCGGTACCAGTTGATCCCGCCCGTGAACCCTGACGTCTCGAAGGCGGAGACGAACACGGCCAGCTCCCTCTCACTCATCAAGGGCTCACCACGTGGCGTTTCCTCTCGTGCGAGATTGATCAACGCCATGCCCGGCTGCGGCTCCCTGGGAGGCTCGTTCTTGCGGTACATGTTGCGGAGGAACCGGTGGACATTCTCGTCGAACACGGCGTCCGCGACGCCGGGATGCCGATTGAAGTGGACGTAGTAGAAGTCGCTGCCGAGCGCGTCCTCGATGAACTCGACCCAGGGCTTCTCTCCACGGTCGAGGTAGGGCACGCTCAGGTTGATCACCTTGCTCACCCGGTCCGGATGCAACAAGGTCAGCCCCCAGACGACGATCGCCCCCCAGTCATGGCCGACGAAAGTCGCGTCTTCGTATCCGTAGTGATCGAGCAGTGCGACCAGGTCACCCGACAGGTGCTCGATGTCATAGTCCGTTACTTCGGCCGGGCGGGACGAGTTGCCGTAACCGCGCTGGTTCGGAACGATGACGTGGTAGCCCGCTGCGACAAGGGCGGGCATCTGATAGCGCCAGGAAAAGGCGTGCTCCGGCCAGCCGTGGCAGAGCACGATGGGCTTTCCCGCGTTCTGCTGTCCCGCTTCGAAGACTTCGAGCTGTACGTCGTTGACGGAAACCATGATGGGTTCGGGGAAATCGGCAGGGTCGAACATTTCTTTTCCTCTCGTCTCTTCGAGTGATCAGACGTCGTAGTGGGACTCTCGGTGAGGCCACGTCCCCATCTTGCGAGCGAAACCGGTCACCTCATGACCGGTTTCCTGTGAAAGTGTCGTCGGCGTGCGAACTGACCGGCTGGTGGCCATCCTCCTCTTGCTGCAACGACGCGAGCAGGTGACGGCGGCAGAGGTCGCCCGAGAGTTGGAGGTCTCCGAACGCACCGCCCGCCGCGACCTCGACGCCCTGGCCATGGCCGGGGTACCCGTTTACTCCACGCAGGGCCGAGGCGGCGGCTGGCGTCTCGTGGGCGGCGCCCGTACCGACCTGTCCGGGTTGACCGAGAGTGAGGCCCGCGCCCTGTTCCTGGTCGCCGGGCCGGCCGCCGCGACGACGCCGGCCGTGAAAGCGGCTCTGCGCAAGCTCGTCCGTGCCCTGCCGGAGCCGTTCCGGGTGCAGGCCGAGACGGCGGCGACCTCCTTGGCCAGGGACCCGGAACGATGGGGGTCGAGCCGGGTCGAGCACCCGCCGCCTCGCTTCCTCGACGAGCTCCAGGACGCGGTGATCCGCGGCGTCCAGGTGCGGCTCGGCTACGTCGACCGCGAAGGCGCCGAAACCGAGAGAACCGTCCACCCGCTGGGCATCGTCGCCAAAGGCCCGTCGTGGTACCTCGTCTGCGACACCGAGACCGGCCTGCGGAGCTTCCGGATCGACCGCGTTTCCTCCGCCGACCCGACCGGCGATCCCGTGCACCGGCCCCCGGGCTTCGACCTGGCCGAGAGCTGGCGCGCGATCGCCGACGAGATCGACCGCAGGCGAACGCCCCTGGAGACCCAGGCGGTATGCGCGCCCCAGGGGATAGGGCTGCTGCGGGCGCTGCTCGGCGGTCGGCTCCAGGTCGGAGGGCCCACGGTGGACGGCCGCATCGAGGTCGTGATCCGCGGCAACAACGAGTACGCGCTCGCCGTCGAGCTCGCCGGGCTGACCGAATGGCTCGAGGTGACCGGCCCTCCGGGCGTGCGGGACCACCTGGCCGCGATCGGCAACGCACTCGTCGAGCGATACGCCTGCTTGCCCCCCGGCCCTGTCGGTAGCGGCTGACAGCATGACGCCATGACCCTGCGACCTCTCGACGTCTCGTGGCTCTGCGACCAATACGCCGGGGAGTGCTACAGCTTCATCTACGTCCGTGCCGCGCCTGAACAGGTGATTGCCCGCCTCGGCGGCCAATGGGAGCACTTCACGCCCGGCCCCTTCCCCGGCGGCCCGGATGAATATCCACGCCCGGGGGATCCTCTCGGCGTCACCGCCATCGGGGATTGGACGTTCATCTTCGACTCGTACTGGCTCGTCATCGACGAAGACCTGATCGCCGAGCTTTCCCGAGACACCCGCCTCGTCTCCCAGGCCGCACTCAGCCTGAAGGGCCTGGACTACTTTTACTGGTGCGAGGACGGCGAGATCAGGTTCTGCCACGGAGCCGATGTGAATGATCCGACCGGAACACCGGACGAGCTCGTGGAGACGATGGCCGAAATCGACCGGCTCTACCCGTCGTTTCCCGACCTCTACAAGGGGCCGGCTTTCCTTCTCGTCGAGCACCTGACCGGGATCAGGCTGACAGAGGAATTGTTGAAAGGTTCCACATTCCTGTGGGGCGCCATCCCCGGAACGTGACGCCGGACCCCGGCCGCCTAGCTCGCCGGGCGTGGAGCGATCTGGGAGATGCGCTGGTGGGACAAGCCCAGCGCGCTGCCCGCGTCTCGGGTGCTCCACCCTTTGCCGACCAGAAGACGAGCGGCCCGATAGACCGCATCCCGCTCGGCCAGCTCGGCCTGGACACGGGCGCTGCGAGCCGCGGATACGGTGGCCAGCGCGGCAGCGACCTCAGGGTCGCCGGGGACGAACTGAACGGCGACGGCGTCGGGCTTGTCCTCGCGGAGCTTGAGGACGCAGTCGACGACGTTCTCCTTGGTTTCCTTCCAGCTCGCACCCTGTACGTGGGCTGTCTGCCCACCGGGGAGGTCACGAACGGTGGCGGTCCAGTGTTTGCCGATGCGCGTGACAGTGGCCTGGTAGGTGATGGCTTCGGGCTCGTTCTCGCCGATGTTCTCCACGGGCCCGAATTCGTCGAGAATTTCATCGGAACGTGAGCGCATGACGTCAGCGTAGAGGGATATGCCATTCATGGCTAGTGGGCTAGACAGTGCTTGTCCAGTCACCTCGCCAGGGCTGATCAGTACGGCACGTTCACCCCGGCGCCCGAGCACTTAGCTTTGGCTCAGCCTCGGTCCCGGCCTTTGGCTGCGGCTGAGAGGATGCCGACATGATCCCGAATGCTGACGACTACCTCTGGTTCAACGACGACCGGTTCCCCGATCTGGCGGACTCGTACTGCTTCACCCTTGTCCGCGACATGAGCCCCGAGTTACTGATGACCCGTCTCGGCGCCCAGGCCGAAGCTTCCCCTCGTAAGACGCTCGATGAGCTGATCACTGCTTCCTACCCCGACCCTGGCACATTCGGCACCCGGGAAGGCAAGTATTTCGGAACCGTCTCCCTCGGGGATTGGCTGCTCATCGTCGAGGTGAACGGGCACCTAGGCGTGAGCAGGAAAACCATCCTGCCGTTGTCGGCTGATACGCGACTCGTTTCGCATTCTCGCAACGTCAACGCAGTCGGTTACTTCTACTGGGTGGAAGACGGGGAGATTCGCCTCTTCTTCGACCCGCTTTTCCCCTACTCTCGCCACGGCAGTTCCCCGGACGAACTCGTGGAGGTCATGCAACGAGTCGGCTTCGACCTTGCCGACGACGACAGCGTTTCCGATAACCACGACAAGGCGGCGTTCGCACTGGCCGAGCACGTCACCGGGGTCAAGCTGACGCCACAGTTGCTGGAGGAGTCCACCTACCTGTGCGGCCTGGCGCCTCGGCCCCGATGAGCAAGCCACGACCGTTCGGGGCGCACCCCATCGCTCATCAAGGATTTCCGGCGGGGAAGTCAGTGGCGAGAGCGCCGTAGACGAAGGTGTCCGTCCACTCGCCCTTGCTCCACCAGTCCTGCCGGAGGTGGGCTTCGCGCTGCATTCCGGCGCGCTGCGCGAGTCGTGCGGAGGCCTCGTTGCGAGCGTCCATCTGCGCTACGACCCGGTGCACCCGGTACTGCTCGAATGCCAGCCGGAGCACGGCTCGCACGGCCTCCGTCGCGAACCCTCGGCCACTGTGGGCGGGGTCCATCACCCAGCCGATTTCGGCGACTCGACGCTCCACGTCGGTCAGCCAGATCGCCACGTCGCCGACGACCGCGCCCTCATGCTCGATGATCATGGCAAGAGCGGAATTCCGGCTGTCGAGGCCCGTCCGCACCATCCGCTCGCTGATACGGCGGGCAGCGTCCTCCTCCGACCACGGCTCTTCGAGAAGATAGCGAGCGACGTCGGGGCGACTGTAGGTGCGCCACAATGCGTGTACGTCGGCTTGCTGGTACAGCCTCAGCCGTAGCCGCTCCGTCTCCAGGGGAACCAGCGTGATCGGTTCGAGGTCGAGAGCGTAGTGCTGCGCGACGACCTCCTGGCCCGAAGGGGCGACACCACGGGTCTCTTCGCCTCGGCCGAAGCCGGACCGTTCGAGCACCCGCCGAGACGCCTCGTTCTCGGGAACGGTACGAGCTGCGAGCCTGGTGAATCCGCTGCGCCTGGCGAACTCGACCGCGAGATCCAGCGCCGCCGCGGCGACGCCCTTGCCCCGGTGATCCGGGTGCACCCAGAAGCCGACCTCGACAGAGCCTTCCTCCACGCCGAACAGCACCAGACTCCCGGCGAAGGCGTCGTCGGCGGGGTCGGCGACGGTCAGCACCGCGAGGTCGCCGCGCTCCATCCCTTCGCGGATCGTCCCCTCGATCAACGCTTTCACGGACGCCTCGGTGTACTCGGGCTCCGGCAGATGCGCGTACTGACGCACTGCGGGGTCGGCTGTGCCCGCGGCATACGCGCCGGCGTCGGCGGGGCGCATAGCACGCAACACTGCACCCTTGTTGCGAAGCGGGAGAAGGCTGGCATCCAACATACCGGGTAAACTAACATAGTTCGGATAAAGTGGTCATGTGAGTTATTGGGAGCGCCGCAAGCCTGTCCGCAGAGCGCGCGCCGTGGACGTGCGCGACGTCGCACGAACGGCCGTGGAGCTGCTGGACGAGGGCGGACTGCGAGCGCTCACCGTCCGCGCCGTCGCGTTCCGGCTGGAAGTGGCTCCTGCCAGCCTGTACTCCAGAGTCACGTCGGTCGACGACCTCTACGACCTCGCGCTCGATGACGCACTCGGGCGCGACACCGGCCTGCAGGAAGCCGTCGAGCAGGCCGGGCTTCACGCCTTGATGCTCGCCTACTACCGCCATCTCGTACGGCACCCCTGGGCGTGCCAGGTCATCGCCATGCGCGCCCCCAGGGGGCCGAACTACCTGCGCCTCTCCGAACGCATGTGCGTCCTGCTCGCCGAGCGCGGCGCGACCGACCCCCTCAGCGATGCGTATGCGCTGTCGAACTTCGTCATCGGCAGCGCGACAACGACCCCGACGGCAGGCCACGAGCGAGACGCCCCTGTCGACAGCGCAATCGCCCCGCTCTACGCATCACTGCACGCGGCCCACACAGTGGACACCGAAACCATCATCGAGGCGGGACTCGACGCCCTCCTGCACCGATAACCGCCGAGCCCAGCCGGCGCGGCTTGTAGGTGGCGCCAGGAAAGCTGGCGGTGAGTTCAAGTCGCCCGCCGATGGCCTCCACATAACGGGCCACCACGTCCACGGATGAGACTTCGCCACGCTCGATCTGCGAGACCCGCGCCTTCGTCACGCCCATCAGGGAAGCAACCTCGTTCTGTGTCAACGCAGCGCTCTTGCGGCGCTGGGCAAGCTGCCAAGCATCGATGAAATCGTCAACGATGCGCCGGGTCTCAGCAAGGGCCTCTTCTCCTCCGGCCTGCTCAACGTGCCCGGCGCGGTTCCACTTCTTGAACGTCGTCATTGGCGCTACTCCTCCCTTTCTGCGCGCTCTTTCAAAAAATTCGTACAGCCGCTCCGCGTGCGGTATGGCTTCCTCATGCCAGCGGTTAGGTTCGGCAGGGCTCGCCTTGATCTTGTCTGCGGCAACGAGAACGATGGCATCTCGTCCAGGGTCGAAGACGAACAGCAGTCGAAGTGCGCTACGTCCGGAGGACCGGAGGCACAGTGTGACTGGTTCACCTTGCCCACGAGTGGCCTACCCGGCGCCGAACGCCTTTGACGTTGGTCGGCTTCGCGCTACCCGCAAGACCTGTACGTCTTGGCTCGTCGCCCTGGACATCCGCCCGCGCGTGGCCATGCAGATCCTTCGCCACGCACAGATCCCCACGCATACAGCGAAGTCTCATCCACGGAGACGCGCCGAGCGCTGACGGCTTCTCCCGCCGCGTGACGACGGTGCCGTTTGCGACTCGTAGCCGGTCCACCGCAAGAGGAGGACGAGTGCGCCCGCAAGGGTCGTGATCACGCCGGAGAACAGGGCGACGACGGCTACGACGAACTCCCCGTCCGGATCACCGATCCCGGAAGGTCGTCCTTCGACCCAGTTCATCGCCGCCCACGCCTGCGTTGCGACGACCAGGCCGAACAGCGTCGTGATCGAACCCAGGGCGTAGCCAGGTGTACGCGTCCACGACCGCGTGGCGGTCAGCACGACGCCCACCAGCAGCGCGACCGGAACGGTTACGACCTGTCCGGCGTCCAGCGCCATCAAGGCGGCGAGTCGGGCGTGCTCGAAGTTCTCGCCGCGCTGAAGCCATATGAGCGGCAGCACTGCGACACCGCTGAGAAGGCCGATCGCCAGCAACCGAAGCATCGCCACGTACAGAATGATCGTTCACCGGTTCGTCGCTGTGCCACCCCGGCTGAGCGTCAGCTGAAAAGGCCGCTTCCCGATCATGGGTGACCAGCGAAGACGCAGCTCACAGCCTTGATCTCATGCCCCGAGGCTCTCCGCTGTTTCCTCCTGATCCTCGCCTCATCGGGCACGCGACGGGCACGGCCACAGCCGGCGGTCCCCGTTCCGGCAGCCTTCCGTCCCTGATCGACTTCAGTACGCTCCGGCTGTGGAAGTCCGCCCCCGTGCTCGTGAAGGTCATCGCCGGTCTGGCGATAACGGCGCTCCTGCTGGGCGGGCTCGCGTACATGGGACTGACGAGGCTCACCGGTTCAGGGTGCACTTCCGAAGAGGCGAATTTGATCCGGGTGCTGGCGGCACAGAAGATACTCACCGCTCATCCGGAACGGGCCGTCTCCAGGGACGGCTACACCGGATGTTTCCGAGACGATACGTTCCTCACGCGGGCAGATTCTATGAATCCTCCGGCATTCAGGGGGAGTACACCTCTTTCTACGACACGGCGGCTAAGGCCGACGGATGGCGGCCAGTCGTCATCGAAGATCCCGCAACGGACACCTGCTATACCAAGAAGATCAAAGGAGCCACAGCCTTCCTCTCGGTCGGAAGGCACCGCGTGGACGGCGTCGAAGGGTACGGCATCGACATCTCCGCCTCCTATGGTGACGTCCCGGAAGACGGCGGACTCCTGTGCTGAAGTCGCCTCATCAAAAGTGGAGTGGGAAGCGAGCCGTTCCGCGCATGTTCCGGTTCTTGTGCAGGGGCATGCCACCGATCAACAGGTGGAGTGGATCAACCCACCTACGGGGATGGTCGCCGCCAGGGCGTTGTAACGCTCGACGGCGGCCGTCGTCTCCTCCACATAGATCTCGACGCCCTTCTCCATCAAGAGGTCCAGCGTCTCGGGGCAGGTCTGCAGGACCAGCCGCATGCCACGGGACAGAACGATCGTCTGGCTGCCGTTTTTGAGTAGCTCCTGGACGTCGGCGGGTTGGATGCCGGGAGTGTGCCGGGTGCCGGTCTCGTTCCAGTCCCAGTGCCGTCCTCCACCGGGATAGAGCTTGAAGTCCTTGCCTTCGCCCAGGCCCTCGACTACCGTCCGGCCCCAGGAAATCTGTGTGATAAGCGGCGATCGACGCTCCATACCGCGAGACTACTTCTCGCTGTGCCGCAGACAATCAATCCAGGCCCGCCTGATCGTCTCGTCGCCGTCGATCCGGGAGCTGATGGCGCGCATGGGCCACTCCAGCACACGGGCCGCGCTCATCTACCAGCACTCCACCGACGAACGGCAGCGCGAGGTAGCCCGCAAGCTGGACAAGCTGGCCCGCGGCGCACTCACGAAGAACCCATCGGGCACGCCCTGGAACCGCCCTTTGCACAAGCCGAAAGCCCAGGCCGCCTGACCTGGGCTCTCGTGTGTGTGGAGCCTAGGAGATTCGAACTCCTGACATCCTGCTTGCAAAGCAGGCGCTCTGCCAGCTGAGCTAAGGCCCCTTGAGCGAACGAAAGCTAGCTTACCGAACCTACGCGGGTACCTGCGTCGTGCCGAGGTCGTCCGTGAGGATCAGGTCGGGGAGGCTGCTGATCGACTCCAGGAGGTGGGTGGCACCCCCTTTGACCAGGCGTTCGCGGCTGTGGACGCCGGTGAGGACGCCGGCCACGATGGCGGCGCCGGCGCTGCGGCCGCAGAGCATGTCGCTTTCGGAGTCGCCCGCGACCGCCACCTGGCGGACGTCGGGGATGCCGAGGCGGAGCACGGCGTGCAGGACCATGTCGGGCCAGGGGCGGCCGCGGCCGCCCGCGTCTTCGGGGGTGATGGCGAGGTCGACCTTGTCATGCCAGTTGAGCATGGCGAGGACCCGGCTCAGCGTGGTGCGGCTGAAGCCGGTGATCAGGGCGACGTGGACGCCGGAGCCCCGGAGTTTGTCGAAGACCTCGATGACTCCGGGCGTCGGGATGAGGCCGGCGCGTTCGATGGCGCCCTCGTAGGAGCGTTCGAACGTGAGGTTCGCCGCCTGGGCCTGTGCTTCGTTGTCGGGGAAGATCCCGCGGAAGACATCGATGGTCGGGCGGCCCCGGGACCGGTGCACGTGAACCATGGCACGTGCGTAGGCCCCGGTCCCGGGGACTATGCCCTGGGTCGCGATCGCCTCGGCGAACGCGCGCTCGACCATGGCGATGTCACCGACCGTGGTGCCTGAAAGGTCCAGGCACGCCAGTTTGATGGGGATGACGTCACTCATCGCCTCGCCGGTCGGTTAGTTCTCGCTACCGGTCGCCTCGGTCCACAGATCGAGCTCGGCGCGGTCAGCCTGCACCTTGCGCCAGATCAGCAACCCCCCAAGGGCGACCAGGGCCAGAACAAGCAGCTTCTTCACGGTGTGACCCCACTTCTTCGACGGTCTCACCTGCCGGGGTGAGACCCAACGGTTGACTTGCAGCCTAGCAAGTGATGGCAGCGGTCCTACGTACCCATCAGTTGGATCATGCCAAATGCGGCGGGTGAGTGCGCGAGGAAGAAAGTCCCCTCCGCCGGGCATACCCCAGGGGGGTAGGGTGTTAGAGTCTGCAGAGCAGACAGCACGAGTTTACGAAGGAGCACGACATGAGCACCGCCACCTTCACCGTGAACGGCATGACCTGCGGCCACTGCGTGAGTTCGGTCAAGGAGGAGGTCGGGGAGGTCGCCGGCGTCACGTCCGTGGAGGTCGACCTGGCGAGCGGCCTGCTGACCGTGGTCAGCGACGCCCCCGTCGACCGGTCCGACATCAGCAAGGCCGTCGAAGAGGCCGGTTACGAGCTGGCCGGGTAGGCGGCTCAGTGCCGGCGGCCGAAGAACCGCCGGGCGCGGTCGCCCGAGAGCGGCGCGTCGTCCGGCGGTGTCGGCTGCCGTACGATCACGACGGTCGTACGGGCGTGCCGCGCGCAATACATGCTGGTCGAGGGCAGGAACATCCTGCTGATCAGCCCGCGCCTGCCCCGGCCGAGCACCAGCAGATCACCCTCGCCCGCCAGGTCGACGAGGTGATAGCCGGGGTCGCCGACCCTGGCCAGCATGGCGACGTTGAGGTCGTCGGGCACGCCGCCCGCCACGTCGTCGAACACGCCCGCCACCACCTCCGCGCAGCGGGCCTCCTCCCCCTGTCTGACGGCGTGCTGCACGGGCAGCGCCTCGGGGAACGGATGCACGGGAGCCCGGCTGACGTGCACGGCGACCAGCGCCATGCGGTGGAGCCTGGCCACGCCGATGGCCCAGGCCAGCGCCCAGCGCGAGGCCGGGGACTCGTCCACTCCCACGATCAGCCTCGGGCCGCCAGGCAGGTCCTGATCCACCACGCCCCTCCCTCGGGTGGTTGAGGTACCCGACCATATTGCTCCCTCCAGCCCGTTACCGGGAGGTGGGAATCGCGAACCTCTTTACTCCTAGACCAGGTTGAGCAAGTCGTCGTAAAGAGTGGCGCGTTCCTGCTCCGTGAGCGTCGCGTACGGGCGGGCGGCGCGGCGGTTCGTACCGGACTCGACGCGGTCGCGCAGCGGGCCGGGGCGGAGGGCGACGATCTCGGCCGCCGTGAGCCCTTCGGCCTGCCAGGACGCGGCGTGACAGTCGGCGCGGTGGTAGCGGAGCGCGGCCAGGCGGTTGAACAGGAGCACACCGGGAGGGGTTCCGTCCGGTTCGTACGGCGGGGCCATGACGGCGAGGGCGCCGCCCGGGTCGCGTCTCGCCTCGTCGAGCACCCGGCCCACCAGGGTGGCGGGGCCGGTCACGTCCGGCCAGATGCGGGTCACGGCGGCCGAGTGCGCGGCGTAGAGGTCGTGGACGGCCGCCAGGCCCTGGCCGGTGAGGCGCAATACGCCGTCCTGCTCGGTCAGGGCGCCCTCGTGGAGGTGGGCCCGGAGGTCCCGTTCGCGTTCGTCGGCGTCGCCGTACCGGTAGACCGTGGCGAGGTCGTCCCGGGTGACGGGGCGGAGCGGGAGGACGTAGCGGAGGTCGTTCAGGAGCCCGTCGGGGGGACGGCGGGCGGAGGCGTGCACGTTGACGTGGACCGCGTCGATGACGGGCGCCATGGCCGCGGCGAATGACGGCAGGTCAGGAAATTTCGGCATTGGGGGTCATTTAAGCAGCGCTCCCCTCCTTCAGAGCGCCGTGCAGGAAGATCTCGACGAGCTGGGCCGTACCGAGCTCGTCGGGGCTCATGCCGGGGCAATCCCTCGGCGAACGGGCGGCAGGCGGGCGTGCCATGATGGCGACATCGTGTCTTCAAGCCTGCCGTTCCGCCTGATCCGCACCGCGGTGTTCGCCGGGGTGTGCCTCGGGCTGGGCGTGGTGGCGCACGTGTTCGGCGGCGGGAGCGTGACCGGGTCCGCCCTGGTGGCGGGGTTCGCGGCGGCGTTCGGCCTGGCGCTGCCCGTCGCGGGGCGCGAGCGCGGCGCGTACGTGATCATGCCCTTGCTGGGCACGGCGCAGGCCGTGCTGCACGTGCTGTTCTCGCTGGCGCACGCCGGGTCGGCGGCCGAGGCGGTGGCGCACGTCGCGCACGCCTCCTCCTCCGGGCTGGTGCCCGGGCTCGGCATGCTGGTCGCCCACGGGTGGGCGACCGCGCTGACCGCGCTCTGGCTGGCGCGCGGCGAGGCGGCCCTGTGGGGGCTGCTGCGGCGGCTGGTCACGCGGCTGCTCGCCGTGCTGCTGCCGGTGCTTGACACTCCTTTCTCCGCCCCTCGTACTGTCGAGCCGCCGGTGCTGCGTTCGGCCGTGCTGCGGCACGTCGTCAGCCTGCGCGGGCCGCCCCGGGTCGTCGGAACCCACTGATTCTCCTTCCGACGATCCACACCCTGTGCATGCCGTACGCGCGCGTCACGGGGTGAAGAAAGGCATGTCCGATGTACGTTCGTCCTGCGCTCCTGCTGGCTGCCGTCGTGGCGTTGAGCGGGTGCGGCACCGCCACCGAGAGCACCACGGCCACCGCGCCCCAAGGGCCCACCGCCGCCGCCGTCCCCGCGGCCCAGGGGCTGACCATCACCGATCCCTGGGTGAAGACGGTCAAGAAGGGTATGACCGCCGCCTTCGGGACCCTCGTCAACCACACCGGGGCCGACCTGACCGTCACCGCCGGGGCCTCGCCGCTGTCGCCCACGATCGAGCTCCACGAGGTGGTCGACTCGGGAGGGAAGATGGTGATGCGTCCGAAGGAGGGCGGGTTCGTCGTCCCGGCCGGTGGCAAGCACGAGCTGCGGCCCGGCGGCGACCACATCATGCTCATGGGCGTCACCGAAGAGGTGAAGCCGGGCGCGCGGATCCCGTTCACGCTCACCGTGAAGGGCGGGGCGCCGCTGGAGTTCACCGCCATCGGCAAGGATTTCGCCGGTGGCAAGGAGGACTACCAGCCCGGCATGGAGCACTGATGTCCGGGATCAGCCGGCGTGGGCTGTTCGTGGCCGGGGCCGCCACTGCCGCCGCCGCTGTGGGCGGCAGCGCCCAGGCGTCGGCGGGCTCCGGGGTGGAGGCGTTCCACGGGACGCACCAGGCCGGGGTGGCGACGGCTCCCCAGGCGCACGCCGTGTTCGTGGCCTTCGACCTGCTGCCCGGCACCGACAAGGAGGCGCTGGCCCGGCTGCTGCCGCTGCTGACCGACGACGCCCGCCGCCTCACCCAGGGGCAGCCCGCATTGGCCGACACCGAGCCCGAGCTGGCCGCCGGTCCGGCGCGGCTGACCGTGACGTTCGGCTTTGGGCCGGGGCTGTTCAAGGCGGCGAAGGCGGAGTCGCCCCTGCGGCCGCTGCCCGCGTTCGAGACGGACAAGCTGGACAAGCGGTGGAACGGCGGCGACCTGCTGGTGCAGATCTGCGCCGACGACAACCTGACGGTCGCCCACGCCCTGCGGATGATCGTCAAGGACGCGCGGTCCTTCGCCCGGGTCCGGTGGACGCAGCGCGGCTTCCGCAGCTCCGCCGGAGCGCCGGGCGTCACGCAACGCAACCTGATGGGCCAGCTCGACGGCACCGTGAACCCGACGGACCTGGACAAGGCCGTATGGATCACCGACGGCCCGGAATGGCTGCGCGGCGGCACCACGCTCGTCTTCCGGCGCATCCGCATGAACCTGGAGACCTGGGACGCCGCCGACCGGGTGGCCAGGGAGTTCACCATCGGCCGCCGCCTCGACACCGGCGCCCCGCTGACCGGCCGGGCCGAGCACGACGAGCCCGACTTCGACCGGCTGAACGGGTTCGGCTTCCCGGTCATCTCCGAGTACGCGCACATCAGGCGGGCCCGTACCGCCGATCCCGGCCTCCGCATCCTGCGCAGACCGTACAACTACGACGAAGGGATCAGCGCGGACGGGACCTCGGATTCCGGGCTGCTGTTCGCCTCCTACCAGGCGGACGTGGAGCGGCAGTTCGTCCCCGTCCAGCAGCGGCTGGCGGAGGGGGACCTGCTCAACGAATGGGTGACGACGATCGGCTCGGCCGTGTTCGCCGTCCCGCCCGGCTGCACGGCCGACGGCTGGATCGGGGACAGGCTGCTGTCGTGACCCGGGCGTGGCCCGTGCCGCCTGGTGCGGGCCACGGCATAGTGGTTCCCGTGAACCGGGTGATCATGGCGGTGCTCCTGGCGCTCCCGCTCGCGGTGTCCGGGTGCGGCGGTGGCGAGCGCGAGGTGACGGCGGAGGACGTGCTGCGCTACCGCGCCCGGATCGAGCACTCGTCCCTGGACGTCTCCCTGATCACGTCCTGGGCCGACTACCCGGCCGTGGAGACGCCCGAAGCGCTGGCCGCCCAGGAGGGGACGGTGGTCGGCGGGGTCGTCGACGACTGGCAGCAGGGGCCGGCGGCTGCGACCTACCCGGGCGGGCCGCTGGACTACCTGATGCTCATGCGGGTGCGGGTGACCGATCCGGTGAAGGGCGCCACGGCCGGCTCGTACGTGTTCGCCGGGTTCGACCAGGGCGCGGTGGTCAGGGATGCCACCAGGGCCGCAGCGGACTGGCTGCCCGCGAAGGGCGTCGCCGACTACCGGCGCGCGATTCCCCCGGGGACGAAGGTCGTGCTGTTCGGCGACCCGCGTCCCCCGCTCGGGAACATCGTGAAGCCGGGCGATCCGCTGCCGGAGGGGGCGAGGATCATGTCCACGCCGCCGCAGGGGGTGGTTCTGGAGGATGCCGAGCTGGGGGTGCTGGTGGGCGGGATGGACCGGCTCGACCACGGCGGACCGGCCTGGCTGGAGTCCGCCACGGTGACCGAACTGGTCGAACGGCTCAGGTCCCGGTGAACCATCTGGCTTACTCGGCGCCGCTCATCCTGCTCCACTGCGTGCCCTCGTCGCCTTCGAGCAACTGCCCGTCCCCCTGGTACGCGATTTCGTACCGCGATGGATCCCAGGTGCCCTCGGCATTCTTGAGAACGGCGCTCAACTCGAAAGGACGCCCCTTGTTGTCGATGACCAACGGCTTTTCCTGACCCTGGCTGAGCGTGTCGGCGCGGAACACGAAAGAGCAGTATCGCTTTTCCGTGGTCACATAGAAATGCAGAACGACCTCCTCGTCGCGCTTCAGCGAGATGGTCTTCTCCGAGAAGTACGGGCCGGCGAACTTGAATTTCTCCAGCCGCTGCGCCTCGGTGGGATCCGAGTCGAGGTCGAATCCGAGCCGCACCACCTCGTCCTCCGCCCCGCCCGGCGGGTCCCAGAAGATGGTCCCGGCATGCGGCGGCGTGCATTTCTTGTCGGCCGTGATCTGCATGATCCGCACCTGCTTGTCACGGTTGCCACGCAGGACGACCTCGACCCGCATCTGCCCGAGAGGGACGCTGCCGTTACGCGCGAACCACGCCTGCTGCTCTTCATAGGTCAGGTCGTTGAACTGCTCCAGCTCGCTGACGCTCATGTCCACCGGCTTCGGCAGCGTGTGGATGTTGCCGAAACCCAGGTCGTCCCATTCGAGCTTCACCCGGTCGATCAGGATGGGCGGCTCGGAAGCATCCTCGGCGGAGGCGGTGGGCGAGGTCGGCGCCACCGAGGTCGGCGCCACCTGGGTCGGCGTCCCCGGCTCCGAGGCACCGGGTACGGGGGTCAGGCCGGCCAGATACTCCGCCGCATAGCCCACGACGAAAGGGGCGGCTATTACCGTGACGATCGGAATCGCGTACCAGGCTCGTTTACGACGGGGGTGAGGTGCGGCGGAGCCCGGTGAGTGATGCCTTCTGGAAACCGGCCTACCGCCTCGTCGCATCGCATTCCTCACACGTCGCCCGACAGGGCTGCGATTGTAACGTGGGCAGGGTTTCGGATACGAGCCGTCGCGGGGGAAGGGGGTCCTTTCTCGGCGGCGTGGACTGGGCCTAGGGGAGCTGCTCGACTGGGGTTATGGCGAATCGCGCAGAAGGCTGGGAGGGGCGCGGCTTCTGGGCTCTTGGTGGGGGATACGGGTGTTGCGGGGGCCTTGAGGCATTGAGGTTACGACGGCTGAGGTGGGGCGAAGCTCGGGCGCCGCCAGGCGCCCGTCCTGGGAGGCAGCCCGAGCGGAGCGAGGACCGCCCGGGGTCGGGCATGGCCCGACCCGACTGGGAACGAGCGCCTGAGCCCCCAGGCGCGACAGCGCCGACGGCGAAGCCCGCTCGCCGGGGCGGGCAGCCCCGGCCCACAACGGGTGGCGTCAAGGGGCCGCCAGGGCCTCCGTAGGCGACAGGCGTGACGCCCTGATGGCCGGGTAGAGCCCCGCCACCGCCCCGATCACCAGCGTCGCCGCCAGCCCGCCCGCCGTGGCCTCGGCCGGAATGACGCTGGGCCATCCCTCGTACGTGGCGTATCCCACGGTCACCACCGCCCCGATGCACACGCCCCCCACCCCGCCCATCGCCGACAGCAGCAGCGACTCGGCGAGGAACTGGGTCCGGATCTGCCCCCGGGTAGCCCCGAGCGACCTGCGCAGCCCGATCTCCGAGCGCCGTTCCAGCACCGAGATGACCATGGTGTTGGCCACCCCCACCCCGCCGACGATGAGCGCCACCGCCCCCACGCCCAGCAGCAGCCCGGTGAACGCCTGCTCCGTAGCCTGTTTGGCCGCCAGCGCGTCGGAGGGCCGGGAGATGTCGATCTCGTTGGACGCCTCGGGGTTGGCGGTGCCGGCGAGGACCGACCGTACGGCCTCCATCCGGTTTTCGTCGACGCGCGTGTAGAGGGTGGTCGGGTGGCCGTCGTAGTCGAGGATGCGTTCGGCGGCGGGCCAGCCGACGAGGGCGCCGGTGTCGAGGTCGGCGGCGAGGGCGAGGGGGTGGAGGATGCCGACGACGGTGAAGCGTTCGCCGCCGATGACGACCTGGGCGTCGGGGCCGGCGGCGGTGATGCCGAGCCGTTGGGCGGCGGTGGCGCCGAGGACGACGGCGGGGTAGGTGTGGGTGGCGGCGTTGAGCCAGGTGCCGCTGCGCAGGGTGGCGCCGAGGACCTGGGGCAGGTCGAGGCGGGCGGCGTAGGCGGCGAGGCCACCGGTCTGGGCGGCGGGGATCTGTTCGGACCGGTAGACCTTGGCTTCGGGGATCTCGCCCATGGCGGAGACGGCCTGGACGGGGCCGATGCGTTCGATCATGGCTTCGGCGTCGACGGGCATCTTGGCCTGTTCGCCCATGATGGTCTGCCCGGAGGAGACGGTGAGCAGGTTGGTGCCGAGGGCGGAGAGCTGGCGGTCGAGTTCGGCGCCGGACGAGGAGGAGATGCCGACGACGCCGATCATGGCGGCGATGCCGATGGCGATGCCGAGTGCCGACAGGAAGGCGCGCAGGGGGCGGGTGCGCAGGCCGACGGCGCCGACGCGCATCACGTCGCGGGGGCGCATCCTGGCCACGGTGAGGGGGGCGGTCATCTGGTGGCTCCGGTGAGCGCGGCGGAGTCGGCGACGATGCGGCCGTCGCGCATGCGTACCTGCCGGGGCAGGCCGCCGGCGATCTCCCGATCGTGGGTGATGATCACGATGGTGGTGCCGGCGGCGTGCAGGTCGTGCAGCAGTTCCATGACGCCGGCGCCGGAGACGGAGTCGAGGGCGCCGGTGGGTTCGTCGGCGAGCAGGAGCGGCGGGTCGCCGGCGACGGCGCGGGCGATGGCGACGCGCTGGCGTTCGCCGCCGGACAGTTCGTGGGGCTCGTGGTCGATGCGGTGGCCGAGGCCGACGCGGTCGAGGGCGGCGCGGGCGCGGCGGCGGCGTTCGGCGAGCGGCAGGCCGCTGTAGAGGAGGCCGTCGGCGACGTTGTCCAGCGCGGCGACCCTGGCGGCCAGGTGGAAGTGCTGGAAGACGAAGCCGATACGGGTGCCGCGCAGCGCGGAGAGCTGGTTGTCCGACAGCGTGGACACGTCGTGGCCGTCGATGCGCACGGTCCCGCTGGTGGGCCGGTCGAGGGTGCCGATGGTGTTGAGCATCGTGGACTTGCCGGACCCGGACGGGCCGACGATGGCGACGAGCTCGCCGTGCCGGATCTCCAGGGAGACGGAGGCCAGCGCGGTGACGCCGCCGGGGTAGGTCTTGCTCACGTCGGTCAGGGAGATCATGAGGCGGCCGTCCCCACGGTCATGCCTTCGGCCAGGCCCTCGCCTTCGATCTCGACGCGCCCGCCGGAGAACAGGCCGGTCTCGACGGCGACGTACCGGGTGGTGGCGCCCTCGACGATCTCGACGCCGAAGCCGCCTTCGCGCAGGGCGACGAGTGAGGCGATGGGCACGGTGAGGACGTTCTCGCGCTTGTCGGCGGTGAAGGTGACGTCCACGGCGGCGTTGTCGAGGCCGGCGGCCTTCTTCCTGTCCTTGGCGTCGAGCGTGACGAGCGTTTCGATCTTGGTTTCCGGGTCCTGGTTGCCCTCCCCCGGCACGATGACGGTGGCGACCTCGGTGACCCTGCCGCGCGCGGTGCGGCCGTCGGGCAGCGTGACGGACACCTTGGCCTTCTCCTTGGCCAGCCGCTGGTCCTCGGCGTCGAGCCGGACGGTGACGACCTTGGTGGTGCCGGTGTAGGACAGCACCTTCTGGCCCGGGGAGGCGGGCTGGCCGACCTGGGCGTCCAGCGTGTCGACGCGGACCTTGCCGTCGGCGAACACGACCCGGCCGAGCTCGACCACGCCGGTCTGTTCGAGGCCGCGGTCCTCCTGCCATTCCATGACGGCGGCGGCGGTGGCGTAGGTGTACTCGTTGTCGACGGTGAAGCCGTCGTAGCCGAGCTTGCTGAGGTTGCGTTCCAGGTTCTCGACGTCGCGGCCCTCGACGCCGTCGCGGAGGTCCCGGTACGCGGGCGTGGACCCGTACATGAGGACGACCGGATCGTTGTCGACGCGGTAGAGCGATCGGCCGCGGGTGATGGTGTCGCCGCTGTCCGGCAGCCAGGTGATGGTGCCGGGCTTGCGGTTGACGGCGGTGGTGGCGGGGCCGTAGCCGAGTTCGCCGTCGGCCTCCAGCGTGTCCTCCAGGGTCTCCTTGGCGATCTGGGTGGTGGCCGGGGGGAGCGCGGCGGCGGCGCTCGCGGGTTCGCCGGTGCGGTCGAGCATGCGGACGGTCACGGCCGCCGCCGCGCCGGCGAGGGCGACGGCGACGAGCAGTCCGATGATCTTTCTCCCCCGGCCGCGGCGGCGGCGCGGCCGGTCGGACCCCGTCGTCGAGCCCGTCTGGTCGTCGAGGGCGGCCGGACCCATCAAGAACCTCCCATGGTGTCGTCCATCTGGCAGGTCTTCTGGGCGGCCTCGAAGTCAGGGTCGTCGGCGACGTTCTTGGTCATCCTGAGCATGCCGCCGTCGGGGTCGGGGAACTCCTCGACGCCGTTGTCGCGCATGCACTGGGCGAGCTTGCGGAGCTTCTCGGCGCCCTGCGGGTTGCCGTTGCCGCCCATGCCGCCCTTGGGCCGCAGGTCCTCGCAGGCCTTCTGGGCCTTGTCCATGGCCTCCTTGCTGCCGGGGCCCATCGTCATCTTGACGCCCTGGCCGGGCTTGGGGTCCTCGATGTCGATGCCGTTCTCGCGCATGCACTGCGCCCATTTCACGCCCTGGGCGCCGGGGTCGAGGCTGGGCTGGGCACTGGCGGTGGACTGCCCGCCGCTGACGGAGGCCACGCCGTCGCCGGTGCCGGCGTCGGCGCCGCAGGCCGTGAGTGACAGTGCGAGCACGGCGATCACGCCAAGGGTTCGCATCCGGTGTTCTCCTCGTTCCGCGCGGCCGGTCGGGTGCCGGCCGTCGAGACGCAAGAGAACAGGCCGGGCTGTTTCTCCGCTGTTTCCGCCGGCGCTAACGGGGAGTAAACATCACATCCGTCACGATCGTCCCAGGTCAACGGAAGGGCATGGGCATGCGCGTGCTGGTGGTGGAGGACGAGCGGATTCTCGCCGACGCGATCGCCGAGTGGCTGCGGGACGAGACGCACGCGGTCGACACCGCGCACGACGGCGAGGCGGCGCTGGAGCGGATCGCGGTCAACGACTACGACGTGGTCATCCTGGACCGGGACCTGCCGCTCGTGCACGGCGACGACGTGTGCCGGGAGCTGGTGGCGTCGGAGTCGACGGCGCGGGTGCTGATGCTGACCGCCGCCGGGGAGATCGGCGACCGGGTGACGGGGCTGTCGCTGGGCGCCGACGACTATCTGGCCAAGCCGTTCGCGTTCGTGGAGCTGGCCGCGCGGGTGCACGCGCTGGGGCGGCGGGCGCGCCCGGCCGCGCCGCCGGTGCTGCGGCGGGCCGGGATCACGCTCGATCCGGCCCGCCGCGAGGTCTATCGCAACGACCGGTACGTGCCGCTGTCGAACAAGGAGTTCGCGGTGCTGGCCGAGCTGCTGCGGGCCGACGGGGCGGTGGTGTCCACCGAGCGGCTGCTGGAGAAGGCGTGGGACGAGCACGCCGACCCGTTCACGGGCGTGGTGCGGCTGACGATCCTCAAGCTGCGCCGCAAGCTCGGCGACCCGCCGATCGTGGAGACCGTGCTGGGCGCCGGATACCGCATCTCATGAGGTCGATCTCGCTGCGGGTCCGGCTCACCGTCGTCTACGGCGCGGTGTTCCTGGTGGCCGGGCTGGTGCTGCTCGGCGTCACGTACCTGCTGTTCAACCAGGAGGTGACCCGGATCTTCGAGAACAAGTACGGCGACCGGGACGACAGCGGGAACAGGAAGTTCCTCAGCATCATGGTGGACGGGGTGCCGCTCGGCCCGGAGGCGTCGCTCGCGCTCATCCGGCAGCAGGAGGAGGAGTTGCGCGGCGCGGCGCTCACGTCCCTGATCGTGCAGGGGCTGATCGCGCTGGCCGTGGTGGGAGTGCTGGCGTTCGGGCTGGGCTGGCTGGTGGCCGGCCGGGTGCTGGCGCCGCTGCACCGGGTGACCGCGACCGCCCGGCAGATCGCCGCCGCCCCGATCGCCGACCGGGGCCTGGCCGCGCGGATCGCCCTGGACGGCCCCCGGGACGAGGTCAAGGAGCTGGCCGACACCTTCGACACGATGGTGGAGCGGCTGGCCCACTCCTTCGACGGCCAGCGCCGGTTCGTCGCCAACGCCTCGCACGAGCTGCGCACCCCGCTCACGCTGAACCGGGCGCTGGTGGAGCTGGCCATGCACCGGCGTACGGCCTCCGCGGACGTCAAGCAGCTCGGCGAGAGCCTGCTGGAGATCAACGCCAGGCACGAGCGGCTCATCTCGGGCCTGCTGCTGCTGGCCCGCGCCGAGCACGAGATCGCCGACCGCTCGCCGGTCGACCTGGCCGACGTGGTGTCGCACGTGGTGGGGCAGACGGCGCCGGAGGCCGCGCAGGAGAAGGTGACGGTGCACGAGGAGGCGTTCCCCGCGCCCACCAGCGGTGACGCGCTGCTCCTCGAACGCCTGGTGACGAACCTGGTGGAGAACGGCATCCGGCACAACACGCACGACGGCACCGGCTGGGTCAGGGTGTCGAGCCGGAGCGCGTCGGGCGGGCAGGTCACGGTGACCGTGGTCAACACCGGGCCGGTCGTGCCGCCGTACGACATCCCGGAGCTGTTCAAGCCGTTCCGCAAGCTGGGCGGGGACCGGCTGGTGACGGGGCGGAGCGCCGGGCTGGGCCTGTCGATCGTCCGGTCGGTGGCGCGCGCGCACGGCGGCGACGTGACGGCGCGCCCGCGCGAGGGCGGCGGGCTGATCATCACGGCGACGCTGCCGAGAGCGGCGACCTGGATGCCGTGACGCCGGCCAGACGCGGCCCTTAACACGGGATTCCGACCGGGTTATGTTGAGATCATCATGCGCAGCGCGATCAAGGTGCTGCTCGCCGACGACCAGACGCTGCTGCGCCGCGCGCTGGCCGCGCTGCGTCGGGCGCGGCCGGGTTCGTGGTCAAGGACGTCTCCCCCGAGGCGCTCGTCGAGACGATCAGGAAGGTGCACGCCGGGCTGCGCGTGGTGGACCCGGTGCTGGCCGCCGAGTCGCTGGCCGGCGGTCCCTGCCCGCTGACCTGGCGGGAGCGGGAGATCCTGCTCGCCGCCGCCGACGGCGGGACCGTCGCCGACCTGGCCCGCCGGTTCAGCCTGTCGGAGGGCACGGTGCGCAACCATCTGTCGTCCGCGATCGGCAAGACGGGGGCGCGCACCCGAGCCGAGGCGGTCCGGATCGCCGACGAGCGCGGCTGGCTGTGAGCCTCAGGGCACCTGACCGGCCTCGTCCACCAGGGCCGTGGCCAGCACGGGCATCGCGAACTCCGTGCCGTCGCGCACGGCCTTCCAGCCCAGGTAGTCGTAGTCGACGGGGTCCAGGATCGTGTAGCCCTTCCCCGCCTTCCCGAGGTCGAGCACGACGCCGAGGCCCTTGCGGCCGAAGCCGGCGTCGACGTTCTCCTCGATCCGGACGTTCGGGATCCTGCCCAGGGCCCGGAACATGGCCGCGGCCTTCTCCGGCGGGATGATCGGCCCGAACTTCAGATACCACTGGATCGTGCCGAAGGCGTTCACGTCGTCCTCGGTGCCGGGCGGGCAGTTCGGCTGGCAGATGGAGCCGGCCCGGGGGGCGAGCGTGCGGATGTGCGCCAGCAGCCGGTCGGGGTCGTCGGGCAGGCGCTCCAGCTCGGCCTGCGTCTTGCCGGGGTTCGCCGGGCCCTTCTCGGCCTCGCTGATCTTGAGTTCGCCGCCGGGCTTGCGGATGGCCGCCAGCTTGCCGTCCATCCGGGTCCAGGACTCGTACACGGGCAGCTCGGGGACCGGCTGGCCCTCTTTCATGTAGATCCACTGGTCAGGCCGGATGTCCGGCATGTCGGACTTCTCGGCGACGAGCGCGACGTCCTCCAGCACGGCGGCGGCGGTGAGCGGCGGCTTCACCGCGGGCTCGCCGTCACGCAGCACCGCGAACCCCGCCGCCGCCAGCCCGAACGCCCCCACCAGTGCCACCCCCAGCCGCCAGCGGGGAAGCCGGCGCGCGCCGCCGCCGGCCGCGGCGGTCATGGCCGACCGCAGCCGGGCCTCCTCGGCGCGTACGTCCAGGTCGCGCGGAACCTCGTCCCGCAGCCGGGTGAGCAGCTCCATCTCATCCACGTCCGTACTCCTCGCTCGTAGCGGTGGGATCGACCTCGCCCAGTGCCCGGCGCAGCTTCTTCCTGGCCCGGAAGACCCGCGAGCGCACCGTCCCCACGGCCACGCCGAGCGACCTGGCCGCGTCCTCGTAGCTGAACTCGCCCCACGCCACCAGCAGCAGCGCGTCCCGGTGCCCGGCGGGCAGGCCCGCGAGCGCGGCGGCCAGCCGGCCGCGCACCTCGGCGGCGGCCACCCGGCCCTCGACGCGATCGGTGAACGGCTCCACGACCGGGTCCGCCCCCGTACGGCTCAGGGCCCGGTAGAGGGAGATCTCGCTGCGGCGGTGCCTGCCGATGAGGTTGGTGGCGATCCCGTACAGCCAGGGCCGTGCGTCGGCACGGGTCAGGTCGTACGTGCCGCGCTGCCGGAAGGCGGCGGTGAACGTCTCCGCCACGACGTCCTCGGCCGCCTCGACGCCCAGCCGGCGGACCACGTACCGCTTGAGCGCGGGCGCGTGCCGGGTGAACAGGGCGGCGAACGCCTCGGGATCGTGCCGGGAGCGCGCGATCACCTCGGCGTCACCGGCCGTCCCGGGCTCGGCGAGCGGCGAGCGCTGTTGTCGCATCTCAAGGACCTTTCGGGGTGGGCACTGACATGAGTGATTGCCACCCCGCGCGGTCACGGTTCCCGCTTTTTCACGAAAAGGTACGGACGGCCTCCAGGCAGCGCTCCACCACCGGACGCGGATCGAAGGCGTAGGACCCGTCGCCGAACAGCTCGAACGTCATCGCCCCGCCGTACCCCCGGCGGCCCAGCGCCTCCAGGTAGTCGCCCAGCGGCAGCTCCCCGTCACCCCAGGCCAGGTGCCCGGCGGGGCTCCCGTCGATCAGGTGCACATGACGGACCCGGTCGCCGAGCGCGTCGAAGTAGTCGTCCACGTTCTCCCCCGCCGTCGCCATGCCGACGGTGTCGAGCACCGCCCCCAGGTTCGGCGCGCCGATCTCGTCCAGCATCCTGGCCAGCGTGCGGGAGTCGTTGACCAGGTTGGACTCCACCCGCTGGAGCGGTTCGAGCACGCACGTGACGCCCAGCGCGCCCGCGTAGACGGCGATCTCGCCGACGGCGTCGACCGAGCGCCGCCAGGCGGCCTCGACCGGTTCGTCCTCGAACCCGCGCCCCGGCGTGAGCAGCAGCAGCTCGGCCCCGAGCTCCACGCACAGCTCGGCGGCGCGGCGGAACATCGCGACGCTCTCGGCCCGCAGCCAGGTCACCGGCGAGGCCACGTTGACCGGGTACATCACCTGCTCGGGGGTCAGGCAGCGCACCCGCAGCCCGCGCGATTCGGCCTGCCGCCGGATCGCCCGCGCCTCGGCGTCGCTCGCCCGGGGCACGTGCAGGTGCGGCGCGATCCCCCACAGCTCCAGCTCGGACCGGCCGAGGTCGGCCGCGTCGTCGAGGAACCGCTCGAACGGCAGGTGCTGGTAGGAGAAGTTCGATCCGGTGATGTTCACGCTATTTCCCAATCCCGTCCGCCAGTCCTTTGACGATGTAACGCTGACCGAAAAGGAACAAGAGCACCACCGGCACCGCCGCGATGACCATCCCGGCGAACACGACGGGGAACTCCGTCCCGTGCTTGCTCATCAGGCTGGTCAGCCCGACAGGCAGCGTCTGCACGCCGCTGCCGCTGGTGAACACCATCGCGAACAGGTACTCGTTCCAGGTGAACAGGATCTGCAGCAGCACGACCGAGGTGATGATCGGCTTGCACATCGGCAGGATGATCCGCCAGAACGCGGTCCACCTCCCGGCCCCGTCCATCTCCGCCGCCTCGTCCACCTCGCGCGGCAGGTCGATCATGTACGCGCGGATGAGGAACGTCGTGAACGGGATCCGGAACGCCGTGTAGAGGATCAGCAGCGCCCAGAAGCTGTTGTAGAGCCCCATCGACTGGAACATCTTGACCAGCGGCACCAGCGCCACGGTCGGGGCCAGCATCAGCCCGCCGAGGATCAGCCCGGTGAACACCTTGTTGAGCGGGATGTCCACCCGGGTCAGCCCGTAGGCGGCCCACGCGCTGACGAACACGGTGGCAACCGTCGAGGTCACGGTCACCAGCACGCTCGTGGTGAGGTAGCCGCTCACGCCCCGGTTCCACGCCTTGGCGTAGTTGGCGAAGCTCCAGTCCACCGGCAGCGCGAACGGGTCGCCGAACAGCTCGGCGTTGGTCTTGAACCCGTTGAGCACCATCCACAGCAGGGGATAGACCACGACCACCACGAGCGCGAGCAGGAACGCCCACATGAAGACGCGCGCGAGCGCGCCCGCGAAGCTCAGCCGGCTCACCACTCCACCCTTCTCCTGCTGGTCACCCAGAGCTGCGCCAGCGCCACCGCGAGCGTGATCACGAACAGCACGGTCGCGATCGCCGCCGCGTAGCCGAAGTCGTTGCGCACGAACCCGCTGCGGTACAGCCACGTCCCCAGCACCTGGGTGGAGTTGTCCGGCCCGCCGCCGGTCATCACCATGACCTCGTTGAACACCTGGAACGCGCCCGAGATCGTGACCATGGTCATCAGCCCGGTCATCTCCCGCACCAGCGGCAGCGTCACGCTGAAGAAGCGGCGCACCGGCCCGGTCCCGTCGATGGCGGCGGCCCCGTAGATCTCCGACGGGATGCGCTGGATCGCCACCGCGAACAGCAGCGTCGAGTAGCCGAACCCCTGCCACTGGCTCATCGCGATGACGGCGAGCATGGCGGTGTCCTCCTGGCCGAGCCACGCCTGGGCCAGGTGGCCGAGCCCGGCCGCCTCCAGCGCGTGGTTGAGCACGCCGAGGTTGGGCTCGTACAGGAAGTAGAACAGCAGGCCCGCGACCGTCAGGGAGATCGCCGACGGGATGAAGTAGACGACCCGCAGGCCGCGCCGCCACCGCTCGGAGCGGACGCTCTCGATGAGCGCGGCCAGCACGAGCGCGCCGAACACCTGGACGGCGACGGAGATCGCCGCGTAGAGCAGGTTGTTGCCGAAGGAGGACCAGAAGACCGGGTCGCCGAGGAGCTTCCGGTAGTTGTCCAGGCCGACGTATTCGCGGCTGCCGCTGTAGATGTCCCATTCCAGCGTGCTGAAGCCGAAGTTCTGCACCAGCGGCAGGTAGACGAACACGCCGACGAGGACGAGCGCGGGGACGACCCAGGTCAGGCGGATGATGGCGCGCACCGGCTCGCCTACCTGGCGGACGCCGAGGCCTGGCGCACGCTGTCGAGCACCTGCTCGGGCGTCTTGCCGCCGCTGATGAGCGCCTCGCCGCCCGACAGCCACGCGTCGGCGACCTCGGGCACGGTGACGGTGTCGAGCCAGATGGCCAGGCCGGACGCCTTGTTGACCAGGTCGATGCCCTCGTACACGGCCTTGCTGGAGGTCTCGGGGGTGACGGCTCCCACGACCGTGCTGGGCTGGCCGTACGGGGGCGCGGACAGGGTCTTGGCGTTGTCCGGGTTCGTCACGAACTTCATGAAGTCGACGGCCAGCGCGGCGCGCGGCGAGGCGGCGTTGATCAGGTAGCCCTCGGGCGCGCCCTCGATCACCTTCGGGTCGCCGGCCGCGCCCTGGGGGACCGGCAGCGGGAAGATGCCGAAGTCGTCCGGCTTGACGACCTTGCCGGAGGTGGCGTTGTCGAACTCCAGGATCTCCTGGTAGTACATGGCCGCCTTGCCGTTGGAGAACGCCTCCTGCGCCGAGCTGTACAGCACGCCGTTGGTGCCCTCGCGGGTGTCGGTGCACTGGTCGACCAGCGTCTTGAACTGCTTGAGGGAGGCCACGTAGCCGGGGTGGTCGAGCTTGGCCGTCGCCGGGGCGAAGTCGGCGCGCAGCGTGTCGGGCGGCACGTTGTAGGCGAAGAGCTGCTGGAGGTAGTGCAGCGCGGGCCAGCCGTCCTTGTTGCCGAACGTGATCGGCTCGTAGCCGGCCTTCCGCAGCGTGGCGCAGCTCCCGATCAGCTCCTCGAACGTCTTCGGCACCTCGATGCCGGCCTTGGCGAAGGCGTCCTTGTTGTAGCCCATGAACTTGCCGTTGTTGTAGAGCGGGATGCCGTAGAACTTGCCGTCGTAGGCGAAGGCCGACAGTGACGCCTGGCTGAACGTCCTGCCCCAGGGGGTGTCGGGGCCGATCACCTTGGTGAGGTCGGCGGCCCGGCCGCCGCGCACGTAGTTCTCCGCCCAGTTGCCGGTCCAGGTGAAGAAGACGTCCGGCAGCGCGTTCGAGGCGGTGAGGGTCTTGAGCTTGTCCTTGATGCTCTGGTCGGTCTCCTGGATGAGCTCGACCTTCACCTCGGGGTGCGCGCGCTGATACTCGGCGGCGAGCTTCTCGAAGTAGGGGCTGAGCGGCTCCCCGGCGAACTTGGTGAGGACGCTCAGGGTGCCGGAGAACTCGGGCGTGGCGGCGACGTCGGCTGCCGGGGGAGCCTGGGCCGGCTCTCCTGCGCAGCCTGCGAGGGTGAGCACCGAGGTCCCGACGAGTGCCGCGAGCGTCGTCAGAGCGCGAGAGCGCATGGGCTTCCTTTCTCTCGGAGCTGGTGCCGAGCGACATTACAGCGATTCTGATACCGGTACCAGACCTGAATTCAAGATCTTCTGTTTGCCGATGTGTTGACGGGTTCTGCCGAGATATGCCACCGTGACCACCGCGTGATACCGGTATCAGGTTGAAAGGACGCGCAACATGCTCAAGTTCGATGAGCCGGAATTCGTCAAGCAGGCCGCCAGCGCCGTGGCCCTGCGCCCCAAGATCGAGGAGCTTGTCGATCGGCTGGTGGACGAGGGGTTCGACAACCTGCTGCTGGTCGGCGCCGGCGGCACCTACGCCCAGATGTGGCCGTACGAGCACCTGGCCCGGCGCACCTCGACGCTGGACGTGCGCTCGGCCATCGCGGCCGAGCTCGTCGTGACCGGCGACGCCAGGCTCGGCGAGCGCACCGTGGCCGTCTTCACCTCGGTCACCGGCACCACCGACGACGTGGTGCGGGCCATCGAGTTCTGCCGCGCCCAGGGCGCCCGCACGATCGGCTTCACCGGCTACGCCGACTCCCCCGTCGCCCAGCAGGTCGACGAGGCGCTGATCAGCGAGCCGAAGACGTGGCCGTTCGACTTCCAGATGCTGCTGTTCATGGGCCGCCTGCTGGAGCGCCGCGGCGAGTTCGACGGCTATGCCAAGCTCGCCGGCGAGCTGGCCGACATCCCGCGCGTCCTCGTCGAGGTGGCCAAGCAGGCCGAACCCGTGGCCGCCGCCTTCGCCGAGGCGCACCGCGACACCGACTACCACTTCCTCATCGGCGGCGGGAACCTGTGGGGGTTCACGTACCTGTACTCGATGTGCATCCTGGAGGAGATGCAGTGGCTGCGCACCACCCGCGTGCACAGCGCCGAGTTCTTCCACGGCTCGCTGGAGCTGCTCGAAGCCGGCACCAGCGTGCTGATCTTCCAGGGCGAGGACGAGTCGCGCCCGCTCACCGACCGGGCCATCGCCTTCGCCCGCCGCGTGTCGCAGGACGTCACCGTCTTCGACACCCGCGACTACCCGCTCGACGGCATCAGCCCCGAGTTCCGCGGCCTGCTCGGGCCGCTCGTCCTCGACACCGTGCTGAGCCGCGTCAGCAAGCACCTGGAGCGGGTCCGTGACCATTCACTCGACCTGCGCCGCTATTACCGGGTGATGGACTACTGATGAAGGTGCTCGGCTTCGGCGACAACATCGTCGACCGGTTCCTCGACCGCGGCATCGACTATCCGGGCGGCAACAGCGTGAACGTGGCGGTGTTCGCCCGCCGCCTCGGCGTCGAAGCCGCGTACCTGGGAGTGTTCGGCGACGACGAGCTCGGGCCGTTCCTGCGCGAGTCGATCGCCGCCCAGGGCGTCGCCGTCGACTGGTGCGTGGTGCGGCCCGGCGAGACCGGCGTGTCACACCTGCGGGTCGACGACGGCGACCGCGTCTTCCTGGGCTGGAACGGCGGGGGAGTCACCGTGCGCGAACCGCTCGTCCTCGACGCCGGGCTCGTCGCGTACGCCTCCTCCTTCGACCTGGTCCACTCCAGCGTCTACTCGCGCAGCGAGAGCGAGCTGCCCAAGCTGCGCACCCGGGTCAGCTACGACCTGTCCAGCGAGGACGAGTTCCGCACCCCCGCCTACCTGGACCGGGTCTGCCCGCACGCCGACCTGGTGCTGCTGTCCTGCTCCCACCTGGACGTGCCCGCCACCGAGGCGCTGCTGGCGGAGGTCGTACGGCGCGGCGCCGGGATCGCGCTGGCCACCCGCGGCGTCGAGGGCGCGATCGCGCACGACGGCGAGGTGACCGTGTCGGCCGGGGCGCTGCCCGTGGCCGAGCCGGTCGACACGATGGGCTGCGGCGACGCGTTCCTGGCCGGGTTCGCGGTCTCGCTGCTGCGCGCCGGCTGGCAGCGGGCGGCGCTGGAGCGGGCGCTGCGCGACGGCGCGACGGCCGCCTACGAGCAGTGCCTGGTCGAGGGCGCGTTCGGCGGCGGGCGGCCGATCTTGTCTAGAATCGAGAAATGAGGGACGGCATCCATGCCTGCTGATCGGGGGCAGGCGGCGGGCCAGCCGACGATCTCCGAGGTGGCCGCCGAGGCCGGCGTCGGCCGCGCCACGGCGGCGCGCACGCTCGGCGGCTATGGATATGTCAGCCCCGAGCTGCGCGAGCGGGTGCTCGCCGCCGCCGAGAAGCTGGGCTACCGCGCCAACAAGCTCGCGCGCAGCATGTCGACCGGGGTCAGCCACACGCTCGGCGTGATCGTCGCCGACATCGGCAACCCGTTCTTCGCCGGCGTGGTGCGCGGCATCTGCGACACCTCGCGGGCCCGGGGCTTCGACACGATCGTGCTGAGCACGTACGAGAAGCTCGAAGAGGAGGTCGCGGCCGTCAACGTGCTGCTCGACAAGCGGGTCGACGGCGTCATCCTGTCGTCGGCGGCGGTCGGCAAGGACGAGGTCGCGCACATCAGGGCGGCGACGCAGCGGGTGCCGGTCGTGCTGGTCGACCGCGCGGTGGCCGCGCTCGACCTCGACACCGTCGTCATCGACAACCGCGACGCCGCCCGGGAGGCCGTCGAGACCATCATCGCGGCGGGGCACCGGCGGATCGGGTTCGTCTGGGGACCGCCGATGGCCCGGCCGCCCGCCACCCGGCGCGAGCTGCTGGCCGAGGCCGCGCGCAACCTGTGGACCGACGGCGAGCGGCTGCGCGGCTATCTCGACGCGCTCGACGACGCGCGCATCCCATTCGATCCGGAGCTGGTGACGGTCGGGCGCAAGACCGAGGAGCAGGCGACCGAGGAGGTCGGCCGGATGCTCGCGATGCCCGACCGGCCCACCGCGCTGTTCTGCACCGAGACCGACGCTGTGACCGGCGCGCTGCGGGCGCTGCGCGCGGCCGGGCTGGCCTATCCGCGTGACGTGGCGCTGGTCGGGTTCGACGACAGCGCGTGGGCGGCGGTGATGGAGCCGCCGCTGACGATGATCGAGCAGCCGGTGCACGAGCTGGGGGCCAAGGCCGCCCAGGTGCTGCTCGACGCTCTGGAGGGCGCCGAACCGGCCCGCGAGACCCATACGTTGCGCTCCCGGCTGATCGCCCGCGCGTCCGTGTAAGGTTTATAGTCTCTCTATAACAGTTACAGGGAGGCGTTTCTTGCTGATACCCATCGCCGACTACGCCCACGGCGCAGCGGTGGCCAACGACCTCGTGTCGACCTCGCCCACCGTACGGGGCTCCGAGGGCCTGCCCACCACGGAGGCGCTGGCCGAGTTCCTGGCCCGCCACGAGCTGCCGCTGTCCGGTGACGACCTGTTCGCGATCCACCTCTTCCGCCGGGAGGCGCGCGGCGTCCTGGAGACGGAGACCGAGGAGCACGCGGTCATGGGCGCCACCGTGCTGGCCCGCCGCGCCGGCCTCACCCCCGTGCTCGACCGCGACCCCGCCGGCCGCTGGCAGTGGTGCGTGCCCACCACCCCCGACGCCTCGCTCGCCGACACGCTGGCCACGGTGGTCGGCGTCGCGCTGCTCGGCGTCGTACGGGCCCTGGGCCACGAGCGCTTCCGCGCCTGCCTCGCGCCGGGCTGCCGGGGCGTGTTCGCCGACGTCAGCCGGGCCGGGCGGCGCCGCTACTGCACGCCCGAGCTGTGCGGCAACCGGCTCAACGTCGCCAACCACCGCGAGCGTCAGCGAGTCGGCTCATGACCCGGCTGGAAGGGGCGTTCCAACTGCCCGACGGCTCCTGGGTCCGGGGGCGCGGCCTGCGCAACCCGCTGCCGCCCGGCCCCGTGCCCGCCTACGGCCTCTACCTGGGCTCGGCCCGGATGCGCCGCGAGCACGACGCCGGCCTGACGTGGGCGCACGACTGGCTGGAATGGCCCGACTTCCTGCTGCCGCGCGACCGTGACGCGGCCGTCGAGCACATCCGCGCCCTGCACGGCCGGGCCCGCGCGGGCGAGGCCGTCGAGGTCGCCTGCGGAGGCGGCATCGGCCGCACCGGCACCGTCCTGGCCTGCCTCGCGGTGCTGTCCGGCCTCACCCCGCCCGAGGCCGTGCGCTGGACCCGCGAGCACCATCACCGGCGGGCGGTCGAGACGCCGTGGCAACGCCGCTGGATAGCCCGCTTCCCGCGCTGACGTTGACAATCAACGAGGTAAGCCTAACCTAATCTCCTGCCCCTTCTGCTGTAGGAGACCACGTGAGCAACCTCGTAGACCTGACCGCCTGGCCCCTCGTCAACGCCGGCCAGAACGGCAGGCTCACCGTCCAGGACGCCACCGAACTGGCCGACGCCCTGCGCACCACCCTCGACCGCGCCAAAGCCGAGAACCGGCAGTTCGCCATCGTGATGGACCAGCGCGAGCGCAGCGCCCCCGAGAAGGGCGCCACGGAGATCCTGCACGGCTTCTGGGCCCAGCACGCCGAGGAGATCGCCGCCTGGTGCGCGGGCATGGCCAGCATCGTCGCCACCCCCTCGCTGGCCGACCTCGTCCAGAACCCCGGCCCGGGCGGCCTGGCCGTCCTCGGCACCGTCGACCCCGACGCCGCGGCCGCCTGGGCCCGGGACCGGCTCGCCCTCGCCGAAGCCTGAGCCCCGTCCCGTGGGCAGCGTGGGCGGCATGGGCGGTATGTACGGCATGGACGCATTCCAAGATCGCCCTCTACACTGACGCTTGATCTGCAGCCACCGGCGTCCTCACCTCTCTCATGCAGGTCACGGAGGCTTCCCGCGCCTCCGACGCCACGTCCTCGCAGGAAGGTGCCCCGCGTGCCCAGCGATGTCTCCCCGGGGCTCAGCCCGTGCGCGCACACGCCGCAATGTCCTCCCCCGGCCTGCCTGCCGGCGAGCCTGCGGGCCCAGCCCCTGTCGGCCGACCCCGAGGCCCGAGGCGGCACGGGCGGCAACGCCCCCCAGGGCGGCGTCGCGTACGCCGTGAGCAAGATCGTCGCGTACGCCGAGACGATGGACCTGTCAGCGAACGTGGTCAGCCAGCTCAAGTCGGCCACCCCCCGGTTCGAAGGCTGGAACCTGGCGCCGATCGCCGGCATCCCGGCCATCGGCCTGATGTTCGTCAACCGGATCAACACCATCGCCGACACCTGGGCCGACTGCGCGAAGCTGCTGGACAAGGTGCTGGAGGAAGACGGAAGCAAGCTCTTCAAGGTGGCCGAGAACTACGCGGCCGCCCACGCGCCGAGCGTGACGGCCGCCCAGCGCACCGCGGCCGCCATCGACGCGGCCGACGCCTGAAAGGTCCCCCCATGCCGCAACCCTCCCCCGGGCCGAACTTCCCCAGCCGGATGCCCACGCCCAAGCCCGGCCAGCTTCACATCTACGACGCCAACGGCAAGATCATGCGGACCGTCTCGTTCGGCCAGCGCACCGATCCCGGCTACTTCAAGAAGCTCATCACCCAGATACGCGCCCACAACCAGCCGATCCAGATGGGGCTGGCCGTCTCCGGCTTCGGCCTGGCCGGCGTCGCCCTGCTCTCGGCCTCCGTCGTGAACCTGGGCAACCCCTTCCTCTTCTACGACCGCCGCGAAACGTGGAAGGAGATGCACGACACCCTCAAGGGCAGCGCCTGGGACGTGTGGATCACGTTCTTCCACGAGGTCTCGCCGAACTGGAAGGGCCACGCGGTCGACACGCTCCAGCAGTATCTGCGGTTCAAGCTCATCGGCATGTTCGACCAGCTCGGCGCCGTGGCCAAGGACATGAGCGGCACCATGCACAACCAGTACAAGGAAGTGCTCGGGTACGACATGTCCGCCGCCGCGCTGTGGGCCATGTCCGCGCCGGTCTTCACGGCGCTCACCAAGATGAGCGCCCACCCGGTCGGCCGCGTCGCCCTGATGGCGCAGGCCGGCGTCTTCCTCACCGCCGCCGGCAACCTGCTCAAGCAGTTCGCGGACGTCTACAACAAGTACGAGGGCGACCTCAACGACCTCCAGCTCAAGATCAACGACCTGGAGGGGCTCTTCTACAAGATGGGCAACCCCGCGCTGGGAACCCGGGACCTGCACTTCGACCAGAGCGTCTCCGAGGTCGAGAACTGGCGGCCCGCCACCGCGGAGGGCGCCAAGTGAACGACGCGTCCGCCGGCGGGGCCGGAGGGACCCACGTCTCCGGGCTGATCCGCCAGGTGGAGGGCCTGGTCGACGCGTTCGCCGGCGCCCTGCGCGAGCTGGAGCAGCGGCAGCTGACCGGCACCGACGACACGGGCCGGGTGACGGCCACGGTGACCGGCGCGGGGCGGCTCACCCGCGTGGCGATCGACCCCAGGGCGATGCGCGACCTCGACCACGCCGAGCTCGGCCAGGCCGTCCTCCAGGCCGTCAGCGCCGCCCGCGGCGCGATGACCGAGGGGCTCGACGAGCTGACGCGCGCCCTGCCCGGCCCGCCGCCGGACGGCCAGGACCCGCTCGCCCAGTACTTCGACGCCGTCCTCCGGGACGGCACCCCGTGAGCGCGGAGGAACTGCGCAACCAGGCCGAGCAGCTCGCCGGCGCCACCGCCAGGATCGAGGAGATCGTCGCCGCGTGGAGCACCCGGACGTTCACCGGCTCGGCCGACAGCGGCGGCGTCGTCGCGACGGTCGACGCCGCGGGCGGGCTCCTCTCCGTCGACATCAGCGTGGTCAGCAAGCGCCGGCATGACGGCGTGACGCTCGGCGACGCGATCGTCGCGGCCGTGCGCGCGGCCGAGAACGCCGCCGCCGAGAGCCAGGACGCGATGACGCGCGAGCTGAACACCGCCACCGGCGAGCGCCTCGGCGCCCTCCTGGACGACGCCCGCCGCGCCTTCCACGACCGGGCCGGCCCCCGGCCGCCGGCATGAGGATCCGCCCCCGCACCCCCGCCGACCTCGATGCCTGCGTCGAGGCGCTCGCCCAGGTCCAGGCCGCCGACCGCTACCCCGTCGACTGGCCCGCCGACCCCGGCGCCTGGCTCACCCCGGCCGGCCTGACGTCCGCCTGGATCGCCGTCGACGCCGGCGGCGCGGTGCACGGGCACGTCGGCCTGGGCGCGGACGCCGAGATCACCCGCCTGTTCGTCACCCCGGCGGCACGCGGCCAGGGCCTGGCCGCCCGGCTCCTCGACACCGTGCGCGCCGCCGTACGGACGCCGCTGAAGCTGGAGGTCTCGGCCGAAGGGCAGGCCGCGATCGCCTTCTACGAGCGCACCGGCTGGCGCCGCGTCGCCACCACCCGCGCCGACTGGCTCGACAGCACCGGCGAGCCCGCCGTCGTCCACCACTACGTCACCCCGTAGCTGTTTGCCGGGGTTTGGCCGCCGACGGGACCTGACTCGACCGCCCACCGGGAAGATCCTTCCCGAAGCGGGGGGCGGCCCCCGCCCGAGCCGGGGACGGTCAGCCAATGGCGCAGGTGTACATCGTGGGCGGCGGCATCGCCGGGCTGGCCGCCGCCGCCTTCCTCGTCCGGGACGCCGGCGTGCCCGGCGGCTCCATCCGCATCCTCGAACAGCTCCCCATCACCGGCGGCTCCATGGACGGCGCCAAGGCCCCCACCGCCGAAGGCGGCTACGTCACGCGCGGCGGCCGCATGTTCGAAGAAGAGCACTACGTCTGCCTGTGGAACCTGCTGGAAACCATCCCCACCCTCGACGACCCGGCCATCTCCGTCCGCCAGGAGATGAAAGCGTTCAACATCGAACACCCCACCAACGCCAAGGCCCGCATCATCCTGCGCGACCGCTCCATCCCCGACGCCTCCCGCCTCGGCCTCGACAACCGCGCCCGCCTGGACCTGACCCGCCTGCTCGCCCTGCCCGAACACGTCATCGGCGGCCGCCGCATCGACGACTTCTTCCAGCCGGAGTTCTTCGACAGCAACTTCTGGTGCATGTGGCGTACGACGTTCGCCTTCCAGAACTGGCACTCGGCGATCGAGCTCAAGCGCTACTTCCTGGCCTTCGTCCAGGAATTCGACCGCATCCACACCCTCTCCGGCGTACGACGAAGCCGCTACAACCAGTACGACTCGGTCATCCTGCCGATCCAACGCCGGCTGGAGACCCACGGCGTGACGACCGAGTTCGGCGTCACCGTCGACGACGCGCACTTCACCGACCCCGCCTGCCGCACCCTCGCCTCCCTCGACACCAGCGCCGGGCCGATCGACGTCGGCCCCGGCGACCGCGTGTTCCTCACCCTGGGCTCCATGACCGCCGACACCACGTACGGCGACCGCGACACCGTCCCCGAGCTGATCCGCGACAAGCGCGACGGCTCCTGGCGGCTGTGGCAGTCGATCGCCCGCAAAGCCCCCGACTTCGGCCGCCCCGCCGTCTTCTGCGGCTCCATCCCCGAGACCAAATGGGAGTCCTTCACCCTCACCATGCACAGCCCCGCCCTGCTCGACCGCATCACCCAGTACACCGGCAACGTCCCCGGCGAAGGCGCCCTCATGACCTGGAAGGACTCCCGCTGGCTGCTGTCGATCGTCGTCCCGGCCCAGCCGCACTTCCGCCACCAGGACCCCGACACCTTCACCCTCTGGGGCTACGCGCTGTTCGGCGACGTACCGGGCGACTACGTGGACAAGCCCATGGACGACTGCACCGGCGCCGAGATCCTCGACGAACTCCTCGGCCACCTCGGCTTCGACGACATCGCCGACCACGTCCGCGAAACCACGCAGATCACGACCGTGCAGATGCCCTACATCGACGCCCAGTTCCAGCGCCGCGCCCCCGGCGACCGCCCCCGCGTCATCCCCAAGGGCGCCACGAACTACGCCTTCCTCGGCCAGTTCGTCGAGATCCCCGAGGACGTCGTCTTCACCGTCGAATACTCGGTGCGCTCCGCCATGATCGCCGTCTACCGGCACTACGGCGTCGAGAAGAAGATCCCGCCGATGTACCACGGCATGAACGACCCCCGCATCGCCGCCTCCGCCCTCCGCACCGCCCTGGGCTGACCCGTGGCGCCGACCGGCTCCGGCAACGACAAAGGCCCGTCCGGATGATTCCGACGGGCCTTCTGGCTGGGTGGGGCTACCAGGACTTGAACCTGGGACCTCTTCCTTATCAGGGAAGCGCTCTAACCGTCTGAGCTATAGCCCCGCGCACTCGAACCGTACCGCATCCTCGTGAGAGAGGCGAACCGGTTTGTTCGGACGGGAAAAGCTTACCGCCTCCCGGAAGCTGCTCGCGCCGCACCCGCGGTGCGAGCAGCGACCGGAGAAGGACTACTCGGCCTCGCTGAAGGTGACCTCAACGCCGCCCACGAGGTCGGAGGCGACGTTGTAGATGACCGCGCCCAGCGTCGCCAGGGCGGTGATCAGAACGACGTTCACGGCGCCGATGAGGGCCGTGTAGCCGAGGATGCGCACCGGCTCGAACCAGGACGCGATGTCGATCGGGATCGCGCTCTGCCCCTGCTCCCCCTGGCCGAGCTGGTTGACCAGGTCGACGAGCGAGTCGAAGACGCCCAGGGCCGACAGCACCCCGTAGAGCACGGCCACCGCGACGAACAGCACCACGAAGCAGACCAGGGAGACCACGAAGCTGAACTTCATGGCCGACCACGGCTCGATCCGGCGCAGCACCAGGTGGGCCTTGCGCGGCATCCGGGCCGAGGAGCCCGACGACTTCTTCTTCTTGCCCGGCAGCTCGACCGACGGCGGCGCCTCGGTGGTCAGCGCCGACGGGCGTACCCGCAGCGTGTCGTTGGCGCCGTCACCGGTCTGCGGCGGGCCGGTCGGCGGGCGACCGGCGGGCGGCGGGCCGTCGGGACGGCCCGGCGGGCCACCCGGCGGCCCGGACGGCCCCGATGGTCCCGAAGGCCCGGGCGGTCCGGACGGTTGCTGCTGCGGCCCCGGCTTGGGGCCGGGCTGGGTCGCTGGTCTGGTGGAGCCTTCCTCCTCGTCAACCTGCTGGAAGATCTCGGGCTCCGAGGACTTCTTGGGCTGTTGCCGGCCGTTCTCCCCGGACGCTTTGGTCCTGGCGGGGCCACCTTGGGCGCTCATGACTTACTCTCCTCCCCCGTCAGCCTCGGTATCCGCCGAAGTGTCCATGGAATTGACCACGGACTCGGCGTTACGGGCGAGGGCCACCACGCTGTCGCCTTCGGCGAGGTTCATCAATCGCACTCCCATGGTCTGACGGCCGGACTGCTTGATCTCTCCGGCGCTCGTCCGGATCACCCCGCCGGCGGATGTGATCGCGAAGACCTCATCCTCGGGGTTCACCATGACGGCTCCGACCAGCTTGCCACGGGCACTTACGATCTTCGCAGTCAGCACGCCCTTGCCGCCACGTCCTTGCACCGGATAATGGTCGATCGGTGTCCGCTTTGCGTACCCAGCCTTGGTGGCGATAAGCACATCTTGACCGTCGCCGATCCGATTCATGGCGAGAAGTTCGTCGCCTTCCAGGAACCGCATCCCGATGACGCCGCTGGTCGCGCGGCCCATGGGGCGCAGTGCCTCGTCCGAGGCGGTGAAGCGGACCGACTGGGCGCCCTTGGAGACGAGCAGCAGGTCGTCCTCCTCGGAGACGAGCCGGGCCCCGATCACCTCGTCGTCCTCGCGCAGGTTGATCGCGATGAGACCGCCGGTCCTGGGGGAGTCGTACTCGGACAGGCGGGTCTTCTTGACCAGGCCGCTGCGCGTGGCGAGCACCAGGTAGGGGGCCACGTCGTAGTCACGCAGGTAGAGGACCTCCATGACCGTCTCGTCGGGCTGCATGGCCAGCAGGTTGGCCAGGTGCATGCCGCGCGCGTCACGCCCGGCGTCGGGCAGCTCGTACGCCTTGACCCGGTAGACGCGGCCCTTGTTGGTGAAGAACAGGAGCCAGTGGTGGGTCGTGGTGACGAAGAAGTGGTCGACGATGTCGTCCTGGCGCAGCTGCGCACCGCGCACACCCTTGCCGCCGCGCTTCTGCGCCCGGTAGAGGTCGGTCTTGGTGCGCTTGGCGTAGCCGCCGCGGGTGATGGTGACGACGATCTCTTCCTCGGCGATGAGGTCCTCGATCGACATGTCGCCGTCGTGCGCGATGATCTCGGTACGCCGGTCGTCGCCGTACTTGGCGGCGATCTCGCCCAGCTCCTCGTTGACGATCTCCCGCTGGCGGGCCTCGCTGGCGAGGATCGCGTTGTACTCGGCGATCTGCGCCATGAGGTGCTCGTACTCGTCCTGGATCGCCTGGCGCTCCAGGGCGGCGAGCTTGCGCAGCTGCATGTCGAGGATGGCCTGCGCCTGGATCTCGTCGATCTCCAGCAGGCCCATCAGGCCCTGCTGCGCGTGCGAGGCGGACTCGGAGGCCCGGATCAGCGCGATGACCTCGTCGAGCCGGTCGAGGGCCTTGAGCAGCGCGCGCAGGATGTGGGCGCGCTCCTCGGCCTTGCGCAGCAGGTAGCGCGTCCGGCGGACGATGACCTCGATCTGGTGGGCCACGTAGTGCCGGATGAACTGGTCGAGCCGGAGCGTACGCGGCACGCCGTCGACCAGCGCCAGCATGTTGGCCCCGAAGGTGTCCTGCAGCTGGGTGTGCTTGTAGAGGTTGTTGAGCACGACCTTGGCCACGGCGTCGCGCTTGAGCACGATCACCAGGCGCTGGCCGACCCGGGAGGAGCTCTCGTCACGCACGTCGGCGATGCCGGTGAGCTTGCCCTCGCGGACCAGCTCGGCGATCTTGAGAGCCAGGTTGTCCGGGTTGACCTGGTAGGGCAGTTCGGTGACGACCAGCGCCTGGCGGCCCTTGCCGTCCTCCTCGACCTCGACCACGGCCCGCATGGTGATCGAGCCCCGGCCGGTGCGGTAGGCGTCCTCGATGCCCCGGCGGCCGACGATCAGCGCCCTGGTGGGGAAGTCCGGGCCCTTGACGAGCCGGATCGACGCCTCCAGCAGCTCCTCGTCGCTCGCCTCCGGGTTCTCCAGGCACCACTTGACGGCGGCGGCGACCTCGCGCAGGTTGTGCGGCGGGATGTTGGTGGCCATGCCGACCGCGATGCCGCCCGACCCGTTGACGAGCAGCTGCGGGAAGCGGGCCGGCAGCACGTCCGGCTCCTGCGACTTGCCGTCGTAGTTGGGCCGGAAGTCGACGGTGTCCTTGTCGATGTCGCGCAGCATCTCCATGGCGATGGGCGCGAGCTTGCACTCGGTGTAGCGCATCGCCGCCGCCGGGTCGTTGCCCGGCGAGCCGAAGTTGCCCTGCCCGTCGACCAGCGGGTAGCGCAGCGACCAGTGCTGCGCCAGGCGCACCAGCGCGTCGTAGATCGAGGTGTCGCCGTGCGGGTGGTAGGTGCCCATGACGTCGCCGACGACGCGGGCGCACTTGAAGTAGCCCCGGTCCGGCCGGTAGCCGCCGTCGTACATCGCGTACAGGACGCGGCGGTGCACCGGCTTGAGCCCGTCGCGCACGTCCGGCAGCGCCCTGGACACGATGACGGACATCGCGTAGTCCATGTAGCTGCGCTGCATCTCGGACTGGATGTCCACGGGCTCGATGCGGTCAGCCGGGGGAGTGGTGTTCACTTCCGTCACTGGTGAAGGTCCTTAGTGTGGCTAGACGTCGAGGAAGCGGACGTCGCGGGCGTTGCGGATGATGAAGTCGCGCCGGGCCTCCACGTCTTCGCCCATGAGCACGCTGAACAGGTCGTCGGCCTGCGCCGCGTCGTCGAGCGTGACCAGGCGCAGCAGCCGCGTCGCCGGGTTCATGGTGGTCTCCCAGAGCTGGCCGGCGTTCATCTCGCCCAGACCCTTGAAGCGCTGGACGTTGTCGCGCGGCCGCGGGTCGGGCTTGCCGGCGGCGATGCCCGCCTGGATGACGGCGTCGCGCTCGGCGTCGGAGTAGGCGTAGGAGGCGTCCTCGCCCTTGCGGTCCCACTTGATCTTGTAGAGCGGCGGGCAGGACAGGTAGACGTGCCCGGCCTCGATCAGCGGCCGCATGAACCGGAACAGCAGCGTCAGCAGCAGCGTGTTGATGTGCTGGCCGTCGACGTCGGCGTCGGCCATGAGGATGACCTTGTGGTAGCGCAGCTTGGCGATGTCGAACTCGTCGTGCACGCCGGTGCCGAGCGCCGTGATCAGCGCCTGGACCTCGTTGTTCTTCAGGACCTTGTCGATCCGCGCCTTCTCGACGTTGAGGATCTTGCCGCGGATGGGCAGGATCGCCTGGAAGCGCGAGTCGCGGCCGCCCTTGGCCGAGCCGCCCGCCGAGTCACCCTCGACGATGAACAGCTCGCACTTCTCCGGGTCGTTCCACTGGCAGTCGGCCAGCTTGCCGGGCAGGCCGCTGCCCGACTCCAGCAGCGACTTGCGCCGCGTCAGGTCACGGGCCTGACGCGCCGCCATGCGGGCGCGGGAGGCCTGCAGCGACTTGTTGATGATGTCCTTGGCCTCGCCGGGGTTGCGCTCGAACCAGTCGCGCAGGTGGTCGTTGCACGCCTTCTGCACGAACGACTTGGCCTCGGTGTTGCCCAGCTTGGTCTTCGTCTGGCCCTCGAACTGCGGGTCGGACAGCTTGACCGAGATGATCGCGGTCAGGCCCTCGCGGACGTCCTCGCCGCTGAGGTTGTCGTCCTTGCCCTCCTTGAGGAACTTCTGCTCGCGCGCGTAGCGGTTGACGATGGACGTCAGCGCGGCGCGGAAACCTTCCTCGTGGGTGCCGCCCTCGACCGTGTTGATCGTGTTGGCGAAGGTGTAGACGGACTCGGAGTAGGAGTTGTTCCACTGCAGCGCGATCTCCACCGCGATGCCGTCGCCCTCCTCCTCGAAGGCGACGATCGACGCGTGCGCCGGCTCCTTCTTGGCGTTGAGGTGCTGGACGAAGTCGGCCAGGCCGCCCTCGTAGTGGTATTCGTCGCGGTGGACCTCGCCGTTGATGTGGTCGGGCCGCTCGTCCGTGATCGTGATGGTCAGGCCCTTGTTGAGGAAGGCCATCTCCTGGAAGCGGCGCGAGAGCGTCTCGTAGTTCCACGTCGTGGTCTCGAAGACCTCGGGGTCGGGCCAGAACGTGATGGTGGTGCCGGTCTCGTCGGTCTCCTCACCCCGCTCCAGCGGCGCCCTCGGCTTGGAGTGGTCGAGGAACAGCCGCCAGTAGTAGCCGTTCTGCTTGACCTCGACCTCCATGGCCGTCGACAGCGCGTTGACGACGGCCGAGCCGACGCCGTGCAGGCCGCCGGAGACGGCGTAGGCCTGGCTGTCGAACTTGCCGCCCGCGTGCAGCGTGGTGAGCACGACCTCGACGGCCGAGCGCTTCTCGACGGGGTGGATGCCGGTCGGGATGCCCCGGCCGTTGTCGACCACCCGGACGCCGTTGTCTGCCAGGAGCGTGACGTCGATGCGGTCGGCGTAGCCGGCGAGGGCCTCGTCCACGGCGTTGTCGACGATCTCCTGGACGAGGTGGTGCAGGCCGCGTTCACCGGTCGACCCGATATACATACCCGGGCGCTTGCGGACGGCCTCAAGCCCCTCGAGTACGGTGATTGAGCTAGCGTCGTAGGACAACTGCGAAATCCTCCTGCCGCGGACACGCGGCGGGGGAGGCGTTTGCTCAAAGCTGCCCCTGCCGTGCCCGTCACCGTCGTGAGTGCCCCGTGCGCGGTCACCCAGGGGAGTCGGCATGCTGCCGGGGTGACACGCAACCGGACGTGTCCGGAATCCGCTTTCATTCTACCGGTTCCGAGGGCCGAAGGTGGCAACGAACGCGCCTGTGATGCTCTCTAGCTCGTTTTGCCCCCGCTCAAGCATCCCCCCTCCGGGTTGGGGGGTCAACGCCTCTGCGGCTCTCTGATCGCCTGCCGCGCCTAACCGTAGGTGTCGCCGGGGCCCTTGCTTCCGGTCACCCGCAATCCCCCCGCCGGTCGCGGCGCGTTCTGCGGGCCCCTGACCTTGACCTTCGTCACCGTGCCGTCGCCGAGCTCCTCGTTGAGCCTGCGCACGAGGGTGCGCGCGAGCAGCCTGACCTGCGTCGCCCACGCCGTGGAATCGGCCACCACGAGCACCTCGCCGTCGTCGAACGACTCGGGCTTGGTGTGCGCGGCCAGGTCGGGGCCGACGATGTCGATCCACCGCCCGAACACCGCGCCGACCGCCGCCGACCGCTCCCAGCCCCGGTCGGACAGCAGGTCGCGGATCGCCCGCCCGAACAGCTGCGGGTCGCCGCCCTCGCGGCGCGGGCCGGCCGCCTTGCGCCTCGGCTCGCGCCGAGGGAGCTGGCCTCGCCTGGCGGCGTCGGCCTTGGCCTGGGCCAGCTTCTCCCGCGCCATCGCGGCGCCCCTGGCCGTCGGATTGTCTTCATCGGACACGTCGTACGCTCCCCTCGGCGACGTCGAAACGGGCACCGGCCAGCTCGGCCGGCACGTCGTCGTCCACAGCCGCGGTGATGAGCACCTGCTCGGCCGGGGCGACGATCTCGGCAAGGCGGCGGCGGCGCTGCGAGTCGAGCTCGGCGAAGACGTCGTCGAGGATCAGCACCGGATCGCCGCCGTCGGCGCGCAGCAGGTCGTAGGCGGCCAGCCGCAGCGCCAGCGCGAACGACCAGGACTCGCCGTGGCTGGCGTAGCCGCGCGCGGGCAGCTCGCCGAGTCCGAGGATCAGGTCGTCGCGGTGCGGGCCGATGAGTGTGACGCCGCGTTCGAGCTCGGCCTGGCGGACCTCCAGCAGCCGCTCGCGAAGCCGCTCTTCAAGGGTTATCCCCAGGTCTGTGGATAACGTCTGCGCATCGGAAGATCCGCGCTCACCGGGGACTTCGTCCTCACCGCCGTCCCCACCTGTGGACAACGTGCTGCGATAGGCGAGGGTCGCGGGGGCGCTCGTCGGGGCCAGCGCCGCGTAGGCTCCGGCGACCAGCGGGCGCAGCGCGTCGATCAGATCGAGCCGGGCGCGCAGCAGCTCGGCGCCGTGCCGGGCGAGGTGCGCGTCCCACACCTCCAGCGTGCTCAGGACGTCGCCTGCGCCCGCCGCGGCGAACCCCGTGTCACTCTCGGCCCGCCGGCCGCTCCTGGCCCCTCTGCGGGCCTGTGAGGCCGTGCGGAGCAACGCGCCGCGCTGCTTGAGCACCCGGTCGTAGTCGGCCCGCACGGCGGCGAACCGCGGCGCCCGCGACACCAGCAGGTCGTCGAGGAAGCGGCGCCGCTCCGACGGGTCGCCCTTGACCAGCGCCAGGTCCTCGGGCGCGAACAGCACCGTGCGCAGCAGCCCGATGACGTCGCGCGGCCTGGACACGGGGGAGCGGTTGAGCCTGGCGCGGTTGGCCCGGCCCGGGTTGATCTCCAGCTCGACCAGCGCCCGCCGGTCGTCCCTGTGGACGGCGCAACGCACGATCGCCCGGCTCGCCCCCTGACGCACCAGCGGGCCGTCACTGGCGACCCGGTGGCTGGAGTGCGTCGCGACATAGCCGAGGGCCTCGACCAGGTTGGTCTTGCCCTGGCCGTTGGGCCCCACGAGGGCCGTGACGCCCGGCTCCAGGCCGAGCTCCACGGACGCGTAGGACCGGAAGTCGGTCAGCGAGAGGTGGGCGACGTGCACCCCATGAAGGTTAGTGCGCCCCACAGGCCACTGGGGTCACCGGCGCACACCCTGTGGAAAACTCCGGGAACCTTCGGGTCACTCCGCTTCGCGCGGCGGCGTGACGTCGGCGCCGGGCGAGTCGGCGCCCTTCTCGGTCGAGCCCTCGACCGCCGTGGTCGCGTGGCCGCCGAACTGGTTGCGCAGCGCCGCCACCACCTTCATCGCCGGCGAGTCGTCCTGGCGGGAGGCGAACCTGGCGTAGAGCGCGGCGGTGATCACGGGCAGCGGGACCGCGTGGTCCACGGCCGCCTGGACCGTCCAGCGGCCCTCGCCGGAGTCCTGGGCGTAGCCGCGCAGCTGCTCCAGCTTCTCGTCGTCGTCCAGCGCCCGCACCAGCAGGTCGAGCAGCCACGAGCGGATCACCGTGCCGGTGCGCCAGCTGCTGAAGGAGCCACGGACGTCCTTGACGACGTCGGAGGCCTCCAGAAGCTCCCAGCCCTCGGCGAACGCCTGCATCATGCCGTACTCGATGCCGTTGTGGACCATCTTCGCGAAGTGCCCAGCGCCGACGTCGCCGGCGTGGACGAAGCCGTCCTCGCCCTCGGGCTTGAGCGTCTCGAAGATCGGCATCAGCCGCTCGACGTGGGCCTTGTCGCCGCCGCACATCAGCGCGTAGCCGTTCTCCAGGCCCCACACGCCGCCGCTCACGCCGCAGTCGACGAAGCCGATGCCGCGGGTGGCCAGCTCGGCGGCGTGCTTCTGGTCGTCGACGTAGTGGGAGTTGCCGCCGTCGATGACGATGTCGCCCTCGGACAGCAGATCGCCGAGCTCGTCCACGGTCTGCTGGGTGGGCTTGCCGGCCGGCACCATGACCCAGACGACCCGGGGGGCGCTGAGCCGCTCGGTCAGCTCCTTGAGGCTGCCGACGTCGCTGATCGCGGGATCGCGGTCGTAGCCGACGACGTCGTGGCCGCCGCGGCGCAGCCGCTCGGCCATGTTGCCGCCCATCTTGCCCAGTCCAACCAAGCCGATCTGCATGGTGCCCTACTACCCCCTTGTGAGGCTTCCATCATCCCCGACGCGGATTTCAGCCTGACAGGCGGATGGGCATGATCAGGTAACGGTAGTCGGGGGCCCCGTCACCTTCCACAGGCTTGCCCCCGGTGAGGATAGCGGGCTTGGTGGACGTGGTCATCTGGAGCCTGGCGATGTCGGAGTCGATCGCGCCGAGACCCTCCAGCAGGAACTGGTGGTTGAAGGCGATGTTCATCTCGTCGCCGTCGTAGTCGACCGGCAGCGCCTCGACGGCCTGGGCCTCGTCGCCGCTGCCCGCCTCCAGGACGACCTCGCCGCTCCTGAACGCCAGCCGCACCGGGGTGTTGCGCTCGGCGACCAAAGCCACGCGCTTGACCGCCTCGACGAACGGGCCTGTGGACAGGTCGGCGCGGGCGGAGAACTCGGTCGGCAGCAGCGAGCGGTACTTGGGGAACTCGGGGTCGAGCAGGCGCGTGGTGGTGCGGCGGCCGGCGCTGGAGAAGCCGATCATGCCTTCGCCGGTGCCTCCGGCGGAGCTGAGCGCGACCTCGACCTCGGCGCCGGTGCCGCCGAGCGCCTTGGCGGTGTCGGCGAGCGTCTTGCCGGGGATCATCGCGATCGCCGAGAAGTCGGGCTGGCCCGGCTGCCACTTGAGCTCGCGCACGGCCAGCCGGTAGCGGTCCGTGGCGGCCAGGGTGACCGTGTCGCCCTCGATCTCCATCCGCACGCCGGTGAGCATGGGCAGCGTGTCGTCACGACCGGCGGCGACGGCGACCTGGCTGACGGCGGAGGCGAACACGTCGCTGCCGACACGGCCGGCCGCGGGCGGCATGGCCGGGAGCGACGGGTAGTCCTCCACAGGCATGGTGAGCAGGGTGAAGCGGGCGCTGCCGCACGTGACGACCGCCTTGGCTCCGTCGACGACGAAATCCACAGGCTGTGCGGGAAGCGCGCGGGTGATCTCGGCGAGCAGCTTGCCGGAGACCAGGACCACGCCGGGCTCACCGGTGTGCAGCTCCAGCGTGACCTCGGCGGAGACCTCGTAGTCGAAGCCGGACAGCTTGAGCTTCTGCTCCTCGGTGACCTCGAGGCGCATGCCGGCGAGGACGGGGACCGACGGCCGTGCGGGAAGGCTGCGTGCCGTCCATGCCACCGCCTCAGCGAGGACGTCTCGCTCGATTCGGAACATCACGGTGATCAGCCTCCTGGGTCGTCGATGAATCTTGAGTGTCTCGTCTCCCGCACCTGAGATCCGGGAGAACCCCTCTATGGGTCTTGAGTTTCTTCTTAAGAGATAAGTGAAGTCATCACACTAGGGGCGGTGGATAGTGTGGATAACCCGCGTCTTCCCTGCTCAGCGCCCCTGTTTTCATCCACCGGGGCTGTGGGTGACGCCTGGGGGTAACTTTCGCGGCTGTGGACGGGGATTCTTCGCCCACAGGCCATCCCCAGATCTTGGTGCCTTCGTCCACCGGTTATCCACGAGGTTTCCACAGGTTATCCACGGGGTAGAGACCCCTCTTTTGGAGCCCCAGATCGACTGTGCACAGGGCGTCCACAGGTCATCCACATGTTGTCCCCAAGTTGTCCTCAGGATGTCCCCAGGGTTATCCCCAGCCGTTGTGCGGAATTTTTCTGGGCAATATGGGGCGTACGACGGGCCTCTTCCGACGTTTTCCCAGATCCACAGTGTTTTCCACAGGCTGTGCATAACGACTAGGCCCCGGGCGATGTCTGCTTGATACGCATTGTTAGCTCGTTGACCTGGTTGTACATCGACCTTCGCTCCGCGATGAGCGAGCGGATCTTGCGCTCGGCGTGCATCACGGTGGTGTGGTCACGGCCGCCGAACTGCTGGCCGATCTTGGGCAGCGACAGCTCCGTCAGCTCCCGGATCAGGTACATGGCGATCTGCCGGGCGTTCACCAGCGCCCTGCTGCGCGAGCTGCCGCACAGGTCGTCGATGCTGATGCCGAAGTACTCGGCGGTCTTCGCCATGATCGTGGCGACCGTGATCTCCGGCCCGGAGTCGGAGGTGATCAGGTCCTTCAGCACGACCTCGGCGAGCTGGAGGTCGACGCCCTGCCTGTTGAGGCTGGCGAACGCGGTCACCCTGATCAGCGCGCCCTCCAGCTCCCGGATGTTGGTGGAGATCCGACTGGCGATGTACTCGAGCACCTCGGGCGGCGCGGCCAGGCCCTCCTGTATGGCCTTCTTCCTCAGGATGGCGATCCGCGTCTCCAGCTCGGGCGGCTGGACGTCGGTGATCAGGCCCCACTCGAACCGGTTGCGCAGCCGGTCCTCCAGCGTGATGAGCTGCTTGGGCGCCCGGTCGCTGGAGATGACGATCTGCTTGTTGGCGTTGTGCAGCGTGTTGAAGGTGTGGAAGAACTCCTCCTGCGTCTGCTCCTTGCCCTCCAGGAACTGGATGTCGTCCACCAGCAGGATGTCGATCGCCCGGTAGCGTCCGCGGAAGCCGTCGGCCTTGTGGTCGCGGATGCTGTTGATGAAGTCGTTGGTGAACTCCTCGGAGCTCACGTATCTCACCCGCGCGCCGTCGTACAGGCTCTGCGCGTAATGCCCGATCGCGTGCAGCAGGTGGGTCTTCCCCAGCCCCGAGTCGCCGTAAATGAAGAGGGGGTTGTACGCCTTCGCGGGGGATTCGGCGACGGCCACGGCCGCGGCGTGGGCGAAACGGTTGCTGGCTCCGATGACGAATGTCTCGAATGTGTACTTTTGGTTGAGTCTGGCCGGTTCGCTGGGCTTGTTGCTCTTGGCCTCCCACCTGTTCTGGGTGGGCTCCGGCGCCTTTTGCACAGCGGGCTGTGCCTGTTCAAAAGTGAAGGCAGGCTGTGGATATTCGGTGGACGACTGCGCCGGCTCGGGCTGTGGAGAATAGAACTGCGGAGGCTCGGAAGCCTGGTAGTGCTGGGACGACGGCCCCTGGGGATAGCGCGGCTGGGGATCCGGGCTCTGGGGATAATTCTGAACCACAGGCTGTGGATGAAGGTCCTGCATCGGCTGCTCGGGAGCCGTTGTGTCGATCATCACGGCCAGCCGCATCGCCCGGCCGAGCTCCTGGGAGAGCGCGTGCGCCACGAGCGGCCGCAGCTTGCCCTCGATGAGGTCCTTCAGGAAGTCGTTGGGGACGCCCAGCACGATCGTGTCGTCCGCCAGGGCGATCGGGCGGACCATGGAGAGCCACGTGCGCTGCTGGACCGGCACGTTCTCATTGAGAAAGTTGCCCAGCGCCCTCTTCCATACCGTGTCGAGGTCGACACCGTTCATGGTGCGGCTCCCCCTCCTCCCTGTCGCGGCCCCCCGCGATCGTTCATCCACCCGCGTGGTCGTCCACACGCGTGTTTATCCACATCGGGGACTCGCCGCGGCGGCGGCCGGCCCCTGTCGTCCACAGCGCCGCGCCCGGGCTGGATGCCCAGGATCTCCACAGGTGATCCACAGGTTGTGCACAGCCTGAAGTGGCTCCGAAAGGCCCGACAGTATCTTCGTGCACAGCTGTGTTCAAGACGTTGTCCACAGCCTAGCGGTGCCTGGGTGCACATACTGTGGACGTCCCGGGGGCGGTGGAAAAGTCGCCTGTGGATACGTGGATAACCAGTTCCGGTTTGACCTGGGCCGCTCCGCCCCGTACCGTACGGAGGTCGGTCTGTCGCGCGACGGCTATTTCGCGTGCCTCGCTAACTCGGCAGGCCAGCCATGTGTGTTCAGCGCCTCGTGCGCACCTTCAAGCCTGGAGCCCACTCGTGAGCAAGCGTACTTTCCAGCCGAACAACCGTCGCCGCGCGAAGACCCACGGCTTCCGGCTGCGGATGCGCACCCGGGCCGGTCGCGCCATCCTCGCCGCTCGCCGCCGCAAGGGTCGCGAGAAGCTGTCGGCCTGACCGTCCTGCGCGTGATCGTCCGCCCGCCGGTGCACTCCGCCGGCGGGCGATAGGCGTATACGGTGCTTTCCCGACAGTCCCGCATGCGGCGCGGGGAGGAGTTCAAGGCGGCCATCAAGCGCGGTAAACGCGCGGGCCGCCCCACCCTGGTGGTGCATCTCACCATTTCAGGGGAAGGGACACCTCTGGTGGGTTTTGTAGTGAGCCGGGCCGTCGGAGGCGCGGTCGTCCGCAACAAGGTCAAGCGTCGGCTTCGACACCTGATGCGAGACCGTCTCCACCGGCTTCCGAGAGGTAGCCTGCTTGTGGTACGCGCCAACCCCCCGGCCGCGTCAGCGCGATCCGAGCACCTAGCCGCCGAGCTCGACCTCGCGCTCGACCGTTTGCTCAGGCGGCGCGAGTCCTCGACGGATGGACGGAGATGACGGAGCAACCGCTAGGGACAGCGAGCCTCCCCGCTCGGGTGCTGCTCGTGCCCATCCGGTTCTACCGGGCGTTCATCAGCCCGATGCTCGGTCCACGCTGCCGTTTCTACCCGTCCTGCAGCGCGTACGGGCTCGAGGCGATAGCCGTTCACGGAGCATTGCGCGGCACATGGTTGACTGTCCGGCGCATCGGGCGGTGCCACCCATTCCATCCCGGAGGTATAGACCCGGTGCCCCCACGCCCGGTTCGGTCCCACGAAACGCAAGGGAGATAGCTCGGTGGAGCTGTCCTGGCTGAGCTGGCTCTATGAAGCCGTAGCCTTCGTCATCACCTGGATCCATACGGGTTACAGCACCTTCCTGAACCCGGATAGCGGCCTGACGTGGTTGCTGACCATCGTCACGCTCACCGTGCTCATGCGGATCCTCATCTTCCCGCTCTTCCTCAAGCAGATGCGGTCCTCCAAGAAGATGCAGGAGCTCGCCCCCAAGGTGGCGGAGCTGCGCAAGCGCTACAAGAACGACAAGCAGCGCATGAACCAGGAGGTCATGGCGCTCTACCAGGGCGCCGGGGCCAACCCGCTCGGCGGCTGTCTGCCCATCCTGGCCCAGTTCCCTATCTTCATCTCGATGTTCACCGTGCTGCAGGCCATGGCCAACGGCCGCGCGGTGTACGGGATGTCGCCGGAGCTCGTCGCCAGCGCCCGGGCCGCGCACGTCTTCGGCGCGCCGGTGCCGGCCACCTTCTTCATGTCCGACCAGGACATCATCGCGCTCGACGCCGTGCCGCTCCAGACGAAGATCGTCCTGGGCATCTTCGTGGCCGTCAGCTCGCTGACCACGTTCCTCACCGTCCGGCAGAGCGTCACCCGGTCCATGGCGCAGATGCCCGACAACCCCATGGCGCAGCAGCAGAAGCTGCTCATGTACATCTCGCCGCTGTTCGCCTTCTTCAGCCTGAACTTCCCGCTCGGTCTGATCATGTACTGGGTGACCACCAACGTGTGGACGCTCGGTCAGCAGCACTGGTTCTACAGCCGCAACCCGATGCCCCAGTTCGACGCCAAGGGCAACGTGATCCCGGTCAAGACGAAGCCCAGCCTCATGGCCAAGCTTCGCAAGACTCCCGAAGAGGAGCCCCCTCCTCCGCCTCCTGCGCCTAAGATCGTCAGGAACCAGCCCAGCCGCCAGTCCCGTAGCAAGCGCACCGGCAGCAAGAAGTCGTGATTACGAAGGAGAGGCCGGCCATGACCGAGGCCGAGCAGGAGAAGGCTCCTGACATCAGCGCGCTCGAGCAGGAGGGCGAGATCGCGGCTGACTACGTCGAAGGCCTCCTCGACATCGCCGACATCGACGGTGACATCGACATGGACGTCGAGGGCGACCGGGCGATGGTCTCCGTCGTCGGGCTCAAGGGCACCGAGTTGATCGGCCCCTCCGGTGAGGTGCTGGAAGCGCTCCAGGAGCTGACGCGGCTGGCCGTCCACCGCCAGACGGGGGAGCGGTCCCGCCTGATGCTCGACGTCGGCGGCTACCGCGAGCGGCGCCGGGCCGAGCTCACCAAGCTCGGCACCGAGATGGCCAACCAGGTCAAGGACCGGGGCGAGCCCAAGCCGCTGCAGCCGATGACGCCGTTCGAGCGCAAGATCGTCCATGACGCGGTGGCCGCCGCCGGGCTCCGCAGCGAGTCCGAAGGTGAGGAGCCCAACCGTTACGTGGTGGTCCTGCCCGCCTGACCGGCCCACGACCTGCCCAGCCGCCAGCCGCCTCGTGCGCCTGGCGGCCGTTCGCGTTTCGAACGCCTTTTCGATGCCCATGAGGCGGCGTGCTCCAAGGCTCCGTTCAGGGCATCCCGCTAGTCTTCGACAGTGCGATCTCCCGCCTAGCCTGGGGGGAGCATCCCGAATCCTTACGAAAGGGCCATCACAGCAGTGAGCGACGAGCTGCCGCCCCCGCCGGACATCGCGCGGGACGTCTTCACCGGCGACGCCTGGGACCGGGCGGAGGCGTTCGCGGAGCTGCTGGCCGGCCCCGGCGTCGTACGCGGGCTGCTCGGTCCCCGCGAGATCCCGCGCATCTGGGACCGCCACCTGCTCAACTGCGCCGTCGTCGCCGAGGCCATCCCGCCGGACGTGCGCCTGGTCGACATCGGCTCGGGCGCCGGACTGCCGGGGCTCGTGCTGGCGATCGTCCGGCAGGACATCACGGTCACCCTGCTCGAACCGCTGCTGCGCCGTACCGTCTTCCTCCAGGAATGCGTCGAGACCCTCAAGCTGGACAACGTCGAGGTGCTGCGCGGCCGGGCCGAAGAGCTGGCGGGCAAGCGCGTCTTCGACGTGGCCAGCGCCCGCGCCGTGGCGCCGCTCGACCGGCTCCTGAAGTGGGCCATGCCCCTGCTGCGCGAGGGCGGCGAGCTCATCGCCATGAAGGGGGAGCGCGCCGCCGAAGAACTTGCCGAGGCGGAGCCGCAATTGCGCGCCAGCGGGGCGACAACGGCCGAGCTTGTGACCGTCGGGCACGGTAAGGTCGAGCCGCCTGCAACATTGGTTCGGGTGATAGCGGGTCGCCAGCCGGAGCACAGCAGGCGGCGACGAAGGAGGTGACGGTCGTGCCGGTCGCTCAGAGCGGTCTTGGCTGGCCGGACAGCCGTCTGTCCGAGAGCCCCCGAGGGGTCGGCTGGCCCGGATCGGGCGTTTCGCGACAGCAGATTCCCGGCTCCGATAAGCCACGGGTTGAAAGGATGGCGACCGTGACCAAGACCCCCCTGAACCCAGGTGATTCTCCGTTGGTACGAGAGGCGCTCAACTCAGTGGTTTCACGTGAAACACCTACCGCTCAGCTGCCCACCCAGACGGACACCGGCCAGGACTCGTGGCCCAAACCCGCCAAGTGCCGCGTGATCGCCGTTGCCAACCAGAAGGGTGGTGTCGGCAAGACCACGACGTCCGTCAACATCGCCGCCGCCCTGTCGATGAACGGCGAACGCGTCCTGGTCGTCGACCTCGACCCCCAGGGCAACGCCTCCACCGCCCTGGCCACCGAACATCGTGGCGACATCCCCGACGTCTACCAGGTGCTCGTGGACGACCTGCCCATGGCGGACATCGTCAAGCAGGTCCCCGACATGCCCAACCTCTACTGCGCCCCGGCGACCATCGACCTGGCCGGCGCCGAGATCGAGCTTGTCTCCCTGGTCGCCCGCGAAGCCCGCCTCCGGCGTGCCCTAACCGCCTACGACGCGCTCGACCTCGACTACATCATCATCGACTGCCCGCCGTCGCTCGGCCTCCTCACAGTGAACGCCCTCGTGGCCGCGGACGAGGTCATGATCCCCATCCAGTGCGAGTACTACGCGCTGGAGGGCCTCGGGCAGCTCCTGCGCAACGTCGACCTCATCAAGGCGCACCTCAACCCCACGCTGCGCCTGTCCACGATCGTGCTGACCATGTACGACGGCCGCACCCGGCTGGCCTCGCAGGTGGCGGACGAGGTCCGGGCGCACTTCGGGGACACGGTGCTCAACACGGTCATCCCGCGCAGCGTCCGCCTGTCCGAGGCGCCCAGTTACGGGCAGTCGGTCATGACGTACGACCCGGGCTCCAGCGGTGCGATGGCCTACATGGACGCCGCCCGCGAGATCGCCCACCGCGCCCTGGTCTAACCCCGACCGGGGCTTCCCCATCGAGGACCCCCGCCCCGGTCTCCGCCCTCCGGTTTCCGGTTTCGGCGCTCGGTCTCGGCCCCCGGCCTCCCGCCTCCGGTGCCCGCCGTCTGCCGCTCTCGGCTTGCCGCCCGTTGCACCCGTCGCATGCGTCGCGTTTGTCCGTCCGTCGCGTGCGCCCCGGTCGCCCCTCCCGGTCTCGTCGCCCGCCGCCTGCTGCCTGCCCCGCCGGTCGCCCGCCGGCGGGGCGCCGACTGCCGGTCTCCCGCTGCACTGGTCGCGCCCGCCGTCTCGACTCTCCGCCGTCGGCTGCCCGCGTGCGGCTGCCACCGACCGACGGTCGCCCCTCGGCGGGGCCATCTGCGGGCCGCCGATCGCCGGTCGCCCGCCGCGCTGGTGGCGCCTGCCGGTCGCCCGCCGCGCTGGACGCGCTGGACGCGCGCTCCTGGGGTCACTTGTCACCCACCCGCCGCAGTCGGCCGCGCCTGTCCCGGTCGCCCGTCCTCCGCGTACCGTCCCGGCCCCGTCCTCCCGCACCCGTATCCCAAGATGGGGGAGCGAGCCCCGCGTGAGGGCCGAGTGCCTCCCTTCGCCGAGACGGACGGATGGGGACGCTACGTACGGCCGGGGGAGGGGCGCCGGTGCGGTGCTTTGTCTCATTGACGGCATGACGGTGCAAATCCGGTGGGACTGCGTGTGGCGAGGAGACACCCGGTCGGGTGGTCAACGGTAACCTCTCCTGGAGTGAACGGGTTCGGCCGGGTGAATGAGGAGACGCAGTGAGCCAGCAGCGGCGGGGATTGGGCAAGGGGCTCGGAGCGCTCATTCCGACGGGCCCCATTGTCGACGGCACGGGAACGGTTGCCCCCACGAACGGTGCGGCGACCGACGCAGGCCCGAAGCCGGTGGCGGGCGCGTACTTCCACGAGGTGCCCCTGGACGCCATCGTCCCCAACCCGCGCCAGCCCCGTGAGGTCTTCGACGAGGAGCGGCTCAAGGAGCTGCAGGCGTCGATCAGCGAGGTCGGCCTCCTGCAGCCGATCGTCGTACGTCCGGTGGGCGGCGGGCAGTACGAGCTGATCATGGGGGAGCGGCGGCTGCGGGCCTGCAAGCTGGCCGGTCTGGAGCAGATCCCCGCCATCGTCCGCAACACGCAGGACGACGACCTCCTGCGTGACGCCCTCATCGAGAACCTTCAGCGCGAACAGCTCAACCCCCTGGAAGAAGCCGCCGCCTACCAGCAGTTGCTGGACGACTTCCAGGCCACCCACGACCAGCTCGCGACAAAGGTCGGCCGCTCCCGTTCACACATCACCAACACGCTGCGCCTGCTCAAGCTCCCGCCGGAAGTCCAGCTGAAGGTGGCCGCCAACACGATCTCCGCCGGCCACGCGCGGGCGCTGCTCGGCCTGGAGAACCCCGAGGACCAGATCCGGCTCGCCACCCGCATCGTCGCCGAACTGCTCTCCGTACGAGCGGTCGAGGAGATCGTCGCGCTCGGCAGCGCGCAGGCCGCCCCTGAGAAGCCCACTCGCGAGCGCAAGACGGCCAAGCCCACCGCCCCCGGCCTCACCCACCTCGCCGACCGCCTCTCGGACCACTTCGAGACCAAGGTCAAGGTAGACCTGGGTCGTCGCAAGGGGCGCATCGTCGTGGAGTTCGCCACGATCGACGACCTTGAGCGCATCATCGGCACCATGGCTCCCGAAGCCGCCCGCGCCATGCGAGAAGCCGAGAGCTGACCCTGTTAGCCGGTGTTTCACGTGAAACACCGGCACCCGGCTTCTCGCCGAAGGACGCGGTCACGGTTTCACGTGAAACACGACCGCCGTCTCGCCACCCGCCTCACCGGGGGCTCGGTTTCACGTGAAACATCGCAGCGCACCGATCGTGGCTACCTCGCACGCTTGCCCGCCGCGATCCACGCCCTGCGATCACGATCTACGCCTCGCGGTCACGGCCCTCGCTCTGCGACACGGTCCACTCTTTGCGACACGGTCCGCTCCTTGCCGTCACGGTCCTCGCTTCCGCCGCCGCGATTCGCGCCCTGTCATACGTCTGCCCTAGCGGCGCAATGCCGCCAGGCGTGCTGTGCGACCTAGCTCCGCTTGCGCGTGTGGGCATTGCATTCCTCCGCAGAGTTGGCCCTTGCCTGTAAGTGGCAGGGACCTGAACGCGCCCACCCCTCTCTGCCTCAGTTGGGCGGCGGGCTGGTTTCACGTGAAACATGTGGGGCGTGGTTTCACGTGAAACCGTGGAGGCGCGTCAGGGGGCGGCCTTGCGGAGGGCGTCCAGGAAGGCGTCCACGTCGGCGGGGGTGGTGTCGTAGGAAGTCATCCAGCGGGCGATGCCGGTGGACTCGTCCGGCGGGAGGAGTAGGAAGTGCTCCTGGAGGGCGGCGGCGACGGCAGGAGGGACGGTGGCGAAGACGGCGTTGGACTCGACCGGGTACGCCAAGGTGATCTGCGGGATGGAGGCGAGGCCGTCGGCAAGGCGGGCGGCCATGGCGTTGGCGTGGGAGGCGTTCCGGTGCCAGAGGTCGTCCGTGAGGAGAGCGGAGAGCTGGGCGGAGACGAAGCGCATCTTCGACGCCAGCTGGAGGGACTGCCGGCGGAGGTAGGGGACGGCTTCCGTGAGTGTGGGATCGAGGACGATGACCGCTTCCGCCGCCAGGGCGCCGTTCTTGGTGCCGCCGAAGCTGAAGACGTCGACGCCTACGTCCGTGGTGATCGCGGACAGGGAGCAGTCGAGGTAGGCGGCGGCGTTGGCCAGGCGGGCGCCGTCGACGTGGAGGCGCATGCCTGCCGCGTGGGCGGCGTCGGCCAGGGCGGCTAGTTCGGCGGGGGAGTAGCAGGTGCCGAGTTCGGTGACTTGGGAGATGGAGACTACGCGTGGCTGCGGGTCGTGGTGGCTGCCGAGCGTGGAACGGGGGCCGGACAGGTCGTCGGGGCGGAGTTTGCCGTCCGGGGTGGGGATGGTGATGAGCTTCGCGCCGAGGAGGCGTTCTGCGGCGCCGGTCTCGTGGCTGGCGATGTGGGCGGTGGCCGGGCAGACGACCGCGTCGTAGCGGCCGAGCATGAGGGCGAGGCCGACCATGTTGGCGCCCGCGCCGTTGAGGACCGGGAAGCCTTCCGCGCGGGGGCCGAACACGTCCTTGATGTGACGGCCGAAGGCGGCGGTCCAGGCGTCTTCGCCGTACGCGGGGGCGTCGCCGTGGTTGACGGCGGTGATGGCGTCGAGGATGGCGGGGTGCACGCCGGCGTGGTTGTCGCTGGCGAAACTCTTGAGGTAGGTGGGCTCGATCACCCCGCCAGGTTACGCACCGCCGCGTGAGCCACCACGCCGCCGCCCCGGTACCGTGGGGCCCTGCGGGTTGCGGGGGTCCTTACGAAGCTCTGGGTCTCCGGTGCCTGCGAGTCCGCCGTTGTCCCCGGCGCCGGGCTTCCCGTGCCGGGCTTCCCGTGCCGGGCTTCCCGTGCCGGGCTTCCCGCGCTGGGGCCACCCCCGCGCTGGGCGCCCCCTGACCCGTGAGGTGCACGGGCCGGTCGGGTTCTGGGCGCTATAACCCCGCGCCCCGCTATCCCCAGGCCGGGCTGTCCCCGCGCCCGCCGTCCCGGGCTGCGCTATCCCCGGCGCCGTGTGGTCCGGCCCGCGAGGTGCCCGGACAGCGCGGCCCCTGGCCCGTGAGGTGCCCGAGCCGTGAGGCGACTGGCCGTGAGGTGGCTGGCCCGTGAGGTGGTTGGCCCGCTTGGTGGTTGGCCCGTGAGGTGACTGGGCCCGAGGTGGCTGGGACGCGCGGCCCCTTGCCTGCGAGGCGGCTGGGCTGCGAGGCGACTGGGCCGCACCATCCCTGGACCCTGAGGCAGCCGGGGCCCCGCCGTCCCCGGGCCGCGATCCCCGGGCCGCGATCACCGGGCCGCGATCACCGGGCCGCGCGGTCGCTGGCCCATGTGGTGGCTGGGCCGTGCGGCGCTGGGTCTACCACGGTCCCCACGTGTTGGGTCGTCGGGTTGTTGCGGTTCTGGGCGCGGGGCAGCTCTGCGGAGTGTCGGCTGGGGACAGCGGGGCGGAGGGAGGGACCGGAGGAGCGGCTGGGGGGATGGTGGGGCTGCCAGGGGCGTGGGCAGCCAGGGGCATGGGACTGCCCGGACGTGGGGCAGCAAGGGGCATGGGGCCGCTGGGGGAGTGGGGCGGGAGGCTGGTCCGGTTAGCGGGGGGTGCGGGTGGCGGCGTTTTGGAGGAGGATGCGGCAGAGTTCGCCGAGGTCCTGGCCCGCGGCTTCGGCAGCCATCGGGAGGAGCGAGGTCTCCGTCATGCCGGGGGCCACGTTGACTTCCAGGAAGTGCGGGCGGCCGGCGGCGTCCACGATGAGGTCGGTGCGGGAGATGTCACGCAGGCCGAGCGCCGTGTGAGCGGTCACGGCGGTCTCGGCGCAGGCCGACGCCGCTTCGGAGGAGAGCCGGGCAGGGGCGAAGAACTCGGTGTGCCCGGCGGTGTAGCGGGCGGCGTAGTCGTACACGCCCTCGTCGGGCACGATCTCCACGGCGGGGAGCGCGACGGGGCCGTCACCGAAGTCGACGACCGAGACCGCCACCTCGATGCCCTCGATGTAGCACTCGATGAGCGCCGTGTCGCCGTAGGCGAAGCAGCCGACCATGGCGGCGGGCAGTTCCTCGGCGGTGCGGACGATGGACGCGCCGAGCGCGGAGCCGCCGCGGGCGGGCTTGACGAACAGGGGGAGGCCCAGGTGCTCGACGATGCGGCCCAGGACGGCCGTGGCGCCGAGGTCGTGGAAGGTCTCCTTGGGCAGCGTGACCGAGTCGGGGGTGCGCAGGCCGACGGAGCGTACGACGGCCTTGGCAGTGGGCTTGTCGAAGGCGACGCGGCAGGCGTCGGGGTCGGCGCCGACGTACGGGACGTTGAGGAGTTCCAGGACGGAGCGGATGGCGCCGTCCTCGCCGGCGCCGCCGTGGAGGGTGACGAAGACGGCCTCGGGCGGGTCGGCGAGGATGGACGGGACGAGCGACGCGTCGGTGTCGCGGGCCTCGACGTCGATGCCGGCCGCCCGGAGCACCTCGCTCACGCGGCGGCCCGAGCGCAGGGAGACCTCCCGCTCGTAGGAGAGACCTCCTGCCAGCACCAGCACGTGGCCCAGTTCGCTCATCACTTCTCCTCCGCTGACGGCACGCTGTCCAACCGTACCGGGGTGGGAGGTGAGGGCGGCACGCAGGACAACCGTACAGAGGGGGTGAGGGCGGCACGCCGTTCGACCGTACAGAGGAGGTAAGGGCGGCACGCAGGACAACCGTGCCGGGGACGTGGTGCTTCGAAAAGGAGGGAGGGGAGCCGGTCAGGCTCCCCTCCAGGGGTCAGGCGAGGTCGGGGCCCGGGGTGTCGACGCCGGCGTGGCCGCGGGCGGAGCCGGTGCCGAACGTGTCGCGGAGCTGCATCTCCTGCTCGATCACCCCGGCGAGGCGGCGGACGCCTTCGCGGATGCGGTCGGGCTCCGGGTAGCAGAACGACAGCCTCATGTGGCGCGCCCCGCTCCCGTCGGAGAAGAAACCGGTGCCGGGCACGAACGCCACCCGCTCGGCGACGGCGCGCGGCAGGATGGCCTTGGAGTCGAGGCCCTCCGGCAGCGTCGCCCAGACGAAGAAGCCGCCGGCCGGCCGGGTCCAGGTGACCTCGGGCGGCATGAGCGATTCGAGCGCGCCGAGCATGGCGTCGCGGCGTTCGCGGTAGAGCTCCTTGAACGTCTTGATCTGCTCCTGCCACGGCTGCGTGGCCAGGTACTGGCCGACGGCGAGCTGGGTGAACGAGGAGTGTGACAGCACGGCCGACTCCATCGCCAGCACGAGCTTGTCGCGGATGGCGTGGGGCGCGAGCGCCCAGCCGACGCGGAACCCGGGGGCGAGGGTCTTGGAGAACGAGCCGAGGTAGACGACCCCGTCGGCGTTGTCGGCGCGCAGCGCGCGCATGGGTTCGGCGTCGAAGCCGAGGAGTCCGTACGGGTTGTCCTCGACGATGAGCACGCCGGCCCGCTGGCAGATGTCGAGCACCTGCTGTCGCCGGGCCATGTTGAGCGTGACGCCGCCGGGGTTGTGGAAGGTCGGGATCGTGTAGAGGAACTTGATCGGCGCCCCGGCGGTCTCCAGCGCGTAGATGGTCTGCGCCAGCGATTCGGGCACGATGCCCTGATCGTCCATGGCGATGTGCACGACCTTGGCCTGATAGGCGGCGAACGTACCCAGGGCGCCCACGTACGAGGGGCCTTCGGCCAGCACGACGTCACCCGGGTCGATGAAGATGCGGGTGATCAGGTCGAGGGCCTGCTGGGAGCCCACGGTGACGACGACGTCGTTCGCCCCGGCGTGGATTCCTTCGAGGCGCATGACGTCGCAGATCTGCTCGCGCAGATGCGGGTCGCCCTGGCCGGAGCCGTACTGGAGCGCGACCGGGCCGCGCCGCGTGACGAGCTCGGAGACGAGCTCGCCGACCATGTCGAGGGGAAGGGCCGTGACGTACGGCATGCCGCCCGCGAGCGAGACCACCTCGGGCCTCGACGCGACGGCGAAAAGAGCTCGGATCTCGGAGGCGACCATCCCGGTAGCTCGCGCGGCGTACCGATCGACATAGGCGTCGATGCGCGACCCTTGGGTCGCGGGCGTCTGACCGTGATCCTGCTCTGCTGTCACGGCCCACCTCCTAGGTGAGTGCTATCCGAGATACCAGATTACGCCAGCCGGACATGTCGCCCGTGACCGGGCTGGCCGTCGTGGTACCCGCTGGCGTGACCGTCACTGGGCTACGATGCCAGCTGGGGACGCGGTTTTCGCGCGCTTTTCCGGGTCAACGATTGGGGCCGTAGTTGTCGCGTCGGCTGGTCAACATCACCCTGGACAATGTGGAAGATCTCCCTCGCCGCTGCCGCCGGTGCGTTTTCTGGGAGCTGGATCCCATGAGCGGGGAACGGGCGGTGGAGTCGGGGGACCCTGGCCTGGAGAAGGAGGCCTGGATCTCCGGCACGCTGCTGGAGTGGGGGAGCTGCGGCAAGATCGTCTATGTGGACGGCGTGCCGGCGGGGTTCGTGCTCTACAGCCCGCCGCTCTACACGCCGCGTTCGGTCGCCTTCCCCACGTCGCCGGTGAGCGCCGACGCGGTGCTGCTGATGACGGCGCACATCATCCCGGAGTTCTCGGGCGGCGGGCTGGGCCGGATGCTCATCCAGGGCGTGGCCAAGGATCTGACGAGGCGCGGCGTGAAGGCCATCGAGGCGTTCGGCGATCTGAAGTGGGAAGAGCCTAGTTGCGTGGTTCCGGCGGAATACTTGCTTTCTGTGGGCTTTAAGACCGTTCGTCCGCATTTGCGGTTTCCGCGGCTTCGGCTGGAGCTGAAGACCGCCGTCTCCTGGCGGGAGGACGTCGAGGTGGCCCTGGAACGCCTCCTGGGCTCCATGAGCCCCGAGCGTGCCCTCCGACCCGTCTGACCCGCCACGAGCCCCGCAGAAGGCCGTACAAACGCATGCGAAAGCCCCCTGCGACCGCAGGGGGCTTTCGCATGGAGCGGGAAGGACCTAGATGATGCCCTCGAGCTCGCGCAGCAGCATGGCCTTCGGCTTGGCGCCGATGATCTGCTTGACGAGCTCGCCGCCCTTGTAGACGTTCATCGTCGGGATCTGGAGCACCCCGGCCTCGCGCGGCACGTTGGGGTTCTCGTCGATGTTGAGCTTGACGATCTCGAGCTTGTCACCGTGCTCGTTGGCGATCTCCTGGAGGATGGGCGCCACCTGACGGCACGGGCCGCACCACTCGGCCCAGAAGTCCACCAGCACGGGCTTGTCGCTCTTGAGGACGTCCGCCTCGAACGAGGCGTCGGTTACTGCCTTCACGGATGGGCTCCCTTACTTCTCGTTGTTGGCCAGCCAGCGCTCGGAGTCGAGAGACGCCGAGCAGCCGGTGCCGGCCGCGGTGATCGCCTGGCGATAGATGTGGTCGACGACGTCGCCCGCGGCGAACACGCCGTCGATGTTGGTGGCGGTCGTGGGGGAGGCGACCTTCACGTAGCCGTCCTCGTCGAGGTCGATCTGCCCCTTGACCAGGTCGGTGCGCGGGTCGTGGCCGATGGCCAGGAACAGCGCGTCGGTGGCCAGCTCGGACTCCTCGCCGGTCTTGACGTTGCGCAGCTTGACGGCCTCGACCCGGTTCTCGCCCAGGACGTCGATGACCTCGGTGTCCCAGATGAAGCGGATCTTGTCGTTCGCGAACGCCCGATCCTGCATGATCTTGCTGGCGCGCAGCTCGTCACGGCGGTGCACGACGGTCACCATGCGGCCGAACCGGGTCAGGAACGTGGCCTCCTCCATCGCGGTGTCGCCACCGCCCACGACCACGATGTCCTTGTTGCGGAAGAAGAAGCCGTCGCAGGTGGCACACCAGGAGACGCCCCGGCCGGACAGGCGCTTCTCGTTCTCCAGGCCGAGCTCGCGGTAGCCGGAGCCCATCGCCAGGATGACCGACTTGGCGTAGTAGGTCTTGTCGTACGTCTTGATGACCTTGGGGTTGGCCTCCAGGTCGACCTCGACCACGTCGTCGGCCACGAGCTCGGCGCCGAACCGCTCGGCCTGCTTGCGCAGGTTGTCCATCAGGTCGGGGCCCATGATGCCGTCGGGGAACCCGGGGAAGTTCTCCACGTCGGTGGTGTTCATGAGGGCGCCGCCCGCGGTCACCGAGCCCTCGAAGACCAGCGGGTTCAGCTCGGCGCGTGCGGAGTAGACGGCCGCGGTGTAGCCCGCCGGGCCCGATCCAATGATGATCACGTTACGAACGTCGCTCAACGCTCCCACGCCTTCCTCTTCTGCTGTTGCCAGTCGCGTCAACAGATCCTAGGCCGCAGTGATTCCCGCCCCCCACCCGCAACGCGAAAGAGCCCGCCGAAGCGGGCTCTGACGTGGGAAGAAGGCTGCTACCAGCGGCCCATGGCGGGCTTGCGCAGGTTCTTGCAACTGAACGGGTCGACGACGTCGATGCGGATCCGCTTGGCGGCCTTCGACTTCCTCGACGCCATGACGATGGCTTCCTGGCCGTTGTACTGGCCCTGGTCCACGGCGAAGACGCTGAACTTGGTGCGGCTGGTCAGCTTGCCGACGCACTTGTCGGCCTGCTCGGCCTCGGACGGCCCCTGGATGATCGGGGCCGGTGCGAGGAACTTGCCCAGTGGCAGCGCCAGGTTCTCGTCACTGTAGTTGTGCTGGCTGTCGGTCAGCGCGTATGCCCTGGCCCGTACCGGCACCTCGGTCGGCGTTGTCACCGCGGGGGCGGCCGAGCTGGCCGCGATCACCGATGGAGCGACCGTGCCCCCTCCCGAGGCGAGCAGCCCGGTCGAGACGACCGCCGTGCCCACGACCGCCGCCGCCGCGGCAGCCGCCACGGCCGGCACCGCCCACCGTGGGCGTCGCGCGCTGCGCCGCCTGGCCGGGACGATCGTGCCGTCGTCGGCGACCACCCCCAGCCGCACCGGCTCGGGCGCCGGCTCGTCGGAGGCCGCGACCGCGGTCTTCTCCCAGGGGGAGTCGCGCATGAGCTCGTCCCAGTCGGGCGCCTGCGCGAGGCCGACGCCTCCGCGGGACGACCCGGCCTCGGCGGCCAGCGCCTTGTCGATGCGCAGTGCGACACCCATCGGCATGGCCGGTGTTGGGGTCGCCGCGAGCACCTCTCGAACCGCCGCGAGGTCTGCCAGTAGCTCCCCACAGGGGTCGCAGACCGCGAGATGCTCGCGGACCTGGCGGGCCTGGCCGGCGTCTAGGAGACCCTCGGCCAAATCGGCCAGGGTATCCAGATCGTAGTGCGTATCACCCGTCACGAAGTTCTGCTCCCTTCGCGGATGAGACGCGACTGAGGTCCGATCGGTTCCGCAGATGCGAAAGAATCGGGGCAAGTTTCGCGCGTCCTCTCGCACACCTGCTTTTCACCGTACCGCTGGGCACTTCGAGCACCTGAGCTGCGTCTTCGACGGAGTAGCCCATCATGTCCACCAGGACGAGGGCGGCTCGCTGGTCGGCGGGCAGCAGCTTGAGCGCGGCCGAGACCTCCATGGAGACCTCGCGCTCAAGGGTCTGATCGGGCCCCGGCGTCTCGCGTTCGGCGGCCTCGATGAGCTCGTCGTCGGCCACCGGGCGCACCGACTTGCGGCGCATCCGGTCGAGGCAGGCGTTGACGACGATGCGGTGCAGCCAGGTGGTGACGGCGGCCTCGCCGCGGAACGTGGCGGCCTTGCGGTAGGCGGAGACGAAGGCGTCCTGGACGGCGTCGGCGGCCTCGTCGGGGTCGCCGAGCGTGCGCAGGGCGACCGCCCACATGCGATCACGGTGCCGCTTGACGATCTCGCTGAAGGCGTGTGGATCCCCGTTGATGTGCGCGGTCAGCAGCTCGGCGTCGCTGACCGCGGGCCGATCCGCTGCTGAAGGTGTCTCGGGTGGGGAGTTCACAAGAGGGATTCCTGATTATGCCGATCCTGGAGAATGCACCACTACTTCATAGATGGTGCCATGAAACTTGCCTGCATCCGCCGGAAGACGCGTAAACCAGATCAAAACGTACCGACCGCTTGCGGCCTGATCAGGCTTGAACGTCACCTTTCCGGAGGCGTTCTCCTCGCGGGCGACGGTCTTGAGCGACGACAGGTCGGGACTGTCGCCGACCTTGAGCTCGACCTCGGCCCCCGAGGCGTCGGCCAGCGTAGCGACCACGTCGCTGATCTGCCGGGACTTGCCCAGGTCGAGAAGAAGCCCGACACCGTCCTTGAGATTGCCCAGCTCGGCGTTGTTGTAGTTGTCGGTCTTCCAGAAGGTGCTCGGCTTGCCGTCGATGGTCAGCGCGGCGAGCTCGGCCTTCTCCTCCTTGTCGCCCAGCGGGTCGAAACCGGTCGCCTTCTCCGGCTTGACCGCCTGGACCCGCGCCGGCGCGGACGCCTTGGAGCTGGGCGAGGGGTCGGCCTCACGGGTGCCGGGACTGCCCAGGCTCCGGCCTATCGTCCAGGCGCCGACGCCCACCGCCACGATCACCAGCAGCACCACGACCGTCATGAGCACCCGGCCGAGCACGCTGGGGCCCCCGCGCGGGGGCATGGTGCTGTGGACGACCTGCGGGCGCTGCATGGTGGCGGGCCCCTGCTGCCCGGTGTCGGGGCCCTCCGAGCGGGAGGCCGTCGTCACCACCGACGGCGGCGACGAGTCGTACGGGATCGGGATCGGCATGGGCCTGGCCACGCCCGACAGCGACTCGGCGAGCTCCGCCGGGCTGGCGAGCGCGCCCTGGCCCCGGCGCGACTCGGGCAGGCAGGCCCGGACCGTCACCGTGTCGAGATAGCTGGGCACCCCGGCGGTGACCTGGCGCGGGGTGCAGAAGTGCCCGTCGTTCATCGGGGCGGCGGGCAGGCCGCCCTCCTCCTCGTCGCCGGGCCAGTGGCCGGTCAGCCCGGCGTAGAGCAGCCGGCCCAGCCCCTCGGCGTCGTCGAGCGCAGGCTGGTCGGTCGTCAGGCCGGACAGCGCGGCGTCCACTGCCACGCCCAGCACCTTGACCGTGTTGCCGGTGGTCCACACCAGGTGCTCGGGCCGCAGGCACAGGTGGTAGAGGCCGGCCTCGTGGGCGTGGGTCAGCGCCTCGGCCGCCTCGGCGACCAGCCCGGCGGCCCGCTCGGGGTCCAGCGGCCCCCCGGACAGCAGGTCGGCCAGCGTGTCACCGGTGACCCACTCGCTGACCACGTAGGAACGCCCGTCGTCCTCGGCGGCGTCGAACACCTGGGTGAGACGCGGGTCGGTAAGCCGGCTCGCGGCGCGGGCGGCGGTGACCACCTCGTGCACACGCGGGAACTCGGGGGCGAAGGTGAGAACCCCGACAGGACGGGCAAGGATCTCGTCGATGGCCTTCCAGAATGTGGCGCCTTCGGACTCGCTGACCCGGTCCTCAAGTCGGAAGCGCGAGGACAGGCGCGTGCCCGGCTCGACGGCAGATGTGCTCACTGGCTCTCTCCGCTCGGCCGTACAGGCGTGCGCATGACTCGGCTCGCCTGCGTGCTGTCCCACGTAGGCACGCTATGCCGGGTGGATCCGCCCACGCCCCTCCTGCTTCCATTCGCGCGTGTCGGTCACCATGCTAGTGCCAGCGCCTCCGCCGCCCGCGCCCTTTATCGGCGTACCCTCCCCGCGACCATCCCAACGATGGAGCTGACCTCCGGAATCCGCATCCGGTGCGCCACGGCCAGATAGAGCAGCATCCCCAGGCCACCGCCCACGGCGAGAGTGATCACCGAGTTGAGGAAGTCGGGCCTGCCGAAGATCTCCTGCATGCTCCAGACGGCCGCCAGGGCGAGCACGGCGGTGGGCAGCGAGGCCAGGTACATCCTGGTCATCGCCATGCCGACCTGCCAGCCGCCCAGCCCTCCGACCCGGCGGCTGGCCAGGACCCACGCCACGACCGTGCCCAGCGCGTAGGCGACGGCGTAGGCGAAGGCGAGCCCCATGACCGAGTAGGCGGGCGGCAGCAGCGCGTGGAAGAGCAGCATCAGCACCGCGTTGAGCGCCGTCGCGCCGGCTCCGACGAACACGGGAGTACGGGTGTCGCCGAAGCTGTAGAAGACCCGCAGCAGGAGCTGGAAGAGCGAGAACGGCACCAGCGCCAGCCCGTAGACCTGCAGCACGTTGCCGATGTAGACGGCGTTGGCCACCGTGTTGGAGCCGTGGCCGAACAGCGGCACCGTGATCGCCGGCCCGAGCACCATGAGCAGCAGCGACACCGGAACCATGATCGAGCAGACCAGCCGCACGCTCGACCCGAACTCCGAGCGCACCTCGTCGAACCGCCCGTCGGCGACGGCCCGGCTCATCCTGGGCAGCATCGCGGTGATCACCGAGACGCCGATGATCCCGTACGGGAGCTGGAAGAGCTGGAACGCCACCGTGTAGGCCGAGATGCCGTGGCTGGGGAAGGCCGCGGCGGCGGAGCTGGCGAGGTTCAGCGTGAGCACGAGCCCGAGCTGGGTGACGATCACGTAGCCGATCGTCCAGATGCCGGCCTTGGCCATCTCGCCGAGCCTGGCGTTGCGCACGTCGAAGCGGGCCACGAAGCGGAAGCCGGCCCGCTTGAGCGCCAGGACCAGGACGGTGGCCTGGGCCACGATGCCGGCGGTGGTGCCGAGGCCGAGCAGGGCCAGCTCGCCGTTGGTGACGTTGCCGACGCCCTTGTCGCCCACGATCACCAGGTAGGCGACCAGCACGCCGATGACGACCACGTTGTTGACGACCGGCGCCCACATCGGCGCGGCGAACCGGTCGCGGGTGTTGAGGATGGCCCCGGCCACCGCGCCGATGCCGAAGAAGGCGAGCTGCGGCAGGATGAACTGGGCCAGCCGGACCGCGACCTTGTACTCGTCGGAGCGATGGTCCCAGACGGTGTAGAGGTCGATGAGCAGCGGCGCGGCGAGCACGGCGGCCGCCGCGACGACGATGAGCGCGACCGTCGACAGCGTCAGCAGCCGCTGCTCGTAGGCGCGTCCGCCGTCGGGGTCGCTCTGCTGGGCGCGGACGATCATCGGCACCACGACGCTGCTCAGCACGCCGAGCAGCAGCAGGTCGAGGATGCTGTAGGGGATCGCGTAGGCGGTGTTGTAGGCGTCGCCCAGGAGCGAGGTGCCGATCGCGGTGGTCAGCACGACGGTCCGGATGAATCCGGTGGCCCTCGACACCATCGTGCCCGCGGCCATGATGGCGCTGGCACGGAGCATGCGGCTCATCGGCTCTCACTTTCGCGTGACTTGGCGGCCCGCGCCGTGCGCCGCTCGGATCGGCGCCTGAGCACCCGGGTCGCCACCGCGGCCAGCATGACCGTCAGCGCGGCCCCCACGATGACCAGCGCGATCCCGGTGTAGCCGGTGGTGCGCACGATCAGCTTGACCGGCTCCCCGTAGGGGGTGCCGTCGGCGGTCAGCAGCCGGACGGTCACCGTGGCGTCGCCGCCGCCCCCCGAGGTGTTGACGGTCATCGGCACCTGCACGGTGCCGCTCTGGTCGGCGCCGATCGTGAGCGGCTCGCGGTGCTTGACCTGAAGCAGCTCGCGGTCGTTGGAGGTGACCTCGACGAACAGGGAGATCTGGGCGGTCAGAGAGTTCTTCACGCTGATGGGCACCACGCCGTCGCGCCCGGCCAGCGTGCGCGGCCGGTCGGGGCCGGCGCCGGTGATCTCGACCTTGTCGATGCGCTTCTCGACCTCGGCGCTCACGTCCTTGACGACGGCGCGGCCGGTCTTCTGGCGGCCCCGCCAGGCCGAGGAGGTGAGCCGGAGCACGGCGGCGTCGAAGTCGGAGCCGGCGCTCGCGGTGACGAGCCCGGTGACCCTCGCCTGGTCGGCGACCTCCTTGATGGCGGCCAGGTATTTGGCGCCGAGCTCCTGCTTGCGGTCCTGCTGGGTGTAGGTGAGGCCGGCGCGGGGCACCTGGGTGCGGGTCGCCTTGATCGAGTCGAGCGGGGCGAGCGACAGCCAGGGCAGCTTGCCCGCGGTCCTGAGCAGGGTGGTGACGAGCGTCGGGCTGGGGTTCCAGCGCCGGGACGGGGCCACGACCAGCGACCTGGGCTGCGTCTGGCCGGGCTCGGCGGAGATCGTCGCGGTCTCGGCGACCAGGCGCTGCTTGCTCAGCACCGTCGAGCCGCCGGCGTCCGGCTCGAAGACGCGGCTCAGCTCGGCGTCGGCGGTCAGCGCGGTGACCGGCCCCATGACGCTGTAGAGGGTGCTCGCCGCGTCGGGCGTGACCGGCACGGCGGCCTGGGGCGGCAGGTTGGCGGCGTCGAGCAGGACCCGGTCGATCCGGGCCACGTTCGGCTCGCCTACGGCCAGCAGGTCGAGCGCGTCGGCGTCGAGCCGGCCGTTGGCCGGCCAGTAGGTGGACGTCTTCACGTCGCGCTTGACGAGCCGGGCGGCCTCCTTGGCGCCCAGCGCCAGCGCCCGCCCGGTGAGGTCGTCGAGGCCCTGATGGGCCAGCGCCGTCACGTCGGGATCCGCGTACGGGGTCGCGATGACGGGGTTGTCGGCCAGCGCGGCGCGCATGGAGGTCAGCCAGGCGGCTGCGGCCGGGTCGGCGGCCCGCTCCTGGGACTCGCCCTTGACCCGGAACTTCCGGGTCATCGCATCGGCGTCGGCGAACAGCGCGGGGTCGACGACCCAGGTGACGGACGCGGGCGCGGCCTCGGCGATGCGCGCCAGGTCGGACAGCCGGCCCTTCTCGGTCATCGAGGCGGTCAGCTTGTCGTCGACGAACGTGCCGTCGTCGGCCCGGTGCGGCTGGTCGACGACCGGCAGGACCACGGACAGCCGGTTGCGCACGGGCTTGGCCGGGGTCGGCGGCGCGTAGGTGAGGAACGTGCGCTGCGAGGCGAGCTGCACGGTGTCCCACTGCACGACCTCGACGGCCAGCGGGTAGGCGCCGAACTGCGTGAGCTGGAACTGGGCGGGCGTCATCGTCAGCTCGAACGTCTGCGAGGCGTTGGCGGCCAGCTCCGGGATGACCATGCTGGACTGCGAGGAGACGTTGGGCGGCTGGGTCAGCGTCGTCTGGTCGGCCTGGTAGGCGCTCATGCTCGCGCGGTCGGTGAAGCGCTGGCTGGAGTAGCGGACGCGCACCCGCAGCCCGGGCAGCGCGGTGCCGCCGGCGTTGTGCACCCGCCCGGTGACCTTGATCTCGGTCGCCCGCTCGGTGGCGTAGTCGGGCGTGATGGAGGTCAGGGTCAGCTCGACCCCCTGCCTGCTCGAGATCGCGGCAGCCGCGCCGGGCGCCACCGCCACCGAGGGGGCGAGCAGCGCGGCGGAGAGCACGGCGAGCAGCGCGGCCTTACGGATCACGCGTCTGCCCGAGCTGGATTACGACGCACGCCCGCAATGGTACGGGCTCAGTGCCGCGGCGCGACCGCCTCCAGGGCTCCGCGGCCCCGTAGATCCACGGTCTTGCCCGCCACGAGCGCGAGCAGGTCCAGCGCGCGCATGGTGAGAGCGGTGTGGCGGTCCCCGGTCGCCGTGTGGACGGGTTCGGTGTCGGCGTCCAGCCGGTCGTCGACGAGCACCGGCAGGTCCTCGGGCAGCAGCAGCGGGCTGACCAGCCCGGCCGCGTAGTCGGTCGCCGCGTTGACGAGGTGCGCCGGGGCGGGACGCACGTTGCGGACGCCGAGCAGGCCCCCCACCGCGCCGGAGGGCGGCGGCATGGCGACCGTGGAGACGACGGCCACGACGAACTCGCGCCCGACCCGCGGGGCGACCTCGAACACCGTGACCGCCACGCACCGTTCAGGCGCGGCCGGGATCGCGCCGGGTAGTTCCTCCGCGCGAGTCATGGGGCGCGGAAGGCGTACGATCTCATGGTGGACCTGGTGTGTGAGGAGCCAGCGGTGGATCGCGAGGGCGTCCTTCATAAGACCTCCTTGCCTCGTTCCATGGCGCCGTCGGTCCCCTGACCGAAGGTAACCCGGACCCGATGTGGCTCGGGGGATATGTTCCGGAATCCGAAGGACCTACTGAGTTTGTCCGAGTCAACTCTGACCGAAAGCCAGCAGCGCGCCATGGGCGACCTGTTCCGCAAGATCGCGCCCGTGGCCGACGAGCTCGGCCGCCTGTTCGCGGCCAAGGGCCACGAGCTCGCCCTCGTCGGCGGGCCCGTGCGCGACCTGCTGCTGGGCCGCATCGGCAACGACCTCGACCTGACCACCGACGCCCACCCCGAGCGCGTGCTGGAGATCGTGCGCGACTGGGCCGACTCGGTGTGGACGATCGGCATCGACTTCGGCACCGTCGGGGTCCGCAAGGGCGACAAGCTCCTGGAGATCACCACTTACCGGAGCGAGTCGTACGACCTCAAGTCCCGTAAGCCGGACGTCATGTACGGCGAGACGCTGGAAGCCGACCTGGAGCGCCGCGACTTCGCCGTCAACGCGATGGCGGTGCGGCTGCCTGGGCACGAGTTCGCCGACCCCTACGGCGGCCTGGCCGACCTGCGCGCCAAGGTGCTGCGCACGCCGGGCACGCCCGAGCAGTCGTTCGGCGACGACCCGCTGCGGATGCTGCGCGCCGCCAGGTTCGCCTCGCAGCTCGGGTTCCGGGTCGACGAGGCCGCGGTCGCGGCGATGACCGCGATGGCCGAGCGGATCGAGATCGTCTCGGCCGAGCGCATCCGCGACGAGCTCGACAAGCTGATCTGCGGCCGCCACCCGCGCGAGGGCCTGCGCCTGCTCGTCGAGACCGGGCTGGCCGCCCACGTGCTGCCCGAGCTGCCCAAGCTGCGGCTGGAGATCGACGAGCACCACCGGCACAAGGACGTCTACGAGCACACGCTGACCGTGCTCGACCAGGCCATCGCCCAGGAGGAGGACGGCAAGCCCGACCGCATCCTGCGCTGGGCCGCGCTCATGCACGACGTGGGCAAGCCCAAGACCCGCCGCCACGAGCCCGGCGGCCGCGTCTCCTTCCACCACCACGAGGTGGTCGGCGCGCAGATGACGAAGAAGCGGATGGCGGAGCTGCGCTTCCCCAAGGACGTGGTGTCCGACGTGTCGCGGCTGGTTGAGCTGCACCTGCGCTTCCACGGCTACGGCACCGGCGAGTGGACCGACAGCGCGGTGCGCCGCTACGTGCGCGACGGCGGTCACCTGCTCTCCAGGCTGCACAAGCTGACCAGGGCCGACTGCACCACGCGCAACAAGCGCAAGGCCGCCGCCCTGTCGCGCACCTACGACCAGCTCGAGGAGCGCATCGAGCGGCTGGCCGAGGAGGAGGAGCTGGCCAAGATCCGTCCCGAGCTCGACGGCAACGAGATCCAGCGGGTGCTCGGCGTCGGGCCGGGCCCGGTGGTGGGCCAGGCCTACAAGTTCCTGCTGGAGCTGCGCCTGGACAAGGGCGTGATCGGCGCCGAGGCGGCCACCGAGGCGCTGCTGGAGTGGGCGCGCGACAACGTCACGGGGTGACCGGCTGGCGCGGCCGGGTGATCGCCCGGTAGGCCAGCGCGCTCAGCAGGTAGCCGGCCACGATGATGGCCACGGCGAGATAGGACTTGCCGTTGGCCGGCAGGATGGCCGCCGACAGCGCCGCCGCCAGCACGTACATGCCGTTGAAGAGCATGTCGTAGACGGAGAAGGCGCGGCCTAGGTAGACGTCCTCGACGTCGCGCTGCACGGTCGTGTCGGCGCAGATCTTGACGCTCTGGCCGGCGATGCCGAGCACGAACCCGGCCACCGGCAGCCCCCATTCCTGGAACGGGATGACCAGCACGCCTGCCAGCACCCCGGCCGTGATGAGCGCGATCGGCACCCAGCGGGTGATCGTGAACCGCTCGGTGGCGTACGGGGTGATGATCACGGCGAGGAAGTAGCCGACGCCGGAGGTGGCCACGACCAGGCTGGCGCCGCTCAGCGCCGCGTCGGGGTCGCCGTCGGTGAAGTAGTAGCGGTAGAGGATGATGCCGAGCGCTGTCGCGATGCCGTAGAAGAACCGGTGCGCGGCCATCGCGCCCATCGTGGCGGCGGCCGTGCGGTGGCTGAGCAGGTGCCTGGCGCCGTCGGCGAGCCCGGCCACCACGTTGCGCAGCGCCTCGCGCGTCTGCGGACGCCCGGGGTCGTGGGCGGGGCCGAGCAGCGAGCGCTCCATCGTGCGCGCGACCAGCGCGCTGAGCACGGACACCACGCCGGACGTGGTCAGCAGCAGCGCCACCCCGAGGTCGCCGCCGCCGAACAGCCCGCGCAGCAGGAACCCGGCGCCCACGCCGACGAACGTCAGCACGGTGCCGGAGGTCGGCGTGACCGCGTTGGCGGCCATCAGCCGGTCCTGCGGCACCACGTGCGGCAGCGAGGCGCCCAGCGCCGCCAGGAAGAACCGGTTGACGCCCAGCACGGCCAGCGCCGCCGCGTAGAACACCGGATCGGGCACGTCGGCCGCCACCAGCGCGGCGGCGCCGCCCAGCAGCACACCGCGCACGATCGGCGCGATCATCAGGATCTGCCGCCGCGACCAGCGGTCGATGAACACCCCGACGAACGGCCCCAGCACGCTGTACGGCAGCAGGAGCACCGCCAGGCCCGCCGCGACGCCCAGGGCGGTGGTCTGGTTTTCGGGGCTGAAGAAGGCGAATCCGAGAACGCCGAACTGGAAGATCCCGTCGGAGAACTGGGAGACCAGCCGCGTGCCGAACAGCCGTCTGTAATCCCGCCCCTGGAGAACGACGCGGAGATCGGCGACGAAAGACACGGCCTCAGCCTAGCCCGCGAAGAGGTTGGCACAGCAGGTTCGCATTCCGGTCCTGCCGCTGCTCATGATCACGTACGCTTCATAGCGTGACGACTGTGGAACACGTGGTACTCGTTGACGGCTCCGGCCACGCGCTCGGCACCGCCCCCAAGCTCTCGGTGCACACCGAGCACACTCCGCTGCACCTGGCCTTCTCCAGCTACGTCTTCGACCGGGAGGGCCGGGTGATGCTCAGCCGTCGGGCCTCGCACAAGCTGACCTGGCCCGGCGTGTGGACCAACAGCTGCTGCGGCCACCCGATGCCCGGCGAGCCGCTCGACCACGCCGTGCTCCGCAGGCTGTCGTTCGAGCTCGGCCTCAAGGTCGAGCGCGCCGACCTGGTGCTGCCCCGCTTCTCCTACCGGGCGGTCATGGACAACGGGGTCGTCGAGCACGAGCTGTGCCCGGTCTACCGGGTGGTGGCCGACAACGCCGAGTCGCCCAATCCGGACGAGGTGGACGAGACGCGGTGGATGCCGTGGCCGGTGTTCGCCGACGGCGTGCTCAACGGCCTGCTCGCGATCTCGCCGTGGTGCCGCGAGCAGGTGCCGCTCCTGGCCGCGCTCGGCCCCGACCCGCTGGCCTGGCCGGCCGCGCCGGACGACGAGCTGCCACCGGCAGCCCGCGTCCGGCTCGACTGAGCTTCGGCCCTGACCCGGAGGGTCAGCGCTCGACCTCGCCGCGGATGAACTTCTCCACGTAGTCGCGGGCCTGGTCGTCGGAGTACTGCTCCGGCGGCGACTTCATGAAGTACGAGGACGCGCTGAGGATCGGGCCGCCGATGCCGCGGTCGAGCGCGATCTTGGCGGCGCGGACGGCGTCGATGATGATGCCGGCGGAGTTGGGGGAGTCCCACACCTCCAGCTTGTACTCCAGGTTGAGCGGGGTGTCGCCGAACGAGCGGCCCTCGAGGCGCACGTAGGCGAGCTTGCGGTCGTCGAGCCACGGCACGTGGTCCGACGGGCCGATGTGCACGTCGGCCTTGGCCATCTCGTGCGGGATCTGCGAGGTGACCGACTGCGTCTTGGAGATCTTCTTCGACTGGAGGCGCTTGCGCTCCAGCATGTTCATGAAGTCCATGTTGCCGCCGACGTTGAGCTGGTAGGTGCGCAGCAGCTCGACGCCGCGGTCCTCGAACAGCTTGGCCATCACGCGGTGCGTGATGGTGGCGCCGACCTGCGACTTGATGTCGTCGCCGACGATCGGCACGCCCGCCTCGGTGAACTTCTCGGCCCACTCGGGGTCGGAGGCGATGAAGACCGGCAGCGCGTTGACGAAGGCGACCTTGGCGTCGATCGCGCACTGCGCGTAGAAGCGGTCGGCCTCCTCGGAGCCCACCGGCAGGTAGGACACCAGCACGTCGACCTGGGCGTCACGCAGCGCCTGGACGATGTCGACCGGGGCCTCGTCGGACTCCTCGATGATCTCGCGGTAGTACTCGCCCAGGCCGTCGAAGGTGTGGCCGCGCTGGACGGTCACCCCGGACGGCGGCACGTCCGTGATCTTGATGGTGTTGTTCTCGCTGGCGACGATCGCCTCGGACAGGTCGCGGCCGACCTTCTTGGCGTCGACGTCGAACGCGGCGACGAACTCGACGTCGCCCACGTGGTAGTCGCCGAACTTGACGTGCATCAGGCCCGGCACCCGTGTGGCCGGGTCCGCGTCCTTGTAATAGTGAACGCCCTGGACCAGCGACGCCGCGCAGTTGCCGACACCGACAATGGCCACGCGAACCGAACCCATCGCACTCGCTCCCTTACTCATCACTTGACGTGGTATCCCTCTCAGGCCTCTCGGAGGCCCGTCTCTCCGTTGCGATCAGCTCGTTGAGCCAGCGCACCTCCCGCTCGACCGACTCCAGCCCGTGCCGTTGCAGCTCGAGCGTGTAGCTGTCGAGCCGTTCGCGGGTGCGTGCCAGAGCGGTGCGGACGCTGTCGAGTCGCTCTTCGAGCCGGCTACGGCGGCCTTCGAGAATGCGCAGGCGCACTTCGGCCTCGGTGTGCCGGAAGAACGCGAAATGGACGCCGAAGCTCTCGTCCTCCCAGGCCGAGGGGCCGGCCTGGGTGAGCATGTCCTGCAGGCGTTCCTTGCCCTCCGCGGTCAGCTTGTAGACGATCTTCGACCGGCCGCCCACGATCGTCGAGGGAGCGGGCTGCTCCTCGGCGATGAGTCCTTGCGCCAGCAGGGAACGCAGGCAGGGGTAGAGCGAACCGTAGGAGAACGCGCGGAACATCCCGAGCAGAGCGTTGAGCCGTTTGCGCAGCTCATAGCCGTGTAGCGGCGTCTCGTGCAGCGACCCGAGCACGGCGAGTTCCAGCACCCTGCCTTGTCCGGCGGCCACGGGAATCGCCCCCTCTCGCGTCGATGTATCGAGCCGATACATCCCGAGGATACGTCGCTCCGCTATATGCCCGCAATCAATGAGTTCACCAAGGCGTTGGGATGAATCAGTAAAAAGCCGTAGTCTGGCGCTCATGTGGTCACAGAGAAGGGTGGTGGATTGCGGCCTTGCCAGACGGGCGGTCGTCCACTCCCCGCGTTCCGGGCGCGCCGCGTCCGGCGATCTCTGTGACGCACAGCCCAACCTCCTCCGGGCACGGGCAATTCGCCGCTTCGGCGAGCCGACCGAACGCCTCTGCCCGGTGTGCGAGGGGGAGAACGTCACCAACGTGACCTATGTCTACGGGGACTCCCGGAGCCGCCATGCCGGTCGGGCAAAGGTCACGTCAGGGCTCGCCGCAATGGCCCATGATTACGACGAGTTCCGGGTGTACGTGGTCGAGGTCTGCCAAGGTTGTTCCTGGAATCACCTGACGGTCTCGTTCGTCCTCGGGAACGGGCCGCCAGACGTGGCCGCACGACAGTAGAAGATCTAGACGAGGACGGCGAGGAGCCACGCCCTGAAACGCCGTGCTATCCGACGACGATGCGAGGACGTGTGAGTTACAGCAGCAACGAGGGGACGGCCCGCCCTGGTAGGCGCCGTCGTTCCGGCTCGTCCCGTTCCGTGCCCCAGGATCCCGCGCCGCAAACCGGCGATTCCGGCTGGGGCTCCACGCCGCCCGCGCGTCGTCCCGAGGCGGCCTACGAGCAGACCGGGGCGATGGCCGCGCAGCCGTACAACGAGCCGCCGGGACGCGAGAACCCGCGCCCGCAGCAGCCTCGGCCGGACCTGCGGCCCCCCTCACAGCCTGTGACGCCTCCCCACCCCGGCGCGCCCGCGCACCCCGGGACGCCCTCGCCGTCCGAGGCCCCGGAGCCGCGCCGTCGCGCGGCCGGGTCCCGCAGGCGCTCCGAGCAGGCGCCGGCCCGCTCGCACGCCGACCAGGAGACCATGATCAGCGAGTCGCCCCCGAGGCGCTCGCGCAGGAGCGGCGGCGGCCCCGGCGGGCCGACCGAGCCGCCCGGCCCGCCCAAGGGCGGCGACAGGCCAGGCTGGCGGCGCTTCATCCCGAGCTGGAAGCTCGTCGTGGCCAGCTTCGTGGTGCTCTCCGCCGGCGTCTTCGGCATGATCGCGGTCGCGTACGCCAACACCCCGGTGCCCCGAGAGGACCAGGTGCAGGACGGCGTCTTCGACCAGGAAAGCATCATCTACGACGTCCACAAGAAGGAGCTGGCCCGCCTCGGCACCAAGCGCCTCCCGCTCGAGTTCGAGCAGATCCCGCGGCACGTACAGGACGCGGTGATCGCCGCCGAGAACAGCTCGTTCCGTGAGGACTCCGGCATCTCGTTCTCCGGCATGGTCCGCTCGCTGTGGAGCACCGTCTCCGGCCAGCAGGTGCAGGGCGCGTCCACCATCACCCAGCAGATGGCGCGCGGCTACTACGACGGCCTCTCCAAGGAGGTCACGATCCAGCGCAAGGTCAAGGAGATCTTCGTCGCGGTCAAGCTGAACAAGGTGCTGACCAAGGACACCATTCTCAAGCAGTACCTCAACACCATCTACTTCGGCCGGGGCGCCTACGGCATCGGCGCCGCAGCCGACGCGTTCTTCAACAAGAAGGTCGGCCAGCTCACCCCCGAGGAAGCCGCCTACCTCGCGGGCCGCATCCAGAACCCGAGCGCCTTCGACTCCGCCGAGAAGTCCGGCAACCTCGCCCCCACCGAGGAGCGCTACGTCTACGCGCTCGGGCAGATGGCCAAGCTCGACCCCAAGGCGTACGGTCACCTGCCTGCCAAGTCGCCCAAGTCGCCCAAGCGCATCAAGGACAAGCCCAAGCAGATCTTCGCCGGCCTCAAGGGCTACATGGTGCAGACGGTGCTCAACGAGCTGGAGAGCACCCTCAAGATCGACCGCGAGGAGGTGGAGAAGGGCGGCTACCGCATCTACACCTCGCTCGACCCCAAGCTCATGCGCGCCGCCCGTGACGCGGTCAGGCAGCACACCAAGGGCCTGCCCGAGGAGATCAGCACCACGATGGCCGCGGTCGACCCGCGCAACGGCCGGATCATCGCCTTCTACGGCGGCGACGACTACACCAAGGACGCCTGGAACGACGCCTTCCTCTCGCAGAAGCAGGCGGCCTCGGCGTTCAAGCCGTACGTCCTCGCGGCCTGGCTCGACGCCGGCTACAGCCTGCGCAGCTACGTGCCGACCAAGGGCCCGGTCAAGCTGCCCGGCACCACCCCGATCGACAACGACCACGGCTTCAAGACCTCGGCCGTCGACGTCGTCACCGCCACGGCCAGCTCCGTCAACACCGCCTACGCGAAGATGGGGGAGAAGGTCGGGCTCGACAAGGTCATCGAGATCGCCTCGAAGGCCGGGCTCAGCAAGCAGCGGCTGGAGGACGCCGAGTCGCGCCACCACTACCTGATCACCATCGGCAGTGGCCAGGTCACCGCCGTCGAGCAGGCCGGCGGCTACTCGATCTTCGCCAACGCCGGCAAGCACTACGACAACCACGTGATCATCCAGGTCAAGGACCGCAACAAGCAGACGATCTGGAACGAGAAGAAGAGCTTCGCCCAGGTCATCACGCCGGAGGCCGCCGCCGACGCCACCGCCGCGCTGCAGGCCGTCGTCAAGTCCGGCACCGGCGGCAACGCCGCGCTCTACGACCGGCCGGTGGCCGGCAAGACCGGCACCAACAACGACAACAAGGAAGCCTGGTTCGTCGGCTTCACCCCGCAGGTGTCGACCGCCGTCGGCCTGTTCCGCCAGGAGTGCCGCACCAAGACCGGCAAGGTTGTGCAGCCGGTGAACGACAACTGCCCGTGGTTCCGGGGCAAGAACCCCGACCGGGAGAAGAAGTACACGCCGCAGAAGCCGTACAGCACGGCGTTCGAGGTGCCTCTCGGCGCGGCGTTCCAGGGAGCGACCTACCCGGCGGCGATCTGGAAGACCTTCATGACCGAGGCCATGAAGGGCAAGGAGGTCATCCAGTTCCCGGCCCGGGTCGACGCCGGCATCTCCGAGGACCTGGTGCCCAAGCCGGAGCCCACCCCGACGCCCAGCGACACGCCCGACCCGGACGCCGAGTTCCCCGGCGAGGACTGCGGCTTCGACAGCCCGTGCGACGAGGACTCCGACGTCTCCAACGAGACGACCGAGAACCCGTTCCCCGAGGAGGAGGAGGACGGCGGCTTCCTCGGCGACAGCGGCGGCGACGGCGGCGGTGGCGGCGCGGCCGTGCCGGGGCCGACGCCCGGCAACCGCCAGTTCCCATGGTGAAGTCCGACACGGCGGTGCGCCGGCCGTTCGTCGCGCGCGCCGTCCCGTACCTGCCCCTGGGACTGTTCGCGGCCCTGGGGGCGACGCTGGCCTACCTGGTGCGGCTGCCCTGCCGCTCCGGGGGCTGGAACGACCAGGTCACCGTCTACACCAACTTCTGCTACACCGACATCTACCCGCTCTACTTCGACCGGCAGCTCGCCACCGAGAACCCGTACTTCGCCGACGTCATCGCCGAGAAGCACGTCGAGTACCCGGTGGTGCTCGGCGAGGTGATGCAGGTCATCGCCTGGCTCGTGCGCCGCTTCGAGCAGGACGTGACCGGCCAGGCGGTGCTGTTCTACGACCTCACCGTCATCCTCATGGGGATCTCGCTGGTGGTCGGCGTCCTGCTGATGGCCGCCGTCGCCGGCCCCACCCGCCGCTGGGACGCCCTCTGGTACGCGCTCGCGCCCGCCGTGGTGCTGGCCGCCTACATCAACTGGGACCTGGTCGCCGGGGCGCTGTCGATGGGCATGCTGCTGGCCTGGGCGCGCAAGCGGCAGGTGCTGGCCGGGGTGCTGCTCGGGCTGGCGATCGCCACCAAGTTCTACCCGCTGATGTTCCTCGGCGCGCTGTTCCTGCTCACGCTGCGCACCGCCCGGTGGCGGCCGTTCCTGGTCACGCTGGCCTCGACGGCGGTGGCGTGGCTGGTGGTCAACCTGCCGTTCATGGTGCTCGCCTGGGACGGCTGGCGGCGCTTCTACGTCTTCTCGCAGGAGCGCGGCGTCGACTGGGGATCGCCGTGGCTGTTCTTCCAGCGCAAGGGCTGGCCGGTGCTCGGCACCCTGGACGTGAGCGTGCTCGGCATGGCGTCGCTGGCGCTGTGCTGCCTGGCCATCGCGGTGCTGACGCTGACCGCGCCGCAGCGGCCGAGGCTGGCGCAGATCTGCTTCCTGGCGCTGGCCGCGTTCATGATGACGAACAAGGTGTGGTCGCCGCAGTTCGTCCTCTGGCTGGTGCCGCTGGCCGTGCTGGCCAGGCCCAACTACCGGCCGCTGGTGCTGTGGCAGCTGGCCGAGGTCTGGTACTTCTTCGCCATCTGGCTCTACCTGCTCAACCAGGCGCCGCTCAGCCGGACCGATCTCGGCATCGGGGACGACACGTACTTCACCGCCGTGTGGGGGCGGGTCATCACGATCGGGATCATGATGGCGTTCGTGGTGCGTGACATCCTGCGGCCGGCCAAGGACGTGGTCCGGCAGGCGGGGGTGGACGACCAGGTGGGCGGGGTGTTCGACGGAGCTCCCGACCGGTTCACGTTGCGAGCTGCCGGCTAGATGATTGATTCCAAGGGGTTGGGATCAGTGGTCGTAGGCGGTCAGTGAGCGGGCGATGGGCTGACCGGTCTTGTCGTTGTGCCAGATCACGGCGGTCAGTGCCAGGATGCGGGTGATCACGCGGATGATGACGCCCGCGAACGTGCGCCCGCCGTGGCGTTCGAGGTCGAGCTGGCCCTTGAGTGTCTGATTGATGGACTCGATGGTCTGGCGCAGGGGTTTGAACAGGTGTGCGCCGGAGCGTGGGGGCTCGCCTTTGCGGGCCTTGCGCAGCAGGCGCACTCCTGCGGTGGCCAGGGCGTGTTCGAAGTCGCGGCCGTAGTACTGCATGTCGGCGATCAGGTCCTGCCGGCCTCGGTGGCGGGCCAGCAGGTCGGGGTCGGCTTCGAGCATGCCGAGCAGGGTGAGGCGTTCGTCGGCCTTGGCGCCGGTCAGGGCGA
>NZ_JAHKRO010000130.1 GCF_019396325.1 Nonomuraea ceibae
CACGGGGTCGCCGCTCACCGCGGCGACGACCGGACCGGCGCCGATCGCGGCCCCGATCACGGCAGCAGCCGCGATCGGCACTCCCCACCTCACGAACGTGCCTCTTCGCATCTCACTCCTTAACGGTATGTCGATGCCGCCAGCCTGTGTGATGCATCCTTAGGCGAGCCTGAGACGAGCTGAGATCCCTCTCAGCCTTCTCAGCCGGGTCTCAGGGGGAGGACGGGAGAATCGCCGCATGAGAGTTCTGGTCGTCGAGGACGAGAGGCGGATGGCCGCCGCCCTCCAGCGGGGGCTGCAGGCCGAGGGATTCGCCGTGGACCTCGCCCACGACGGCGAGCAGGGCCTGCACCAGGCCAGGAACGGCGACTACGACGTGGTCGTGCTCGACATCATGCTGCCCCGGCTGTCCGGCTACAACGTGTGCAAGCAGTTGCGCGCGGAGGAGAACTGGGTGCCGATCCTCATGCTGTCGGCCAAGGACGGCGAGTACGACATGGCCGACGGCCTCGACCTGGGCGCCGACGACTACCTGACCAAGCCGTTCTCGTACGTGGTGCTCGTGGCCAGGCTGCGGGCGCTGCTGCGGCGCGACGCCGGGCGGCGGCCCGCCGTGCTGTCGGCCGGCGACCTGACGCTCGACCCGGCCCGCCGCCGGGTGCTGCGCGGCGAGACGCAGGTGGAGCTGACGCCGCGCGAGTTCGCGCTGCTGGAGTTCCTGCTGCGCAGGCGGGAGGAGGTCGTGTCGAAGGCGGAGATCCTGGAGCACGTGTGGGACACCTTCGACACCGACCCGAACGTGGTCGAGGTGTACGTCGGCTACCTGCGGCGCAAGATCGACGTCCCGTTCGGCAGGAACGCGCTGCAGACCGTGCGCGGCGCGGGCTACCGGCTGGCCGGCGACGGTGGCTGAGAGCCCGATGACGTGGTGGCGGCGGCAGGGGCTGCGCTTCCGCCTCACCGCCGTGGCCGCCGCGGTGCTCGCGCTGGCGCTGGCCGTGTCGGCGTCGGTGCTGCTCAGCGTGCTCGACCGGGCGCTCGTCTCCACGGTGGACGACTCGACCAGGCAGCAGGCGCAGACCGTCCGGGTGCACGCCGACGCCGGCACCCTGACCAGCCCGATCACCACCCACGACGGCACCATCGTGCAGGTGCTCGACGCGGACGAGCGCATCACGCACGTCACCTACGGCGCCGACCGGCTGGTGCCGCTGCTGGGCGCCGCCGCCCGGCGGGAGGCTCTGGCGGGCGGGCAGGCGGTGTTCGTCGACGGCCGGCCGTACGCGATCCCGGGGCCGCTGCGCGTGGTGGTGCTGCGCGCCGACCGGGGCCAGACCGTGATCGCGGCCAGGCCGGTCGCGGAGATCCAGACCAGCATCGGCACGGCCGGCCGGGTGCTGCTCGTCGGCACGCCGCTGCTCGTGGTGCTGCTGGCCGTGGCGAGCTGGATGATCATCGGCAGGACGCTGCGGCCCATCAGCGCGCTGCGGCGCGGCGCCGCCGACATCACCCACACCGCCCGGTCGCGGCGGCTGCCGGTGCCCGAGTCGCGCGACGAGGTGCACTCGCTGGCCACCACGCTCAACGACATGCTGGGGCGGCTGGAGGAGGCCGAGCAGCGGCAGCGGGCGCTGGTGTCCGACGCCGCGCACGAGCTGCGCAGCCCGCTGGCCAGCATCCGGCTGCAGCTGGAGGTGGCGCTCGGCCATCCCGAGGGCCAGGACTGGCGGGAGACGGCCGAGGGGGTGCTGGAGGACACGCTGCGGCTGCACCGGCTGGCCGAGGACCTGCTGGCGCTGGCCCGGCTGGACGAGCGCGGCGGCGTGCCCGGCCGCCGCGAGCCGGTCGACCTCGACGAGGTGGTGCGGCAGTGCGCCGAGCGCTACGGCGAGGTACGGCTGACCGCGTGCGACCCGGTCGTGGTGCGGGGCGACGCCCTCGACCTGAGCCGGGTGCTGACGAACCTCATCGACAACGCCGTGCGGCACACCGCGTCCAAGGTCGAGGTGGCGCTGACGTCCGACGGCACGCTCACCGTCACCGACGACGGGCCCGGCATCCCGGAGGAGGACCGGGAGCGGGTGTTCAACCGGTTCACCCGGCTCGACTCCGGGCGCAGCCGCGACGAGGGCGGCGCGGGGCTCGGGCTGGCGATCGTGCGCGAGACCGTGCGCGCGCACGGCGGCACCGTGCACCTGGAGGACGCCGGGCCGGGGCTGCGGGCCGTGGTGTGGCTGCCGCGCGGCTGAAACCCCGTAAAGCGCGTCGAAAGCGGCGCTCCCTAGAGTCCTCGCGACTCATCACGGAGGTGCTTCACATGCGCAGAATCGTCATCGTCGCCGCCCTGGCGGCCGCCGTCGCCGCGGGCCTCGCCACGCCGGCCCAGGCCGTCCACTCCGACGGGCCGTGCCAGCCCGAGATCCCCAGCTCGTGCGACATGACGTGGACCGGCGACCCGGCCAAGCCGGGCGTCTGACCGGGGGTGATCAGCGGGCGAGGGCCTGGGCGGCTCTCGCCCGCCAGCGCTCGGCGCCCATGCCGGCGAACAGCTCGTGCGCCGTACGCAGGTGCTCGGCCGCCTCCGGGTCGCCCCGCCCGCCCAGCAGCAGCCCCAGCGAGAGACCGGCGCGGCCCTGGATGTGCCGCTCGCCCAGCCGGACCGCCAGGGCCAGCGCCTGGCGCAGCGTCGCCTCCGCCTGCTCGGACTCACCCAGCGCCGCCTGCGCCTCCCCCAGCCCGTGCAGCACGTACACCTCGCCGATCCGGTCGTGCACGGCGCCCACGATCGCCGCCGCCCGGGCGAACGACTCCTTCGCCGCCGCAGCGTCGCCCCGGCGCAGCGCCAGCTCGGCGATCCTGGTCAGCGTCTGCGCCTCGCCGCGCGGCACGCCCTCCGCCCGGAACGTCGCCAGGGCCCGCTCCAGCAGCGGCTCCGCCTCGCCCGGCCGGTCGCCCTCCAGGTGCACGGCGGCCACGTTCACCAGCACGTGCGCCTCGGCGGCCCGGTCGCCGACGGCCCGCAGCAGCGGCAGCGCCTCGGCGTAGCGGGCCAGCGCCACCTCCCCCCGGCCGCCCACCCGCTCGACCAGCGCCAGGTTGCGCAGCGCCAGCGCGCGGCCCTGGATCTCCCCGATGTCGCCGAACAGCCGGATGGCGTCACGCAGCAGCGGCCCGGCCTCGGTGTAGCGCTGCTCGAACAGCAGCAGCGAGCTCAGCGAGTAGACCATGGCGGCCTCGCCCCTGGCGTTGCCCGCCGCCACGCACGCCCGCCTGGCGTGCTCGGTGACCGACCGCCAGTCGTCGAAGTGCCCGTACGCCTCGAACAGGGTGACGGCGGTCATGGCCAGGTTCCAGCACAGCTCGTCCAGGCCGTGGGCGCCCGCCTGGCGCACCGCCGCCAGCAGGACGGCGCGCTCCTCGTCCAGCCACGGCAGCGGCTGCTCGCCGATCAGCTCGTCGGCCAGCTCGGCGGTGACGGCGGAGGTGGCGGTGCCCTTGCCGCGCAGCATCGTGAAGAAGCCGCCGTAGTGGCGCTCGTGCACCCGCTCGGCGAGGGCCAGCAGGGCGGTGCAGGCCCGCTCGACCGTCATGGCCCGCTGCTCGCGGGTCTCCTCCGCGTGGGCGCGTTCCTCGGCGAAGGCGCGTACGAGATCGTGCATGCCGTAGCGGCCCCCGGCGGTCCGGCGCAGCAGCGAGGCGTCGGTCAGCTCCGCCAGCGGGCCCGACACCCCGTCGGCCGGGTCGGCGTCGCACAGCGCGGCGGCCAGCCACGGCGCGACCTGGGGGCAGCCCAGCAGGCCGATCCGGCGGAACAGCAGGCGGGCGCGCGGCGACAGGGCGGCGTAGCTGACGTCGAGGCTGGCGCGGACCTCCACGTCGCCGTGCGTGAGCGCGTCGAGCGCGGTGCGCGAGTCGGCGAGCTGCGCGACCAGCGTCTCCACCCGCCAGCGGGGGCGGGCGGCGAGCCGGGCGCCCGCGATGCGCAGCGCCAGCGGCAGGCCGCCGCACTGCTGCGCCAGCGTGCGGACCGCGTCCGGCTCGCGGGCGGCGCGGGCGGGGCCGATGTCCTGGACGATCAGGTCGGCCGCGTGCCGCTCGCCCAGCACGTCCAGCCGCAGCACCTGTCTGCCGGGCAGGCCGACCGGCCGCTCCCGCGTCGTCACCAGGGCGGCGCACGGGGCCGCGCCCGGCAGCAGCGGCCACACCCCCGGGCTGGGGCCGGCGTTGTCGAGCACGACCAGCAGCCTGCTGCCCGCCACCGTCGAGCGGAACAGCGCGCTGCGCTCCTCCAGTCCCCGGGGCAGCGACGTCAGCCCGAGCGCCCGCAGGAACCGGCCCAGCACGTCGGCCGGCTGCAGTTCCCCGGCGCGCAGGTCGATGTAGAGCTGGCCGTCGGGGAAGTCGGCGGCGGCCCGGTGCGCGGCGTGCAGCGCCAGCTCGCTCTTGCCGACGCCGGCCCGGCCGACGATCGCGGCCAGCGGCAGCGCGCTCCCGCCGGGGCGCAGCATCGCGGCGACGCGCTCCAGCTCGGCGTCCCTGCCGGACAGCGGCGAGAACACGGGCGGCAGCTGCCTCGGCACCGGCGGCAGCCCGCGCCCGCCCGCCGCCTCGTCGCCGGGCTCGTACTCCTCGCGGGACTCCTCATCGGGCTGCTCGGGCGCGCCGTCGTCCGGGGGTACGGGCGCGTCGCCGGGGCGGGGGGCGCCGGGGAGGCGGACGGCGGGGCGGCCCGGCGCGGTGTCGTAGCCGAGCGCGAGAGAGGCGTCCTGGTTGAGGATCGCCAGCTCCAGTCGGCGCAGCTCGTCGCCGGGTTCGAGGCCGAGCGTGTCGAGGAGCATGCCGCGGTAGTCGCGGAAGGCGTCGAGCGCCTCGGCCTGGCGTCCGGACCGGTAGAGGGCGAGCATGAGCTGGCCGTGCGGCCGCTCGCGCAGCGGGTGGTCCTGGACCATCCGCCGCAGCTCCCCCACGAGCTGCTGGTGGCGGCCCAGCTCCAGGTCGAGGTCGGCCAGCCGCTCGCGGGCCAGCAGCCGCCGCTCCTCCAGGTCGTGCGCGACCGGCAGGAGCAGGTCGCTCTCGACGTCGGCGAGCGCGGGCCCGCGCCACAGGGCGAGCGCCTCGCGCAGCGTCGCGGCGGCCCGCTCGGCGTCCTCCTCCTGCGCCCGCGCCACGAGCGCGTCGAAGTCGGCCAGGTCGAGGCTGCCCGGCCCGACCTTCAGCAGGTAGCCGGGCGGCCGGGTCAGCAGCACCTGGAAGGGCTGGACGGTGTCGTCCAGAGCCCTGCGGAGCTGGAACACCCGGATCTGGATCTGGTTGCGCGCGGTGCCGGGCGGCGCGTGCCCCCAGGCCGCCTCGATCAGCCGGTCGAGCGGCACGATCCGGTTGGCCTCCAGCAGGAGCAGCGCCATGACGACGCGTTGCAGGCCTCCCCCGAGGTGCAGCTCGCCCCCATCGCGTTCGATGACGAGCGGGCCGAGAATCCTGAAGCGCATGTATCCCTCCGCTGAGATGCTCTCAGCCGGGGTTTGCACTTTTCTTGCCGATCGCCAACAGCCCGGGGCCGGGGCGCCGTCAGGCGGCGGTGCCCTTCTCCGCCGTCATCAGGAAGTCCTGGGCGATCAGCGGCAGGCGGCGCCGGGCGTGCACGACGGCGATGACGCGGCGCACGGCGGGCTCCAGGGAGCGGACCACGAGGCCGGCTCTGCTGGCCTGCTCGGCCATCCCGCGATACCACAGCAGGGACGCCTGACCGGCGCGTACGGCGTTGAGCCAGCCGTTGCGCTCGTCGGTCTCCAGGACGACGCGGGGGCTGACCGCGTACTTGCCGAACATGGCGTCGAGCTCGCGGCGGCGGACGCTGCCGCGGGCGGGCAGGGCCAGGCGCATGCCGTCGAGCCGGCGCATGGGCACGGGGTTGGGCAGTTCGAGGCCGGGCGGGGAGATCAGCACGATCTCCTGGCGTTCGAGGGGGTGGGTGACGAGGTCGCCGGGCACCGGCAGGTCCGTCAGGCCGAGGTCGGCCCGCTGGTCCCTGATGGCGCTCACCACGGCGTCGCGGCCGTCGCAGCGGACGATGTGCACGCGGACGCCGGGATGCTCGGCGGCGTAGGCGGGCAGCAGCCGCCCCGCGAGGCCCGGCTCCAGGCTCGGGGTGGAGGCGATGCGCAGCTCCGCCTCCCCGCCGCCGCCGTGGCCGGCGAGGCCCTCGATCTCGCGGACGGCGTCGAGCGCCTCCCGCGCCAGTTTCACCACCCGGCGGCCCTGCGCCGTGACCACCACGCCGCGCCCGGAGCGGGCGAAGAGCGTCAGGCCGAGCTCCCGCTCAAGATCCCGGATCGCACGGGAAAGCGCAGGTTGTGCGATGTAAAGCGACTTGGCCGCATCGGTCATGGTGCGGTGCTCCGCAGTCGCGACCACATAGCGGAGCTGCTGGAGGTTCATGGCAAAGAAGCTAGGACAACGGCCGCCGCGGAGTGCGGGACATAGCGGAGATCACCTCGAATGATTTCGGACTGTAACCGAGTGCTGCTACATCCGTGACGGGTGATAAATCAGTATGCTTCTGCCCCAAATTTGGCAAAGCCCCGGGACGTGACCCAGCAAGTCACGCATTCCGGACAAGCGACTCAAGGGGCAACACGGTGACAGGCAACGGGCAGTACCCTCCCCCGCCCCAGGGGCCAGGACAGCCCCAGCGGCCACCCTCGCGCCCGTGGCCCCCGCCGGGCTATGGGCAGCCGCCGCAGCGGCCCCCGCAGGAGCCGCCGTACCCGCCCCAGGGGCAGCCGCCCGCGCACCCGTACCCGGGCGCGCCGGGGCCCGGCACCCCGTATCCCCAGCCGCCCCATCCGGGGCAGCCGCCGCATCCCGGGCCGCCGCCCGGGAGCCCGTACCCGGGACAGCACGGCAGCCCGTACCCGCAGCAGGCCCCTCCCCAGGGCCCGCCGCACGGGATGCCGCAGGGGCCGCAGCACGGGATGCCGCAGGGGCCGCCGCCGGGGCACGGGTATCCGCCGCCGCCGCAGGGGGCGCCCTGGCAGCAGCCGCCTCCGCCTCCGCCACCCCCGCCGGGGCACGGGCCGTACGGGAACTGGCAGCCGCCGCGCCGCAAGTCCGGCATCGGCGTGGCCGGGGTCGTCGGGGGCGTGTTCGGCGCGGTGGCGGGGCTGTTCCTGCTGATCGTCATCGGGGCGGCGCTGTTCGGCGGGTCGGGCTCGCGTTCGGAGTCGACGACGCCGGTCGCGATCCCGACGGCGTCCCCGTACGAGCCCCGCGAGAACCGGACGCGGGAGCCGTCCCGGGAACCCACCCAGGAGCCCACCGAGCAGACCACCCAGGAGCCCACGGAGCAGCCCACCGAGCAGCCCACCCGCAGGCCGACGGAGACGCCGACGCGGGACGACGAGCCGGACACCACGGTCGAGCCGCCCCGCCAGGTCACGCTGAACCGGAGCCTGAAGAACAACACCATGTACCGGGCGGGCGCGCTGCCGAGGATGGCGTGCCGGGCGGGCAACGCGAGCATCTTCAGCCACAGCCAGCTCAAGTCGCTGATCCTCAGGACGAGCAAGTGCATGGACCGGGCGTGGGGCCAGATCCTCAGCAAGCAGGGCATCCCGTTCCGGCCGCCGAACTACGCGATCGCGTCAGGGCGCGGCAGGGGCGCGTGCGGGGACTATCCGCAGCCGGGGAGCATGGTGCCGTACTACTGCCCGCGCAACAGCACCATCTACGCCTCGACCTCGGCCATGGCCAAGGGGAACGGCAACGCGCGCGGCTACGGCCAGATCATCTCCTGGCATGGCGGGATCATCAGCATGATGGCCCACGAGTACGGACATCACGTGCAGAACATCACCGGCCTGATGGACTCGTGGTGGGCGCAGACGCTGGACTCGTCGAGCAACAGCGGCAAGCTCGCGCTCAGCCGGCGCCTGGAGCTCCAGGCAACGTGTTTCGGCGGGATGTGGATGCGTTCGGTGGCGGCCAGCTACCCGATCAACACGGCCCGCCGGGGGGAGCTGTTCTGGTTCTACGGCCAGGTGGGCGACTATCCCGGCTACCCGCGTGACCACGGCTCCCGGGCCAACAACCAGCGGTGGTTCCGGCAGGGCTGGGAGAAGAGCCAGGCGTACCAGTGCAACACCTGGGTGATGCCTTCCTCGGCGACGTCATGAGGTCACATGGCGTTCATCTCAGCTTGGGCACATGTCTTTGATGTCCATATATGGCAGCTAGAATCCTGGCAATCTTGTGCCAATGGGGGGCAAACCCACGGGTTCTGCCTGGTAGGCGTGTGAAGGAGCCGGTGTGAGCAATCGGGATGGGTCAGGCGCCGCGCCCGGGGGTGGCAGGAAACGGCGTACCCCTCGCCGCTCCCGTCCCGCCGCCGGCCAGTCGCCCGACGCCCCCCAAGACCCGGCCCGCCCTCCCCTGAACCCCGCCGGAGACGCGAACGCCGCCGCCGAGGGCCGCACGGGCCGCGCCAGAGCCCCCCGCGGCGGCGACACGCCGCCCCCGGCCCGGCGAGCCCCCCAAAGCCCCACCGGCCCCGGGAACCCTCCCGCAGGGCCCGGCAACCCGCCCCCCGGCCCCGGCCCCACCCCGGGCGGTCCGGCTGCGGGACGGGACGACACCCCACGCGGCCGGGGCGACACACCACAAGGCCGGGACGACGCCGCCCGCAGCCGGAGTGAGGCGCCGCCCGAGCAGGGTGAGACGCCCGCCAGGCGGGGCAGGACGCCTTCCGGGAGGACCGGATCTGCCTCCGGGAGAGGCGGAGCGGCCTCCGGCAGGGCCGGGACCCGTCCCGGACGCGGCAGGGGCCAGGCAGGCCGCGGCAGAGGCGGCGCCGGCGACCCGAACGCGGACCCGGCCGGCCCGGACGGGACCGGCCGGCACGGCCAGGACGAGGCCGCGGGCCGGGGCGGCGCGGGTGCGCGGCAGGGCGCGGCGGGCGCGTTCTCGCGGATCGGCGGCGGCCTGCGCGGTGGCTCACGGGGGGGCTCACGGGGAGGCTCGCGGACGGGCGGCGGCGGGAGCGCGCCGCAGTTCGCCAAGCCGCTCTCGCTGGGCGGCGTGCTCGGCTGGACGCTGCTGTCGGCCGTCCTGCCCGGTGCCGCCCACCTGCGCACCGGGCGCCGCCGCACCGGCCTGATCCTGGTCTCCTCGTACGCGGTGCTGCTGCTGGCCCTGCTGGCCTTCGGCCTGGTGGTGTGGAACGACCCCACCGCGGCCACCAGGTTCGCCTCCCCCGGCTGGCTCCTCACGCTGACGATCGTCTCCGGCGCGTGCGCGCTCGCGTGGTTCGCCCTCGTCGCCTTCTCGTACGCCGCCCTGCGCCCCGCCAGGCTGGACCGGCAGGGTCAGATCATCTCCGGCATCCTGGTCGGCGTGCTGTGCGTGGCGGTCATGGTGCCGTTCGGGTACGGGGCCAACGGGGTCCAGGAGACGAAGAACACGATCACGCACATCTTCCGCCCCGCCTCCAGCGACCCGGACGGGCAGCCGGTCAAGGAGGAGGACCCGTGGAACGGCAAGGACCGGGTCAACTTCCTCCTCATCGGCGGTGACGCGGCCGGCAACCGGACCGGCATGCGTACCGACAGCATGAACGTCGCCAGCGTGCACATCCCGACGGGCAACACGGTGCTGTTCAGCCTGCCGCGCAACCTGCAGCACGTGCGTTTCCCCCCGACGTCGCCGCTGCGCAAGGTGTTCCCCAACGGCTACATGGCCGAGCTGCGCGGCGGCGGCCTGCTCAACGAGGTCTGGCAGTACGCCAACGACCACCCGGAGCAGGCCGGGGGCAAGAACAAGGGTCCGCGCGCGCTGATGGACGCCATCGGCTACACGCTCGGCCTGAAGATCGACTACTACGCGCTGATGAACATGTACGGCTTCGCCGACCTGGTGGACGCCATCGGCGGCCTGAAGATCCGCGTCGAGCACGACGTGCCGTGGGGCGGCACGTTCGGCACGGCGGGCACGATCAAGGCGGGCTACCGGACGCTGACGGGCGAGCAGGCGCTGTGGTACGGCCGGTCCCGGGTGGGCAGCGACGACTTCTCCCGCATGGGCCGCCAGCGCTGCGTCATCGGCGCGTTCGCCCAGCAGGCGACGCCGGACAAGATCCTGGCCAACTTCACCAAGATCGCCGGTGCGGCCCGGCGGATGGCGGAGACGAACATCCCGCAGGAGCTGCTGCCGCCGCTGCTGAACCTGGGGCTCAAGGTCAAGGACGCGCGGATCAGCAGCCTGCAGTTCGTGCCGCCGGGGTACTGGCCGGGCAGCCCGGACTGGGCGAAGATCCGCAAGGCGACGGACCGGGCGATCAAGGCGTCGACGCGGCCGGCCCGCCGCGCCCAGGCCGCGGACGTGGCCGCCTCCCCCGGCGCCCCGGCGGTCACCCCGACCCCGTCGCAGTCGGTCACGGCCAAGCCGTCGCAGACGCCCACGCGCAACAACCAGAAGGCGGAGGCGCAGTCCCTGGAGGAGCTGTGCGGCTTCTAGCGCCGAACCGGCCCCCGGCCTGACACCGGGGGCCGCGCGGCCTGCCACCGGGGCCCGAGCTCAGGCTCGCGGCCTGACGGCGAGGCCCGGGCCGGCACCGGGGCTCAGGGCCGGTCGTCGCGTCAGGCGGCGGACGCGACGCGGAGTCCGGCCGTTACAAGAGACGCCTGGCGGGCGACACGGGCGCCGAGATGCTCGGCGGTGGCGACATCAGCGGGGTGAACGGTGTCGACACCGCCGTCCAGCGGGGTCTGAGCTCCGGCACCGCCCCAGAAGCCAAGGCGGTTGAGGTCGTTCTCGGAGGCGGTGGTGGAGTTCCAGCCGGGGGCAAGGCCGAGACTGATCCACAGCATGCGGTGCTGGGCGGCGAAAGTGGCAAAGAAGGCGAGCGTGCCGGCCTTGTCGCCGTAGATGGAGGCGGAGTTGGTGAAGCCGGCGGCGAGCTTGTCAGCCCAGCGGCCTTCCGAGAAGCGGCGGCTGGTGGCTTCGGCGAACGCGTGGAACTTGGCAGACGCGCTGCCCATATAGGTGGGTGAGCCGAAGACGATCGCGTCGGCATCGTCCAATTGCTGCCACTGTTCGTCTCGAATGGTGTCCACCGGGATGAGGCTGACGTCGGCGCCGGCGCCTGCCGCGCCCCGCCGGACGGCCTCGGCGAGGACGGCGGTGTGCCCGTATCCGGAGTGGAAGGCGACGGCAACCGAGGGAGCCGGGGCAATGAACTCAGGCAAGTCAACTCCAGTGGTGTGGATGTGGGCCGGATGCTGTGGTGGACAGATGACGGGTGATGTTCCCGGCCTGCGGAGGGACCGTGGCCGATCGCTTCGGGCCCCGTCCTCTGCCCACGTGCTGCCCGTGTGCTGTTCACGCTACGGCGGCTGGTCAGGACGGAAGAACGTTAATCGTCTTGCTTTTATGACTGAACGTCTAGGATTGCGAGATGGATGCCCTCGATGATGTCCTGGCGGCGGGAGCTGTCGAGGACTCGCGGTTCGTGAGCGTGGAGGCCCGTGGAGCCTGGGGGATCTCCTTCAAGTCGCCCGGCGCCTCGTACGTGATGATGATCAAAAGCGGGCGCTGCTGGTGGCAGCCGGACACGGGCGCCGCCCCGGAGCTGCTCGCCCCTGGCATCTGCTTTCTGGTCCGGGCCGGCTCCGAGTTCATCCTCGCGGACGAGCCGGGGCGATCCCTGGTCAGCTGCGAGAGCCTTCTGGCGGCCGGACGGGGACCTTCCGTGCGTCACGGCACAACGGGACCGGCGACGGAGATCGTCTCAGCCCGGTTGTCCTTCGACACGAGTGTCGCCGAACCGCTACTGGAAGTGCTGCCTCCTGTGCTGCGGCTCGATCCCGACAACTCGGCCGGTGACGCATTGCGCTCCACCTTCAAGCTGCTGGAACAGGAGCGGATTCTCTCCGGTTTCGGTGCCGAGTTTCTCATGAGCCGCCTGGCGGATGCCCTCTTCGTGTACGCCCTTCGCACCTATGTCTCGTCGCCCGCCAAGAGCTCATCCGGATGGCTGTCCGCTCTCAGCGACCCGCAGCTCGAGCCGGCACTGCGGGACCTGCACTCCGATCTTGCGCATCCGTGGACGGTGGGGGCACTCGCGTGCAGAGCCGGGATGTCGCGGGCGGCGTTCGCCGTAGCGTTCAAACGAAAGACAGGCGAATCACCCATCAGCTACCTCACCTACTGGCGCATGCACCGGGCCAAAACGCTGTTGCGTGACACCGAGGCGAGTCTGCAGCAGATCGCCCATGCGATCGGATATGACACCGACGCCGCTTTCAGCCGAGCGTTCCGCCGGCACGAGGGCATGGCACCCGGCACATGGCGACGCCGCCGGGCCGGTAACTAGGGACGGTTCGGGAGGTGGATCAGGTGAGTGATCCACTTCTGGGATGATCTTTGCCTGGACCGCGACCGGAAGGCCGCGGACGCCGAAGAGCGGCCGCGCGTCGCGCGGCCGCTCTCTCAGGGGGCGGATGGTACGGGTCCCGGCCCGGGGGTCACTTCGCCGGGCGGCCCAGGGCGCGGAGCTGGTCGACGGTCAGCGCCGAGACGTTCTGGTCCACCGGGTCGTCGGAGTACTGGTGGATGGCCCAGGACTTCCAGTCGGCGGGCGGCGTGACGGTGCCCTTGGCCTTGCCGTAGTTGGCGACCCAGAGCGGGTACGCGCCCAGCCCGGCGCCGTGCTCCTCGGCGAAGGACTGGCTGCTGTAGAACAGCGGCGTGACGCCGGTCTTGGCCTTCACGTGCGCCAGCCACTTCTTGGCCCAGGCGTTGACGTGCGCGGACGGCATGTCGTCGGTGACCTCGAGGTCGAGGGCGAGCAGGTCGCCGGCCTTGGCGGGCTGGCTGTCGACCGCCGCGAGGAAGAAGTCCGCCTCGGCGATGGGGTCGTTGGCGGGGTGCCCGAAGTGGTAGGCGCCGCGGACAAGCTTGTTCTTGTCCATTTCCTTCCAGTGGCGGGCGAAGGTCGGGTCCTTGAAGTCGACGCCCTCGGTGGCCTTCACGATGCCGAAGTCGGCGCCGCTGGCGGCCCAGTCGTGCGCGGGCTGGTAGTTGGAGACGTCCTGCCCGTAGGGGAGGTCGGCGGGGACGGCCATGGCGGGGCCGGCGATGCCCACGGCCGTCACGGCGGTGGCCATGGCCAGCAGCGCGCTCTTGCGGAACTTGCGCAGGTTGCTGGTGATGGTCATGCGGTATTTCCTCCTGGATGTGGACAGCATGCGTCCGCGTGGACACGCGGAGCTACTGCGGGACACCTCGACGGGGCGCGTGGGCCACTGCGGAAGAAGAGGTGCTGGATGATCGAGCCGCCGGGGTCGCTCGGTCACCGGGGACATCGCCGCGCGGAGCCGGACTCATGGGCGCTCAGGTGGTTACAACCACGAGGCTACCCCAAACATTCCCAAAAGCCCAGGTCAAGCCATAAGTGCCCGGGCAAACCCGGCCCCGTGGGGGTTTCAGGCCAGTGCCCGGCGGGGCAACAGGGCGAACGCGCCGAGGTAAAGGACGGCGGCCACGATGAGCAGCCCCTGATAACCGATGACGAGCGCGAGGTATTCCAGGCAGCCGCCCACCATGGCGCCCAGGAGGTTGGCGCCGAAGGAGGTGGTGGCGTCGGCGGAGTCGGCGAACCGCTTGGCGAACACCACGTTGGCCGCGAAGATCGGCAGGAACGCGACGGTCACGGCGACGAGGGCGCGCAGCGGCAGCGGGAGCGACAGCAGCCACTGGTTGGGCACGAGCCAGGCGAGCACGAGCCCGCCGAGCAGCACCGCGTACATGACTGGCAGGGGTGGGGTGCGGAAGCGGCGGGTCACCTCGACGGCGGCGAGCACGGCGACGAGCACGCCGGCGAAGACGATGGCGTTGACCACCCAGGTGGTGCCGAACAGCAGCGCGAACCCGGTCACGCTCTTGGTCTCCAGCAGCAGGAACGCCACGCCGAGCAGGAACAGGTCGGCGTACGGGCGCATCCGGCGGTAGGGGCCGGCGACGAGGCGGACGGCGAGCAGGCTGACGATGAGGATGAGGCAGAGGGTGATGATGTAGATCGGCGGGATCGTGCGGTCCTTCAGGTAGAGGAAGGGCCGGTCGTCGTCGGCGGGCGGCGGGCTGGTGGCGGCGGCGCCGGGCCATTCGACGCCGCAGCGCTGGGCGGCGGGGGTGTCGCCGGCGGTGATGACGGCCTGCTGGCCGCGGATGCTGACCACGTCGACGCAGGGCTTGTGGCCGAAGGCGCTCTGCACGGTGCTGGCGAGCCGGTCGACGAGCCAGGTCTCGCGGTAGAAGTTGTACATGGAGAAGGCGCCGCCGGGCTTGAGGTGCTCGCGGGCGGCCCGCATGGCCTCCACGGTGAACAGGTAGCTCTCCAGCCGCAGCGAGCTGGCCCCCGACACGAGCGTGAGGGAGTCGGGCAGCGCGAACAGGATGAGGTCGTACTTCTTGCTCGTGTGCTCCAGGAAGGCGCGCCCGTCGGTGACGTGGGTGGTGACGCGCGGGTCGGAGTAGGGGCGGTCGGGGTGCACGGAGCCGCCGAGCTCGCGCAGCTTGGGGTCGATCTCGACGGCGTCGACGTGCTTGGCGCCCTTGAGCAGCGCGATGGCGACGTCGGTGCCGCTGCCCGCGCCCACGATGAGCACGTCGTCGGGCGCGGCGGCGGCCCGCTGGTAGGGCAGCCCGTACTGGCCCTCCCACTGCAGGCGGGCGACGGCGGGCGAGGCGAGCTGGTGCGGGATGCCGTTGACGGCGATGTCGGTGGCGGGGACGCCGAGCACCTGCATCGCCCGGGTGGTGACCTTGTAGTAGGGCGACCAGACGGCGCCGGCGGTGAGCGTCTCGGCGAGCAGCAGGCCGACGACGGCCAGCGAGGGGACGACGACGAGGGCCGCGTAGGGCAGGCGGGGGCGGGGCACGAGCAGGATCGCGTAGCAGACGGCGGCGATCAGGCCCCAGAACACCGGCGGCGCGCTGAGGAACGACAGCGCGGTGAAGGCGGCGATGCCGGTGAGGCTGCCGATCAGGTCGTAGCGGTAGGCCTCCAGCCGGGGCAGCTCGGGGAAGCAGCGGCCGACCAGCTCGGCGGGGCCCATGAGGATGACGGCGGCGGCGCAGAAGATGACCGGGAGGATGGCCCAGGCGGGCGGGCCGGTGGTGCCGAGGCTGGTCCAGTAGAGGACGCCCTCGGTCTGCCGGTCGACGGTGACCGGGAAGGTGAGGACGACGAGCACCAGGCCGAACAGCACGAGCGGCGAGTAGTAGGGCTGGCGGCGGGAGCGGCCGACGCGCAGGAAGCCCAGGCCGATGCCGAGGAACGAGCCGAGCAGCACGAAGTTGGTGAAGTAGCTCAGGTGGACGATGTTGGAGCCGGTCCACCGGATCAGGGCCAGCTCCAGGAAGAGCATGAAGGCGCTGGCGAGGATGAGCCTCGGGCGCACCGCCAGCCAGTGGTCGCTGGTGCCGCCGCCGTCGACCGCCTTCTGCGCCTGGAGCGTCATGCTGACTCACGGTAGTGAACGATCGTCCCGGACGGAAGCCTGAAAGGCCGAGAACAATCTTCGTGTACTAAGCGGCTTTTACGGCGTTTTAGCAGGTCAAGTCACGGTGGACGTGGCGCGGCGGATGCAGGAATGTGGAAAGGTTCGCTTCGTCAGACCCCCCGGTGGTGACTCTCATGCGTGTGCTCATCCAGCTTCGCCCCTCACCCGATCTGGTCGCGGCCGTCGCCGATCCCGGTCGGCGCGCCACGACCGCCGACGTCGCCGACGGCCTGCCCGGTGTCGAGCTCGACACCGAGTTCACCCCCGTGGCGCTGCCCCGGCCCGTGCCCGCCACGGGCGGCGACCCGCTCTCGCTCAACCAGCCGCTGCGCTTCTCGCTGGCCGCCGAGGACGCCTCGGTGCTGGTGCGCGGCACGATCTCCGACGACGAGCGCGCCACCCGGATGGCGCTGCTGCCGACGCTGCGGCCCGACGTCGTCGGGGTGTTCGCCGACCCGGTCATCGAGTCCTCGCCGCTGTGCGGCGGCGACCGCCCCTCCGGCACCTGGCACGACGTGGAGCGGCTGCTCAACGTGCCGAGCCTGCACGCCGAGGGCCTCGACGGCGCGAACGTGCCCCTGGCCGTGCTCGACACGGGCATCAACCTCGCCCACCTCACCCGGCGGCTCGGCCGCCCGGTCGCGCTCGACGCCGAGCGGAGCTGGCGCCCGGCGGGGGTGCCCGACAGGCCGGGCGAGTCGGAGGTCGACCACGGCACCATGTGCGCGTTCGACGCGCTCCTCGGGGCGCCGCAGGCGCGGCTGCTCGACCTCCCGCTGCTGCGCTCCACCCGGCCGGGCGGCTCGGCGCTCGACGGGCTGCTGTCCGACGCGGTGGCGGCGTTCGCGCACCTGCGCACGGTGATCGACGCGCAGCCCGCCGGGTCCAAGGCGCTGGTGGTGAACAACTCGTGGGGGTCGTTCTCCCCCGAGTGGGACTTCCCCGTGGGGCATCCGGGCAACTACTCCGACAACGGGGCGCACCCGTTCAACCTGATGATCGCGAGCCTCGACGCGGCGGGCGCCGACGTGGTGTTCGCGGCGGGCAACTGCGGGCGCGAGTGCCCCGACAGCCGGTGCGCCTACACCGAGCGGCCGATCTCGGGCGGCAACTCCCACCCGAAGGCGCTGTCGGTCGGCGGCGTCGACGTCAACGGCGTCCGGGTCGGCTACTCCTCCCAGGGGCCGGGGCGGCTGACCGCGCGCAAGCCCGACGTGTGCGCCTACACGCACTTCGACGGGTCCGCCGCGTTCGGCGACGGCACCCCCGACTCGGGCACGTCGGCGGCGGCGCCGGTGGCTGCGGGCCTGGTCGCGGCGGTGCGCACCCTGTGGCCCGCCACCCGGCTGTCGCCGTCGCAGCTGCGCGCGCTGCTGCGGCGCACCGCCGAGGACCGCAGCGAGGTGGGGTTCGACTACGGCTACGGCTACGGGATCGTCGACCCGGCGGGCGTGCTCGCCTCGCTGCGCCGCCGGGCCAGGAGCGCGGCCTGATCCCCCGTCAGGCGGCCCGCTCGCCGAAGACCCGCGTGCCCACCAGCAGGCCGATCGCGGCGAACGCGACCGCCACGGCCACGCCGGTGACCACCGTGGCGGAGGCGTAGCGGCCGGCGAACAGCTCGCGCAGGGCCTCCAGCACGTAACGGAACGGGCTGGCGTGCGACAGGGCGTCCAGCCAGCCCGGCGCCATCGACATGGGCAGGAACGAGCCCGACAGCAGCACGAGCGGCACCACGGCCGTGCTCATCACGGGCGCGAACAGGTGCTCGTCCATCGTGAGCGCGATCGCGTACGACAGCGCGGCCAGCCCGGTCCCGAGCACGACGACGAGCGCGAGGCCCGCCGCCAGGCCGGCGAGCGGGGCGCGCATGCCGAAGGCGTAGCCGGCGGCGACCAGCAGAAGCGTCTGCGCGACGAGCGTGACCGCGTTGCCGAGCACCCGGCCGAGCAGCAGCGACAGGCGGCTCGCCGGGGTGACGCGCAGCCGCTCCAGCACGCCCGAGCGCCGGTCGAAGACCACGCCGAAGCCGGCCAGGCCGGTGCTCGTCAGCCCGAGCTGCACGATCAGCCCGGGGACGAGCGTCTCCCAGGTGCCGATCGTGACGAAGATCGGCCCGAACAGCAGGAGGAACAGCAGCGGCTGGACGGCGCCGAACAGCACCCCGGCCTTCTGCCGCAGGCTCGCCCGCACGCTGTGGCGGAACAGGATCCAGGTGTCGCGCATCAGACGCCCGCCTCCTCGGCCGGCGGCCTGCCGGTGACGTCCAGGAACACCTCGTCCAGCGTGCGCCCGCCGGTCTTGAGCGCGGCCGGGGCGCCCTCGGCGACGACGCGGCCGTGGTCCATGATCAGCAGCCGGTCGCAGAGGGCGTCGGCCTCGTCGAGGTAGTGGGTGGTGAGGAAGACCGTGACGCCGCGCTCGGCGCGCAGCGTGCGGACGTGGTCCCACAGCGCGGCCCGGCTCCGCGGGTCGAGCCCGGTCGTCGGCTCGTCCAGGAACAGCAGCACGGGCCGGTGCGCCAGCGCGAACGCGATGTCGAAGCGGCGCCGCTGCCCGCCGGACAGCGCGCCGCCCGGCCTGTCCTCCAGCCCGGTCAGGCCGAGCAGCGCCAGCGACTCGGCGGTCCCGGCCGCCGCCTCGGCCCGGCTGAGCCCGTACAGCATGGCCTGGAGCAGCAGTTCCTCGCGCAGGGGGGCGGCGGGGTCGACGCCGCCGGTCTGCGAGACGTAGCCGACGCGGCGGCGCACCTCGCGCGGGTCGGCCAGCAGGTCGTGGCCGGCCACGACGGCGGTGCCCGAGGTGGGCCCGAGCAGGGTGGTGAGCATGCGCATGGCCGTGGTCTTGCCGGCGCCGTTGGGGCCGAGGAAGCCGACGATCTCGCCGGGTTCCACGGACATGGTCAGGTCGGCGACGGCTGTCGCGCCGCCGTCGAAGGTCTTCGTCAGACCGATCGTGTTGATCACTTCATCGCCTCCAAAATTAGAGTAACCACAAATTTGGAGTCACTGCAATTTGGGTACGATGGCGGGCATGGGGTTGCGGGAGCGGAAGAAGCGCGAGACCCGGCAGCGCATCGCGGACGTGGCGATGGGGCTGTTCGCGGCGCGCGGGTTCGACAGCGTGACCGTGGCCGAGGTGGCGCGGGCCGCCGACGTGTCGGTCAACACGGTGTTCAACTACTTCCCGGCCAAGGAGGACCTGTTCCTCGACCGGCGCGACTGGACCGAGGGCAGGCCGGAGGAGGTCGCGCGGCGGCGCGAGCCGGGCGAGAGCGTGGTGCGGGCGTTCCGGCGCGACGTGCTCGACGCGATCGCCACGCGGAGCTGGCGCTACGGCTTCAACGAGGGGGCCGAGGTGTTCGACGCGCTGGTGCGCGCCAGCCCGTCGCTGCTGGCCCGCATCCGCGAGATCCAGGACGAGCGCGAGGAGGCGCTGGCGGCGGCGCTCGATCGCGACGGGGACGACGTCACGCCGCGGGTGGTCGCCGCGCAGATCCTCGGCGCGACCCGCGCGCTGTCCGGCTACGCGGTGCGCCGGATGGCCGCCGGTGAGCCGTGGAGCGTGATCGAGCCCGCGCTGAAGGAGCAGACCGAGCGGGCGTTCGACCTGCTGGAACGGGGCCTGGGCGGTTAGAGGGAGCTGGAGACGCCGCCGAGCAGCGCCATGCCGCCGAAGAAGACGAACATGATGGCGTAGAGGCCGACGACCGCCAGCATGAGGCAGGTGCTGACGATCCCGCAGATGCGGCCCGCCTGGATCATGCCGCGGTTCTCGTAGACGTAGCCGCTGGAGTCGATCTCACGCAGCGCCTTGGTGCCCATGTTCCAGGCGAACGGGCCGAGGATCGCGCAGACCACCAGGCTCAGGATGCCCAGCACCAGGATCGTGGTGCCGTTGGGATGGGTCTGCGGCGGCGGGCCGTAATAGGAAGGGCCGTAGTTGGGATAGGACATCGGCGCTCCCCCGTCGGCTGGCGAATAGGCAGGATTTATACCACAGAGCGAGACGGCGCCGCAGGTGATCAAGCTAGACTCCGCGCATGATCAAGGCCCTCTCCCAGAAGCTCGCCGGCTCCGCCTGGTTCTCCCAGGCCGGGCCGCGGCTGATGCGCGCGTTCGACCCGGTGGCGCGCAGGCTCGCGGGCAGCCGCATGACCGAGCGCGGGCGCATCCCCGCCCTGCTGCTGACCACGACCGGGGCCAAGTCGGGGCTGCCGCGCGCCGTCCCGCTGGCCTGCCTGCCGGAGCCCGGCGGCGCGCTGCTGGTCGTCGGCAGCAACTTCGGCGGCCCCCGCCACCCGGCGTGGACGGCCAACCTGCTGGCCCGGCCGCAGGCCACGGTCCGCTTCGGCGGGCGCGAGTTCCCGGTCACCGCGTCGCTGCTGACCGGCGCGGAGCGGGCGGAGGCGTGGCCGCGGCTGGTCGCCCACCAGGCCGTGTACGCGCGCTACACCGAGCGGTCGGGGCGGGAGTTGCGGGTGTTCCGGTTGATTCCTACGGATTGATCGTTTTGCGGGAAGATGGGCGGGACCGCCGCCGTCCCCCGAGGAGCAGCACCCCGTGCGTGAACGCACCCGCGCCGTCCTGGCGCACCGGCGTTTCCAGCGCTTCATCGTCGCCGTCATCCTGATCAACGCGGCCACGCTCGGCCTGGAGACGGTGCCGTCCGTCGTGGCGGGGTACGGCGGCCTGCTCACCGCCGTCGACCACGTGGCGCTCTACATCTTCGTGGCGGAGCTCGCGGCCAAGGTGTACGTCGAGCGCGCGGACTTCCCGCGCGACCCGTGGAACATCTTCGACACCGTGATCGTCGCCATCGCCCTCGCGCCCGCCACGGGCGGCCTGTCGGTGCTGCGCTCGCTGCGCATCCTGCGCGCGCTGCGCCTGCTGTCGGTGGTGCCCAGCCTGCGGCGGGTCGTCTCGGCCCTGCTGCGCGCCATGCCCGGGATGAGCTCGATCGTGCTGCTGCTCTCCCTCGTCCTGTACGTGGCCGCCGTCCTGGCCACCAAGCTGTACGGGAACACCGCGCCGGAACGGTTCGGCACGCTGCCCACGTCGCTGTTCACGCTCTTCCAGACGATGACGGGCGACGACTGGGGCAACATCGCCCGGGAGGTGATGACCCGTCACCCCACGGCGTGGATCTTCTTCACGATCTTCATCCTGGTCTGCACGTTCGTGGTGCTCAACCTGTTCATGGCGGTCGTGGTGAGCGCCATGGACGAGGAGTCGGCCGCCGAGCTGGCCGAGCTGGAGGACGTCTCGGCGGCCTCCACGCAGCGCATCCTGGACGAGCTGACGGCGCTGCGCCAGGAGGTGGCCGAGCTGCGCGGCCGGCTCACGCCGGACCGCGGCTAGACCGGCCCGGCGCGGCAGGCGCGTCAGCGGGAGTAGAACTCGACGACGAGCTGCTCGTCGACCGGGACGGCGATCTGCTCACGTTCGGGGCGGGAGACCAGCGTGAACGTGAGGTTCGCCAGGTCCGCCGACAGGTAGGCGGCGGTCCGCTCGTCGGCGTGCACGCCCTCGGCGGCGGCGACGAACGGCTGCATCCGGCGCGAGCGCTCGCGCACCGAGACGACCTGGCCCGGCTTGACCAGGTAGCTGGGGATGTCGACCTTGCGGCCGTCGACGGCGATGTGGCCGTGCGCGATGTACTGGCGGGCGGCGTAGATCGACGGCGCGAGCCCGGACCGCAGCACGAGCGAGGCCAGCCTGGTCTCCAGGATCGTGACCAGCTCGGCGCCCGAGGCGCCCGGCTTGCGGACGGCCAGATCCCAGTAGCGGCGCAGCTGCCGCTCCGACACGTCGTAGTACCAGCGCAGCTTCTGCTTCTCCATCAGCCGCAGCCCGTAGTCGCCGCTGCTGCGGCGGTTGGTCTTGCGGCCGTGCTCGCCCGGCGGGTAGGGGCGCTGCTCGAAGTAGCGGACGGCTTTCCTGGTCAGCGGCACGCCCGCACGACGTGACAGTCGCACCTTGGGACCGGTGTAGCGCACGTTCACCTCAATGTGGTTAGGTAGTCCTTACTTAGGTGAGCCTAACCTACTATTCAGTGTGATCTCAAGGAGGCGTCATGCTCCCGATCCCGGAGCGGATCCGCACCCTCGCCGCGACCGCCAGCGTCGCCCGGCTGTCCGTCGACGGCGCCCCCTCCCCCGCCCGCGGCGGCGTGGACGAGCGTGGCCGCCCGGTGCTCCTGGTCCGCCCCGGCGAGGCGCTGCACGGGCTGCGCGACGACGCCGTGGTGGCCGTGAACCTGACCTCGATGCGCCGCCTGGGCGACGTCGAGCACCCGCGCGGCCTGCTGGAGGTGCAGGGATGGGCGCAGCCCGTGCCCGAGCGCGAGGCCCGCGCGGCGGCGGTCGCGGTGGCGGCCGCCGACCCGGACGAGGCCCTGTTCGACGCCCTTGAGCAGTACGGCAGGCCCGGCGCGCCCCGGCTGCTGCGGCTGGACGTGGGCCAGGTCGTCTACCTGACGGGCCAGGAGTCGGGCGTGCTCGACGCCGACGAGTACCTGGACGCCCGGCCCGACCCGCTGGCGGAGACGGCCGAGCGGGTGCTCGCGCACGTCAACGCCTGCCACCGGCCGCAGCTCGCCAGCGGCGTGTCACGGCAGCTCGGCGAGCCGGCCGCCGACGTGTGGCTGTGGGAGCTCGACGCCTTCGGCGCCACCGTACGGGCCGACGGGGCGCTCATCCGCTTCCCCTGGCCCGCCCCGGCGTCCGGCGTCCGCGCCCTGGAGACGGCGCTGAACGGGCTGCTGTGCGCCTGCTGATCGAGTGCGTACTTGATCACGATTGTCACGTACGGGCACTGCCGGCCCCCAGGCGTGACTATCATCTGCCCCTGTGGGACAGACGGAACGGCGCGGGCGAGCCCTGCAGATCGCCGCGGCGCTGACCGGGACGGTCATGGTCGCGCTCGCGGGCGTCCTGGCGGGCGGCGGGCTGACCGGCGCCTCGCTCACCCAGGCGGGCATGCCCGACCTCGGCGGCGACGTCCCGGCGCACCGGAGCGGGATGCTCGTGTCGGTGCCCACGCGGGTCCCGGCGGCGCAGCCGACGCGGCGCGCCCCGGCCGGCAGCACGCCGCCCCACGCCCGCGTGGCGGCCACGCCCGCCTCGCCCGACGCCGGCCCCACCGAGCGGGTCCCGGCGCGGGTGCGCCGCTCCGGCGAGCCGACCCGGCGGCCGTCCCCCCGCCCCCCGGCCCCGCCCCCCGCCCCCCGCC
>NZ_JAHKRO010000131.1 GCF_019396325.1 Nonomuraea ceibae
CGGCCGCCGCCTCGGGCAGCCGCGTGCAGGCGGCGGCCGACAGGCCGGAGGCCGGCAGGTAGGCGGTCAGGTAGACGGCGTGCGCGACCAGGGCGGGCCTGCGCTCGGTGACGCGCATCAGCACGGGGCCGGCCGCGCTGTGGGCGACCACGGTCACCGGCCGGCCGCCGCCGATGCGTTCGAGCTGCGCCGTCAGCAGCGCGGCGGCCTGCTCCAGGCTCACGTCGCCCACCGGCGACACCTCGGCGCGCACGGCCTCGGGGTCGTACGGGCGTGCGGTGAGCCAGCGGGGCCTGCGGGCGCGCAGCCCGTGCCCGGCCAGGTCGACGGCGACGGCGGCGCGGCCGGCGGCGGCCAGGTGGGGGATGACCTCGCTCCAGCACCAGGAGCCGTGCCAGAAGCCGTGTACGAGCACCAGCGTGGAGGTGGCGGGCATGGGCGCTCCTTCGCGGCCGGGGAGACGATCAACGCCATCGTCGGCGCTTTCGCCGCGTCGGGCCACCCCTGTCCCGCTTCGCCGGGAGGGTCCGGTTAGGGTGTGCGCACGCCATCGCGGGAAGGGACGAGGACCAGGGTGAACGAGCGCGTCGCAGATGACCGGCTGGCCGGGCTGTTCGAGGAGCACCGGGGCGGGCTGCGGGCCGTGGCCTACCGGATGCTCGGCTCGGTGAGCGAGGCCGACGACGTCGTCCAGGAGGCGTGGCTGCGGCTGAGCCGCTCCGACGTCAGCGGCGTGGACAACCTGGGCGCGTGGCTGACGACCGTGGTGGCGCGGCTGTGCCTGAACATGCTGCGCGCGCGCCGGACCCGCCGCGAGGACCCGCTGGAGGCCCAGAGCGGGCCGGACGGCGGGCCGGTGGTCGGGCCGGCGGGCGGGCTGACGGGCGGGGCGGACCCGGAGGAGGAGGCGGTGCTGGCCGACTCGGTCGGGGTGGCGCTGCTGGTGGTGCTGGACCGGCTCAGCCCGGCCGAGCGGCTGGCGTTCGTGCTGCACGACCTGTTCGCGGTGCCGTTCGAGGACATCGCCGTCATGCTGGAGCGGACGCCGCAGGCGGTCAGGCAGCTGGCCAGCCGGGCGCGCCGCCGCGTCAGGGGCGGCGACGCGCCGCGCCCGGACGCGCCGCAGCGGCGGCGGGTGGTGGAGGCGTTCCTGGCGGCCACCCGGGGCGGGGATTTCGAGGCGCTGGTCAAGCTGCTGCACCCGGACGTCGTCCTGCACGCCGACCGGCGGGTCGTGCCGACGCCGGAGCCGATCGTGGTGCGCGGCGCCCGCCGGGTGGCCGAGGGCGCGATGGCCGCCACCGGCCGGGCCCGCTTCACCGGCGTGGCGCTCGTCGACGGCGTCCCGGCGCTGGCGATGGCGCCGTACGGCCGCCTGTCGGTCGTGCTGACCTTCACCTTCGACGGGGATCTGATCACCGGCGTCGACGTGGTCGCCGAGCCGGACCGGCTGCGCGCCCTGGAGGTGGCCGTCGCCTGAGGCGCGTTCAGAAGGGCGTGTCGACGCCGAACGTCTCGCGCAGCAGCCGCATGTCGTGCACGTCCCGCTCGGCCGGCTCGTAGCCCTGGTGGAAGGTCACCTGCTGGGCGGCCGACAGGCAGCGCACGCGCCGCCCGCCCAGCGTGCCCCAGGTGAACGCGCCGGCCGGGTAGGGGAAGGTGGCGCCGTGCGCGTCGGCGGGCTGGACGGCCGACCCGTCGGCGGCGAAGGTGAGCGGGTGCAGGTCGAGCTCGCGCCCGCGCGCGTCGGCCATGACGAAGCGGACCGGCCGCCCGGGGACCGCGCCGGGCTGTTCGGCGAACCCGGCGGCCGTCAGCGCGTCGATCAGGGCGGGCTCCTGTTCGGCCCGGTGCAGCAGGTCGAGGTCGCGGTGCGGCCGGGTCGGCCGGCCGATCAGGGCGTCGACGCCCCAACCGCCGCCGATCCACGTCCGGCAGCCGGCGTCCTCGATCAGCGCCAGCACCTCGAGCACGTCGTCGAGTGTGAACACGGGCACGATCCTAGGCCCGCTCAGGTGATGAAGCCCTGCGAGCGCAGCCAGTCGCGGGCGACGAGCACCGGCACGTCGCCGTCCACGTCGACCTGGGCGTTCAGCTTGCGGATGACCGCGTCGGTGAGCTTGGCGCTGATCGGCGCGAAGACGCGGGCGATCTCGGGGTGCTCTCGGGCGACCGGGCCGCGGATGGTGACCGACGGGTGGTAGAGGGGGAAGAAGTGGCGGTCGTCCTCCAGCAGCGCCAGGTGGAGCGCTTCGAGCCGGCCGTCGGTGGTGGTGACCATGCCGAGCGTGCACTGGCCGCTGGCGATCGAGTCGTACAGCACGCCGGTGGAGACGCGGCGCACCTTCGACGGCTGCACGTCGGTGCCGTAGCGCAGGCCGTAGGCGCGCAGCATGCCGAGGAACCCGTCGGAGCGGCCGAACGTCTCGTGGTCGACGCAGAACGTGCGCCGCTCGGGCGGCACCCGGGTGATGTCGGAGATCGTGCGCATGCCGTAGCGGGTGGCGGTGGCGCGGGTGACGGCCATGGAGTAGCTGTTGTTCAGCGGGGCGGGGGGCAGCCACACGATGTCGTTGCGGCGCAGGTCCAGCTCGCGCACGGCCTCGTACTGGCGGGCCGCGTCGGTGATCGGGTCGCTCCTGCCGAGGTAGGTGATCCAGCCGGTGCCGGTGTACTCCCACATGAGGTCGGCGTCGCCCCGGGTCAGCGAGCGGCGGGCGTTGACGCTGCCCTGCACGTTGGTGCGGTCGGCGACGTCGGCGCCGGCGACGGTGAGCGCGAGCACGGCGATCTTGCCGAGGATGAGCTGTTCGGTGAACTCCTTCGACGTCACCTGCAGCCGTACGCCTTCCAGCGCGGGGACGGGCCGGATGCTGCCGGGCCCGACCGGCGGGATGAACGCCGAGGCCGGCCGCAGCCCGCACCCGGCCGCCGCCACGAGCACCGCCACGAGCACCGCCGGCATCAGCAGGAGCGCGGGTCTCATGTGAGCCCCTTGGGCGACAGCAGCCGCTGGGCGACGCCGCCGGCCCAGTCGATGAGCATGGCCAGCACGGCGATGAGCACGCAGCCGGTGATCAGCACGAGGTTGCGCTGGGTGCTGACCCCGGCGGTGATCAGGTCGCCGAGGCCGCCCGCGCCGATGAACGCGGCGATGCCGGCGGTGCCGACGTTCAGCACGAGCGTGGTGCGCACCCCTGACAGGATGACGGGGACGGCCATGGGCAGCTCGACGCGCCACAGCACGCCGAACGCCGACATGCCGATGCCGCGCCCGGCGTCGATCAGCCGGGGGTCGACCTGTTCCAGGCCCACCATCGTGTTGCGCAGCGTCGGCAGCAGGCTGTAGGCGAACAGCGCGACGACCGCCGTCCAGAACCCGATCCGGAACACCACGGCCAGCAGCACGATCAGGCCGACGGCCGGGGTGGCCTGCCCGACGTTGACCACGGCCAGCACCACGGGGGTGGCCCTGCGCAGGGTGCGCCGGGTCAGCAGCACCCCGAGCGGCAGCGCGACCACCAGCACGAGCACGGTGGAGTAGAACACCAGCCGGATGTGCTCCCAGGTGCGCCGGGCCAGGAACGGCAGCCGCAGCGCGCTGCGCTCGATGTCGTCCAGCGGCACCAGCTGGGTGTAGGCGACCATCGCGGCGGCCACGGCCAGGTAGATGAGCGGCGCGAGCAGCATGTGCCAGGAGCGGCCGACGTCCGGTTCGGGGATGGCGGCCTGCTGCGCGGCCGACCCGCTGACGGTCACGCCCCACCCCCCGGCCCGGATCCGCTGTCGCCGGGCCCGCCGTCACCGGATCCGCCGTCTCCGCTGTCGCCGGTCAGGCCGGACAGGCGCCGGCGGCGGCGCTCCCGCTCGCGCGCCTTGATCGCCTGGATCGCGTTCTGCACCGTGCTCAGCGACAGCACCCCCGCGTACGCCTGCCCACGGCCGACGACCGGCACCACGTCGCTGTCGGCGTTCAGCAGCGCCTCCAGCGCGTCCTGCAACGTCATCCGGTGCCCGATCGGCGGCCCCGTCTCCTCGCCCAGCTCGCCGACGGGCCCGCGGGCGGCGGCCAGGTCGGCGGCGCTCACCCACCGGCGCGGCCGGCCCGCCTCGTCGACGACGAGCGCGAAGTCGCGGCCCTCGTCCTCGGCCTGGGCCAGCAGGGCGCGCGCGTCGGCGCCGGCGGTGGCGTGCGGCACCGAGTCGAGCCGGATGTCGCCCACCTTCGTCAGCCGCAGCAGCCGCATCGACGAACCGCCGCCCAGGTACTGCTCGACGTACTCGCCCGCGGGCGCGGTCAGGATCTCGGCCGGTCGCGCGTACTGGACGATCCGCGCCCCCCGCTCCATGATCGCGATCCGGTCGCCGATCTTCAGCGCCTCGTCGACGTCGTGCGTCACGAACACGATCGTCTTGGCCAGCTCCTCCTGCAGCCGCAGCAGCTCGTCCTGCAGCCGTTCGCGGGTGATCGGGTCCAGGGCGCCGAACGGCTCGTCCATCAGCATCACCGGCGGGTCGGCCGCCAGCGCCCTGGCCACCCCCACCCGCTGCTGCTGGCCGCCCGACAGCGCTCTGGGGTAGCGCTGGGCGAACGTCGCCGGGTCCAGCCCGACCAGCGTCAGCAGCTCCTCCACGCGGCGTGCGATCCGGCCGGAGTCCCACTTCAGCAGGCGCGGCACCTGCGCGATGTTGGCCGCCACCGTCAGGTGCGGGAACAGCCCGGCCTGCTGGATCACGTACCCGATGTTGCGCCGCAGCCGGTCGGGGTCGATGTCGCGGGCGCTGCGCCCGCCGATGAGGATGTCGCCGGACGTGGGCTCGTCCAGCCGGTTGATCATCCGCATCGTCGTCGTCTTGCCGCACCCCGACGGGCCGAGCAGCACCACGATCTCCCCGGCGGCGATCGTCAGGTCCAGCTCGTTCACCGCGGGCGCGGCCGCGCCGGGGAAGCGCTTGGTCACCGCGCGCAGCTCGATCGGCACCCCGCCGCCGCCCGCCGCCGTCTCAGGCACGGCGGCCTCCCGGCCTGGTCAGCCGCCCCAGCAGCACGAAACACGCGTCGAACGCAAGCGCCAGCAGCGCCACGCCGAGCGTGCCGGTGAGCGTGGAGTTCACCGCGTTCGCGCCGCCCAGCCGGGCCAGCCCGGAGAAGATCTGCTCGCCCAGCCCCGGCCCCGACACGTACGCGGCCACCGCGCCGATGCCCATCGCGAGCTGCGTCGAGACCCGGATGCCGGTCAGGATCACCGGCCAGGCCAGCGGCAGCTCGATCCGTGTCAGCGCCCGCAGCCGGCTCATCCCGATCCCGCGCGCCGCGTCCACCAGCATCGGGTCCACCCCCTGCAGCCCCACCACCGTGTTCCGGATGATCGGCAGCAGCGCGTACAGCACGATCGCCGTCACGCTCGGCGCCACCCCCAGCCCCAGCACCGGGATGAGCAGGCCGAGCATCGCCAGCGACGGCACCGTGAACAGCACCCCGGCCGTGCCGGTGGCCAGCGCCGCCCCGCGCGGCCGCCGGTAGGTGACGACGCCCACCGCCACGCCGATCACGGCGGCCACCAGCACGCACTGCGCCACCATGCTGGCGTGCTGCGCCGTCTCGAAGAGCAGCAGATCCCGCCGGTCGGCGATGTACTCCCACAGATTCACGCAGATCCCCCGATCACCGTGTTACTTACCGTGATCGGACATCCGTCTAACGTGGGAGGCGATGACCACCGACCCCGCCCGCGCGCCCGGCGGCCGCCCCTACGGGCCGCCGTCCGGCGCCGGGTTCCTCGCCTTCGCCCTGATCGGCGTCGCCGCCGCGTGGGACACCGCGGCCGGCGACAGCCGCCCCGCCTGGCTGGCCTGGCCGGGCCTGGCCGCCGTCATCCTCCTGTACGCGGCGGCGGTCCTGCTGGGCTTCCGCTCACGCACCGTGGCCGCCACCGTGGCGCTGGCCTCGCTGGGGGTGACAGTGACGGGCCTGGCGGCGCTGTTCGCCGGCGGCTGGCTGTACCTGTTCCCGCTGGCGGGCATCGCCTGCGGGCTGGTGCTGGCCGGCCGCGCGGTGCGGGCCGCCCTGCTGGCGCCGCTGCTGGCGGTGACGGCCGCGGCCGCGCTGGTCACGCTGTTCACCGGCGGCGGGCTGGAGCCGGTGATGGCGCTGGCGTGGGGGACGTTCAGCGCCGGGCTGGTGGTGGCGTTCATCATGCACCTGCACGCGCTCATCGCCGAGCTGGCCGGCACCCGCCGCCGCCTGGCCGAGACGGCCGTCGAACGCGAGCGGCTGCGCTTCGCCCGCGACCTGCACGACCTGCTCGGGCACACGCTGTCGGTCATCGTCGTCAAGGCCGAGGCGGTGCGCCGCCTGGCCGAGCGCGACCCCGAGCAGGCAGGACGGCACGCCGCCGACATCGAGACGGTCGGCCGCCAGGCGCTGGCCGAGGTCCGCGAGGCCGTCACCGGCTACCGCGAGGGCTCGCTGAACGGGGAGCTGGCCCGCGCTGGTGACGTGCTGAGCGCCGCGGGCCTCACCCCGGACGTGCGCCGCACCGGCGCCCCGCCGCCGCCGTGGGTGCAGGACCTGCTGGGCTGGGTGGTGCGTGAGGGCGTCACCAACGTCCTGCGGCACAGCGCCGCCACCCGCGTCACCATCACCGTGGCCTCGCACTCGGTCACCGTCCACGACGACGGCCCCGCCACCCGGAAAGAGGCCGGCGGGGTGGCGGGCAGCGGGCTGCGGGGGCTGGCCGAGCGGGTGGCGCAGGCCGGGGGCAGGGTCGAGGCCGGGCCCGCGCCGGAGGGCGGGTGGCGCCTGCGGGCCGTCCTGCCCGCCGAGCCCCCCGATCTCCCCGGCGGCGAGTGAGCCCCCGCTATCCGGCGGCCGGCTGCCGGGCGGCGGCATGGCGGACGACGGCGGCGGCGAAGGCCGCGATGACCGGGTGCGCGCGGCTGCCGTCACCGGCCAGCTCCGGCTGGAACAGCGTGCCAAGGAAGAACGGATGCCCCGGCAGCTCGGCCACCCGCACCGCCTCACCGGCCCCGCTCTCGTCGCTGTCGCCGTGGCCGGAGAACACCAGCCCGTGCTCCTCCAGCGTCCGCCGGTAGCCGTCGTTGAGCCCGTAGGAGCAGTTGTAGGCCTCCACGGTCTGGCGCGCCCCCATGATCTGCTCGATCAGCGACCCGGCGGCCAGCCGTACCGGGGCCTCGTGCCCGGCGAGCGTGCACGCGAGCGGGGTGAGCAGGTAGTCGTGCCCGGGGCCGTTCTCGGCGTGGGCGACGTCGAGCCCGCACACGCCGCGCGCGTACTCCAGCAGCATGTGCTGGAAGCCGCCGCACGTGCCCAGGAAGGGGATGCGCCGCTCGCGCGCGGTGCGCACGGCGGCGACGGCGCCTTCCTCGCTGGCGTACGGGCTGCCGGGCACCACCCAGATGCCGTCGAAGCCGTCCAGCCCGCCGGTGTCGGTGGTGGGGATCCAGTACGGGTCGAGCGCGAGGCCGTCGCGTTCACGCAACGCCTCCACCAGCAGGGGGATGCGCGTGTGGGCGCGCACGCCGGGGGAGCGGTCTCCGACCAGGGCGATTCTCATGCTCGCCATCGTGACCCCCGGCGCCGGGTAAGCGCCAACGATAATGACTGCATGTGCTATAAGCGTTCCTGATGGATCCTCATCTGGTGCGGACGTTCGTGACGGTGGCGCGGCTGGGCTCGTTCTCGGCGGCGGCCGCCGAGCTCGGCTACACGCAGTCGGCCGTCTCCCAGCAGGTGGCGGCGCTGGAGGCCGATCTGGGCGCGCCGCTGCTGTCGCGCCGGCCGGTGGCGCCGACGGAGGCGGGGGAGCGGCTGCTGGAGCACGCCGGGCCGCTGCTGCTGCGCATCCGGGCGGCGCGGGCCGACGTGCGGCGGGTGGCGGCGGCGCCGGTGCACCGGCTGACGCTGGCCGTGGGCCCGCTGGCGCTCGGACCCGTCCTGGCCGGGCGGCTGGCGGCGGCGCGGGCGCGGCTGCCGCGGCTGACGGTGACCGTGCGGGCGTGCCCGGCTGACGAGGCGGCCCGGCTGGTGGCGGGCGGCGAGGCGGAGCTGGCGCTGGTGGCGGGCATCGCCGCGCCCAGCGATCCGCTGCGCCTGCCGGACGCGGGCCCGCTCACCGCGACGCGGGCGGGGGAGGAGCCGCTGGTGGTGGCGCTGCCGGCCGATCATCCGCTGGCGGGCCGGGCGGGGCTGCGGCTGGCCGATCTGGTGGACGCCCGCTGGCTGCGTACGCCGCTGTGCCCGCTGGAGCGGCTGCGTGACCTGGCGGGCGACGGGTTCCGCGCCGGGCTGCACTACACCGGCGACGATCCGCGCACGGTGATGAGCCTGGTCGCGGCCGGGCACGGGCTGACGCTGCTGCCCGCCTCGGCCGCGACGGGGGTGGCGCTGGTGGCGCCCCGGCTGGTGCACCGGGTGGAGCTGGTGCACGCCGCGCTGCCGCCCGGCCCGGCCGCCGACCTGGCCGCCACCCTCGCCAGCCCCTGAGCGGGCCTGCGAAGGAGCCCGCCCAGAAGCCCGCCCGTGCGGGTCAGGCCCGCCAGGTCTCGACGCCGCCCGGCACCGGCGCGCCCGGGTCGTACGGCTCGCGGGTGAAGACGAACGTGTTGACGTCCAGGTGGTCGGCGGCCACGCGCAGCGTCTCGCCCGCGTAGTAGCCGTCGAGCCCCAGCCACGTCCCGTCGTCCTGCGGCACGAAGCGGGAGGCCCGGCCGCCGCCGCGGGCCGGCTCCAGAGCGAGCCCGCGCCCGGGCAGCAGCCGCAGCACGTACGGGGTCGGCCCCCAGTGCCACACGCCGGTCAGCGCCAGCAGGTCGGCGTCGGCCTCGGCCGGCTCCCACTCGCGCGGCAGGCTGGGCTCGTGCTCGTCGAGGATGCGCAGCAGGTCGGTCAGCAGGGTGCGGCTCATCCCGGAGGTGGTGTTGGCCAGGAACAGCACGCCGACCCGGTCGGCCGGGTCGGCCCACACGGTGGCCAGGAAGCCCGGCATCGACCCGGTGTGCCCGGCCAGCCGCCGCCCGGCGTAGCGGGTGAGCTGCAGGCCGAGCCCGTAGCCGGCGGTCCAGGCGTCGCCGTCGTCGACGATCGCCGGCTCGCGCATCTCCTCCAGCGTGGCGGCGTCGATCACGCCCCGGGTGTCACCGGCGACGAAGGCCGCCCAGCGCGCCAGGTCGGCGGTCGTCGACCACAGCTGCCCGGCGGGCGCCATCGCGACGGCGTCGTGCTCGGGCTCGGGCAGCAGCACGTCGGCGTACGGGTGTACGGCGTAGCCGGAGGCGTGCGGGGCGCGCGGCCGGGCGGTGGTGTCGCTCATGCCGAGCGGCTCCAGCACCTCCTGGCGCACCACGTCCAGCCACGGCCTGCCGCGCAGCCGCGCCACCAGCTCGCCCAGCAGCGCGAACCCGACGTTGGAGTAGTGGAAGCGGCGGCCGGGCCGGTGCTTGACGTGGCCGGGCCCGACCCGGGCGAGCAGTTCGCCCGCCTCCACGCCGGGGGTGCGCTCCCACCAGGGGGTGGGCGGCTCGGCGGTCAGCCCGCTGGTGTGGGAGAGCAGCTGGGCGACGGTCGCCTCGCCGAACCGGGCGCCGGGCAGGTGCTTGCCGATGGGATCCAGCAGGTCGAGCAGCCCTTCGTCGCGCAGCCGCATGACGGCGACGGCGACCACGCTCTTGGTGATCGAGCCGAGCCGGTACTGGGTGCGCGTCGTGGGCGGCTCGCCGCCGACGCGGCCGCGCCCGGCCGCCCATGCGATGTGCCCGTCGCGCACGACCGCCGCCATGATCGACGGGATGCGGCACTCGGCCTGTTCGGCCGCGAGGCGGCGCAGCAGCGCGGCCGCCGTCTGGTGTCCCACCTGGTGACTCATGGCCGCCAAGCCTAACGCCCGCTGCCTGCGCCTTCAGGACCGGTCCGGCGCCCGGTCGAACACGTCCAGCAGCAGCCGGGTGGCGTCCAGCCCGGTCTCGGTGCGGCCCAGCCGGGGCACCTCGACGGGGCCGGGCCAGGTGTGCCCGCCGTCCTTGACCGTGTACAGCCGGACGGCCGCGCCGCCGGCGCACGACGTCCACGCCGACAGCCGTACCCGGGAGGCGGGAGAGGAGGCGGCGGCGGGCCCGCACCGGTAGGCGGCGGCCCACCGGCGGCCGACGGCGGTGACGGGCGGCAGCGTCACGAGGTCGGCCAGCGCCCGCAGGTCGCCGGTGGCCTCGCGCAGCGGATGCCCGCCCTGGTAGGGGACGACGCGGTCGGCGGTGCCGTGCACGGCGACGACGGTGGCGGGCGGCGGCCGCTCGCAGGGCGGCGCCAGGCTGACGCCGCCGACGGCGGCGGCTCCGGCCAGCCGGCCGCGCAGGCCGCACACGAGGGCGACGGCCATCGCGCCGCCGTAGGACAGCCCGGCGGCGAACGCGCGCCGCCGGTCGGCGCACAGGCCGTCCTCCAGGTGGTCGAGCAGCGCGCCGAGGAACGCGGTGTCGTCGGGGCCGTAGCTGTGCGGCAGCGTCCAGGCCAGCCGCCCGTCAGCGGCCTGCGGGGTGGCGACGATGTAGCCGCGGGCGGCACCTTCGCGGGGCAGGCGCGTGTAGGCGGCCTGCTCGCGGGCGTCGGAGCCGAGGCCGTGCAGGTTGAGCAGCACCGGGTGCGGCCCGCGCCCGTCCGGGACGCTCAGCAGGAAGGTGCGGGTGAGGCCGCCGTGCTCGAAGGTGTGCCGCCCGCCGGGCAGCCGCCGCTCGCCGCACCCCGCCTCCGCGCGCGTGGGCGCCGTTCGCGGAGAGGCGTCCGCCCGGGGCGGCAGCGGGGGAGCGGCCGTGCAGGCGGCCGTGGCCAGCAGTGCCGTCACCGCGGCGGCCCGTACGATCATCCGGCCTCCCGGGCTGGCGCGGCCGGTCAGACGCGGACGCGCCGGGCGGCCGCGGTGACGACGCTGTCGAGCAGGCCGGGGAAGAGCGCGTCGAGGTCGTCGCGCCGCAGCGAGTTGATCTTCGCGGTGCCGCGGTAGACCTGGGTGATGACCCCGGCCTCGCGCAGCACCCGGTAGTGGTGGGTGCCGGTGGACTTGCTCACGCCCAGGTCGATCTCGGCGCAGCCCGCCTCACCGCCGTGGGCGGCCAGGAAGCACACCACCTCCAGCCGCATGGGGTCGGCCAGCGCGTGCAGCACGGCCTCCAGCCGGATCTCGGCGGCGTCGGGGTGCTGCAGAACCCTCGTGGACATCGGCCCTCCCTCAACCACCACCATGGTACGGCAACCATCGTAATACGATAACTCTCGTAGTACGATGATTGACGTACAAGCCGTCCTCCCGGGAGAGGTGCCCCCCGTGCTGTTCGACCCGATCACCCTGCGCTCACTGACGATCCCCAACCGCGCCTGGATGTCGCCGATGTGCATGTACTCCGCCGCCCCCGCCGGCCCCGACACGGGCGTGCCGCACGACTGGCACTACTCCCACCTGGCCGCCCGCGCCGCCGGCGGCGCCGGCCTCATCCTCACCGAGGCCACCGCCGTCTCCGCCGAAGGCCGCATCACCCCCTGGGACCTCGGCCTGTGGAACGACCGCCAGGAGCGGGCCTTCGCCCACATCAGCCACCTGCTCACCCTGCACGGCGCCGTCCCCGGCATCCAGCTCGGCCACGCCGGCCGCAAGGCCTCCACCGACCGCCCCTGGCGCGGCGGCGGCCCCGTCGCCCCCGCCGACGGCGGCTGGCCCGTCACCGGCCCCAGCCCCCTGGCCTTCGACGACGGCCACCCCGTCCCGCACGAGCTCACCACCGAGGAGATCCAGCGCGTCGTCGCCGACTTCGCCGCCGCCGCCGGCCGCGCCCTGCGCGCCGGCTTCCGCGTCGCCGAGATCCACGGCGCCCACGGCTACCTGATCGGCGAATTCCTCTCCCCGCACAGCAACCACCGCACCGACGCCTACGGCGGCTCCTTCGCCAACCGCATCCGCCTCGCCCTGCAGATCGCCGACGCCGTCCGCGCCGTCTGGCCCGACGACCTGCCCGTCCTGTTCCGCGTCTCGGCCACCGACTGGCTCACCGAGAACCCCGGCGACGAGCGCGACGGCTGGACCGCCGACGACACCGTACGGCTGGCCAAGGAACTGCACGCCCACGGCATCGACCTGCTCGACACCTCCAGCGGCGGCAACGCGCCCCGCGCCCGCATCGTCCCCACGCCCGGCTACCAGGTGCCGTTCGCGGCCCGCGTGCGCGCCGAGACCGGCATGCCCGTCGCCGCCGTCGGCAAGATCACCGACCCGCGGCAGGCCGAGGACATCCTCACCTCCGGCCACGCCGACGCCGTCCTGCTCGGCCGCGAGCTGCTGCGCGACCCGTACTGGCCGCACCGGGCCGCCCGCGAGCTGGGCGCCCGCCCGACCTGGCCCGACCAGTACGCCTACGCCCTGTGACCCACCAGCCGGCCTAACCGTGGCGGCCCGCGCCGATCGCCTCCCGCCCCGGCCGCTCCGGCATCGGCCGCTCGTGGAACCCGCCACCGGGGGAGCGCACGATGACCCCGCTCTCCACCCCATGATCCTCCGCCTGGCGCAACCCCAGGCAGATCCACCGCGTCACCACGAACGCGACCACCGGCCCCGCCACCACCGCGCACCTGAAGAAGACCGTCACCGCCTCCAGGGACAGGTGGAACTGGTGAGCGAGCTGGTCGTTGGCCGCCGCCGCCCACAACAGCCCGTAGAACGTGATCCCGGCCACCGCCAGCGCCGTCTTCACCGGCGTGTCCCTCGGCCGGTCCAGCACGTCACCCACGGCCCGCTCCCGCGCCATCCGGCTCGCGCTCTTGGGCCGCCCCAGCCCGTCACGCCGCCCCCGCCGCGCCAGCACGAACCGCTCGGCCACCGGGTAGGCCGCCAGCACCGTGAAGAACACCCCCGGCACCACCAGCGTCGGCACCAGCACCGCCAGGCTCAGCGTGTAACCGCCCAGCGTCAGCTCCCACGCCGGCATGATCCGCAACGCCCCGTCGAGGAACCCCATGTACCAGTCCGGCACCGAACCGGCCGAGATCTGCGCCGGGCTGGCCGGCCCGTACAGCCACACCGGAGCGATCTGCACCCCGTACCCCAGAATGATCAGCATGCCGGCCGTCGCCGCCGCCATCATCGGCCGGGCACTGCGCCGCACCGGCAGCGACGCGACGAACCGCGAATGCCCCCGCCGCCGCACCAGCAGCTCCCGCCAGATCAGCAGCCCCGCCATCACGACCGAGACCCCCAGATGCCCGCTGTACATGACCGGAATGATTTGATCGCCCGGGAACCCCGCCCCGAACAGCAGCCCCGCCACCCACGTCCCCACCAGCGGGATCGACTGCACCACCGACACGATCAGCCACAGGCTCCCGCCCGACAGCCCGTCGTCCGGCAGCGCGTTGCCGGTCTCGCCCGCGGCCATGCCCAGCGCCAGCAGCGTCACCCAGATCAGCCACTGACCCGTGCGCGGCCGCCGGAACGCCCCCGTCAGGAACATCCGCAGCAACTGCAACGCCACCGCCGCCACGAACACCAGCGCGGCCCAGTGATGCGCCTGCCGCACCAGCAGCCCCCCGCGCACCTCCAGCGAGAGCCGCATGGTCGAATCGAACGCCTCGCTGACCCACAGCCCCCGCAGCGGCCCGTACGGGCCGTCATAACGCACCCGCGCCATGCCCGGCTCGTAGAACAGCATCAGCACGGCCCCCGTCACCACCAGCACCACGAACGACCAGATCGCGATCTGCGCGAACATGAACGACCAGTGCGAGAACTGGAACGACCCCCGCCTGGCCCCTGAACGTACGGGCGAACGCATGATGAAACCTCCTGACCTCGCCTGCACACAAGACGCCGCCCACCCCGCCCCTGTGACGCCCCCACCGCCCACCGTGACCAACGTCACGCCGCGATCACCGCCGCCCCGCCCGTACGGCAGAATGCTGGCCATGACCGAGGAACGACCCGCCGGCGCCGTGCTGGAGGCCGTCCTCGAACGCATCACCTACGCCAACGAGGAGACCGGCTACACCATCGCCCGGGTCGCCACCGCCCGCACCGGCGCCGACCTCCTCACCGTCGTCGGCCCCCTCCTCGGCGCCCAGGTCGGCGAATCCCTGCGCCTGACCGGCCGCTGGACCTCACACCCCCGCTACGGCCGCCAGTTCGAGGTGTGGTCCTACACCACCGTGCTCCCCGCCACCGTGCAGGGCATCCGCCGCTACCTCGGCTCCGGCCTCATCAAGGGCATCGGCCCCAAGATGGCCGAACGCATCACCGGCCACTTCGGCACCGCCACCCTCGACATCATCGAGAACGACCCCGGACGCCTCACCGAAGTCCCCGGCCTCGGTCCCAAACGCACCAAACTCATCGCCGCCGCCTGGGAAGAACAGAAAATCATCAAAGAAGTGATGATCTTCCTGCAGGGCGTCGGCGTCTCCACCTCCATCGCCGTCCGCATCTTCAAGCAGTACGGCGACAAATCCGTCGACGTCGTCCGCACCCACCCCTACCGGCTCGCCGACGACGTGTGGGGGATCGGCTTCAAGACCGCCGACGCCATCGCCCAAGCCGTCGGCATCCCCCACGACAGTCCCGAACGCGTCAAAGCCGGCCTGCGCTACACCCTGTCCCAGGCCGCCGACGACGGCCACTGCTACCTGCCCGCCCCCAACCTCGCCGTCGACGCCGTCAAGATCCTCGACGTGCCCGCACCCCTCGTCACCACCTGCCTCGACGACCTCGTCACCGCCGAAGGCGCCGTCCGCGAACCCGTCCCCGCCGGCGACAACGTCGTGCCCGCCGTCTACCTGCCGCCCTTCCACCGCGCCGAACTCTCCCTCGCCGGCAGCCTGCTCACCCTCCTGCGCAACGGCCACGACCGGCTCAAGAGCTTCACCGACGTCGACTGGAACGCCGCCGAAGCCTGGCTGCGCGACCGCACCGGCGCCGACCTCGCCCCCGAGCAACGCCAGGCCGTCCGCCTCGCCCTCACCCACAAGGTCGCCGTCCTGACCGGCGGCCCCGGCTGCGGCAAGAGCTTCACCGTCCGCTCCATCGTCACCCTGGCCCGCGCCAAACACGCCAAGGTCATCCTCGCCGCCCCCACCGGCCGCGCCGCCAAACGCCTGGCCGAACTCACCGGCCACCAGGCCACCACCGTCCACCGCCTGCTCCAGCTGCGCCCCGGCGGCGAGGCCACCTTCGACCGCGACAACCCCCTCGACGCCGACCTCGTCGTCGTCGACGAAGCCTCCATGCTCGACCTGCTCCTGGCCAACAAACTCGTCAAGGCCGTCGCCCCCGGCGCCCACCTGCTGTTCGTCGGCGACGTCGACCAGCTCCCCTCCGTCGGCGCCGGCGAGGTGCTCAAAGACCTCCTGGCCGCCCCCGACATCCCGCGCGTCCGCCTCACCCAGATCTTCCGCCAGGCCCAGGAGTCCGGCGTCGTCGTCAACGCCCACCGCGTCAACACCGGCCACCACCCCCAGCTCGCCGGCATGACCGACTTCTTCCTGTTCCCCTGCGAGGAAGGCGAGGAGATCGCCGCCCTCACCGTCGACGTCGTCGCCCGCCGCATCCCGCGCCGCTTCCGCCTCGACCCCCGCCGCGACATCCAGGTCCTGGCCCCCATGCACCGCGGCGCCGCCGGAGCCGCCGCCCTCAACACCGCCCTGCAGGAAGCCCTCACCCCCGCCCGCGAAGGCATGCCCGAACGCCGCTACGGCGGCCGCGTCTTCCGCGTCGGCGACAAGGTCACCCAGCTGCGCAACAACTACGACAAGGGCGCCGCCGGCGTCTTCAACGGCACCGTCGGCATCGTCACCGACATCCGCCCCGACGACAGCGCCCTGACCGTCCTGACCGACGAGGACGAACACGTCGACTACGCCTTCGACGAGCTCGACGAGCTCGCCCACGCCTACGCCGTCTCCATCCACCGCTCCCAGGGCAGCGAATACCCCGCCGTCGTCATCCCGCTGGCCACCAGCGCCTGGATGATGCTGCAGCGCAACCTCCTCTACACCGCCATCACCCGCGCCAAGAAGCTCGTCGTCATCGTCGGCTCCCGCCGCGCCCTGGCCCAGGCCGTGCGCACCAGGGGAGCGGGCCGCCGGCACACCGGCCTCACCCACCGCCTGTCGGGCCCGCTTTCCGGCCCTCCTGACCCGTCTTGACCAGCGGCGACACCCCCAGAAGTGATCGAAATGTGACCGAACTCTCCCAAACTCATCCGCGTCTTACATGCAGGAGCATTAAGGTTTTTTAGTGCGCAGATGAGCAAGTGGGGGAGAGGTACGGAGTGAACGTCGCAACCGGCTGGAGAAAGACCGCCGCAGGAGTGGCCATGGCCACCACGGCAGCCTTGACCGCCTCATGCTCCGGCGGAGGAACGGCCAACGGCCCCTCCGCCTCCGAGGCGACCACCTCCGCCACCACCCAACCCCCCACCATCCAGATCAGCCCCGCCGACGGCGGCGCCAAGGTCGACCCCGCCAAGAAGGTCATCGTCACCGCCGCCGGCGGCACCCTCGACGACGTCATCGTCGAGGCGAAGGGCGAACAACTCGAGGGCAAGTACAACAGCGACAAGACCCGCTGGATCTCCACCACCCCCCTCAAACCCTCCAGCAGCTACACCGTCACCGCCCGCGCCGGAGCCACCACCGCCGACGGCACCTTCACCACCCTCAAACCCGAACGCATCCTGCAGATCGCCGACGTCACCCCCAACGTCAAGGGCGAAACCGTAGGCGTCGGCATGCCCATCCGGGTCACCTTCAACCAGGCCGTCACCAACAAGGCCGCCGTCGAACGCAACCTCCACGTCGAATCCGAAGAACCCCACAAGGGCGCCTGGCGCTGGATCGACGACACCGTCGCCATCTACCGCCCCGCCAAATACTGGACCGCCCACCAGAAAGTCACCTTCTCCGCCGACCTCACCGGCGTCAAAGCCGGCAAGGGCCTCTACGGCATGAAGGACTACGACTACAGCATGAAGATCGGCGCCAAGGTCATCAGCAAGATCAACGCCGCCAAGCACATGATGTACGTCTACAAGGACGGCAAACGCGTCAAGACCATGGCCATCAGCGCCGGCATGGCCACCACCCGCGAATACACCACCACCTCCGGCATCCACCTCACCATGGAACGCGCCCACCCCGTCCGCATGATCTCCCCAGGACGCAAAAAGGGCGACCCCGGCTACTACGACGTCATGATCGACCACGCCGTCCGCATCTCCAACAGCGGCGAATACGTCCACGCCAAGAACAACACCTGGGCCCAAGGCCGCCGCAACGTCAGCCACGGCTGCATCAACGCCCGCCCCGACCAGGCCAAATGGTTCTACGACACCTTCCAGCGCGGCGACATCGTCGACATCACCGGCACCGACCGCCAACTCGAATGGAACAACGGCTGGGGCTACTGGCAGATGTCCTTCACCCAGTGGAAGAAGGGCAGCGCCCTCAAGAACGACGCCTGACCACCACACACGTAAGGGCCGCACCTGCACACAGGTGCGGCCCTTCACGCATCTACGGGACCAGCGGCACAGGGGAGAAGCCCTCACACCGAACGGGGGAGATGCCCCCTACCACCCAACAGGGGAGAAGCCCTCACGCTCAACGGGGGAGAAGCCCCGCTCACACCAACGCCAACTGCCCGAACCGCGGCTCACGCCGCTCCGCCACCCCCGCACCACACGCCAGACCATACGCCCGGCACAACTGCCCGATCTGCCCCACAATCCGCTCCTCATAACCAGCCGACGGCAACCCCGACCGGTCATACAACTCCTCATACCGGCCCACCAACTCCGGATGAGCACCCCCCAACCACTCCAAATACCACTCCCGCGTACCCGGAGGCAGCCGCAACACCACCGGCTCCACCGCCACCGCCCCCGCCGCCGCGATCCGCCGCACCGTCGCCCCCAACTGATCCGCCGCATCACTCAACAACGGCAACACCGGCCCCATCCGCACCCGGCACGCCACCCCCGCCTCCACCAACGCCGACACCAGCTCCAACCGCGCCTGCGCCCCCACCGCCCCCGGCTCCACCCCACGCCGGATCCGCTCATCCACGAACGCGATCGACACCGCCACCGAAGCCCCCGCCTCCGCCAGCACCCCCGCATCACGCAACACCAGCGGACTCTTCGTATACACCGTGAACGGCACCCCCGCCTCCGCCAACGCCGCCACCACCCCCGGCATCAACCGATACGTCCGCTCCGCCACCTGATACACATCACCACTCACCCCCACCGCCACCGGCTCACCACCCCACCGAGCCAGCTCCGCCCGCAACCGCACCACCACATTCGGCCGCACCACCACCCGCGTCTCGAAATCACGACCCGCGTCCAACCCCAACCGGCCATGCCCCGACCGCGCCCCACACCCCACACACGCGTGCGCACACCCCCGATACGGCGACACCCCCCACCCCTCGGAGACCCCCGCCCACACCGGCACCCGCTCGATCACCGAACGAGCCTGCATCTCATAGAAACCACCACGCAGCACCGCCCGCCGCTCGATCAGCGGACGATCGTCAGCGGCCTCCACCAACGGCAGCGCATCCCAACCCACCACCCAAGTGGAACACGCATTCGACTCCCAGAGCAAGCCACTACACTGCCCCCGTGCTCAAACCCCGCTACCCCATCACCACCCCCCGCCTCACCCTGCGCCCCTTCACCCCCGACGACCTCGACGCCCTCCACGCCTACGAATCCCGCCCCGACGTCGCCCGCTACCTCTACTGGGCCCCCCGCGACCGCAACACCGTCCGCGAGCACCTCGACAAGAAAATCACCCGCACCCAGCTCCACGACGAAGGCGACGCCCTCGACGTCGCCATCACCCGCAACGACACCGGCGCCCTCATCGGCAACACCCTGCTCATCTGGACCAGCCGCACCCACCGCCAAGGCGAAATCGGCTACATCCTGCACCCCGATCACCACGGCCACGCCTACGCCGCCGAAGCCGCCCGCGAAATGCTCCGCCTCGGCTTCGACCACCTCGGCCTCCACCGCATCGTCGGCCGCCTCGACGCCCGCAACACCGCCTCCGCCCGCGTCCTGCAGAAACTCGGCATGCGCCAGGAAGCCCACCTCATCGACAACGAACACGTCAAAGGCGAATGGGTCTCAGAAATGATCTACGCCATGCTCGAAACCGAATGGACACCATGACCACCCACCCCACCATCCACCACCTCGCCCTGCGCACCGACTGGACCCACGCCCAGACCACGGGGGAGTACCTCATCTCCACCCTCGGCCGCACCCTCGCCCAAGAGGGCTACATCCACTGCAGCCGCGACCACACCCAACTCCGCACCGTCCACGACACCTACTACCACCACATCGCCGACACCGACCTGATCATCCTCGACATCGACCCCACCGGCCTCGACATCCGCACCGAGAACGGCTACCCCCACCTCTACGGCCCCCTGCCCACCACAGCCGTCACCGCCACCCGCCCCTACACCCCCTGAAAAACGGAAAACGGCCAGCCCGTCACACCGTGACAGCCTGGCCGCAACCGCGAAAACCTAGCGGCGAACCCCCGGACCCACCGCAACCGGAACCTGAGCCGGCGCATACAACGGAGCCTGCACCGACTCCTGCCCATACCCATACGCCTGCCCCTGCGGATGACCCTGCAGATGCCCCTGCGCCTGCCCCTGAACCGGACCCGGCGCCGCAACCGGACGCGCCACCTGCTGCGTCCGCTCCCGATCAACCCCACGCCGATCGGCGCAGTCACCCCCGCAATACCCATTCGTCAGAATCAGCCGCCCCCGCAGCGGCGTGTACGCATCCCGCCCCGAAGCCGGAACAACCCCCTGACACACCGGACATAACACAGACTCGTTCCCCACGTGCTGCTCCTCTCGCGGCGCGATAGCAGAAGACCACCCTAAACGCCACATCAACCCAGCGGCAGCCAATCAACGAGAAGTCACCCCAACTGTCAACCACCCACCCCACCCCGCCACCCAACCGCACCACCGGGGGAGAAGCACCCCAAACCACCACTCCACCAGCCACAACGCCCGCTCACCACCACCCCCGCCGCCCCACCACACCTCCCGCCCCGCATGCACCCCACCACGTAACGCATCTCACACCCGCCAATCCGGCGAACCCAAACCCCTAACCGAAAACCGGCAGGGGAGAGCCCCCACGAGCCGCCGACCACATCTACTTGACATAATGTCCATTATCAAGCAACCAGACAGACCCCAGAAGCCCGCCGTCAGAGCCCCCGGCGCACCCGCACACCCTTCGTGCCGCACAACCGAGCGCGTACGATCGAATCATGCCCATCCTGGCGATCTCCACCGGCGGTCTCGTCGCGATCACCGCGGTCGTCACGATCGTGATCATCTACCTGATCATCCTGGCCGCGCGCCTCACCCGCCGCCCCCGCAACCGCCCAGCCCCCAACCCCGACCTGGTCGAGCAGGCCCGCGAGATGAAGGCGCTGGGCCAGATCCAGGAGGCGGTGTTCCTCGTACGCGGCGAGACGGGCATGAGCCACCGCGCCGCCACCCGCTTCGTCAACCGGCTCTAATCCGACAAAATAGGTCATACCAGACAGAAGCTGGATTCTGTTTGGTATGAGCAGCCAGTCGTTCCGCCGCCTCCGCATGCCGCCCCGCGCGCTCTGACGCACCGCGCGGCCTCCTTACGCGCGCGCTCCCCTCTCGATGCCGGCTTGATCACTCCAGGGAGCCGGTCCCGCAGGGGCCGACCGCCACGAGGGGCCGACCGCCTGCCGAATGGGCGTGGGCCCACTCCCCTCGCGCGTCCGTGGTCCACGGGTGGGCGTCTGCCCACTCCCCCTCGGCGGGTGTGACCACCGGGGGCGTCCGTCCCCCTCCGGCCTGGCGTGGTGGTCAGGTTTCCCGCCACTGCCCCGTGCGGAGGGCGTGCTCGGCCGCGCGTTCGTGTTCGTCGGTCCAGGTGAGGTCGGGGTCGGGTTCGAGGAGGCCGACCACGACGGTGGCGATCGCGAGTGCGGGTTCGGTCCATTCGGCGGGTTCGGGGGCGCCGAAGGGGTTGGCGGGGAATCGGTGGGTGGTGAGTTCGGGGTTGGCGGGGGTCATGAGGATGAGTCCGCGCAGGGTGGCGACGGCGAGGCGGGCGATGGTCTCGTACGTGATGCCGGGGTGTGGGCGCAGGCCGAGGAGCCGGGCCATGTGGGTGTAGGTGGTGGCGAGACCGGTGATCATGGTGTGTTCGGCGTCGGTGAGGGCTTGCTGGACGTCGGTGCGGAGGTCGCCGTCGGGGAGGCTGCGGAAGGTGGCTTGCAGGGCGAGGTAGGTGCGCCAGGCGGGTGAGCGGTGGAAGAGGTCGTATTCGCCGAGTGCGCCGGTGCGGAGTGCTTCGGCGGCCAGGGCGCGGCGTTGGTGGGGGTTGCGGGCCCAGGTGAGTGAGGTGAGGAGGGTGTGGGTGGCTGTTCGGGTGGCGGTGGGGTCGGTGGCGGTGGTGGTGGGGTTGGTGGCTTTGGCGAGTTCGCGGAGGAGGTCGCTGAAGAAGAGGTCTTTGTAGGGCCAGCGGCGGTAGACGGCGCTGCGGGCGACGCCGGCGTCTCGGATGATCTGTTCGAGGCTGAGGTGGTCGAGGCTGACGGTGAGGCCGGTGTGTTCGACGGTGTGGGTGGCGGTGTCGAGCATGCGGCGGGCGGTTTCTTCGTCGGTGATGCGGGTGCGGCGCCGGGTTGGGCCGGTTTGCGGTGGTTGTGGGGTCACTCTCGTAGTTTATGGTACTTGGGATATCGTGTCTCAACGGGTGCGGGGGTGGTGGGCCGTGGTGGGTCGGCCGGGGTTGTTCCTGGTGCTGGTCGCTGTGCTGTCGGTGCCGTTCTATGTGGTGGGGGCGCTGTCCCCCACGGTGCGGGTGGGGGCGGTCGACATGCCGGCGAGTGCGGCGATGTTCGTGGTGCCGCTGGTGGCGGCGGTGGTGCTGGTGTGGCGGGATGCGGGGCGGGCGGGGGTCGTGGCGTTGCTGGCGGGGGTGGTGGATCGGCCGGCGGGGCGGGCTCGGTGGTATGCGGTGGCGGTGGCGTTGCCGGTCGTGGTGGGGGCCGGGGTGGTGCTGGTGGGTGCGGCGCCGGTGGGGTTGGCGACGTCGGTGGTGGTGTTGCCGTTGGTGTTCGGGGCGTCGGTGGTGGCGGCGGCGTTCGAGGAGGTGGGGTGGACGGGGTATGCGGCCGATCCGTTGCGGGGGCGGTTCGGGGTGGTGGGTGCGGGGGTGGTTCTCGGGGTGTTCTGGGGGGTGTGGCATCTGCTGCCGTTGGTGCAGGCGGGGCACGGTGCGGTGTGGATCGGGGGCTGGTTCGTGGGGACGGTGGCGGCTCGGGTGGTCATGGTGGGGTTGCGTGCGGTGACGGGTGGGGTGTCGGCGGCGGTGTTGATGCACGCGATGTTGAACGTGACGGCGGCGTATGTGCCGGGGTATGACGCGGCGGTGGTGCCGGTGGTGTCGGGTGTGCTGACGGTGGGGGCGGCCGTGGTGGTGGTGTGGGTGGTGTCGCGGTCGCGGGCGGG
>NZ_JAHKRO010000132.1 GCF_019396325.1 Nonomuraea ceibae
CCCACACCCCCCACCACCCCACCGCACCCCCCGACGACCGCCCCGGAGGCCACGTCAGGGATTGAGGCTGGCGCTGTCTCCGCGGCCGGGCCCGGGTCCGCGCCCCAGCCTGCGGCCGAGCTCGGGACCGGGTCCAGAGCTGGGGCTGTGGCCGCGACTGCGTCCGGGGTCGTGCGGCAGGGGCGGGTGGCGGCCGGGATGGCGGAGCTGGAGCGGTGGCTCGCCGACCAGGTGCGGCAAGGCCTCGCGGGGGCCGGGGAGCACTACTGGGAGGGCGTGGCCAAGCGGCTCGTCGACGCCCAGGCCCCCGGAGCCGCCGGTGCCGTCTCCCGGCTGGCGCGCGTCAGGGCCATGGACGAGTGGCCGGGGCGTCTCCTGGAGGAGTACGCCCTGCTCCACCTGCTGGCCGTCGCCTACCGCCGCCGCGCCGAGCTGCCGCCCGACCTGGCCGAGACGGTGATGATGCGCACCGGCTTCCCCGTCACCCGGGAGACGGTCCTGACCAGGCCGCCCGTCCGTGACCTGTGGGACGTGCTCGGCCTGCGCGACGAGACGCAGGACCGGCTCACCGCCCGCCGCGTCTGGCTGCGCGGCCGCGAGACGGGCCGGGCCGCCCTCGTGCTGTCGTTCGCGCCGCCTGGCCGCCCGCTGGACGCCTCCCTGGTCACCGGTTCCACGATCGACGCCGACCTGGCCTTCTACCCGGGCGCCGCCCCCTTGCGCGCCCTGGTCGCCACCCACCACCCGGACGTCGCGGCCCCGACCGAGCGGGTGCCGCCCGGGCTGACGCCGGACGAGGCGATGGGCGAGGTGGCCGCCGCCCTGGCCGCCGACCCGTGGACCGACTCCTGGCCCCTGGTCCTGGCCGGCGTGGTGCCGGACGCGCCCTCGGCAGGCACGTCCTCTGTAGGCACGTCCGCTGCGGGCGCGGCCTCGGTGGGCGGCTTCCCACTGCGGCGGGTCACCCGCGCCTGGTGGCGGCTGCTCGCCGTCTCCGGTGGCCGGCCGGTGACCGTGGCCGCCGAATGGACCCCGTACGGGCTCAACCTGCTCACCACCTGGGACGACGACGGAATGGCGGTGATCCTGTGACCTCGCCCGCAGATCGGGTGCACTGGGACGCCCTGACCTCCACCGCCCTCGTGGGCACCGACCGCAGGCCGTACCAGGGCGACCTGCTGGCCGACGCGGCCGTCGAGACAGCCCGCCGCCGCGCCGGCCGCCGCCCCACCCCCGAACCTCACACCCCGGAAACCTCCACCCCCGTACGGCCCGCCCCCGGAGCCCCCACCCCCGTACGGCCCGCCACCGAGGAGGGGCAGTCCCTCATCGGACGGGCAGCGGATGAGGGCGAGGCGGCCAGCGGGCAGCCGGTCCCTATACAGCAGGCCGCTATCGGACGGCCAGCCCCCGAGGAGGAGCAGGTCGTCGTCGGGCGGGCGGCGGCAGGGCGGTTGGTGCGGATCATGGGAGGTGACCAGCGCAGGCTGCTGGGCGAATGGCTGGAGGCGGCGGCCGCCACCGGCCGCAGGGTGCCGCCTGCGGTGCTGCCCGAGCTGCTGGAGCACGGCCTGTCCGACCGGTCGATCCGCGCGCACATCGGCAGGCTCGCCGGCCGGCGCGGCAGGTGGCTGGCGGAGCGGGCCGAGCGGTGGGCGTACCTGCTGGAGGAGCCCACCGGTGAGACGTGGGAGCTCGGCAGCGCCGCCGACCGGCTCGCCTACCTGCGGCGGCTGCGGGCCGCCGAGCCCGGCGAGGCGCGGCGGCTGCTGGAGAGCACGTGGGAGCGCGAGACGCCGGACGACCGGGCGGCGTTCATGGCGGTGATGGCCGCCGGGCTGTCGATGGACGACGAGCCGTTCCTGGAGGCGGCGCTCGACGACCGCAGGCGCGAGGTGCGCCAGGAGGCGGCCAACCTGCTCACCCGGCTGCCCGGCTCGCGGCTGGCCGGGCGGATGGCCGAACGGGCCCGCCGCTGCCTGGCCGTCGGCCCCGCCGTCATCCACGTCGAGGCGCCCGAGGCGTGCGACAAGGCGATGGAGCGCGACGGCGTACGCGCCAAGCCGCCGCGCGGCATCGGCGAGCGGGCGTGGTGGCTGCAACAGGTGATCGCCCGGGCGCCGCTGTCGACGTGGGAGCTGCCGCCGCACCGGATGCTGCGCAAGCGCATGCCCGAATGGCACGACGAGGTGCGGGCCGCCTGGGTGCGCGCCGCGGTGCTGCAGCGGGACCCGGAGTGGGCGCGGGCGATGTTCGCCTGGGATCCGATCGCCGACCTGCTCGAGGCGCTGCCGCCGGACGAGCAGCAGGAGCTGGCGGCCGGGTTCGTCAACGACCACGACCCCGACGGCCAGCTGATCATGGTGCTGGGCGGCGTCGCGCCGTGCTGGCGGGAGCGGCTCGCCACCGCCGTCCTCCGCAAGATCGTCAGGGTGGCCGCCACCCAGCCGTGGAACCTCGGCGAGCTGGTCAGGCTCGCCGGCGAACGCATCGACCCCGCGCTCGCCGCCCTGGCCGAAGGGTTCTCGCCGGTGCCGCCCGTCCAGGAGGTCGCCGCCCTCCTGCGTTTCCGAGCCGACATGCTGAGGGAGCTCTCCCCATGACCGTCCTGCGCCCGCACGCCGAAGACCAGTACGCCGACGAGCTGGCCCTGCTCGCCAAGGAGGACGACCGGCCCCGGCCGCCCGGCTGGAAGCTGTCGCCGTGGGCCGTCACCGCGTACATCCTCGGCGACGGCGACCGCGTCACGCCCAAGTACGTAGGCGCCCGGCGGATCGTCGAGGTCGCCGTCGCCACCCTCGCCACCGATCGGGCGCTGCTGCTGCTCGGCGTGCCCGGAACCGCCAAGACCTGGCTGTCGGAGCACCTGGCCGCCGCCATCAGCGGCGACTCCACCCTGCTCGTCCAGGGCACCGCCGGCACCGCCGAGGAGGCCATCCGCTACGGCTGGAACTACGCCCGGCTGCTGGCCGAAGGCCCGTCCCTCGACGCCCTCACCCCGTCGCCCGTGATGCGCGCCATGGCCGAGGGGCGGCTCGCCCGCGTCGAGGAGCTCACCCGCATGCCGTCCGACGTACAGGACGCGCTGATCACCGTGCTGTCGGAGAAGACGCTGCCGATCCCCGAGCTCAACCGCGAGGTCCAGGCCGAACGCGGCTTCAACGTGATCGCCACCGCCAACGACCGCGACCGCGGCGTCAACGAGCTGTCCAGCGCGCTGCGCCGCCGCTTCAACACCGTCGTGCTGCCGGTCCCCGCCACCGCCGAGGAGGAGGTCGACATCGTCACCCGCCGCGTTGCCCAGCTCGGGCGGTCGCTGGAGCTGCCCGAGACCGGCGCCGGGCCCGCCGAGATCCGCCGCGTTGTCACCGTCTTCCGCGAGCTGCGCGCCGGGGTCACCGAGGACGGGCGCACCAAGCTCAAGTCGCCCAGCGGCACGCTCTCCACCGCCGAGGCCATCTCCGTCCTGACCAGCGGCATCGCCCTGGCGGCCCACTTCGGCGACGGCGTCCTGCGTCCCGCCGACGTGGCCGCCGGCCTCGTCGGCGCCGTGGTGCAGGAGCCGGTGTCGGACCGGGTGGTGTGGCGCGAATACCTGGAGACGGTGGTCCGCGAACGCTCCGACTGGCGCGACTTCTACCGCGCCTGCCGCGAGGTGTCATGACGCCGACCCCACACCTTCCCCGAGATCTGTTCCCCGCCCCACGGGCGGCCCGAGGGCTGGCCGACCTGGGACCGGCGCGGCTCCACGAGACGGCGCGCTTTCCTAGGGGGACGCGACCCCGAGGGCCGGAAAGCCCGCCGAGGGACCCGCAACCTCTGGGGATGACACGCCTTGCAGGGGTGGGGCGCTCGCTGACGGTGGCTGGCCTTGCGCGTGTGGCGTGCCTTTCGGCGGGGTCGCGGCCTCCTGGGACGGCGGGCTTTCCGGAGGTCGGGTGCCTTGCGTGGGTGGGATGTCTTGCGGGGGTGGGGCGTCCGCTGACGGTGGCTGGCCTTGCGCAGGTGGCGTGGCTTTCGGCGGGGTCGCGGCCTCCTCGGGCGGCGGGCCTTCCGGAGGTCGCGTGTCTTGCGTGGGCGGGGTGGTGTATCGCGGGGGTGGGGCGCTCGCTGGCGGTGGCTGGCCTTGCGGGGGTGGCGTGCCCGCTGAGGGGGTTGTGGGCTTCGGGGGTGGAGTGGTGTGGCGAGGGGGTGCCGGGGGGTTGGTTTCCGGGGGCGGTTCGGGGTGGGGAGGTGGGGGAGCGGTGGGGGTGACGGTTCTCGGGGTGCGGCATCACGGGCCGGGGTCGGCGCGGGCGGTGCGGGCCGAGCTGGAGCGGCTGCGGCCCGGCGTGGTGCTGATCGAGGGGCCGCCGGAGGCCGACGGGCTCGTCGGGCTGGCGCCCGAGCTGGAGCCGCCGGTCGCGCTGCTGGCGCACGTGCCGGGCAGGCCCGACGCGGCGGCGTTCTGGCCGTTCGCGGCGTTCTCGCCGGAGTGGCAGGCCATGCTGTACGCCACCGAGGCGGGCGTCCCCGTACGCTTCTGCGACCTTCCGGCGGCCTGCAGCCTGGCGGCGGACGAGGACGAGCGGCCCCGGGAGACCGATCCCATCGGCGCGCTCGCGGAGGCCGCCGGGTACGACGATCCGGAGCGGTGGTGGGAGGACGTCGTCGAGCACCGGGGCGACACGCCGTTCGAGGTGATCGCCGAGGCGATGGCGGCCGTCCGGGAGGGGTACGCGCCGGCCGGCCGGGAGGCCAGACGCGAGGCGTACATGCGCAGGACGCTGCGCGCGGCCGTCAAGGAGGGGCACGAGCGGATCGCCGTCGTGTGCGGCGCCTGGCACGTGCCCGCGCTGACCGGGCCGCTGCCGCCGGTCAAGGACGACGACGCGGTCCTGCGCGGGATGCCGCGGGTGAAGGCCGCGCTGACGTGGGTGCCGTGGACGTACGGGCGGCTGGCCTGGTGGAGCGGCTACGGGGCGGGGGTCAGCTCGCCCGGCTGGTACGACCATCTGTTCACGGTGCCGGACCGGCCGGTGGAGCGGTGGCTGGCGGGCGCGGCGGCGGTGCTGCGCGAGGAGGGGCTGGCGGTGTCGCCCGCGCACGTGATCGAGGCCGTACGGCTCGCGGAGGGGCTGGCGGCGTTGCGCGGCAGGCCGCTCGCCGGGCTCGGCGAGGTCACCGAGGCGGTCAGGGCGGTGCTGTGCGAGGGTGACGAGCTGGCGGTGGAGCTGGTGCAGCGGCGGATGGTCGTCGGCGACCGGCTGGGCCGGGTCACCGACGGGACGCCGATGGTGCCGCTCCAGCGTGACCTGCGCGACCAGCAGCGGGTGACGCGGCTGCGGCCGGAGGCGGCGGACCGGCGGCTCGACCTCGACCTGCGCAAGGCGCTCGACCTGGCGCGCAGCCGCCTGCTGCATCGGTTGCGGCTGCTCGGTGTGGGCTGGGGGGAGCCGGTGGAGGCGCGGGGGAAGGGGACGTTCCGGGAGTCGTGGGCGTTGCGGTGGCGGCCGGAGTTCGACCTGGCGCTCATCGAGCGGGCGGCCCTGGGCACGACCGTGGCGGCCGCCGCCTCCCGCCACGCCCGCGACCAGGCCACCACCCCCGCCTCCGCCCCAGCCCCCGTGCGCGGACGAACCGGGCCCGCTCCGGCTCCCGGGGCTTCCCCCGCTCCTGCTCCTGGGCTTGGGGGAAGAGGAGGGGCCGCCCCCGGGCCCGGGGGGAGGGGCGGTGGGCCCGCCCCCGCTCCAGGGCTCGCAGCCCGGCGAAGGGCTGGGGGCGTTGGGGGTGGGTTGTCGTTGGCGGGGTTGACCGGGTTGGTCGAGCAGTGCCTGCTGGCCGATCTGCCGGAGGCGTTGCCCGAGGTGCTGGGGGCGTTGTCGGCCAGGGCCGCGGTCGACACCGACGTGACGCACCTGATGGCGGCGCTGCCCGCGATGGCGCGTGCCCACCGTTACGGGGACGTGCGGGGGACGCCGGCGGAGGGGCTGGCGGTGATCGTGCGTTCGATGCTGGACCGGATCTGCGTCGGCCTGCCCGTCTCGGTGGCCGCGCTGGACGACGGGGCCGCGACTGCCCTGCTGGAGCATGTCGATGCCGTCCATGCCGCCGTGGCCCTGCTGGAGGAGGACGGCGACGGACGGGGGGAGGGGCCGCGGGGGCGGTGGCTGGCGACGTTGCGCGGCATCTGTGACCGGCCGGAGCTGCACGGCCTGGTGGAGGGCCGGTTGACCAGGATTCTGCTGGACGCGGGGGAGCTCGGCGACGCCGGTGACCGGATGTCGCGGGCCATGTCGCGGGGCGGGCCGCCGGCGCGGGCGGCGGCGTGGATCGAGGGGTTCCTGGCGGGTGGCGGGCTGCTGCTGGTGCACGATCCGCGCCTGCTGGGGCTGGTCGACGCGTGGCTGTCGGGGCTCGGCGACCAGCAGTTCGTGGAGGTGCTGCCGCTGCTCAGGCGGACGTTCGGCGGCTTCGCCGTACCGGAGAGGCGGGCGATCGGGGAACGGGTGCGGTCGGCGGGGGCGCCGGGCGGGCCGGAGGGGGAGCGGGAGCTGAACGCGGAGCGGGCGGCGGCGGCCGCCACGACGGTGCTGGCGATTCTCGGGAGGCGGCATGGATGACGAGCGGCTGCGCAGGTGGCGGCTGGTGCTGGGCGGCGGGGAGGCCGACGGGACCGGTCACCGGCTCGGGGGCGCCGACCTGGGCATGGACGGCGCGCTGGCGGCCGTCTACGAAGGGCGGGAGGGGCGCGGCGGCGGGCTGGGGGCGTCGGCGCCGAGGGTGGCGCGGTGGCTGGGCGACATCAGGACGTACTTCCCGGCGCCGGTCGTCCAGGTGATGCAGCGTGACGCGATCGAGCGGCTCGACCTGACGCGGCTGCTGCTGGAGCCGGAGATGCTGGAGGCGGTCGAGCCGGACGTGCATCTGGTGGGCACGCTGATCGCGCTCAACCGGGTGATGCCCGACCGGGCGCGGGAGTCGGCGCGGTCGGTGGTGCGGTCGGTGGTGGCGGAGCTCGAACGCCGGCTCGCGCAGAAGACCAGGGCGGCCGTGACGGGCGCGCTCGACCGGGCGGCCCGGACGCGCAGGCCGAAGCGGGTGGCCGACATCAACTGGAACCGGACGATCCACTCCAATCTCGGCAACTACCTGCCGGAGAAGGGCACGCTGGTGCCGGAGCGGCTCGTCGGGCACGCGCGCCGGCAGCGGGCGGTCGGGCGGGAGGTGGTGCTCTGCGTCGACCAGAGCGGGTCGATGGCGTCGTCGGTGGTGTACGCGAGCGTGTTCGGGGCGGTGCTGGCCTCGATGCGTTCGCTGAAGACGTCGCTGGTGGTGTTCGACACGGCGGTGGCGGATCTGACCGACCGGCTGCACGATCCGGTGGAGCTGCTGTTCGGGACCCAGCTGGGCGGCGGCACCGACGTCAACCGGGCGGTCGCCTACTGCCAGGGGCTGCTGACCCGGCCGGCGGAGTCGCTGTTCATCCTCATCAGCGACCTGTACGAGGGCGGGGTCAGGGAGGAGATGCTGCGCCGCGTCAACGCGATGACGCGGGCGGGCGTCCAGGTGGTGGTGCTGCTGGCGCTGTCGGACGAGGGCGCGCCCTCCTACGACCGGGAGAACGCGGCGGCGCTCGCGGCGATGGGGGTGCCCGCGTTCGCCTGCACCCCGGACGCCTTCCCCGGCCTGATGGCGGCCGCGATCGAGCGGCGTGATCTCGGCCGGTGGGCCGAGGTCAACCTGAGCGCCCCCGGGGGTGGGGCCGGGCCCTGAGGGGCAGCCTGGGGCGTCGGCGCGCCGGTCGACGATGACGGCAGGGCCGCCCTAGGGCGAACGGCCTACGCCCTGCGCCCGATGTGCTGAGCAGGGGGTTCGCTATAGCTTCCGATCATGACTACTACCGTTGAATCGCCTCCCGTGAGCGTGGTCTCAGCCCGCTACCGGGCCGTCAGCGTCGGGCTGGTCGCGCTGGTGATGCTGGTGGCGTTCGAGGCGATGGCGGTGGCCACGGCCATGCCCGTGGTCGCCCGCGAGCTGGGCGGCATGCACCTGTACAACCTGGCCTTCAGCGCCACCCTGGCCGCCAGCGTGATCGCCACCGTGCTCGGCGGCCGGTGGAGCGACGTGCGGGGGCCGATGCAGCCCATCGCGACCGGCGTCGTCGGCTTCGTGGCCGGGCTGCTCGTCGCCGGTTTCGCGCCGACCATGGAGGTGCTGGTCGCCGGCCGGTTCGTGCAGGGGCTGGGCGCCGGGCTGATCCAGGTCGCGTTGTACGTGCTGGTGGCCCGGGTCTATCCCGGGGAGATGCATCCCAAGGTGTTCGCCCTGTTCTCGGCCGCGTGGGTGGTGCCGTCGATGGTCGGCCCCGCGATCGCCGGGCTCGTGGTGGAGAACACCGACTGGCGGTGGATCTTCTGGGGCGTCACGCTCATCGTGATCCCCGCGGCGCTGCTGCTGTGGCGCGGCGCGGGCGGCCAGGCGGGCGGTCAGGCGGGCGGTGACGGCGCCGCCGGGCCCGCCCCCGGCCTGGGCGGCAAGCTCGTCTGGGCGACGGTGACGGCCGCGGCCGCCGCCCTCATCCAGTACGGCAGCGCGCTCCAGCTCAGCGGCGTCCCGCTGCTCGCCGCCGGTGTGGTCCTGCTGGCCGTCGCCCTGCCCCGGCTGCTCCCGGCCGGGGCGCTGCGGGCCGCCCGCGGGCTGCCGACCGCGCCCGTGCTGCGCGGCCTGGCCTACGGCGCGCTCATGGCGGCCGAGGTGCTGATCCCGCTCATGCTCATCAACGAGCGCGGCCTGACGCCCACCGGCGCCGGAATCGTCCTCACGATCGGCGCGCTCGGCTGGTCCACCGGCTCGTGGATCAAGGGCCGCGGCACCATCAGCAACCTGACCGCGCTGCGCGGCGGCGCGCTCATGGTGGCCGCCGGCATCACGCTCGTGTCGTTCGTGCTCGTGGACGCGGTCCCCATCGCCCTGGCGTACGTGGCCATGGCCGTCGCCGGGCTCGGCATCGGCGCCCTGCACCCGACGGTGTCCGTGATGGTGCTGGAGATGTCCAGGACCGGCGAGGAAGGCCAGAACAGCGCGGCGCTCGGCGTCGGCGAATCGGTGTTCACCGTCGTCGCCGTCGCGGTCACCGGCGCCCTGTTCACCGCGGCCGGAGAGGCGTACCTTGTCGGACTGGGCTTCACCGTCGCGCTCGCCCTCCTGGCCGCGATCCTGGCCCCGCGTTTTGCCCAGCCTGCCGGGGCGGGCACACTGGAGGGGACCGCGTCATAAAGGGGGGTACATGCCGCGAGTGCGCGAGCTTGAGGTGTTCCGTGTGGTCCTGCCGTTCGGCAGGCGCACGGAGAGCCTCCTGGTGAAGCTCACGGATCACGGCGGCATGATCGGCTGGGGTGAGGCCGTGAGTCCCGCCCCGAAAGCCTGGTCCCGCCTGGAGGAGACGCTCGGCGCCGAGCTCGTGGGCGTCGACTGGGAGCATCCCGACAGCGTCCCCGGCGACGATCCGGCCGTGGACCTGGCCTGCTGGGACCTGTGGACCCGGATGCGGGGCGTGCCGCTGGCGGACGCCATCGGCGGCACCCGCACCTCGCTGATGGCCACGGTCCGGCTCACGCCCGACGCCTCCCTGGAGAGCCTGGTCACCCGGGTCAACCAGCAGGTGTGCGCGGGCTACGGGCACGTCACGCTCGACGTGCGGCCCGGCTGGGACGTCGAGCCCGTCCGCGCTGTGCGCGCCGCCTATCCGGCGCTCACGCTGGCCGTCGACTGCGCCGGCTCCTACACCGACGACGCCCAGCTCGTGGCGCTCGACTCGTACGGGATCGAGGTCATCGAGCGGCCGTTCGCGGCCACCGACGTCTTCGCCCACGCCGCGCTCCAGGACCAGGTGACCGCTTCGGTGGCGGTCGAGCTGCGCACCACCGCCGACCTGGACGACTACCTGACGGTCCGGGCCGCCAAGGTGCTGCTGCTGCGGCCCTCGGCGTTCCCGTCGCTGAGCGAGGCGCGCCGCGCCCACGACCGCGCGTCGGCGGCGGGCTGGGACATCCAGTGCACCGGAGGCGAGGGCGCCGGTCCGTCGCGCGCCGCCACGGTCGCCGTCGCCGCTCTGCCCGGCTGCACGCTGCCGTGCGACGTGACGCAGCCGCCGCGCAACAACCAGATCGTCGAGCCGATCGTCGGCGCCAACGCCGGCGTGATCGCGGTCCCGTTCACCCAGCCGGGCCTCGGCCACGCGGTCGACGAGACCCGGGTGCGACGCCTGGCCAAGGACTACTTCCACGCCTGACCGCTGCCGGTTCAGCCTGACAGGGCGGCGTCCAGCAGGAGGGCGCCCGCGCCGAGCAGGGCGGCGTCGCGGCCGGCGCGGGCGGGGGCGATCTCCAGGTCGCGGGTGGCCAGCGGCAGGCACCGCTCGTAGACCGTGGCCCGGATCGAGGTGACCAGCGGCTCGGCGGCCGAGAGGCTGCCGCCGACGGCGACCACGTCCGGATTGAAGAAGTTCACCAGCGCGGTCAGCACCTCGCCGATGCGCCGCCCGGCGCCGCGCACCAGGCTGGTGGCCTCCGGGACGGCGTCGTTGACCAGCGCCACGATGTCGGCGGTGCGCTCGACCTCGATCCCGGCGGCGGCCAGCGCCCCGGCCAGGGCGGCGCCGCTGGCGTGCACCTCCAGGCAGTCGGCGTGCCCGCAGGCGCACACGACGGTGGCGGCCGAGCGGACGGGGACGTGGCTGATGTCGCCGGCCGCGCCCCGGCCCCGGTGCAGGCGGCCGTTGACGATCATGCCGCAGCCGATGCCGGTCCCGGCCTTGAGCACCATCAGGTTCTCGCTGCCCGGCCAGGAGCGGGCCTCGCCGACGGCCATGAGGTTGGCGTCGTTCTCCACCAGGATCGGCAGGTCGTAGCGGGCGGCCAGGCTCTCGGCGACGGGGTAGTCGTTCCAGCCGGGCATGCGGGAAGGGTTGACGACGCGGCTGGTGGCGGGGTCGACGGGGCCGGGGATGCCGGTGCCGACGCCGCGCAGCGGCACGGTGGCGGGCACGTGCGCGGCGAGCAGGTCGTCGAAGGCGTCGGCCAGCCAGCCGAGCGTGTGCCCGGGGCCTTTGGCGATCTCGCAGGGCCGTTCCTCGACGACGAACGGCACGCCGCTCAGGTCGAGCAGGCCGAGCCGGGCGTGGTGGGCGCCGAGGTCGGCGACGGCGAGCACGCCCGCGCCGGGGGACAGGCGCAGCCGCCGGGGCCGCCGCCCGCCGCGTGAGGGGCCGGAGCCCTCCTCGGCGAGCAGTCCCGCCTCGATCAGCTCCTCCACCCGCAGCGACACGCTGGAGGCGGCCAGCCCTGATAACCGGGCCAGGTCGGCGCGCGACTCGGCCTCGCCGAAGGCGACGAGCCTCAGCAGGTCGCCCTGCGCCCCGTGTACGGGCAGCCGCTGATCCATGAGCAGATGAATATCACGTGTCCCATAAGTTCGACAATCGCTTGACTTGCTCCGAAAAAGACCACTAGCGTCCGCGTTGTCTTCGATATCGAACGAAGATAGGAAGTGAGTTGGACATGAAGAGGATGGTCGCCGCGCTCGCCGTGGCCGTGTTAGGACTCGCCGCCTGCGGAGAGGCGAGCAGCCCCGCGGTGCCGGGGGCGTCGAAGAAGGCCGACGTGCTGGCCGGCGCGCCCGTGGCCGCCGCGGCCGACATCCTGCCCGGCTCCACGATGGAGAAGATCAAGAAGCGCGGCGAGCTCATCGTCGGCGGATCGCTGGACGCGCCGCTGCTCTCGCAGCAGAACCCGGTCACCGGCGAGATCGAGGGCTTCGACGCGGACCTGGGCAAGGCGCTGGCCACGTACATCATCGGCGAGCCCAAGGTGAAGATCGTCAACTCGGCGTCGGAGACCCGGGAGGCGCTGCTCGCCAACGGCACCGTGGACGTCGTGTTCCAGACGTACACGATCACGCCGGAGCGGGCCGAGCAGGTCTCCTTCGCCGGGCCGTACTACACCTCGGGCCTGACCATCGCGGTGAAGAAGGGCACCACCGGCATCACCAAGCCGGAGGACCTGAACGGCAAGAAGGTGCTGGCGGGCGCCAACACCCCGGCCATCCCCGCGATCAAGAAGCTGGCCCCGCAGGCCGAGATCATCACGTTCGGCAGCGACCCCGAGTGCATGCAGGCGCTCAAGCAGGACCGCGGCGTCGCCTACGTGCAGGACGAGACCCTGCTGGTGGCCAACGCGCAGAAGGACCCGTCGATCGAGATCGTCACCAAGCCGTTCACCGCGGACCCGTACGGGATCGGGCTCAAGCACGGGGACGAGGACTTCAAGAAGTTCCTCAACACGTGGCTGAAGAAGAGCCAGGACGCCGGGGTCTGGCAGCGGATCTGGAAGAACTCCATCGGCACCGTCGTCACCGGCGACGCGCCCGCGCCGCCCCAGATCGGCTCCGTGCCGGGGTCCTGATGTCCGTCCTGTTCGATCACCTGCCCGAGCTGTGGCGGGGCCTGATCGTGACGTTGCAGCTCACCGCCGCGTCCTTCGCGGGCGCGGCGGTGCTCGCCGTGCTCGTCACCGCGCTGCGGGTGAGCCCGGTGCGCGTGCTGCGCGCGATCGGCACCGCGTACGTGGAGGCGTTCCAGAACCTGCCGCTGCTGGTGCTGCTCGTGCTGGCGGTGTTCGGCCTGCCCGAGATCGGCATCCAGGCCGGCCTGCTGACCACGGCCATCGTGGTCATCGCCGTGTACGAGGCCGCCTACCTCGCCGAGGCGCTGCGCTCCGGCGTGAACGCCGTGTCCAAGGGGCAGGGCGAGGCGGCGCGGGCGATCGGGCTGACGTTCTCCCAGTCGCTGCGGCACGTCATCCTGCCGCAGGCGCTCCGCACGGTCGTGCAGCCGATCGGCAACATCTTCATCGCCACCGCGATGAACACCTCGCTGGCCGCCGCCGTGGGCGTGGTCGACCTGACCGCCGCGGCCAACCGGGTCAACCTGACCGAGGCCCAGCCCATCCCGATCTTCGTCGGCGCGGGGCTCGCCTACGCGCTGATCGCCGCCTGCGCCGGATTCGTCACCGGGCGGCTCGAACGCAGGCTGGTGATCCTCCGATGAGCAGCACGGCGCTCTTCGACGAGCCCGGTCCACGGGCCCGCCGCCGCATCCGCGTCGCCACCGTCCTCGGCGCCCTCGCCGCGATCGCGCTCGCCGCCCTGGCCGTGCGGCAGTTCGCCGCCAACGGGCAGCTCGAGGCCGCCCGCTGGCAGCCGTACGCGACCTGGCCCATGTGGCGCTACCTGCTCGACGGGCTGTGGTCCACGGCGCTGGCCGCCGTCGTCACCGCCGCGCTCGCCATGGCGGCCGGGATCATGCTCGCGCTCGGCCGGCTGTCGCACCGGCGCTGGGTGCGGCTGCCCGCCGCCGCCTACGTCGAGGTGGTCAGGACGATCCCGGCGCTGCTGCTGGTGTACGTGGTGCTGTTCGCGCTGCCCCGGTACGGGCTGGACCTGCCGCTGTTCTGGAAACTGGTGGTGCCGCTGGCGGTGTCGAACGCGGCGGCCTTCGCCGAGATCTTCCGTGCCGGCATCCTGTCGGTCGAACGCGGCCAGACCGAGGCGGGCCTGGCCGTCGGCCTCACCCGCTTCCAGACGATGCGCCTGGTCGTGCTGCCGCAGGCCGCCCGGCGCGTGCTGCCGTCCATCGTGAGCCAGTCGGTCGGCCTGCTCAAGGACACCTCCCTGGGCTTCGTCGTCAGCTACGCCGAGCTGCTCTACAGCGGCAAGGTGCTGGCCGCGTACAACGGGCTGCTGATCCAGACGTACCTGGTCGTCGCCCTCATCTACCTGCTGGTCAACCTGTCGCTGTCCAAGCTGGCCCGCACGCTGGAGGCCCGCCAGCGGCTCGCCGTACCGAAGAGGAGACTCGCCCGTGCCTGAACTCGCCGTCCTCGCCGAGGTCGTACGCTCCGGCTTCACCGAGAGCGTCCACTACGGCGGCGCCGTCGGGCTGGACCCGTCGGGCCGCGCCGAGGTGGCGCTCGGCCCGGTGGAGGCGCCGGTGCTGCCGCGCTCGTCCGCCAAGCCGTTCCAGGCGCTGGCTTGCCTGACCGCCGGGGCGGCGCTGGCCGGGCCGAGCCTGGCGATCGCGGCCGGCAGCCACACCGGCGAGGACTTCCACGTCCGGCTCGTCGGCGAGCTGCTTTCCGCGTACGGGCTCGGCTTCGGCGCGCTGGCCTGCCCGGCGTCCTGGCCCGAGGACGAGGCCACGCTGCACGCGCTCGTCCGGGCGGGCGCCACGCCGTCACGCGAGCGGATGAACTGCTCCGGCAAGCACGCCGCCATGCTGGCCGCCTGCGTCGCCAACGGCTGGGACACCGCCTCCTACCTGGCGCCCGGCCACCCGCTCCAGCAGGCGGTCCGCGCGGTCACCGAGGAGCTGTCGGGGGAGAAGGCCGCGCACGTCGCCGTGGACGGCTGCGGCGCGCCGCTGTTCGGGCTGTCGCTGACCGGGCTCGCCCGCGCCGTGCAGGCGCTGGTGCGCGCCGCACCCGGCAGCGCCCCGCGCCAGGTCGCCGACGCGATGCGCGAGCACCCCGAGTACGTCGGCGGCACCGGCCACCAGAACACCGAGCTCATGCGCGCCCTGCCCGGCGCGCTGGTCAAGGGCGGCGCGGAGGGCGTGCTGGTCGTGGCGCTCGGCTCCGGTCACGCGGCGGCGGTCAAGGTCATCGACGGCAGCCCGCGCGCCACCACCGTCATCGCCCTGGACGTGCTGCGCCGGATGGGCTGCGACGTGACGGGCGCCGCCGCGTTCGAGAGCGTGGACGTGCTCGGCGGCGGCGTGCCGGTGGGGCGGATCGTCACACCTTCCCGCACCCGTCCGTGAGCGCCCTGGCCGGGTCCTCGTCCTGCTGAGCCCGGGCCGGGTCGCGCTTCTTCGTCCTGGTGGGGGAGGGCGTCGCCGAGGCCACGACCGGGGCGGCGCCGCTGGATTCGCGGATCTCCTTGCGCGTCAGGGCGCGGATCTTGTCCCAGTCGGGGTTGCCGGTGTGGATCAGCGGCGGCACGAACTGGATGCTCGTCACCTCGGCCTGCTGCACCTTCATCGCCAGCGGCACCAGGTGCGTGAGCATGTCACGCGGGATGTCGGTCTGGATCAGCTCCTTGGTCGCCGCCGCGACCTGGTTGAACCGGCTCAGCACGGTCGCCGGGTCGGCCTGGTCGAGCAGGGCCCCCAGCACGCAGCGCTGGCGGCGCATCCGCGTGTAGTCGTCGCTGTTGGTGCGCGAGCGGGCGTACCACATCGCGTCGGCGCCCTTCAGCCTGCGCGTGCCCGCCTTGACCAGGCCCTCGTTGTAGCGGCCGAACACCACGTCCTGCTCGACGGTGAGCGTGACGCCGCCGATCGCGTCGATCAGCCGGGCGAACCCCCACATGTTGACCAGCGCGTACCAGTCGACCTCCAGCCCGAGCGTGTAGCCGATGGTCTCCATCAGCACCCGGGCGCCCTGGTGCTTCCTGCCGCCGAAGATCTCCGGGTGCGCGTCGGAGTACTCCCACACGCTGTTGAGCAGGTCGCTGCGGCCGCCGCCGGGATCGGCGGGCAGCCGGAAGCCGTCGGGGAAGCGCTCGGCCATCGGCGTGCCCGGCTTGAACCGCACGTCCTCCAGGTTGCGCGGCAGGCTGATCAGCACCGTGTTGCCGGTGGCCACGTCGACGCTGGCCAGGTTCATGCTGTCGGTGCGCACGCCCGGCCGGTGGTCGTCGGCGTCGCCGCCCAGCAGCAGGATGTTGACCCGCTCCCGGCCCGCCCACGGGTCCTCAGGGCGCACCGGCTCGCCCTGCGCCCGGGGGTCGGAGGTGGGGTTCTTGAAGATGCTGTTGATCAGGTCGCGGGAGGTCCAGGCGTACTGCGCGGTCGCGCCGAACGGCACGATCACCGCCACGGCCAGCAGGCCGGCGACGGTGCCGGTGACGATCTGCTCGCTCTGGCGCAGCGTGCCCGGCCGCAGCACCACGAACGAGTGCACCATCATCGCGAACCACGCGACGCCCAGCACCGCGGAGCCGGCCGCGGCCACGGTGATCGAGGCGTCGTCGACGAGCGTGCCCGCCAGCCCGGCCAGGCCGCCGGAGGTCAGCACCACCCACAGCAGGGCCAGCAGCAGCGCCGCGTAGCAGCTGAGCAGCACCAGGCCCGTCCTGCGCCACCCCGCGCGCAGGTGCGCGGCGCCCGGGGCCAGCGCGGCCAGCGCCAGCCACCCGAGAACCTTGACGGCACCCACCCGAATCCTTCCCTGGACCACACCATCCCCGCTTCCCCGACGGCCTCGCCGTAGGCCGAATCGAGGCGGCAGCCTACGGACAAAATACGAAATCTACGTTTATGAATGAGTGAACTTCTACGACCGAATAAGATTCGGTCCATGGCGTTCTCTGAGATCGAGTACGAGGTGGCGGACCGGATCGCGACAGTCACATTGAATCGCCCCGAACGGCTCAACGCGTTCACCTTGACCATGCGCGGTGAGTTGATCGAGGCGTTCGACCGCGCCGACGCCGACGACGAGGTGCGCGCCGTCGTCGTCACCGGCGCCGGCCGCGCCTTCTGCGCCGGGGCCGACCTCGGCTCGGGCGGCGGCACGTTCGGCCACGTCAAGGACACGCCGGAGCTCGTCGACGGCCACCCGCGCGACGGCGGCGGCACCGTCGCGCTGCGGATCGCGAGCTCGCTCAAGCCCGTCATCGCCGCGATCAACGGCCCCGCCGTCGGCGTCGGCGTCACGATGACCCTCCCCATGGACGTGCGCCTCGCCTCCACGTCCGCGCGGTTCGGCTTCGTCTTCGCCCGCCGCGGCATCGTGCCCGAGGCCGCCTCCAGCTGGTTCCTGCCCAGGATCGCCGGCATCGCCCAGGCCATGGAGTGGGCCGCCACCGGCCGCGTCTTCGACGCCGACGAGGCGCTGCGCGGCCGGCTCGTCTCCCGCGTCCTCGCCCCCGGCGACCTGCTGCCCGCCGCCCACGCCCTCGCCCGCGAGATCGCCGACCACACCTCCGCCGTCTCCGTCGCCGCCGTCCGCCGCCTGATGTGGTCCGGCCTCTCGGCCGCCTCCCCGTGGGAGGCGCACGCCGCCGACTCCCGCCTGATGGCCGAGCTCGGCCCGTCGGCCGACGCCGTCGAGGGCGTCACCGCGTTCCTGGAGAAACGGCCCGCCGACTTCCCCATGAAGGTCAGCCGCGACCTGCCCCCGGGCCTGCCCTCCTGGCCCGGCGATCTCTAGGCTGTCTGCCATGTACAAGACCACCGTCCTGCAGCTCCCGCCCGACTACGAGGGCGAGGTCGTCGCGACGCTGCTGTGCCGGCGCGCCGAGTCCTCCCGCAGGGCGGTCCTCTACGTGCACGGCTTCACCGACTACTTCTTCCAGGACCACCTGGCCGACCACTACGTCACCCGCGGCGTCGACTTCTACGCCCTCGACCTGCGCAAGTACGGCAGGTCGCTGCTGCCGCACCAGACCAGGGGGCTCATCAGGAGCGTCACCGAATACTTCCCCGAGCTCGACGAGGCCGTCCGGATCATCCGGCAGGACCACGACGAGCTCACGATCAACGCCCACTCCACCGGCGGCCTCATCGTCCCCCTGTGGGCCGATCGCGTCCGAGGCCGCGGCCTCGTGCAGGGCCTCGTGCTCAACAGCCCGTTCTTCGACCTCAACGTCCCGGCCCCCGTCCGGCTGGCCGCCGACCTGCTCAAGACCCCGCTGTCCTACGTCACCCGGCCGCTGCCGCTCGGCTCCAGCAGCGTCTACGGCCACTCCCTGCACCGCGACCACCACGGCGAATGGGACTACGACCTGGACCTCAAACCGCTCGGCGGCTTCCACGTGCACGCCACCTGGCTCGCCGCCATCCGGCGCGCCCAGCGGCGGCTGCACGCCGGCCTGGGCATCGACGTGCCCGTCCTCGTCCTGGCCGCCGCCTCAGGACTGCGCGTACGGGACTTCGTGCCGGAGGCGCAGTCGGCCGACGTGGTCCTCGACCCCCGGCAGATCGCCCGCTGGTCCACCGCGCTCGGCCCGCACGTCACCTGCGTCCGCTTCGACGGCGGCATCCACGACCTGGTGCTGTCGGCCGAGCCCGTACGCAAGCAGGTCTTCGCCGAGATCGACCGCTGGATGACCGCCTACGTCCACCAGGGGGATGCTCACCAGGGGAACGAGAACAGGCCGTAGTAGGCGGCGGCGACCAGCAGCAGGCCGGTGCCGCCCAGCACGCCCGCGATCGCCACGTGCTGCCAGCGGCTCGGCCGCATGCCCTCGCGCAGCCCCGACACCACCGCCGCCACAGCCGTGACCTCCTGGACGAGCATGAGCACGGCCAGCACCCGCACCACCAGCCAGCCGGCCAGCACCGCCGGCCACGCCCCGGCCTGGTTGATCGAGAACAGCACCAGCAGCATGATGAACGCCACCACCGACACCAGCAGCCCGACCCCGGTCCACACCATCTTGGCCAGCCTGCGCCGGATCGGCGGCCACAGCCGGGCGTTCACCTCCGGCGTGTGGTGACGGCCGCGCAGCCGCACCACCATCGCCGCGACCGGCCCGGCCACGTACCCGACGGCCGCCAGGCAGATCGTCAGCCCCAGCATGGTGCCGCCCGCGTACCACGGAGCCGCCGGCACGTCGCTCGCCTCGAACCGCTGCACCGGCGTCGCGCCCGCCACGTGCACCGCCGGGACCGCCGTGCCCGGCAGGCCGAGGATCCAGTTGGCCATCGTCTCCAGGTAGCCGGCGGTGAACTCGCCGCCGTTGATCCGCATGGCGTGGTCGCCCCGGTCCATGAAGCGGATCGTGTACTTCTCGTTGCCCGCCGCCTTCATGGCCCGCATGAGCGCGTTGGTGGACTCCACGAACGGGATCGACGGGTCCGTGGTGCCGTAGAAGGCCAGCACCGGCTGGGTGATGCCGTTGAGCGCGGGCTGGGCGTCGTAGCGCAGGAAGTCGAAGCCGACCACGCCCATCGCCCGGGTCAGCAGGTCGCGTACGCCGATCGGCGCGCGCAGCCGCAGCAGCTGCTCGTTGAGCGCCCAGGCGACCTGCCGGAGGGGGGAGACGTTCGGCGACGACACCAGGATCACGAACCCGACGCTGTCGCTCTTGGCGGCGGCGATCGGCACCACCCAGCCGCCCTCGCTGACGCCCCAGATGCCGATCCGCGCCGGATCGACGTCGGGGCGGGTCTTCAGATACTCCACCATGCGCAACACGTCGTCGGCCAGCAGCCCGAAGTCGCGGTCACGGAAGTTGTAGCCGACCGAGCGCTTGTCGAACGCCAGCGTCACCACGCCCGCCATCGACAGGAACTCCGCCTGCGGCTCGAACTCCGTCCGCGACCCGTTGCCCGACCCCGACACGAACACCAGCGCCGGATAACGCCCCGGCGTCAGCGGCGCCCGTACGGTGCCCTCCAGCGTCTGCCCCTCCGCCGGGACCGCGATCTGCTCCTCGCCGTAGAGCGAGGACGCGTTCACGTGGCGCAGCTCCCCCTGGGGCTGCGGCGGCAGCGCCTGTAAAGCGGCATCGACCTTGAGCGGCGGCGGGTCGAACGCGGGAGGCAACACGTAACCCACCGACGCGAGAGCCACCAGTAACAGACCGGCGGCAACGCTCAAAGTGCCACGGCCAGTCCGCATCGGCCTCCCCATGTGCGTTGGTTTGCCCGCTGATCTTCCAGCCTACTCCCAGCCGGTGTGGCCACATGTGTCGGTGGGGCCTGTTAGCTTCCTGGGAATGCGGATCCTGCACACCTCCGACTGGCACCTGGGGCGCTCGTTCCACCGCGAGAGCCTGCTGTCCGGGCAGGCGGTGTTCGTCGACCACCTGGTCGAGACGGTGCGCGCCGAGGAGGTCGACGTGGTCGCCGTCGCGGGCGACGTCTACGACCGGGCGCTGCCGCCCGTCGACGCCGTGTCGCTGTGCAACGAGGCGCTCGGCCGGCTGCGCGACGCCGGGGCCAGGACGATCCTCATCAGCGGCAACCACGACTCGGCGCGGCGGCTCGGGTTCGGCGCCTCGCTGTTCGACGCCTCGGGCGTCCACCTGCGCACCGACCCCGACCGGGCCTGGGAGCCGGTCATCGTCGGCGACGTGGCCTTCTACGGCATCCCCTACCTGGAGCCCGAGCTGGTGCGCGGGCCGTGGGAGCTGGCCTCGCGCGGCCACACCGCCGCGATCACCCACGCCATGGACCGGGTGCGCGCCGACGCCGCCCGCCGCCGCCACTCCGTCGTCCTCGCCCACGCCTTCGTCACCGGCGGGCAGGCCAGCGACAGCGAGCGCGACATCAGCGTGGGCGGCGTCGCGCACGTGCCGCTCACCGCGTTCGACGGCGTCGGCTATGTCGCGCTCGGCCACCTGCACGGCCGCCAGCGCATGTCGGAGACGGTCCGCTACTCCGGCTCCCCTATCGCCTACTCCTTCTCCGAGGCCGGCCAGGTCAAGGGCATGTGGCTGGTCACGTTCGAGGACGGCGGCTTCACCGGCGCCGACTTCGTGCCCGCCCCCGTGCCCCGGCCCGTCGCCGTGCTGCGCGGGCGCCTCGACGACCTGCTCACCTCCCCGCGTCACGCCGACCGCGAGGACCACTGGCTGCAGGTCGTCCTCACCGACCCCGTACGTCCCCGCTCCGCCATGGACCGGCTGCGCGCCCGCTTCCCCCACACGCTCGCCCTGTCCTTCGACCCCGAAGGCGACCGCGCCGCCCCCGCCCCCGTGCGCCTCAGCGGCCGGCCCGAGGCGGAGGTCGCGCTCGACTTCGTCAGGGAAGTACGCGGCGAGCCTGCCGCACCCGACGAGGAACAGCTGCTAAGACAGGCGATCGAGGCATCCCGGGCAAAGGAGACGATGGCGTAGATGCGGCCGCACCGGCTCTCGCTGACGGCGTTCGGCTCCTTCCCCGGGTCCGAGACCGTCGACTTCGACTCCCTCGCGGAGTCCGGCCTCTTCCTCATCCACGGGCCCACGGGCGCGGGCAAGACCACCGTCCTCGACGCGCTCTGCTTCGCCCTCTACGGGCAGGTCCCCGGCCAGCGCAACAGCGCCCGCAGCCTCCGCTGCGACCACGCCCCCGCCGGCACCGGGCCCTCGGTCACCCTGGAGGTCACGCTCCGCGGCCGCCTCCTGCGCATCCGGCGCTCGCCCTCCTGGCAGCGCCCCAAACTGCGCGGCACCGGCCACACCGAGGAGAAGGCCAAGGTCATCGTCGAGGAACGCACCGGCGCCGCCTGGCACGGCCTCACCACCCGCGCCGACGAGGCCGGCGACCTCGTCGGCGGGCTGCTCGGCATGAACGCCGACCAGTTCTGCCAGGTGGCCATGCTGCCGCAGGGCGACTTCGCCCGCTTCCTGCGTGCCTCCGGCGACGACCGCCACAAGCTCCTCGGCCGCCTCTTCACCGTCAAGACTTTCACCCAGGCCGAGACCTGGCTGGCCGACCACCGCAAACGCGCCTGGCGCGACCAGCAGGACCTGCGCCAGCAGGTCGACTACGCCGTCCAACGCCTCGCCGAGGCCGCCACCGACCTGGCCCTCCCCTCGCCGTCCACCGAGGACCATGCGGCCCAGCTCGCCTCCTCCACCGGCGGCCACTCCGGGGCGTCCCCGGAGGACGCGGGCCGGGAGACGGCGCTGCCCGGACCCGAGGACGATCCGGTCGAGTGGGCCGGGGCGCTGCTGGCCGCCGCCCAGGCCGCCGTGCTGACCACCGCCGAACGGCACGCCGAGGCCGAACGGGCATGGCGTTCCGCGGGCGCGCGCTTCGAGGAGGCGTCCGCCCTCGCCGCCCGGCAACGCCGCCACGCCGAAGCCCTCACCCTGCGCCGCACCCTGGACGAACGCGCCGAGGAACGCGCCGAGCTCCAGGCGATCCTCGACGACGCCGCCCGCGCCGACCGCGTCGTCCCCCTGATCACCGCCGCCCGGCACCGCGCGGAGGCCGCCACCAAGGCCGCCACCCTGGCCGCCGACGCCCTGACCCGCGCCCACCCGCTCCTCCCACCCCCGAGCGCAACCCCCGCTGCGGGCAGCCATGCTGTCGCCGGGCCGCAGGTCGAGTGGCTTGCCGGGCTGGAGAGGCAGCGGCGGGCCGAGAGCGCCCGCCTGTCGGAGCTGCTCACCGAAGAGGCCCGCCTGCTGGTCGTACGCCGTGACCTGGGCAGGGTCGAAACCGAGCTGGCCACCCTCGAACGCGACGACGAGGCCACCACCGCCCGCCTGGCCGAGCTGCCGCACCTCCTTCAGCAGGCCGAGACGCAGCTCGCCCGCGCCCGCGCCGACGCCGCCCGGATCCCCGCCGTGGAGGCCGTACGGGATGCCGCCGCCGACCTGATCGAGGTCGACGGCAAGCTGGCCCGCGCGGCGGCGGAGCTCGACGACCTGGCCGAGCGGGAGGCCGAGGTGGCCGCCGCCGAGGCGGAGCTGCCCGCCCGGGTCGCCGAGGCCGCCGCGAGGCTCGACGGCGTACGGGCCGAGGCGGCGGCGGTCCC